>NZ_DS996809.1:169588-225593 GCF_000156235.1 Pseudovibrio sp. JE062
CTCTTATCGATCCTTAGGGTCAAGCGCATCGCGCAGACCGTCGCCGATGAAGTTCAGCGCGAACAATGTGGAGGTGAGGAAGATTGCCGGGAACACCAGCATCCATGCTGCACCTTGCAGGTTACGCGCACCTTCAGAGATCAACACACCCCAAGAGGTCATTGGTTCCTGAACACCAAGGCCCAGGAAGGACAGGAAGCTTTCCAGCAGGATCACTTTTGGTACCAGCAGGGTCATGTAAACAACCACTGGGCCAAGAGTGTTTGGAATGATGTGACGCTTCAGAATACCGCCACCTTCAACACCCATAGCTTCTGCTGCCTGAACGTATTCCTGACGTTTGATGGACAGGGTCTGACCGCGAACAATACGCGCCATATCCAGCCATTCCACCGCGCCTACTGCGATGAACATCAAGATGAAGTTACGTCCAAAGAACACAACAAGCATGATGACGAAGAAGATGAATGGCAGTGAGTAGAGAATGTCTACCACACGCATCATCACCAGATCGACTTTGCCGCCGAAGTAACCGGAAGCCGCACCCCAGAACACGCCGATGCTGATCGCAACGAAGGTTGCCAGCAGACCGATGGTCAGGGACACACGACCTGCAATCAACGTACGGGTGAGCATGTCACGACCGTTTGCATCGGTGCCGAAGTAGAAGTGCATGTACTGAATATCAGCAGTTACAGTCGCACTCTTCTTGTCAGCAGAGATGTTGGTGATTGCAGCGCTTTCGAACAGGTCAGAGCGGTCGAAGTAACGTGCGTACCGTTCATCCAGCATACGGCGGGATGTTACGGTTGCAGTCACCTTGCCATCGGTCAGCTCATAGCTTTCGATGGTCATACGAGCACGCTTTACGATCTTTTCAAAAGCTGGCTGGATCTCATCCTGCTTTGGATAAGCTTCCAGGCTTGCAGGTGTCTTCACGTAGTCGCGGTAAACCTGATCATATGGGTGCGGAGACAGCATTGGGCCAATGATGGACAGCAGTGTGATCACTGCCAGCACGATCAAAGAGGTCACTGCTGCTTTGTTTGCGAGAAGACGATCACGGGCGTCATCCCACAGCGAGCGGCCCATTTTTGGGGCTTCTGTCAGCTGGTCGGAGGTAACACTCATAAACTACGTCCTCAGTCAAAACGCACGCGAGGATCAAGCATTGCGTAAAGCAGATCCACGATGAGGTTGAAGATAATGACGAAACAGGCGACGACCACTACGGTACCCATAACGAGTGTGTAGTCACGGTTCAGAGCGCCCTGTACGAAGTAACGTCCAATGCCCGGAATACCGAAGATGGTTTCGATAACCACGGAACCAGTCAGCAGAGCTGCTGCTGCAGGGCCGAGGTAGGACACAACCGGCAGGATCGCGCCACGCAGAGCGTGAACGACAACGACGGTGTATCCGGACAGGCCATAGGCGCGTGCAGTACGGACGTGGTTGGAACGCAGTGCTTCGATCATGGAACCACGGGTCAGGCGTGCAACAACAGCAATCTGCGGAAGAGCCAGTGTTACGACAGGCAGAACCATGTTGACGAAGGCGCCCCCGCCCCAGCCTCCAACAGGAAGCCAGCCATAATGAACACCCAGTATGAGTGTCAGAATTGGTGCCACAACAAAGTTCGGGATGGTCACCCCGAGTGTCGCAACGGCCATCACAGAGTAGTCGACGCCTTTATTCTGGCGCAGTGCTGCGATAACCCCCAAAAACCCACCAACAGCCAAGGCAAGTGCCAGTGCGGAAAGACCGAGCTGCATGGAGATTGGAAGACTTTGGGCGAAAAGTTCATTGATCGAGAAATCTCGGAAGAAGAAACTTGGACCAAAATCACCGGACAATACGCTCTTGAGATAAATGAGGTACTGTTCCCAAAGAGGTTTGTCCAAATTGTAAATCTTGTTCAGGTTCTCCATGACCTTTGCTTCCAGCGGACGTTCCAGATCGAACGGACCACCTGGCGCTACGCGCATAAGGAAGAAGGAAATGGTAATGATCAAGAACAAGGTCGGTATCGCGCTGAGCAATCTGCTCAGGACATAGCGTAACATGGGCCTTGCTTCTCCAGTTGTTTATCGTTTTTATTTACCGATAGTTCACAAAAATGCCAGCCATGAGCTATCCTGCATGACTGGCATTTTCTGTCGCGTTAAAGATTACTTGTTAATCTTGACGAAGCGGCTTGGATGCACGTCCAACAGGTTGGATTCGAAACCAGAAACCTTATCGGAAACAAGGTTCTTGGAGCCGTAGTACATCAAAGGCAGGAATGGCAGGTCACGCATGAAGATAGTTTCAGCTTTCTTCAGGATTTCTGCGCGCTTTTCAAGGTCAACAGTTACTGCTGCTTCGTCCATGAGTGCATCGTACTCAGGGTTTTCATAGCGAGCGTAGTTGAAGCCGGTGTTGTCGCTTTCGGTCATGAACAGGAAGTTCTGTGGGTCGGAGTAGTCACCGATCCAACCTGCACGAGCAACGTCGAAATCACCACGGTCACGCAGGTGTGCGTAGTGGGTCTTGGTGTCAGTGTTCAGCATGGACACTTCAACGCCAAGAGGCTTCCACATGTCTGCGATCGCAACAGCAGTGTTCTTGTGGTTTTCAGAGGTGTTGTAACGGATTTCAACCTTCAGAGGGTTGCTCTCGTTGTAACCTTTGGACTCAAGAATTTTCTTAGCTTCTTCTTCACGGTCGAGCAGGTCAGTTTCTGCCCAGGAAGAGTATGCTGGTTCGCCGTAGTTGTCGATTCCTGGAGGCACGAGGGAGTATGCAGCAACCATGGTGCCGCCCCAGATGTCTTCTGCCAGGAATTCACGGTCGATTGCCATGGACAGAGCCTGACGTACATCAGGGTCTTTCATAGCTTCGGATTCGTGGTTCAGCGCGTAGTAGTAGGTGCCCAGGTAAGGCGCTACTTTGAACTGGTCGCCCAGCTCACTACGGATGAACTCGATCTGCTCCAGTGGAGCGTCGTTGTTGGTATCCAGTTCGCCAGCCTGGAAGCGACGAAGAGCTGCACCACGGTCTTCAGTTGGGTAGAACTTAACTTTGTCCAGAGCAACGTTTGCTGCATCATGGAAGTGTGGGTTCTTAACTGCGGTCACTGCATCGTTAGGAACGAAGCTGGACAGTACGAATGCGCCGTTGGTTACGATGTTTTCTGGCTTAACGAAGTCAGAACCGTACTTCTCAACGGATGCAGGGTGTACTGGAAGACCGGATTGGTGCGCCAGAAGCTGGATGAAGTAAGGAGTTGGAGCGTGCAGCTTGATTTCAAGAGTCTTATCATCAATTGCTTTAACGCCGAGCTTCTCACCTTCCATGTCGCCTTTATTAACGGCTTCGGAATTCAGGATTGGGTAGAGAACGTTTGCGTATTTCGCACCGGTCATTGGGTTCATGATGCGGCGCAGAGAGTAAACGAAGTCACCAGCAAGAACTGGGTCGCCGTTTGACCATTTCGCGTCGTCACGCATCTTGAATGTGTATGTCAGACCATCGTCAGAAACAGTCCAGCTTGCCGCCGCGCCAGGGATGATTTCGCCCTTCGCGTTGTAAGCAACAAGACCTTCGTAAAGATCACGCAGGATGTGAGCTTCGTAGGTAGTAGATGTCTTATGCTGGTCAAGAGTTTCCGGGTCAGCGGAGTTACCACGGTTGTAAACGGTTTCAGCCGCAGCAGATAGCGAAGTAGCAGCCACAAGAGCTGCAGCTAGCGCTGACATACGAATGGACTTGATCATACAGATCTCCCCTCTCCTCAAGTTACATTCCGCCAGATTTGGAGACTGGCAGTTCGCAGCAACATTTCACTGTTGCGTTATTATAGCAAGTGTCGAGGGATCAAAATTTCCTCGCAATCGGAGATTATTTTAATCTCTTATTTGAATAATAAACGTTTATGGAAGTATTATTTCTAAACTTAGCTTAAATGCGAACTTTTATTTCAAGTTCCGTTGCTGAATCTTTTCCAATCGCGTCACTATGACGCTCGAGGTTTGTCGCCCCCATTTTTTCACAGGCGTGGCAAAAAACTTTAACCTCGGCTCATTTGTGGTAGAGCACTAGCAACAAATCTACTCCTAGCGTTGAAATGCGCTGCTTCAGGAATCTGGAAAGACTGGCTTAATGGCACCACCGCTTCTTCATGTGCGAGACATACACCTTAACTTTGGGACGACCCCTCTTCTTTCGGGTGCAGAGCTGCAAGTCGGGGAAGGCGAGCGGATCTGCTTAGTTGGTCGGAACGGGTCTGGCAAGTCGACACTGCTGAAAATTGCCGCCGGGCTCACAGAGCCGGATAAGGGGGAGTACTTTTTGCAGCCAGGGAGGACAATTCGCTACCTGCCGCAAGAGCCTGACCTTTCGGGGTATCCAACAGTGCTTGCCTACGCTGAAGGTGGACTGGCACCGGGCGATGATCAATACCGGGCAAAATACTTATTGGAGATTTTGGGCCTGACCGGGGATGAAGATCCGGCGACGCTTTCTGGTGGTGAGGCAAAACGGGCGGCGATTGCGCGGGCGTTGGCGCCGGAACCGGACATTTTGCTGCTGGACGAGCCGACCAACCATCTGGACCTTCCTGTGATTGAATGGCTGGAATCTGAGCTGAAGCAGATGAAATCTGCCATTGTTCTGATCTCGCACGACCGTCGTTTTCTGGAAAACCTGTCTCGCGTAACCTACTGGATCGACAGGGGTATCTCTCGCCGTATGGACCAGAGGTTTGCCAAGTTTGAAGAGTGGCGGGACAAGGTTTTTGAAGAGGAAGAAAAAGAGCAAGCAAGACTGAACGAGAAGATCCGGCAGGAAGAGCATTGGATGGTTTATGGCGTGACGGCGCGTCGTAAGCGGAACATGCGCCGGGTGCGGGAGTTGGCTGAGCTGCGTCAGAAGCGCAAGGAGCATAAAGGCCCGCAGGGCACCGTGAAGATGGCGGCCACTGAGGGGGATATCTCCGGCAAGCTGGTTTCTGAAGCCAAGGGCATCGGCAAGACCTATGAAGAGCGCCCGATCGTCAAGAACTTCTCCACCCGCATTTTGCGCGGTGACCGGATCGGCTTTGTGGGGCCAAACGGTGCTGGCAAGACCACCTTGCTCAAAATGCTGACCGGCGAGCTCGCTCCAGATACGGGCACTGTGCGCCTTGGCGCCAACCTGCAGATGATCACACTGGATCAGAAGCGCGAGAAGCTTGACCCGAATGACACGCTCGTCAACGCTATGACAGGTGGCAGCGGGGACATGGTTATTCTGGGCGACACCTCCAAGCATGTCATGAGTTATCTCAAGGACTTCCTGTTTAAGCCGGAACAAGCGCGCACCCCTGTGCGTGTGCTTTCTGGCGGGGAACGAGGACGCTTGTTGCTGGCGCGTGCGCTGGCTGCACCTTCCAACCTGATGGTGCTCGATGAGCCGACCAACGATCTGGACCTTGAAACGCTGGATCTGTTGCAGGAGCTGATTTCTGATTATCCCGGCACTGTTCTGCTGGTGAGCCACGACCGTGACTTCCTGGATCGCATTTGTACCAGCGTGATCACTATGGAAGATGAGAGCGGCAATTGGGGTGAGTATGCGGGCGGTTACACCGATATGGTGCGCCAGCGCGGTGAAGGTGTGCAAGCGCGTAAAGCAGCCAAAGCCGACAAGCCGGCGAAGGAGGATAAGTCCCCTGCCCCTGCTGCTGCGAAGAAGGAGGATAAGAAATCTGGCCTCAACTTCACGCAGGCGCACCGCCTGAAAGCCATTCCGGGTGAGATGGAAAAGCTGGAAGCGAAAATTGCTAAGGCTCAGAAGGAGTTAGAAGACCCGAACCTGTTTTCCGCCAATCCGGATCGTTTTCATAAAGTGACGAATGCGATTGGGAAGTTTCAGGAGGAGCTTGGCGCGCTGGAAGAAGAGTGGCTGGAGCTGGAGATGCTGGCCGACGAGGGCTAACTCTCTCTAATCACTAGAGTATTTGAAAAGGCTTCGGAGCGATCCGGAGCCTTTTTTGCTTTGCGTTGTTTTGTGCGTTCATTTGCGTTCTTTAGGGATTTTCTGCGTTTTTCCCGAATTGGTCACTTGGTACCAAACAGTCCTTATCCCCCTGCGCGGCCCTTACTCGTCGTGGTCAATCAGGTGCGTACCGTGGGTGATAGCACTGCTGGCGCGGATGGCGGCAGCGATGAAAACCACTTCGGCGAGCTCTGCATCGGTTGCGCCGCAGACCTTGGCGTTCTCGCGGTGGATCTCGATGCAATACGGGCACTGGGTGGTGAGCGCGGCGGCGAGGGAAATGAGCTGCTTGTTCTTTTTGGAAATCGCACCGTCAGACATGGCCTCCGCGTTGAAGGCGATAAACATCTTCCATGATTTCCCGGTGGCCAAAGAATTGAACTTCTTCAGCTTGCGCATATTGTCCATGGAGAACATTGGCATGGGCGACCTTCCGGTTGGCTCAGGTGTTTCCCGGCAATTAAAACAGGCTGCGCTTAATAACTGCCGATGAAACCCGTTCAGCTTTAATCAGGATCAGATGGGTCGCTTTCACTCTTTATTCTTGAAGAGGCAGCAGGCGCTATTCTCGAAGAGGCCACAGGCGCTGTTTTGTGGTGGTGTCCGGCAGTTCAATCTTTCTTGCGCGGCTGTCTGAACTTCAGGAACTTGCCGACAATGATGGCGGTGAGCACGACCATGTAGAACTGGCCTGCCAGACCAACAATCATGGCTGCTTTCCGGGCGATGGGCGTTAAGGGCACGATGTCGCCGTAGCCGATGGTCATCAGGGTGATGAAGGCGGCGTACATGAGCGCTTCTTCCTGCGAGCGGGTCTCTATGTTTTCAATGGGCAGTCCTTTGAAGGAGCCCGGGTGCATGTGCTCTATAAGTATAAAGAGAAAGAACGAGACCATGCCAATGGAGATGTAGCCGCTGAGCACGCCCAGAACGACCCGGTAGTTTTCTTCCTGTGTGACCAGCATTTCGTCAATCAGTACGATGGCGACCACCGCATGAAAGGCAAAGTAGATGGCGATTTGCGGAACCAACGGATCAATTGTCGGGAAGATGGGCGTATCCAGAAACGCCAGTACCAGCGAGCAGCCCAGCAGGACTGCCACCAGCCGAAAGAACTGCGTCTTCTTCAGCGTGATCAGCATACCGGTGGCGATGTTGAAAATGTAAAACGCGCTGAACACATGGGCTTCCAGCGTCTGCCCCGGCAGGATCAATGACCCGAACATGAGCATCATCTGGCTGAAGAGAAACACTTCAACCCGATGATTAAACAGATCCTTCAACCGCTTCGACCGCACCGGTAGCCCCAGTTTCTTTGTGATTTACGACTAATTTTCGCAAATGACTGCTAAAAAATGGGAAATCCAGAAGGACCGCTGACCCATGGTTTTTGGGAGGTCGTGGTGTGTAGAGCGGAGGTGGAACCACGTCTTTCGCCAGTGTCATGACACCCTAGCGCGCCGCCTCCTCAGACATCACCTCCCCACCAACATCATCCACGCGCCCTCCTCCGATGTCATCCCGGCCCCCGAGCCGGGACCCAGCGCCGCAAACACTGAAGCAGCTTAATCACCAACCGATGCCACACTCACATTGAAGAGCGTGGGAACGCAATAAAGCAGAGAGGCGTTACCGTGCCACCCTAGGTCCCGCATCGCGCTGCGCTTGTGCGGGATGACGGCAGAAGGGGAGCCGTAAACAAATCACCTCACCACTACGTACATCACCACCACACCATGACGTCACCAACCATCTCCGCAGCAACGCCACCTCCCCGCCGACGTCATCCGCGCGCCCTCCTCTGACGTCATCCCGGCCCCCGAGCCGGGATCTAGGGCCGCAAACACAAACGCAGCTTAATCACCAGCCGATGCTGCACTCACATCGAGAGACGTGGGAACGTAATAAAGCAGAGAGGCTCCACCGTGCCACCCTAGATCCCGCATCGCGCTACGCTTGTGCGGGATGACGGCATGAGGGGAGCCGTAAACGCATCACCTCACCACTACGCCATGACGTCGCCAGCCATCTCCGCTCCAACGCAACATCCCCAACGACATCATCCGCGCGCCCTCCTCCGACGTCATCCCGGCCCCCGAGCCGGGACCTAGGGCCGCGAACACGGAGTTAGCTCAATCACCAGCCGATGCTGCATTCACATTGGAAAGCATGGGACGCAATAATGCACAGAGGCGCTGCCGGGCCACTCTGGGTCCCGCATCGCGCTGCGCTTGTGCGGGATGACGGCATTGGGGAAGTTGACAACCACATCACCTCACCACCACGCCATGGTATTACCAGTCAATGACGCTCTGGCGCGCGCCCTCCCCACCGACGTCATCCCGGCCTCCGAGCCGGGACCCAAACATGCTTGCAAAAACAACAAACGACTTAAGGTTGACCTTGCTTCACAGCCTTCTTCAAGCCAGTTTTATCAAGCTCAAGCTTGTTGCCTTCAGGCCCCATTTCTAAGCGGCCAGTCACGTTTAGAAGTGCTCCTAGTGCGTCCATTGCAGTTGGTTCTGTTGCAGTAGTACTCTGTTTTTCGAATAGACCACGACATGCTCCTTCGATCCATTGTTCAGGTAGTGCATGTTCTTCTTTAGTTTTCATTTCCATGATTGTTTCGATAGTCCAGCTCGCACGGTTAATGTCCAATGCATACTGCTGAAGGTCATTGCTCAACTGAAGATTACGTTGATACATCCCGCGAAGCCAACTAAGAGCATAAACCAAGAAACCAAGCGTAGCGATCGATGCAATGCTTGTACGGGCTATCATTAAATACATGTGTGTGGAGGTAACTACTGCCGTAGATGCACTAACCGAAGTTGAGTTCGTTGAAAGCGATAAATCCCAGCCAGATACCAACATTAATGCATTATAGCTCAAATAAGCAAAGTACCCTGAAGCTGCAGCACACCCAAAGGCAAGAAATAGCACCAACCATCCAAGAGTATTTGTTTTAGGAGGAACCAGTGAGCTGCGAACTCGCTCACCTATATCATTTGTAATCTTTTCGCGAAGGTCTCGACGAACATGCATATGATCTCGATCATCAAGCTCTTTTAGTCTTTGATCGATTTCTTTCTCACGCTCCTGAAACTCAAACGTGAGCCTATCTCTCTCCTCTGAAATTTTGTGTCTTTGAACTTCTGTTTCATCTTCAAGCTTCTTCAGACGAGCACTAAAAGCTTCTTCATTTTTAATGCGCAAATCATCATTTGCAGCAATCATGCTCTTTTGAGCATCAGTCAGCGCTGTAATTTCTGCTATCAGAACTTCAGCAGCAACATTGGATTTGCCATCTACTTCTGGTGTCGTAATCAACTTTGTCTGTGATGTGATTAATTTAACCACAGAAACATAGTTCTCTTCGGAAAGCCCCCCATCTCCGTGAAATATTATTTCATCCTGAAAGGCAGATCCTTCACGAAGATCCAAGTTTTGCACATACCTGCCCTGAATGTTTGTTGGAGGACAAGTCCGCCCCCTTCGAAACTCAATGATAGCTGCTTGATGGCTTGTTTGAAATGTCAGCGTAGCTTGTGAAATTATATATGTGTTTGATTTTTCAATGGCTTCAAGACTAAGAGATAGGTTGTGCCCTTTAAAAGATACAGAACTTCCGCCTAATAACTCCTGAAGCGCTGTCATAAGTGACGCAATTTTCCGATCTTTTAGCTTACTGGTAACAAAAAACGTATGCTTGGTCATACTTTCCTCAAAAGCGTAATCCCAAAATTCCGACACACAATAGCAACTTATAGTAGCGCTATCATGATTTTCTCGCTCAGCTAATCGCTTTTTGTTTTAAGGCCAAAGACCAAGAATGCTTGTAATTTTGATGTGTAACAAAACATTTGTGGTTATGGATCCCGGCTCGGGGGCCGGGATGACGCCGGAGGGAGGGTACTGCTTTGCCAATCTCCAGTTGAAATGCTCCCTGCCTTCCACCAATCCACACCCTTGGCAGAAGTGCCGATTTGACAAGTTGGGTGTTTCATTCCACATTCATGTGTGAGGCTTCACAACCTCTATACAAGCGGTAACCGCTCCCGTAACTAGCGGATTTTTTGTGCCTTTTTTCTGGAAGTGCGCAAACCCTTTGCTATGAGCGGGAGGACGGTGAATACAACACTTCCTTCGGGAAGGAATAAACCTGCCTGCCTTGTATCAGGTTGTGAACCTCCCGCTCGCCAGTGGGCCGTCACAAGCCCGTCTGACGCGCGGTCCTTCAACTGCCGTATACAAGGGGCATTGAAATGACCAGTTCCGCCTGCGCATGTCGCGCCACAAATACTTTCCAAAATGAAATTGACGAAGTGATCGTCGCTGCATCTGATTTGCAGAACCTTGCCTATATGCAACAGCTGTTGCTGAGCGAGCGGATGCAGGACAGCTGTGAGCGGGATGCTTTGTTCACTTTGCACTATGCCTTCCGCGACCGGCTGGAAGCGCTTCAAAAAAGCTGCGGACATATATTTGAGGCGTACTCCTCCTCGAACGCTGTCAGCAGTTTTCAGGAGTACGCTCGGGAGCAGGTCGCTCATCCGCAGCCCAAAAGCACAACAGTGCCGTTTCCAGATAAAGCCGGTTCCTGACACTCTCAGGCAATCGGCTTTTTTAGTGATCATGTGTTCATCGTGATGGGCTGACCATCGCGCAGGTCTCGTGCAGGATCACTGTGCTTAAGCGTTTGATACACGCGTGTCACACGCTTTGGTACCTGAGGTGAAACGCACTTACACCCCGCATCTCGCCAAGGGTGCCCTGCTGGTCTGCGGTGCTGTTGTGGCATTCGCAGGCCAGCATCTGTTGATGCTGCATGTGGGATGCAAACATAGCAAGATTTGCAAAGCCCATGGATGAGGCATGGCCTAGGGTGGTGGGGCTTTTTCCTTCCCAAGCGAGCTGTGCCCTTTATGTATTACTGTTTGTTTTCGCCGTGTATTTCCATTGGTCCGGCCCTAAAAACTGCCTGTGCTTTTACAGGGAATGCTGTAGGTTTTCATCAGGTATGGGAGGCTGGTTATGCGGCATGAGGCTTTGCAGAAGAATATCTATACGCAGCGGATCAACCGGGCGATGGATTATATTGAGCGCAACATCTGCGAGGAGCTTTCTCTTGCGCAGATTGCGGATGCGGCCTGCTTTTCTCCCTATCATTTTCACCGCATTTTCCGAGCTATGACCGGGGAGACGGTGAACCAGTTCACCAGTCGCCTGCGGGTTGAAAAGGCGGCGCGGCGGCTGAAGCAGAACCCGTCGATTTCCATTACGGATGCTGCGCTGGATATGGGCTTTGCCTCCCCTTCCACCTTTGCGCGCTCGTTTCAGGCGCGGTTTGGCATGCCTGCCAGCCAATGGCGACGGGATGCGACGGCCTCGGTAGAGGCGCGGGCCAATGAGACCATGGTTCTGGAGCGGCCCCGGTCCAGCTTGGTGGCGGACAAGGTGGAAGTGGGCAAGCTGGAGCCACGCACGGTGGCTTATGTGCGGCGCACCGGCAACTTTCAGGAGCGGCCCGAGATATTTGGAGAAGCCTTCGGCACGCTGATGGCGTGGGCCGGGCCGCGGGGGCTGGCGCATGGGGCGGAGATGATGTGTCTGTTCCACGATGATCCGCAGGTGACTGATGCGGAGCTTATGCGCTTCAGCTCCTGCCTGACCTTGCGCGGGCCAGCGGATGTGGAAGGTGAAGTGGGCAAGATGATGGTTGGCGGCGGGCGTTATGCCTGCGGTCACTTCGTGATCACCCATGATCAGTCACAGGCGGCGTGGGAATATATGTTCGGCGACTGGTTGCCTCTGAGCGGATACGAGCCGGAGAACATCCCCTGCTTCCAGCTGTACCCTTCCATGACTGGTGAGATGGGACCACATGAAGTGGTGATCTGCATTCCGGTACGGCCGCTTTCGTAAGCCGGTTGTGCGCAAGTTGCGCCTGAGGTTTATCGCTGGGTTAAGAGGCGTGGCCTTAGGTTCCGGTGGTGTTGGCTGGTTCGCGAGAGGTTCATGGTCTTCGGCTGGATATTCAGGCGCCTGTTGTTCTATCGCCTCCTGACCCTGTGCAGGATGTGGGGCTTCTACCTGTCCCTGCTGCTATGGGCGCGCAAGGGGCTGTATCTGGGGTTGCTGGCTGGCGTGCTGATGACGGCACTGACGTTTGCTTATGCTGTGGGGATCTACTGGGTTACGAGTTGGGTCTACGGCCAGTCAGAGGGCTATCTGCTGGCCGAGATGAGCTGCTGGCTGCTGTGGTTTCCGCTGGTGTGGATGGCGGCGCTAGACACGCAGCTCTACATGGTCTGCCTGCGCACACCGAACCAGAAGGTGCTGGGCAACCTGCTTTCCACCTGGGCCTATGAGGAGAAGTTTCTGGCGCATCTGGACATGGTGCGCGAGAAGGCTGGGCGGTGATGTTTGCGACTAACCAAAGATCTTCGCGATCTCTTCCTGTGCGAGGAGCTTCCAGGTGCCTTCTTCCACGCCTTCCAGTGTGAGGCCGCCGAGCTGGGCTCGGTGGAGGTTGGTGACGTGGTTGCCGGTGGCGGCGAACATGCGGCGGACCTGGTGGTAGCGGCCTTCGTGGAGGGTGAGGCGCGCTGAGGTCTCGGAAAGGACTTCCAGTTCTGCTGGTTTGAGCGGGTTGGTCTCGTTTTCCAGCATCATTTCACCGGAGGCAAACAGGTCGCCTTCGCCGCCAGTCATGGGGCGGTCGAGTTCAACCTCGTAGATCTTTGCAACATCTGCCTTGGGCGAGATGATCCGGTGCAGCAGCTTGCCGTCATCGGTGAACAGCAGCAGGCCGGTGGTGTCCTTGTCCAGTCTGCCCACGAAGGACAGAGCGGGCTTGCGGACACGGTAGCGATCCGGCAGCAGGTCGAAGACCAACCGCCCGCGATCTTTCATGGAGCAGGTATATCCGAGGGGCTTGTTGAGCAGGATAACGGAGCCTTCTGGCGGGTCCAGCGGTTCGTCATCAAACAGGATCTCTTCATGAGGCAGCTTGCTGTCGGCTTTGATCGCGTTCCCGTCTTTATCGGTGATCCAACCATTGCGGATGGCGGCCTGCATTTCTTTGCGGCTGCCGTATCCCAGATTTGCCAATAGCTTCACAAGTCTCATGCTCGTTTCATCCTTCAAAGACGATTTATGAAAGATCATCAGGCTGTGCGCTGCACTCCTGATTGAATTCTGGATCCCCGATCAAGTCGGGGATGACGAGACTGCGTGGAGCATTCTTGAGTTAAAGCTCATCTCAAACATCCACGCAGATCAACTTTCACCGCCTTACTTGTTTGCCTTGATGGCCCGGATGACCTTGTAGCCGCCCTGATCTGCCATGATCTCGTAGGAGGCGAAGACTTTGTCCAGCGTTGCCTCATATGGCAAATGGCGGTTGGCGACCAGCCAGAGGTGGCCGGACGGGCGCAGGGCTTTGGCTGCGGCTTTGATGAAGCCCTGTCCGATGTCGGCACGATCCTGCTTGCCACCGGCGTGGAATGGCGGGTTCATGACGATGAAATCATACGCGCGGTTGAGGCCCTTGGTGACGTCCTGCCAGATAAAGTCGACGGCGACTTCACCTGTCTTGCCCTTCAGGTTGGTTTCAGCCAGATCCAGCGCGCGCTTTTCAGCTTCATACAGGTCCACTGCTTTGACTTTGTTCACCTTGACCACTTCAGAGGTCAGGTAGCCAAAGCCAGCGCCCAGATCGGCGCCGCGGCCCGGAAGGCGGTCCGGC
Organism: Pseudovibrio sp. JE062; assembly: GCF_000156235.1. NCBI lineage: Bacteria > Pseudomonadati > Pseudomonadota > Alphaproteobacteria > Hyphomicrobiales > Stappiaceae > Pseudovibrio > Pseudovibrio sp. JE062. Next base: position 183,357 of record NZ_DS996809.1, read on the forward strand.
AGGGTTTTGACCAGAAGCTGGGAGGCTTTGTCGATGTGGTCCCATGCGAACACACCAGGACGGCTCATGAAACGGCCATCGAGGATTTCACGCGGGGCGTCCAGCTGGCTCCACTCTTCCAGCAGTTGCTGGTTGATGGTGTCTGCAGAGACTTCTGCCCAGAACACGCGGCATTTGTTTTTGGAGAGCTTGCCAGCGTTGCCTGCTAGTTTGGTCAGATCGCTTTCAGCCGTCTTTGCGCCTTCGGTGTTGGAGACGGCGGCGATGACGATACCGCCCTCACCCGCACTTTTGACGGCCTGTGCCATGAGGGCACGGGCCTCATCACGCTGGCGTGGAGGCAGGACCATAACCAGCGGATAGGTGCCGGAGGCTTCTGGTGTGACAGTGAAGCCTGCACGTTCCAGATTGTCTTTGTCTGCGGCGAACGTCTGCTGGCAGACCACGCGGGCCTTGTCCATGGCATTCATGGCAAAGCCCATGCGGGCGCGCAGGAAAAGAGCTTTCTGGTCTGCACTGCCGTCTTCAAAGAAGTTGAGGCTGCCGTTTTCAAAAGGCAGAAGAAGCGTATCGAGAGCCGGGTCTTTCATGAGACTGATCTGCCTTTAAGAAGTGTGCACGATTTCGCGGGTTTCGCGGAAACTGATGTCCGGGTTTTTCTCGCCCACATAGCTTACTTCCCAAGCATTCTTGAAGAGGTAAACAGGCTTATCGTCCCGGTCCAGCGCCACGTGTGCGCGGTTGGTCTCAAGGAACTTGTCCAGCTTGAGCGGGTCTGTGCACTCTGCCCAGCGGGCAGTGTTGTACATGACTGGCTCAAAGCCAATCTCGGTCTGATATTCTGCTTTCAGGCGATCCACCACAACGTCCAGCTGGAGCACGCCGACAACGCCGACGATCCAGTTGGTGCCGATGGCTGGTTTGAAGATCTGGACCAGACCCTCTTCTGCCAGATCTTCCAGACCACGGCGCATCTGTTTGACGCGCATGGTGTCTGTCAGGCGGACGCGGCGCAGGATTTCCGGCGCGAACGCTGGCAGGCCGGTGACGTGGATTTCTTCGCCCTCAGAGAGGGTATCACCCACACGCAGCTGGCCGTGGTTTGGCACGCCGATCACGTCGCCCGGATAGGCTTTTTCCGCAATCTCACGCTCTTCTGCGAAGAAGAAGATTGGTGCGGACACGGTGATTGGCTTGCCTGCGCGCACATGCTTCAGCTTCATGCCGCGCTTAAAGGTGCCGGAGCATAGGCGTACGAATGCGATGCGGTCGCGGTGTTTCGGGTCCATGTTCGCCTGAACTTTGAACACAAAGCCAGTGACCTTGTTTTCTTCCGGCTTGATGGTACGGCCACCGGTTGCTGGCTGAGAGTGCGGAGACGGTGCGTGGGCTGCGATGAAATCGAGGATCTGGTCGATACCATAATCACGCAGAGCGGAACCAAAGAAGACAGGTGTCAGGTGACCTTCCAAGAAGCTTTCCTGATCAAACTCGGAGTAGCCTGCGCCGCCGAGTTCTACGTTTTCTTCCAGCTCTTCGCGGATGTTGTCGAACAGCTCACCCACCAGCTCAGGGTCTTCGAGGCCCTTCACGTCTTTGATGGTGTCGAGCGGACCGCCACGGCCCTCAGTAGAGGTGAAGAAGCGGTTGCCGATGTGATCGTAAACGCCGAAGAAGTCGGAGCCCATGCCTACTGGCCAGCTCATCGGGGTGACGTCCAGCGCCAGCGCTTCCTGAATCTCGTCGAGGATTTCCAGTGCGTGGCGGCCTTCACGGTCGATCTTGTTGACGAAGGTGATGATTGGAATATCGCGCAGACGGCAAACCTCAAAGAGCTTGCGGGTCTGGCTCTCGATACCTTTTGCAGCATCGATAACCATGATCGCAGCGTCCACCGCTGTCAGCGTGCGGTAGGTGTCTTCAGAGAAGTCTTCGTGGCCCGGTGTATCAAGCAGATTATAGATGATGCCGTTGCGCTCGAAGGTCATCACGGAACTTGAAACGGAGATGCCGCGTTCCTGTTCAATCTTCATCCAGTCAGAACGGGCACGACGGCGTTCACCACGGGCGCGGACCTGACCCGCAGCACGGATCGCGCCACCACCCAGAAGCAGCTTCTCAGTCAGTGTGGTTTTACCCGCATCCGGGTGAGAAATAATCGCGAAGGTGCGGCGTGCCTCATAGGCCTGTGTGCCTGCTGTGCTCATAGAGCCTCCTTTTGCAGGCAAACCCCTGCATATTCTATGTACCGCAGATTTGAGGGTATCCATCTGACGCGCAGGTCTGAGTGTCCTTTCCGGCAAACTCCGGTCCGAAAATTTCCGGAGCTTTTGAAGGACATCGTGCAGGCGCAAAATCTGCTGAAACTTTTGTCGGATTGGGTCTTACAGAATGTGCCTGCGCAATGCCAGCCCTTCCCTGAACTTTTTCCGCAAGGCATGGCTACCCTGCAAATGCGCAAAACAAATACCTGAGATATTTTAATTGCTCAAAACTCTTGCATCTTTACGTTGCATTAACTGGAGGCTGAAAAAACGATTTTGCATGAATTTACTGATTCCATATTTAAAATCAGAAGCTTCATACAATTGATATATATTATTCATATTTGACGAGATCAATTATGTTGCGCAATTTGTCTGTTTCCAGCAAGGGTGTTGCTGCCTTTGGCGTTCTTGCTGTGGTTGGCCTTCTCATCAGCAGCCTCTCCTATTTCTCATCTTTGCGTGTCAGCCGGGACGCTGTTGAGGTTGCTCACTTCCACACTATCCAGACAGAACTCGAAGAGCTGGAAATTCTGGTTCTGGATCAGGCAATCTCTCTGAAGAACTATTTGCTGACGGGCCAGAAGCACTGGGCCGAGAAGCTGGAGCATGATGCGGAGCTCATTCCAAGGATCTTTGATGAGATTGGGGCAGATGTAGATGCCCTGCAACTTGAAGCCACCTCTATGACAGAGCTGCTGAGCGCCTGGCAATCATGGATGGATGCTTACACCAACACGCAGATCATGCTGATGGCCGATGAAGCAACTCATGATGTTGCCCGCGAAATGGAGATGGACGGCACCAGTGCATTGCTGCTGGAGGAGATTGAGCTTGGTTTTGAGGCGATCGTCAAAGAGCTGAAGATACGCCGGGAGATTTTGACCGGATCGCAGGAGCATGACCTGCAAATCCTCCAATCGGTTTCTCTCATTGGTGCTGTGGCTGTTGCCCTTGCAGCGTTGCTGATGGGCTATCTGAATTATGCGTTGATCTCCAAGCCTATGAAACAGCTGACGGATACCACTCATGCTTTGGCACAGGGGCAGCTGGATGTTGCCATTAGCCATACTGCCCGCGGTGATGAGATCGGCGCGCTTTCCAAGGCTTTGGGTGTGTTCAAAGAAGAGCTTCAGAAGTCTCAGGAGTTTGAGGCTCAGCGCAAGCAGGCACGCGAGGCGGCAGAAGCAAAGCGCCGTGGGGAACTGGACCGGTTGGCTTGCGATCTGGAAGGCTCTGTTCTGGCGATTTCGACGGATATCCGCAGCTCCACCACACAGCTGGATGCCACTGCCAGCAGCCTTGCAGAGATTGCTGCACAGACCACCGAGGAATCTGAGATTGCCTCCGTATCTTCTGAAGAAGCCAGCCGCAATATGCAGGGCGTTGCGGGCGCGACAGAGGAGCTTTCTGCCTCTATCAATGAGATCAACGGACAGGTTTCCACCAGCTCAGATGTGGCACAGAACGCTGCCGCTCAGGTGGAGCAGACCAACGCAGCCGTTGGCCGATTGCAGGGTGTTGTCGCACGTATTGGTGAGGTGACAGACCTGATCCATGCCATTTCCGACCAGACCAACCTGCTAGCACTGAACGCAACCATTGAGGCGGCCCGTGCCGGGGAAGCAGGCAAAGGGTTTGCGGTGGTGGCTTCTGAAGTAAAGGCACTGGCGCAGCAGACTGGGTCCGCCACCGATGAGATTGAAGCGCAGATACAGGAAATGCGCAGTGTGGTGGATGCTTCCATCTCCGCGACAGATGAGCTGACGGCGCTGGTGAACTCCTTCCGTGAACATACCACGGCGATGGCGTCTGCTGCCGATCAGCAAGCCACAGCAACCAACAGCATTGCGGAGAACATCTCCAGCGCGGCGGATGGGACTGCGGCAATTGCACGGGCGATCAATACGGTGAAGGTGTCTGCGGGCAAAACGGGCGAGCTTTCGGAGGAGATTCACAACTCCATCGCTAACCTGTCAGAGCGCTCGGATCAGATGCAGGATGCCATGCAGGCGTTTTTGAGCCAGGTTCGGGCGGGGTAAGTTAGTTCGATCTCTATCGAAACATCGCTTAAGTGAAGTGGGTTAGAGCTTGAGGTGGGTTTTCCATCTCAAGCTTCAGGAGCGTAACGTGCTGCTCAACTATCTTTACTCAGAGTTTTACGAGGAACAGGTGTTCCTTGATTTGCTTGGCCTTTCTTCATCTGACTGGCAGAGCCTGCTGGAGCGGCGGGTGATGCCTGCTGCCTCCTATCTGTTCACCAACAGCTCGCTGTGTGTCTCCTTCTTCGGGCAGTATCAGGAACGGGAGCTTTACCGCTTTCACCTGAAGAGCCATCGGCGCTGGTTTGAGGATCTGCAATGCTTTGGCCTGACACAGGAGCAAGCGGCCAAGGCGTTCTTTCTCTCCCGTTTCCGCAGTGCCAAGGAGGCGTTTCTTGCCGGAGAGCTGGGCGCGCGCCTGCACGCGCTGCATCCTGATGTGATGGCTGCATTTGATGGCGATCTGGAAGAGCGTACCTGGGGCCACTTTCTCAATGGCACCTATGGCATCTGCACCCGTGACGGCCAGCCGGACACGATCTTCCAGAAGCAAGCTGGCGTGCGGTTTATTGAGAAGATGACAGAGGCTCAGCCTCACCAGTTCTCAAAAGAGCACCTTGGACTGCTGCGGCAAACCGTGGACTTTCTGGACGCCGTCGAATCCGACTTCGCCCCGCATGAGGTAAGTCAGTCCTCGAGACAGCGCTGTATCATCGAGGTGCGGGAGCGATATTTGGCGGAGCGGGTTGCGGCCTAGTTTCCCTCGCAGGTGGTTTTCTCAAGCAAGTGGGCCCAGACGTTCTTTGGGACGGCGATGGAGAATTTGTTTTGGGCGGAGGCGACCATGATGCCGGTGAGTTTGAGTTGGCCGTTTTCTTCCACCATAACTGGGCCGCCTGAGCCGCCGTAGTTGGTGTCGCAGCTGGTGAGCCAGAGGTTGCCGCGGTCTTTGTAGAGCTTGCAGTTTTTATCTGCGGCGAGCAGGAATGGGCGGTCTCTGGCGTATCCGGCGCTGGTAAGGTCAAGGTTCTGCGTCACTTCCGGCGCTTTGCTGATCACCGGCATGGGCGGCACATCCAGCGGTTTGGAGAGGATGATCACCCCCACATCGGCTGCGGCGTGTTTTAGCGTGGGGCGGTTGGTGAAGGTGTAGCCATCCAGCAGATGAGTGCAGGCGGCGGTGGTGTGGGCGATGAACTTATCGCGGCGCACGCCTGCCACGAAATTGATTTTCGACGGCACATGAGCTTTGCCGGTGCGCGCGTTGTAAAGGCAATGGGCGGCGGTGATGACCATACGGTCGGAGATCAGGGTGCCGGAGCACATGGAGCGCGAGCGGAACCCGGCGACGTTGACGCGGCCAATGGCATTCCACGGCTTATCCCAGCTGTCGATGATCTCGCGGTTATCTTCACCGATGATGCCGGGGAAGAACTTTTCCGATTTGCTGGATTTGTCCTGCGCCAGAGACGGGCCAGCGCTCAGGGTCACCATGAGAAGTGCAGCGCTGAGCACGCATTTGGAAAGAGCATTCAAAAGCATATGCAGATCCTGCTGAGCCGGTACCGGCGAAAACATCCCTGCATTTATAGGCGGCTTGCGGGCATTCGCCCAGAGCTAATTGGTGCCTGCGGTTTGCCTGTTACTCGGCTTTAGCTTTCGCGTCAGCGCGGGACTGCGCGATGACGGGCAGATCCATGTTGCCGTCCTGGAACTTGAAGTTGAACTGGATGCGGCTGATCTTCCACGTGCCGCCTTCATGCACCAGTGCGATGTTGTAGGTGCCATAGACCACCCAGAGATCACCGCCCTCAGCGCCATCAATGAAATGGGTGGCAGTGGCGTGGACTTTGACGTTGGCTTTTTGCTCTTTGGATTCAATGAGCGGATTGCCGATCTGGTGGTGGGTCTGGTCGAAACCGGGCAGCAGCTCTTTCCAGGCTGTTGTGATTTCAGCTGGTGTCAGATCCACGGGTTCCCCTGCCCCGAAGGAGGAGTAATCCAGATGTACGCGGCTGGTCATGACACCTTCGACGGACTCCCAATTTCGGTCGTCGACATCAATGAAGAAACGACTTACGCGATTTTGGATTGGCCCAATAGTGTCCATCTACATGCTCCCAGCTGGTCAGGGCATCCGATGATGCTCTAACTGTTCGTTTTCGCGCGTATCCATAAGCCGAAATCTGGTGTGCGTTTCAGGGATAAGCCCGAGTTCGTCTCCAAAGAGTACCATAGCCGCAGGCAGACTAGCGCATTTGCCTGCACTACATACCTAAGGAATATAACGGTTACGCAGCGGAAAGAGCAGCTTCTTCCGGTTCTATGGTTTTCAGAGGGATAATTCCCCGCCGCATTTCCGCCACAAATAGTGACGGATTACTGATCTTTGGGTCGGTGGATCAGGCGGGTGGCGATGGTTTTGCTGTGGGCCTGCTCGCTGCTCATGGTCTGGGTCATGGCTTCCAGCGCCGCTTCGGCCCATTCTGCCTCGTTCTGTTTGACCGACCAGATCTCGTTGGGCAGGAAGGACAGCATCTTGTTGTCATCAAAGGTGGCCAGACGTAGCTGGGGTGGAATGTGGCCCAGCTTTTCGCGCAGAACGGCTAATGCGCCTTCCAGAACAGGCAGGGAGGACACCATCAGGTATTGCGGGGCTTTGCCGAGCTTTTCCCAGAGCTCCAGCATCATCTGCTCACCATCCTGTGTGCGGTTGCGGGCAGATTGCAGGGTCCAGTCGTTCTCAGCATTTTGCGGCATGACTTCCAGATAGCCGCGGGCACGCTCAGTGATGGTTGGCTGATTGCTGCCACCAATAAGGAAGTAGACCGGCTCTCCGTCTGCGTGTTTGGCAATGGCGGCGGCGAGGTCTTTGGCGCCCTCAAAGTTGCTGGAGGTGATGATGGGCGCATCGGTGTTGCCGTAGTCACGGTCCAGAAACACCATTGGTTTGGAGATGGTTTTGCCCAGATGCTGCTGGCTGCCAGAGGTGGAGGACACCACGAACAGGCCATCCACATTGCGCTGAACAAGGCCGCTGGCCAGTTCCTTTTCCGTCTCCTCATCGGAGTTGGAACAGCTGATGATGAGCTGATAGCCGGTTTCGCGGCAGCGGTGCTCCAGTTCTTCGGAAAGCTTGGCGAAGAACGGGTTGGCTAAGCGCGGAATGATCAGGCCGAAGGTGTTGGTGCGTTTGAGCTTGAGGCTGCGGGCCGTCAGATCAAATTTGACACCATGCTCTTCCACATACTCACGAATGCGGGCTTGGGTGGCTTTGCTGATGCGGTATTTTTCCGCCTTGCCGCCCAGCACCAATCGCACTGTGGTGATGGAGACGCCCAGCGCCTTTGCAATTTCATCTGGCTTTTTGGCCATTGCGTGCTTTCTCGCCCTGATTTTTGTAGGTACGCTTAACTGTCGAGTGGTAGTCAGCCTTCCTCAAATTGCCAAGCAGAATATGGCAGGTACGGGGTGGTGTCCGTGGATATCCCGCAGCTTTTGCGTGAGTTTGAGCACCACGGGATGCTCAAACTCTGTTTTGCTGGGTTTAAAGCAGATCTTTCGCAGAGCCTGCGATTTTGACGTTGATGCCCTGCGTGAGCGCCTGAGCCACGAAGGCCTGCAGCACATCCTGCAGTTTATCTTCCGGCACATAAGCCACGGTGATGTGGTTGGACTGGTGCCCTGCCATCAGATCATCACGGCCCACACCATCAAGCGTGCAGTTCATCAGCGGCCACTCATAGGTGGTTGCCTTGCGGCGACGCTCGAACTCATCTTCCGGCAGTTCAACCGCATGGCCGGTGCCGATGTGCATGATGACTTGCGTGCCCTCATAATGCGCGCGCGCCCAGAGGAAAGCCCCCGCCTTACACTGGCCTGCGATGCTGGACCCGCCTTTCGGGAAATACATGGCTGGCTGGCGATAGCCTGTTGCCCCTGCAAGGCCACCTTTGAGATGCTCAAACGGTACGGAGCCGGAGATTTCGAAGTCCCAATAGAAGGTGCCTTCATACTCGCTGCCCCAACGCACATCATGCAGAGTGGTTTCAGCAGGTAGGCCCATGGCGTCCAGCAGGCGCCACATCATGGTCTGCGGAATGGCAGTGCCCATATCCACTTCGTTGATGCATGGGATTGGCTTACCTTCCCAGATGATGGAGCCATCTTCATCCGGGATCGGGAAGCGCTCGGTGGACCCGATGGCGCCCTCAGCGAAGTCAGAGGCTGCGCAGCTGTCTTTCAGGCCCTGCTGATACTGGACACCCACAGCGGACAGGCCAAAGCGGGTGGTGAAGCGGGCCATGGCGATCATCATGGCGCACTGTTCCAGCACCTGCTCGCGGGTGAGTTCGGTCGCATCATCACTGCCGAACATAAAGGTCATGCCACGGTCCTCATAGAACTTGAGGCAGTCTTCACGCAGGGACTGAGGCACCTTCTCCATTTCCACCAGAAGGGCCGACTGAGAGAGGCTTTCCAGCGGCATACCGATGTCTGTGAGGGCTTTGACCGGAAAATAGCCGTTCATCATGCCCATGCAGAAGGTGTCGAACAGGCCAAGGATTGCTTTGTTTTTGAGGATGTACTCGCCAACCTGCTGACCGGCCTGCCCTGCTGGTGTTTGCAGGAGGGCATGGTTTGCGGCGACATCCTGCAGATAAGAGGTGTCGTGGCTGAGCTCACCGTCTTTCAGCCATGTGGCCAGACCAGATTTGAAGAAGTCATCTTCAAAGGTCTGAGACCAGAGACGGGAATACTCAACACCCAGACTGGTGAGAGACCCAGCCATACAGAGCATGCCCACCAGCCCCGGCCATGTGCCATCAAAGTTGGCGAGCAGCAGGATTGGACCTTTGTGCTTGGCAAGGGATGGCGCGATATGGTGCGAGTATTGCCATGCGGTGAGCAGCACGATGAGTGGAGCTTCCGGATCGATCTTCGCAAACAGCTCAGAGCCTTCTTTTTGCGAAGAGATGAAGCCGTGACCGCGCGCTGCATCATACTCATGGGCGCGTTTCATCTTGAAGCCTTGCGCGGTCAGCTCTTTTTCCAGCCGCTGCGCATAGTCCTCATAGGTTGGCCAACAGGTGACGTTGGCACTTTCGCGCAGGTCTGCATTGGTGACGACAAGGATTTCCTTGTCTGCTACGGAGATAGGCGCTGGGGCCTGAGGCAGGTTGAGCACGTGGTGTCCTCCTGAACTTGTTTTGATACTTAAATTGCTTTTTCCATGAGCGCCTTATGGTGCTGATGGTTGTCGTAAAGATTGAGGTAGACCTGATATTTGGCGGCGTGGAACTGAGCAGTGCTGCCTTCTGGTTTGATGAGCCCGCCAACACGCACCAGCTTCGCGCTGGCTGATGGAATGTCCTTGAAATCACCACAGGCCACAGCGCCCAGAATGGCCGCGCCCAGCGTGACGGCATCTTCTTCTTCCGCCAGCTGAATTTCTCGCCCAGTGATGTTGGCGTATTCTCTGAGCCAGAGCGGGTTTTTAGTGGCCCCGCCGCACATGAACAGCTTGGTGATGCTGTGCCCCGCCTTCGTCATTTCCTCAATGATATGGCGCGTGCCGTAGGCAATGGCCTGAAGCGTTGCCAGATAGAGGCGTGCCAGAGCATCCCGGCCTGTTTCCAGCGTCAGGCCAGAGACAACGCCCTTTGCATGCGGATTGGCGCGTGGTGAGCGGTTGCCGTGATGGTCAGAAAGCACATGAAGGTTACTGGTCGGGCTTGCTTCCCGTGCTTCTAGATCCAGCACCCAATTATTGAGAAGCGCGATCTCGTGCAGCCCCTGCTTGGCGGCTTCGGCTTTGAGTTCATCGTAGGCATCAGACTGCTGGATGGTCCATTCCACCAGAGAGCCAGCAGCACTTTGTCCGCCCTCGCCCAGCCAATAGCCCGGCAGCATGGCGCCCCAGTATGGACCCCATACGCCTGGCACCATGACGGGCTTTTCATTGACAATCATATGGCAGTTGGAGGTGCCACTGATGATGGCAAGCCCGCCATCCGGCTCCGCTCCAATAAGTGCCAGACCACCTGCATGGGCATCAATGATGCCAGCTGCAACCGGTGTGCCAGCGTTGACACCGAGATCCTTAGCCGCTTGTTCAGTCAGACCTCCAGCGGATGCGCCTAAGTCCAACACTTTCTCCGGCACTTTTTCCGGCAGATCGTGCAGGCCGACGGCTTGCAGCATGTCTTCAGCAAAGCGGCCTTCATGGGCCAGATAGTTCCATTTGCAGGTCAGCGTGCAGGTGCTGGCAATGTCCACGCCCGTTGCTCGCCAGACCAGATAGTCTGCCAGATCAAAGAAACGCACGGTGCGCTCATAGCGGTCCGGATAATGGTTCTTAAGCCAGAGGATCTTGGGCAGTTCCATTTCAATGGAAACTTCACCGCCGACATATTTGAGCGCCTCATCTCCGGTGGCGTTGATTTGGGCGGTTTCTTCTGCGGCGCGATGGTCCATCCACATGATGATGTCCTGATCGGCCTCTCCGTTTTCAGAGACGGAGACCGGGCTACCACCCTGCCCGACTGCGACCAGCGAACAGGTGGCATCCACGCCCAGCGATCGGATTTCATCAGCAGAAACGCCAGCGGTGGCTATCGCCTCCTTCATGGCGGCGCAGATCTGTTGCCAAATGTCTGATGAAGACTGTTCGACGAAGTTGGCCCGACCATGAAACTGCTTGATGGGCCGCACCGCAAAGGCCAGCCTCTCGCCCTTTTCATTGAAGAGCCCGACGCGTGCGCTTGCAGAACCGACATCAATGCCAGCGTAACATGTCTGTTTCATACGCGGCCTCCCTTTTCGACTCGCGATTGTTCTTCTCCTTTGCTAACTACACTTGCTAACTCGTGTTAGCAAGAGCAAAGCAAATGAGATTTATGCAAAAATTCTCATAGGCAAGCACAGCAAAGCAGGCCGGAGGACAGTTCCACCAGCCGTGACTTTTCAGGATTTGATAGGATCAGGAGGGGTTAGTTTGGCTCTTTCGAGCGGTTTTGTGCATCACTCAGCAATCGCGCAAAAAAGCCGTAACCGATGCCAAAGGCCAGTGCGCGGATCACCAGATCGATGATGAAGAACAATCCCATCTCATCCCCAGCAAACGTGGGAAACGGGCTGGCGGGAGCAACAGAGCCCTCACCCGCTAGCAGGTAACTGCGCACTGTCATGGAGATGGGGAGGCTGGCTGCAAGGGAGCCAACGAATAGCCCCCAATAAGTCGCCCCGGTTGGTGCCTTGTGCTCGTTGCGCACAAAGATCAAGCTAGTCAGGATCACCGGCAGGCCAAGCTCGATGAACATATTGCCTGCCTGTTTGATGCCGTATTGGAAGACCAACAGGGTCGCCGCCACCTGTACCACCGTGTAGCTCACGATGAACCAGCTGAGGTAAAACCAGAGGGAACGGTGCAGCTTGGTCATGGATCATACTCGGCTTAGGATGTGGTCAATTCGCTCTCTTCAGCATGCTGGGCCATGGTTTGCAATGGCCTGTGCATCTCATACTGCTGCAGCGTTTTTATTGCCCCCATCTTTGGCAGGGCCTGCATGATGGTCTCATCGCTTTCATCCACGTTGATGAAGGTCAGCGCTTCCTTCTCTACATTGGCGAAAGCTGTGGCGATCAACGCTGAAGCAAAGCCCTTGCCGCGATGCTCCGGCGCGACAGCAAGCTGCATGACAGAGCCGGTTTTGCGGGTGAAGGTGATATAGGCAGCGAGCTTTCCATCCTGCTCAATCTTGTAGGAGGCTGCCTCATCATCCAGAGCACAGACCGCGTAAGCAGAGTTCTGCCAGCTTGGTGGCATTTGCCAGAGTTCAGAGGCCAGTGGCTCCAGTTCGCTCCATGAAGCAATGATAGGTCGAGCAGTGGTTAAACGTTGAGAAAACGCAGTCTTTTGCAGGCTGAAGCACTGGAAGTGTCTTTCCGTTGCAAAGCCCAGCTTCTCATAGGCTTTGACAGCCGTCGTGTTGCTGGTGATCACCTCCAGCTGGATTTTGCCGTAACCTGCTTTCAAGGCATGCTCTTCAACCTTGGCAAAGAGCTTGCTGGCAATGCCCTTTCCACGCGCGTCTGGTACGGTACCAGTTGAGACGGCATAGATAGCACCCGGATACGCTGCCTGTTTGCCGATGAACCAGAAGCCCACCGGCTGCTCATCCTCAACAGCCACCCAAGACAGTTCAGGATCAAACCCACGAGTGGTGATCATCCTCTCAAAATCCGCCAGAGGCATTTCCATCTGAATGACATAATCGGAAAACGCCGAGACCATCACCCGATGCAACTGCTCCATCGAAAACGCCGAAGCCTTCTGAAACAAAATCACCCCAATCCCCCCATGTCTCATGAATCACCACAAACGGTGCGCCTGTTTTGATACCTACCCTGTTTGAGGGCGATGGCTCAATGTTTGTGTGGGGTGCGCCTTAAGCATTAGTGATCATCTTCCCGTTTCCTACGCTGCGTTTCCGTGGAGGTTTGGGGATTTTGGGAAAAGGTGTTCTCAAACAGGGGTGTGTGAAGAAAGCTGTCGCGTTTTGGGTGGGGGTGTGGTTCTATCGTCTACTGTGATTTTCGGGGCTTCGTCTTTTCAGGGATACCTGCCCATTTTCTGAGTAGTTGCCATGCGCCAGTTCCTGCTTCCCATTGCATCCTTACTGCTGGGGTCCGCCTTTCTGTTTTTTGCCGGTGGTGTAACCGGCATGCATTTGCCTCTGCGTGGTACGTTTGAGGGGTTCTCTTCTCTCTCGCTCGGTCTGCTTGGTACGGGCTGGGCGATTGGTTATGTGACTGGCTGCTTAAGCGTGCCGAAGATTGTGCAGCGGGCGGGCCATATTCGCGCCTTTGGTGTGATGGCATCGCTGGCCTGTCTTTCTGTGCTTGCCTCTTCACTGTTGGTTGACCCGATTGCATGGGTTGCTTTCCGTTCTCTGGCTGGCTTTGCCTTTGCCGGTGCGGCGATGATTGTTGAGAGCTGGCTGACGGAACGCTCCAACCCGGGCAACCGCGGCGTGATCTTTGGCACCTACACTATGGTGAACCTTGCTGCGACCACTGCGGGTCAGGTCGTGCTTTCCATGGGACCGATTGATGGCTTTGAGTTCTTTGTCATCGCTTCAATGTTTTATGTAGTGGCGCTTATTCCTACCGCTGTCACCCGCACCCCTGCCCCAGCTCCACTGGCGCAGGTGAAGCTGGATCTGAAACGGTTGTGGCGGAACTCTCCGGTGGCCGTGGTGGCTGTTACGCTAACGGGCGTTTCCAACGGTAGCTTTGGCACACTGGCAGCGGTGTATGGTGGTCAGGTTGGCTTGCCGATTGCCAGTATTACGCTGTTTGTGAGTGCTTCCATTCTGGCAGGTGCGTTTGCACAGGTGCCGATTGGCATGATCTCTGACCGCACAGACCGACGCTTTGTGGTGATTGCGATTGCCATGGTCGCGCTGGCGGCGGACTGTATCTTCCTGTTTGCCGATACCAGCAGCGCCAATATTGCCATTGCGTCTGCTGTGATTTTTGGCGCGGCAATCTACACCTTCTACCCTGTGCTGGTTGCGCACGCGAATGACCACGCGGATGCGGGAGATGCCATGCAGACCAGTGGTGGCTTGTTGCTGATGCTGGGTGTGGGTTCCATGATCGGGCCGTTTCTGGGCGGTGTGCTGATGAGCGTGTTCGGGTCGATCGGTCTGTTCATGTCCACTTTTGCGGCTCATGCGCTCATTCTTGCCTTCACCCTGTGGCGCCTTACTCAGCGTTCTGCTGTGGCGGAGAGCGAGAAGAGTGTGTTTGTTCCTTCGGCTCCAACCCGCACAGCGACACCGCAAACGATTATTCTGGCGGACGAAGAAGTGGCCAAGGAAATGGAAGTGGACGAGATGTCGGAGCAACCTTCGTCTTAAGTGGTTTTGCGCAGGTATCCACCGGATGCCTGCGTTAACGAATAAATATGAGGTTAAAACTCCTATTTAAACTTGACTATAATTATCAGGTATACAATAGCTCGGAACACAACCGTTGCTTTTGCTAATCCTTTTGAGAAGTCAAGCTCATGAAAACCAATCTTTTCGCCGCTGCCATTGCCGGAGCCCTTTCCACACTTGTTGCCTTTGGTGCTTCTGCACGGGACGTCAAACACGAGCTGGGCACCACCACCGTTCCTGATCAGCCACAGCGCATTGTTGTGCTGGAGTACAGCTTTGTGGACGCACTGGCTGCTGTTGGTGTGGCACCAGTGGGTGTTGCGGACGACAAGAAGCGTGATCGCATTATCAGCGCGTATACCGACAAGATTGGTCATGACTGGGTTTCTGTTGGTACCCGCAAGACCCCAAGCCTTGAAGTGATTGCCTCACTGGGTCCGGATCTGATCATTGCTGATAAGACCCGTCACACGGCGGCCTATGAGACCCTTTCCGAAATCGCCCCAACCGTGGTGTTTGATAGCCTTGGCGGCGACTACCCATCCGCGATTGCGCAGCTGGAAGCCATTGGTGCTGCTGTTGGCAAAGCCGATGAGATGAAAGCCCGTGTTGAGGCGCACAAGGCCAAGATGGCGGAGATTGGCGCGCAGTTCAAAAATGCTGGCGACTACAAGATCCAGTTTGGTGTAGCGAACGCCAAGGGTCTGTGGCTGCACTCCCCTGTGTCTTACAACGGCTCTTTGCTGAAAGGCTTTGGTTTTGCCAGCGGCATGAAGCCGACCAATGGTGCGGTTTATGAAGCCAACTATGTGAAGACCTCTCTGGAGCAGCTGTCTGCGGTCAACCCGGACATTCTCATTCTTGGTCCCTATGCCACACCATCGTTTGCTGATGGCTGGAAGGGTGAAGCGCTTTACGAAAACATCAGCGCCGTGAAGAACAACCGTGTGTTCCATGTGGAAGCACATGTGTGGTCTCGTCTGCGCGGCATGGTGGCTGCAGAGATGACCGCCACTGATCTGCTTGAAATCATGAAGCAAGTTCAGAACTAAGATCCGCACATGCCATTGACTGCCATGTACTGGAGCCTTATGGGGATGGCGCTGCTCGCAGGAGCGGCGCTGTCCCTTGCCACAGGTGGCCGGCAAGATATCGGCTTTGATCAGATTCTGAGCGCGCTGTCTGCGCAGCTGGATGAACAGAGCCTTTCCATTATCTGGGACATCCGTGCCCCACGCACCCTGATTGCCGCGTTGATTGGCGCCAACCTGGGCCTTGCCGGGTTGCTGCTGCAGGCCACAACGCGCAACCCGCTTTCCTCTCCCTCCATCCTCGGCATCAACCAGGGCGCAGCCCTTGGCATAGCCATTGGACTGGTATTCCCTTCCCTCGTGATCTTCAACATAGACACCATGGCCGTGCTGGGTGCCGCCTTTGCTGGTGGACTGACCCTGACGCTGGCGGGTGGATTGAAGGGCACATTAAGCGCTCTGCGCCTGATCCTTTCCGGTGTGGCTGTCAGTGCTTTTGCATTTGCGCTGGTGCGCTTTACGTTTACGCTGGATGACGAACTAGCGCTTTCCGTTATTCAATGGACAACCGGTGACATTGCTGATGTGCGCTGGAAGCAGGCCACGCCTCTGCTAGCGTGGTGTCTGGCTGGCGGCGTGATGACATTCTTCATGTCTCACAAGCTCAACCTGATGGCGCTTGGAGAAGCTGCCTCGAAGGGGCTTGGCTCAGACCCACGTTTTACCCTGCTGTTCGGCATTCTACTTGCTTCTATTTTGACCGGTGTATCTGTTTCCGTTGCAGGCCCTGTGATGTTTGTGGGTCTCATCATTCCGCATTTGTGCCGTGCCGGGTTTGGGACGGATCACCGTGTTCTGGTTCCCGCCGTGATGCTGTGCGGCGCGACCCTAATGCTGGTTGCAGATGGCGTTTCCAAGCTGATCAACTTTCCTGAGGAGACAGCCGTTGGCGTGGTCTCCGCTTTGATTGGTGCACCCTATTTCCTTTACCTGACCATCACCGCCAAGGAGATTGACTGATGAGCGTGCTCTCCGAGACCTCTGCGCCTCCGCAGTGGCGGGTGGATTTTAAAACCCATCGCGGCACCAGAGCGTTTCGCGTTCAGCTGCTGTTGTTCATTGCCTGTATCACTGCCAGCATGATCAGCCTTGGTGTGGGTGCTGTCAGCATTCCGCTGGATGTGATCGTCAACAGCCTGTTTGATCTTGAAGGGCCAAAGCAGACTTACATCATCTGGAAGTCGCGCTTGCCCCGGGTTCTGATTGCCCTTATGGCCGGTGCGAGCCTTGCAGTTTCCGGTGTGATTGTGCAGGCGATTGTGCGAAATCCGTTGGCGAGCCCTAAGATCATGGGCATCAACTCCGGTGCAGCGCTGGCAGCATTGGGAACGATCATGTTCCTGCCTGAGATGCCCGTGAGCTACCTGCCCGTGGCTGCTGCTTTAGGTGGCATCGTTGCTGCCGTGATTGTTCTGTTTGCAGCGCATTTGCGACAGGTCTCTCCTGCCCGTCTCGCTCTGGTGGGCATTGCGGTGGGCATGGTGTGTGATGCAGGCGTTGATTACCTGCTGGTGACAGCTGCCACGCTGGAGATCTCCAATCCACTTGTGTGGCTGACCGGCTCCTTGTGGGCGCGCACATGGGCGCATGTGCACTCTATCTGGCTGCCACTGATCGGTCTGCTGGGTCTGACCATGGTGCTGTCCTATCAACTGGATCTGCAACAACTGGGGGACCAGACGGCTCGCGGTCTGGGCCAGAGCACCAACAAGATGCGGCTGTTGCTGCTGGGTGTCGCCACGTTGCTGGCCAGCATCTCTGTGGGCGTTGTGGGCGTGATCGGCTTTATCGGCCTTATGTCTCCTCACATCAGCCGGTCTCTGGTTGGAGGCAGACATCGCGTGCTGCTGCCAACAGCTGCGCTGGTGGGGGCGTTGTTGGTTGTTCTGGCGGATGCTGTCGGGCGTGCCATTGCGCCCCCGATTGAGGTTTCCGCAGGTATCCTGAGCGCCATGCTGGGCGCCCCTTATTTCATCTGGATCATGAGCAGATCTCAAAAAGGACAGAGCGCATGAGCATCGTTCTTTCAAACGTGACTTCTGGCTACGAAGAGTTTTCACTTCAAAGCATCAACCTGACCATCCAGAAAGGCAGTTATGCCGCTTTGATCGGTCCTAACGGCTGCGGAAAGTCGACGCTGCTGAAGACCATTGGTCAGATCAACAAACTCAACACGGGCAGCATCACCGTTGATGGGAAGGAGATCCATCGGCTACCTGCTAAAACCGTTGCACGGCAGATTGCTTTTCTGCCGCAAAGCCCTGTTGTACCGACTGGGATCAGCGTTGAGCAGCTGGTTGGCTATGGCCGCGCGCCGCATCAATCCATACTGGGCATTCGCAGTCGCCGCGATGTTGAGATTGTTGAAGAGGCCCTACACACATCCGGGCTTTACAGCTTCAAGGATCGTGCTTTGAAGGACCTTTCCGGCGGCCAGCGCCAACGGGCTTTCATCGCCATGTGTCTGGCTCAGGATACGCCCTACATCATGCTGGACGAACCCACCAGTTATCTGGATATCCGCTATCAGTACGAAACACTGGATCTGCTTCAGCAACTCAACAGTCAGGGCCGCACGGTCGTCGTCGTCCTCCACGACATCGCGCAGGCCTCCCGCTACGCCGACCACCTCATCGTCATGCGAAACGGCGCCCTCTTCGCAGAAGGCACCCCACACGATGTGGTCAGTCCGTCTTTGGTGAGCTCCGTTTATGAAATCGCAACCAACGTTTATGCTGATCCAGTTTCGCAAACACCCGTGGTGACGCCTGTTTGAGAGGGAGACAGCTACAGCTAGCTGTCTTCCATGATCTGAGCGTAGATTTCAGGGTCGGTGACGCCTTCTGAGCCGATCAGGAGGATGCTGGATTCTGGGGTAAGGTCCAGCTCGGAACTGAGGTTCGGGTCTTTGGAGGCTTCAATCACTGCGGCGAGGCCGGCGACGCCGCTTTCGCCTGCCTGAATGGCTGGGTCATTGCCAAGGGGGTGTGCGAGGCGGCGCATTGTCGGGGCGATCAGGTCATCGCTGATGGTGAGAAAATGAGAGCATTCGCTGGTCAGGATTTCCCAGGCCATTGGAGAGGGCACGCCGCAGGACAGGCCTGCCATGATCGTTTCTTCGCCAATTTCAACGGATGCGGCCTGCCGCTGCTTGGCGCTCTCAAACAGACAAGCAGCAAGGTCCGGTTCAACAATGCAGACTTTTGGGGCTTCATCCTTCCAGTGCTGCCGTAATGAAGCAGCAACGGCTGCTGCCATTCCCCCTACTCCAGCCTGCAAAAATACATGGGTCGGCGGGCTCTCCAGATCATTAAAAATCTCGTGGGTCATGACACCATAGCCAGCCATCACATCCCTTGGGGGCTCTGTATAGCCGGGCCAGGATGTGTCAGAAACCACGAACCAACCAGCGGCCTCAGCTTCACTCCGACACATTTCAACGGATGCATCGTAGTCGCCATCGATACGAATGACTTCTGCACCCAGCTCCTGCATCGCTTGCTCACGGCCCTCGCTGACTTCCGCGTGGATGTAGACTTTGCAGGGCGCACCAAATCTCTGGCATCCCCAGGCAAGAGACCGCCCATGATTGCCATCGGTTGCGGATGCCAAGGTGATGTTGCTCACCTGATCTGCGTAGTGCCCTTCACGAATATCTGAGAGGGAGACTTCGTCTCCGGTGCGGCGTGATACCTCCCGCTGCAGCACACGCAACGCAGCATACGCCCCGCCTAGGGCCTTGAAGCTTCCAAGACCAAAGCGAGGACCTTCATGTTTATAGAGGATCGCCCCTACCCCGATCTCCTGCGCTAAAGATTGAAGAGAAAACAACGAGCTGGGTGCGTATCCTTCCCATTGGGTGATCTCGGCAATCGCCTGAGCGAAAGCAGTTTCGGGCAAAACGGAGAACGCTGCCGGGCCAAAATCGGGATACCCTTTAATGTACGAAATGCTTTTGGACATAGGGATACTCCTGCTTACTCGCCTTTTGGGAGACGCTGCTTTGCCAACTCAGCCCAGAACCGAGCTCCCGTCTCCAGAAGCTCATCGTTGAAATCATAGTCAGCTGCGTGCAATGGTTTGGCGTGGGCACCTTCCGTGCCGTTTCCTATCAGAAGGAAACAACCGGGGACTTGCGCCGCAAAGTTTGCGAAGTCCTCAGAAAATGTCATGGATGAACGGGCGCCATCGTGCTCCAGCCCCATCATTCTGGC
This sequence comes from Pseudovibrio sp. JE062, assembly GCF_000156235.1. NCBI lineage: Bacteria > Pseudomonadati > Pseudomonadota > Alphaproteobacteria > Hyphomicrobiales > Stappiaceae > Pseudovibrio > Pseudovibrio sp. JE062. Next base: position 202,915 of record NZ_DS996809.1, read on the forward strand.
TGCTTCAATCACATGAGAAGCGGCATCGGCATCATTGATCGCTTCAATAAACTCCGTGCGGAACTCCACAGAAACATCGACACCATGGCTCACACCAACACCCTCTGCGATCTGCTTCAGATGGATCTCGACCTGTTTTCGGTATTCTGGAGCTGCAGCACGGACTTCTCCTTTCAGCAGCGTGTGCCCCGGCAAGACGTTGCGCTGACCATCGGTGATAAACTCGGTTACTGAAACGACAGCCCCAGAAGACGGTGGCAGCTTTCGGGAGACGATGGTTTGAAGCGCCAGAACCAGTTCAGCTGCAGGGGTCATTGTCTCGCGACCAGCCTGTGGCATTGAGGCATGCCCACCCTGCCCTTTTATGGTGATCCCAAACAGGCTTTCGCTAAAGCAGATTACTCCTGCCCGGGTAGATATCCGTCCAACAGGTTCTCCGGGCAGGTTGTGCAGTCCATAGACCTCATCAATTGGAAAATTCTGCAAGACACCTTCGTCGATCATGGCCTGCGCACCTAACCCATGCTCTTCATTGGGTTGGAACAGGAGCACAACCGTTCCGTCAAACTCAGGAGATTTGGCCAGAAGCTCAGCAGCCCCCAGCAGCATGGTGGTATGTCCATCATGACCACAGGCATGCATCACACCCTCATTGCGAGACCGGTGCGCAAACTCGTTGAGCTCGGCAATGGGCAGCGCATCAAAGTCCGCCCGTATGCCGATGGCTTTATGGCTGTTACCCGCTCTTAGCACGCCAACAACACCAACGCCCTCATGGGTTTCAATGCCCAACTCACGAAGATGGCGAGCAATCCGTGCCTTGGTCCACTCCTCCTGAAAGCCAAGTTCGGGATTTTGATGAAACTCATGCCGAAGGGCCTGAAGACGATGGGCAAAGTCAGCCATGAAATTCTCCCGAGAAGCAGCGTGCTGCATTTCAATTGGTCATCTGAATTAATACTTCATCAAACGTGAAAAATGCACTGAATATGCATTCGCGATATGCAATAATCTTTCACATGACGCCTCTAGACTCATATGACCGCGCCATTTTGCGCATCCTCCAAACGGACAACCGCACCTCTCAGCAAAAGATTGGCGAGGCCGTCAACTTGTCCGCCCCATCTGTCCAGCGCCGTATCCGGCGTATGGAAGCCGAAGGGGTTATTGCTGCCAATGTCGCTGTTGTTGACCCAACGATGGTGGGACTGCCGATCACAATTTTTGTTGAGGTAGAACTGGTCAGCGAACTGCCAACCGATATCGACGACGCCAAGCAAATCTTCCGCGATGCCCCGGAAGTCCAGCAATGCTTCTATGTTACGGGAGAGATTGACTTTGTGCTGGTCGTCGTCGTTGAAAGCATGTCCGCCTACGAAGAATTCACCCGCCGCATTTTCTTCAAAAACGGAAACATCAAAAAATTCAAAACCTTCGTTTCGATGGACCCGATTAAGACAGGAGTGAAGGTTTCGGTTTGATGGGGGGGAGTTTAGCGAGCAGATGGAGTGAAATGCCAAGCTAACGACACACCAATTGTTTGGTGGGTTACTATCCAACAATTTCAAGAAGATAAGTGGTGCCCGGAGGCGGATTCGAACCACCGACACGCGGATTTTCAATCCGCTGCTCTACCAACTGAGCTATCCGGGCCTGTCGCGTTGGGCAGTGTGCCCCGCTGAGGTGAGGGTCTTATAGGGTGGGAAAGTTTGTCTGTCCAGCACCTCAAAGAGTTTTCCCAAAGGCTTTTAGGGGGTTAAATCTTTTTTTTCGCTGAAGACCTTGTGGCTGAGAAATCACCGCACAAAAAAGGGCGAGGCTAAAGCAGTTCGCATTTTCGTTGAAGCACATGAACTGCTTTAGCCTTTGTTTCCCGCGTATCTTTATCTGAAAACCGGTTCCCACTTTTCAGCGATACGCTTTAGAGCACCCTTTTCATCCCAATATCTATGGATCTTAAACCGTGACCCAACCAGACTGTTCGTGGGATTTGGCCATGGACTGAACGAGGCCTTCGATGAAGATGCCACGCTCGAAGTCGATCAGGTGGCTTTCCTGTCCCTGCAGGCTCTTCAGGATCTCATTGACTTCGATGATCTTCAGGTCGTTGAAGCCGAGGCCGTGGCCCGGAGCCGGAATGAAGCGGTCGTATGGTTCGTGTGCAGGACCAGCCAGAATGGTGGTGTAGCCCTGCCCTGCGACGTCACCTTCCGCCTTGTAGACGTGCATTTCGTTCATGCGTTCCTGATCATAAACGATAGAGCCTTTGGAGCCGAAGATCTGTACGGCGATGCGGCCTTTGCGGCCCCATGCGGAACGGTTGAGCTGCAGAGTACCATTGCCGCCATTTTCCAGTTCAAACAGCACGGTAGCAGCATCGTAGGTTTCAACGGTCTTGTCGTTGCCGGATGCGTCCTTGCGGGTTGCGTAAGGCTTGGTCATGTGACACATGACTTTAGCAATGCGCAGGTCCAGTGCCATGAGCAGGGACATGGTGTGTACGCCGAAGTCATCCAGAGCACCGAAACCGGAAGCTGCGCCGCTCTTGATGCCCCATTCATCATCCGGGTTGGCCATGAAGTCTTCGTCCATCTCAAGACGGATCTGAAGCACGTCGCCGATCTCACCTGAGTTGAGCAGATCGCGGATACGGCGCATCATCGGGTTCTGGATGTAGTTGTAGCCGAGGAAGGTTTTCTTGCCGGACTTGCGGGATGCTTCGAGCATCTTCTGGGCATCTTCAAAAGAAGGTGCCATTGGCTTTTCGCAGTAAACGTGCTTGCCAGCTTCGAGTGCTGCAATCGCCATTTCCGGGTGGAACTCGTTCGGCGTGGTAATCGAGATAATATGGATATCAGGATCGGCCAGCATATCGCGCCAGTTGCCCGTTGACTTGGCAAAGCCGAAGTCTTTTGCGCGCGCTGCTGCCAACTCTTCATTCACCTCAGCAAGCGTTACCAGTTCTGGCTTGAGCTCACCACCAAACACACCGGATACGGCATTCCATGCCAGAGCATGACATTTGCCCATATATCCGGTTCCAATCAGACCTACGCCGATTTTTTCCATCTCAGTAATCCTGAAAGTGCTCCCAGAGCGAAGCGGGTTCTTGTTCTTAATTGGTTCCCACAGAACGCGCTTTGAAACGGAGCATTGCTAGAAAGAAGGAGCGGCACGATCGGGTAATGCCGCTCCTCAATGTGTCATTGAACAACCTGTATGTTGCGTATGCCTGGACCGGGAACTGAGTTTAGTTCTCGGAAATACGCATCACACGGTGCCGCCCAATGATGCCTCCAGACTGGCAAGCTCCTGCCCGCCAGCCATCAAGTCTTGTAGTTCCTCAGCGGTGATCTCGCCCTTCTTCGCAGTGCCGAGGGTTTTGCCCCGGTTCAGCACTGTGAAACGATCCCCCACTGCCATGGCGTGGCGAACGTTGTGCGAAATGAACACGACGCCAACACCTTTCTTGCGGACCTTATCCATGGTCGAGAGCACGTTTGAAGTCTGGCGTACGCCCAGAGCTGAAGTCGGCTCGTCAAGGATGAGGACCTTCGCGCCGAAGTACACGGCGCGCGCGATTGCGACTGTCTGGCGCTCACCACCAGACAATGTACCCACGGCCTGATCCGGTTCGCGCAGGTTGATGCCCATCTTGGACATCTCTTCCATGGTCACTTCGTTTGCGTACTTGTGATCGAAGTAAGAGATTGGTCCGAACTTCTTGACTGGCTCGCGGCCCAGCCAGAAGTTGCGGGTGATGGACATGAGCGGGATCATGGCCAGATCCTGGTGCACCGTTGCGATGCCAGAATTCATTGCATCGCGCGGGCTTTCAAAGACCTGCTTTTGACCGTCAACGAAGATCTCGCCCTTACTTGGCTTGTGCACGCCGGACATGGTTTTGATGAAGGTGGATTTACCTGCACCATTATCACCAAGCAGACAATGCACTTCGCCGGGCATTACAGAGAAGGAAACACCAGCCAAAGCAATTACGGAACCGAAGTGCTTTTCGATGTTCTTCATCTCTACGATAGGTGATGTCATGATCAGCGCTCCCCTGTGACGCGCTTGCGGATCATGTTGTTAAACAACACCGCAATCAGCAGCATGGAACCGAGGAAGACCAGATACCAGTCCTGATCGATATTGGTGTAGCTGAGGCCGATCAGCACCATACCGAAGATGATGGAGCCAAAGAATGCACCAATTGCTGACCCGTAACCACCGGTGAGCAGACAACCGCCAATCACCGCTGCAATGATGGCCTCAAACTCCTTCTGGAAGCCACGACGGGCATCGGTGGAGCCTGCATCCATCACGGTGAGGATTGCGACAAGCGCTGCACAACATGCGGTGAACATGAACAGGTACATCTTGACCTTGCGCACCGGAACACCGGAGTTGCTTGCTGCGTTGCTGTCGCCGCCAGCTGCAAAGATCCAGCTGCCATAGCGGGAGCGCAGAAGCACCCAGGTAGCCACAAGAGCGAGCAGCAGGAACCAGATGATGTCAACCGGAACACCGTCGACCTTTGGTTTGCCGGACTTAAAGGTGTCGATCCAGCCAGCTTCCGCCAACCAGTAGAACAGGGGTGTAAACGCTTCGCCGCTGAAGAACTCAGCCAACCACGAACCTTCAAACTCCTGACGAATGCCGCGGAGCTGGGTGGAGCCACCAGTTGCAGCCTTGAGGCCAACCAGAGACAGACCACGCAAGATGAAGAGGAACGCTAGCGTTACAATGAAGGACGGCAGACCTGTGCGGATAACGATCTGCCCGTTGAGGGCACCCATCGCAGCTGCCGCCATGAAGGTGACAATAATCGCTGCAAACAACGGCAGGTCAAAGGTGACCATTGCCGCGCCGAAGATCAGCCCTGTGAACGCAACCATGGAGCCAACGGAGAGGTCAAACTCGCCGCCGATCATGAGAAGTGCTGCTCCGATTGCCAGAATGCCGAGCTGGGCAGCAGGCGTCATGAAGTTCATGACCCCCGCAAGGGTGAACATCTTGGAGTCAGCAGTGAAAAGAAAGAAGATTGTTACGAGAGCAAGGCCAGCAATAGCGCCGAGTTCCGGACGCTTCATGAGCCGGGAGATGAGCGAGATTTTTTTTACTCTTTCGTCCGCGCTCTCAACAGCAAGATCGGACATTTTATTTCCCTCAGTTTGCATGGATGAGAGGGATGTGTGCACCCCTCCCATAGCAAAGCTCCTTAGAGCCAGTCACGTATCCTTACCCGAAAACCGAATTTCACTTTTCGGGGATACGTCCTAGCGGATGCCTTGAGCGGACAGCTCAACAACCTGGCCTGCTTTGTCAGCAGTGATCAGGTTTGGACCGGATGGAACGTTGCCACCTGGAATAAGTCCATACTCTGCATTGAGAGCGAGGAAGATAACTGGCAGGTAGCCCTGCAGGAACTGCTGCTGGTCAATTGCAAATGCTGCTTTGCCGTCAACAACTGCCTGCAGGAAGCCTGCGGACATGTCGAAGGTTGCTACATTTACTTCACCAGTGCGTCCGACAGCTTCAACCGCTGCTACTGCTGGCTCACCCACGAGAGAAGCACCAAGACCCATGATGGTGTCGATGTCTTCGTTGGATTCCAGAGTCGCTTTGATCTTAGCTTCTACTTCTGCCGGATCGTTGTTGGTTGGAACAACGGTCACGTTGCCACCGAAGCCAGCTGCAAAGCCTTCACAACGCAGGTCGAGGGAAACGTTGCCCACTTCCTGGTTGACGCAGATGCCGACCTTGCCGCCCATGTCAGCAAGCTTCTTACCTGCTGCTTTACCAGCGTCAAACTCGTCCTGACCTACGTGAAGCAGGGTGCCGAAGCTTGCGGACACGTCGCTACCGGAGTTCATAGAGATGACAGGGATGCCAGCTTCCACTGCTTTGGTGATGGATGGACCAAGCGCGTCGCCATCTGGAATGGACACAACAATTCCGTCCGGCTCCTGAACGATGGCTGCATCGATAAGCTGGCTCATGGCCACCATGTCAAAAGTTTCTGGAGCACGGTAAGAAACGTTTGCGCCGCTGTCCTTTGCTGCTTTGTCTACACCGTTTTTAACAACAGACCAGAATGGGTCGTTTGCCTGGCCGTGGCTCACAACAATAATGTCAGCAGCCATTACAGCAGGTGCAGTCATGATCGCAGCAGCAGCTACGAACGCGCGTAAAGTCTTTTTCATATAAACCTCCCAAGATTGGCGCATGCCAATTTTAAGTCAGGGTTTCCCCTAGAAGTCCGGTGTGTATCTCGTCCATAAACACCAGAGTTCGAATGCGTCTCCGCATATATTGTAGTGCTCAGCCGTCCCACGGGCGAAAGCACCCATCCCCTTTTATATCAACGCAAGCCTGTTTGCGGCAAATCCGTGCTGGATCTGCAAGATACAAGGTAGATGGACAGAGCGCGTGTTACCGGCCCTACAATCGTAGAATTCATCCAAATTTTTCCAATTCGGAAAATTCATTCCAAATTTATAGAACGTACATTGCGGTTTTTCAAGTTTTGGAATAGATTTTTTTCATGACACAGAATTTAGATGCAATTAGCCCAGACATTCCCTCGGATTACGAGAGCCTGAAGGCTAGAATAAGTACTCTTTCGGAGAGCATGCCGAAGAGACTTTTGCAGTGCGCACGGTACGCATTAGCAAATCCGGACAGAATCGCTCTCGGCACAACAGCGGAGATTGCCAGTGCTGCAGGCGTGCAGCCGTCTACTCTTGTACGCTTTGCGCAAACACTGGGGTTTGATGGTTTCTCGCAGATGCAGCAGATCTTCCAGGGGCAACTGGTTGGCCGCAGCTCTGAGTATACAGAGCGCCTGACCAAGATCCGTGAAAGCGGAACAAACACCCCTGGCAGCATTCTGGGCAACTTCGTGGAACGCTCCAAGCAGTCGCTGGATGATTTGCTGCGGCAAGTGGATACGGTGGCGCTGGAACGCACCATCGAAGCGCTGTCAGCTGCAGAAAACATACACTTATTGGGACTTAGGCGTGCATACCCGGTGGTTAGCTACTTGCACTATACATTGGGCAAGATGGGCGTCAGAACCAATCTTTTGGAATACACGGGAGGGATTTTAGAAGAGCGTGTTCAGTTCATCAATGAGAACGATGCATTGTTTGTGGCGACCTTCAGCCCCTACTCTCCAGAGGTGGTTGAGTTTGCCAGCAAGGCCTTTGGTCGCGGCGTGGCGGTGGTGTCTTTGACGGACAGTGTTCTGTCTCCAATCGCCCGCGTTTCTTCAACCGTTCTGGAGGTAAATGAGGCAGAGCACGGCGCTTTCCGTTCACTCTCCACAACCATGTGCCTTGCAACTTCTATCGCTGTTGCAGTTGGCGATGCACGAAAGTGGACCTCCCTCTCCTAGAGTATCTCTAAGGAATCAAAGGGAAGCCCACACAGCACCGAAAATGGAAGAGAGCTTCCCCAAATTTTGGAATGAAGCTCATTCTATTTTGAACATACATTCCACTTGTGATTATTTTTGGAATATGTAATCTTTCAGGAAATGCTAGTACCTGATTGGGAGAATCCGTTGAAATCACTTGATGTCATCACAATCGGCCGGTCATCGGTCGACCTGTATGGAACGCAGGTTGGCAGCCGACTTGAAGACATGTCTTCGTTTAATAAGTATGTCGGCGGGTCACCAACCAATATGTCAGTGGGAACAGCTCGTCTTGGGCTGAAGTCTGCCCTGATCTCCCGCGTAGGGGACGAGCACATGGGCCGCTTCATTCGCGAGCAGCTGGTTAAAGAAGGCGTTTGTGTCGATGGCCTTGTCACCGACAAAGAGCGTCTGACTGCACTTGTTATTCTAGGTATTCGCGATAAGGAACAGTTCCCGCTGATCTTTTATCGTGAGAACTGTGCCGACATGGCACTGTGCGAAGATGACATTGATCCTGAATTCATCGCCTCAGCTGGCTGTGTAACTGTTACCGGTACGCACCTTTCGCACCCACGCACAGAAGCTGCTGTTCTTAAAGCGCTGCGTCTTGCGAAAGAGAACGGCGCCCGCACTGCTCTGGACATTGATTACCGCCCGAACCTCTGGGGTCTTGCTGGTCATGGTGATGGTGAAGAGCGCTTCATCGCATCTGAGAAAGTGACCGCGGAGCTGCAAAAGCACTTGCACCTATTTGATCTGATCGTGGGTACGGAAGAAGAGTTCCATATCGCTGGCGGTTCTACCGATACCCTTGAAGCCCTGAACGCCGTGCGTAAGGTCAGCAAGGCTGCTCTGGTTTGCAAGCGTGGCCCTATGGGCGCTGTGGTGTTTGAAGACGAGATTGGCGCGAGCCTTGATGACGGCAAGTCCGGTCCGGGCTTCCCGATTGAAGTGTTCAACGTGCTTGGTGCTGGTGACGGCTTCATGTCCGGCCTGTTGCGTGGCTGGCTGAAGGATGAGACCTGGGAAACCACCCTCACCTATGCCAATGCATGTGGTGCGTTTGCAGTCTCCCGTCACGGCTGTGCACCTGCTTACCCAAGCTGGGAAGAGTTGCAGTGGTTCCTTGAGAACGGTTCTACCGAGCACGCTCTGCGTAAAGACAAGAAGCTGGAGCAGATCCACTGGGCGACTAACCGCAAGGGCGACTGGTCCAACATGAAGGTGTTTGCCTTCGACCATCGCTCTCAGCTGGAAGACATGGCTGCCAAAGTTGGCGCTTCTGAAGACAAGATCCCTGAGTTTAAAGAGCTTTGCCTCAAAGCTGCTCAGCAGGTTCGTGCTGGTGGTGACGACTACGGTATTTTGTGTGATGGCCGTCTTGGTGAGGAAGCTCTGTTCAAAGCAACCGGATCCGGTCTTTGGATTGGCCGCCCTGTTGAACTACCGGGCTCTCGCCCGCTGGAGCTGGAGATTGGTCCGGACCTTGGCTCACAGCTGGCAGAATGGCCGGTTGAGCACGTGGTTAAGGTGCTGTGCTTCTACCATCCGGACGACAGCGCTGAGATGAAGGCCCGTCAGGAAGAAACGATCCTTCGCCTTGCGCATGCATGCCGCGAAAATAATCTTGAGTTTTTGCTGGAAGTCATCCCGTCCAAGGTTGGACCGGTTGATGATGACACCACCGCGACCATCATTCAGCGCTTCTATGATCTGGGTGTTTACCCTGACTGGTGGAAGCTGGAGCCATTGAAGACCGACGCAGGCTGGCAGAAAGCTTGTGATGCGATCAAGAAAAATGATCCTTGGTGCCGCGGTATTGTTGTTCTTGGCCTTGATGCACCGGCTGAAGAGCTCGCAGCGAGCTTTGAGGTTGCAGGCAAGTATGACCTTGTGAAAGGTTTTGCTGTAGGCCGTACCATTTTTGCTGAAGCTGCTGAGAAGTGGCTTGGCGGAAACATTTCTGACGAAGAAGCCATTGCGAACATGGCTGCGAAATTTGAAGGTCTCGGTTCTGTCTGGGAGCAGGCCCGAGCGGATAAGAAAGAAGTTGCATGAGTACGATCAGATTAACAGCCGCACAGGCTCTGGTTCGCTATCTAGCAGCCCAGAAAACGCCTGAGGGAGACAGCTTTATTGCTGGCGTCTGGGCTATTTTTGGTCACGGTAACGTGGCGGGTCTTGGTGAAGCGCTTTATCACGCCCAAGACACGCTGCCGACCTATCGCGGTCACAACGAGCAAGGCATGGCTCACGCGGCGATCTCCTATGCCAAAGCGTCCAACCGTCGCCGTGCGATGGCTGTGACCACTTCCATTGGTCCAGGTGCGACCAACATGGTGACTGCTGCGGCGCTGGCTCACGTGAACCGCCTGCCGGTTCTGCTGCTTCCAGGTGATGTGTTTGCAAACCGTGCGCCGGATCCTGTGCTTCAGCAGATCGAAGACTTTCAGGATGGCACTGTCAGTGCAAACGACACCTTCCGCCCTGTGAGCCGTTACTATGACCGCATTCAGCGTCCTGAGCAGCTGCTGACTGCTCTGCCACGCGCCATGGCGGTTATGACTGATCCGGTTGAGTGTGGTCCTGTGACTCTGGCCATGTGTCAGGACGTGCAGGCAGAAGCATTTGACTGGCCGCTGAGCTTCTTTGAAGAGCGCACCCTGCACTTCCGCCGCCCTGCACCAGATGCACTGGAGCTGGAAACTGCTGTTGCTGCTATCCGCGCTGCGAAGAAGCCAATGATCATTGCTGGTGGTGGTGTGCACTACTCTCTGGCAACGGATGATCTGAAGAGCTTTGCTGAGACACACAATGTACCAGTTGCTGAAACGCAAGCTGGTAAGTCCGCTCTGCCATGGGACCATGAACTGAATCTGGGCAGTATTGGTGTGACCGGTTCTGCAGCTGCGAATGCGATTGCGGAAGATGCTGATCTGATCATCGCTGTGGGCACCCGCCTTCAGGATTTCACCACGGGCTCCTGGGCGCTGTTTAAGAACCCGGATCGTCGTATCTTGCAGCTGAACGCCGCGTCTTATGACAGTGGTAAGCACAACGCACTTCCGCTGGTGTGTGATGCGCGTGTTGGCCTGCAGGCTCTCAGCCAGAATCTGGGCAACTGGAAAGCTGAAACCGATGGTGCGTCTCACCGTGCGACATGGCTCGCCGCTGTTGAGAGCGCAACTGCAGCACCTGAGGGCGGCAATGAGCTGCCAACTGATGCGCAGGTGATCGGCGCAGTTCAGCGTGCGTCCAACGCAGACACCACTGTTGTGTGTGCGGCTGGTGGCTTGCCGGGCGAACTGCACAAGCTTTGGAAGACCGACAAGCCGGGTGGTTACCATCTGGAATACGGCTTCTCCTGCATGGGCTATGAGATTGCCGGTGGTCTTGGCGTTAAGATGGCCAAGCCTGAGAATGAAGTGGTCGTCATGGTTGGCGATGGCAGCTACATGATGATGAACTCCGAGCTGGCGACCTCCGTCATGCTGGGTCACAAGATCATCGTGGTTCTGCTGGACAACCGCGGTTACGGCTGTATCAACCGTTTGCAGATGGCGACCGGTGGTGACAACTTCAACAACCTTCTGGATGACGCATATCACGTTGAGCCATCCAACATCGATTTTGCTGCACATGCGGGTGCAATGGGGGCAACCTCTGAGCACGTTAAGAGCATTGAAGAGCTGGGTGAAGCTCTTGAGCGCGCAAAAGCTAGCACCAAGTCCTACTGCATTGTGATCGACACCGATCCGCTGCCAACCATGCCGGAAGGTGGTCATTGGTGGGATGTGGCTGTGCCGGAAGTATCAAAAAGAAAAGAAGTAAATGAAGCTCGCAAGGGCTACGAAAGCGCGCTGACCAATCAGCGTTTGGGGGACTAAGGCCAATGATCCGTTACGGAACCAACCCAATTGCATGGAGCAATGACGACGACCGTACTCTCGGTGCGCACATTTCTCTGGAGCAGTGCCTCAAAGAAGCCGGTGAAATCGGCTTCGACGGCATCGAAAAAGGTCACAAGATGCCAACCGAGCCAGAAGCGCTGAAAGCTGCACTGGCACCACACGGTCTTGCCTTTGTTTCCGGCTGGCATTCTCTGAACCTTCTGGCGCACAGCGTTGAAGACGAGAAGAAGGCGATCCAGCCTCACCTCGACCTGCTGAAAGCAATGGGCTGTAAGGTTTGCATCACCTGCGAAACCTCCAACGCAATCCACGGTGCTGATGACACCGCGCTTGCAGACAAGCCTGTGCTGGCTGACGAGCAGTGGGCAAAGTTTGGTGCAGATGTGGAAGAGATTGCTGCTTACTGCGCTGAACAGGGTATCTCCCTCGTTTACCACCACCACATGGGTACTGTGGTACAGACTGGTGAAGAGATCGATCGCTTTATGGAAGTGACCGGCCCGAACACCTACCTGCTGTTGGATACTGGCCATGCATGGTTTGGCGGTGCGGACCCGGTTGAAGTTGCCAAGAAGCATATGGCTCGTGTGCGTCACCTGCACGCGAAGAACGTTCGTCCAACCATCCGTGAGCAGGTTGAAGGCGAGCGCCTGAGCTTCCTGGAAGGCGTGCGCCGCGGTGTGTTCACCGTTCCTGGCGATAAAGAAGGCGGCGTTGATTTTGAACCTGTGCTGAAGATTGCAGCTGAGCATGGCTATGAAGGCTGGCTGGTGATTGAAGCAGAACAGGATCCTGATCAACGCAATCCGTTCACCTACCAGAGCATGGGCCTGAAAGCACTGCGCGAGATGGCTGTGAGCGCTGGTCTTGATAAGAAGGTAGTCGCATGAGCAAGCTTCTCATAAAACCTAATGGCAAAGAGGGCAAGGTGCATGACATCACGCCTGAAAGCGCTGGTTGGGGCTACGTTGGCTTTGGCCTTTATCATCTGGAGCCAGGCGCAAGCGCCAAGGAACTGATGAAGGGCAAAGAAGCCATTCTGGTTATCGTGGAAGGCAAAGCGACCATCACCTCTGATGGTCAGGACTTTGGCACCCTTGGTGAGCGTAAGAACGTGTTTGAGCGCATCAAACCATGGTGTGTGTACGTTCCTGCCGGAGCTGAGTGGAGCGCAACCGCTGTTACCAAGCTGACACTGGCTGTGTGTACTGCCCCTGCAAAGGACGGCAGCTACCCTGCCCGCGTGATTGGCCCGGATGACATTCCAAGCGTTGAGCGCGGCGTTGGTGCTAACACCCGCTACATCCACCCAATCGCCATGGAAGATCAGGACTTTGCAGAAAGCCTGCTGGTGACCGAGGTTTACACCCCTCAGGGCAACTGGTCGTCTTATCCTCCGCATCGTCATGACGAAGATAACTTCCCGGAAATGACCTATCTGGAAGAGACATATTATCACCGCCTCAACCCGGAGCAGGGTTTCGGCTTCCAGCGTGTGTTCACTGAAGATGGTGAGCTGGATGAAGCGATTGCGATGTCCAGCGGAGATGTTGTGCTTGTACCAAAAGGTCACCACCCATGTGGCTCGCCTTATGGTTATGAGATGTACTACCTGAATGTGATGGCTGGCCCGATGCGCAAATGGCGCTTCCAGAACCACCCTGACCATGACTGGATTGCTCAGCGCGACGCAAAACCTGCGGACGCCTGAGGCATTTGATATCCGCATGTTCCCGTAAATTCTTAAGCGGGAGCATGCGTTTAATAAACGCGCCTTCTTTTGGGAGACCCACCAGGCAACTCTGCTGGAGTGCGCGATATAAACGCTGTTGTGAAAGATAAGCTATGACTGTTTCAATTGGCCTGTTGGGAGCTGGCCGTATTGGCAAAACCCACGCAAAAGCTGTAAGCCAGCTTGCAAATGCAAAACTGGCGGCTGTGTACGACCCGTTTGAAGATGCTGCAAAAGAAATCGCAGCTCAGACTGGTGCACGCGTTGATGGTCTGGACGCCATCATGAATGATCCGGCGATTGACGCTGTGATCATCGCGACCCCAACCGATCTGCACGCTGAGCAGATTGAGCAGGCGGCACGTGCTGGTAAGGCAATCTTCTGCGAAAAGCCGATCCATCTGGATGGCGACCGCGTTCGTGAGTGCCTGAAGGTTGTTGAAGAGACCGGCGCAAAGCTGATGGTTGGCTTCAACCGTCGTTTTGACCCGAACTTCGCTGAAGTGAAGCGCCAGATCGAAGCTGGTGTGATTGGTGATGTTGAGATGGTTCAGATCACCTCTCGTGACCCTTCCCCGCCACCAGTTGACTACGTGAAGCGCTCTGGCGGTCTGTTCAAAGACATGATGATCCATGACTTTGACATGGCTCGCTTCCTGCTTGGCGAAGAAGTTGTTGAAGTGAATGCAATGGGCAGCGCGATCGTTTCTGAAGAGATCGGCGCAGCTGGTGACGTGGACACTGCTACTGCAACTTTGAAGACTGCAAGCGGCAAGATCTGCACCATCACCAACTCCCGCCGCGCGACCTACGGCTACGACCAGCGCGTGGAAGTTCACGGTTCCAAGGGCATGGTTTCTGCTGAGAACATGCGCACCACCACCGTGACTGTTGCAAACGGCGAAGGTTACACTGCTGAGCCTCTGATGGACTTCTTCATGGAACGCTATGAAGCAGCTTACCGCATTGAGCTGACTGCCTTTGTTGACGCACTGACCAGCGGCTCCGAGATCTCTCCAAACGGTTTCGACGGTTTGAAAGCTCTTGAGCTGGCAGAAGCTGCAACAGCTGAAGTTGCAAAAGCACGCGAGCTGGCAAACGCTTAAGTCTGCTTTCAGATTTGAATATGAAAAGGGCCGATGCATAGCACCGGCCCTTTTTTAGTGTCTCAAAAACTTGCCTTAGGCCATGGCTGCCTGTCTTCGCACTGTTGCGATGCGGAAGCGGTTGGCGACGTAGGCGCCATCTGTGAGGCTGGCGTTGCCGGCTGGGTTGGCGCCGGTGACGTGGAAGTCAGAATAAGCGGCTGACTGGTTCACGTAGATGTTGCCAGTTAGGTTCACAGAAAGCGGTGCGCCTGCCCAGGCATAAGCATCGGTGGCCTTGTCGATCACAGCTTCATCGGTTGAATACAGCGCTGCCGTGATGGCCCCATGGCTCTTTGCGGAGCCTGCCGCGCGGGCGATAGCATCGTCGATATCATCACAAGCGATGATGAAGGAGATCGGACCGAAGCGTTCCTGCATGTAGGCTTCTTCGTTCTTGGAATCGACTGCCACCAGTGTTGGCGTTGCAGAACGAGCGCCGCTCATACCTTCTACAGGCTCGGATGAGCGGATCACCTTGCCGAGCTTGCCAGCAGCATCGATACGCTCCAGCGTGGCCGGATTCTGTACGGCACCGAGGATCGCTGCTGCACGGGCCGGATCGCCGAGGAGCTTGTCCAACGAGATCTTGATGGCGTCTGCCACCTCCTCAAAGCTCTTCTTGCCGTCGTTGGTTTTAATGCCATCACGGGGAACGAAGATGTTCTGCGGAGTGGTGCACATCTGACCGGAATAGAGCGACAGGGAGAACGCGATGTTGCTGGCCATGCCGCGCAGGTTGTCAGTCGACTCAATGGTGATCGCGTTGACACCTGCTTCCTCAGTATAAACCAATGCATCTCCTGCGTTTTCACGCACCCACTCACCAAAGGCGTTGGAGCCTGTGAAGTCGATGATCTTCACAGCGTCAGCAGTGACCAGTTCCTTGGTTTTTGGTGCATCCGCGGTATCTGCAGCCAGCAGCAGGACGTTTGGATCGAAGCCTGCTTCTTTCAGCACCTCACGGCCAATCTGAATGGAGATGGCCATTGGCAGAATCGCCATCGGGTGCGGCTTGATGATAACCGGGTTGCCGGTGACAAAGCTTGCGAACATGCCCGGATAGGTGTTCCAGGTTGGGAAGGTCGCACAGCCGATGACCAGCGCAACACCGCGTGGCACAACGCGGAATTTCTTATCCAGCACGATTGGATCATGCTTGCCCTGCGGCTTAGTCCAGGTCACCTCAGTTGGTGTCTGGGTCATCGCGTCATAGGCGTAGGCAACGGCTTCGAGGCCTCTGTCCTGCGCGTGTGGGCCACCTGCCTGGAACGCCATCATGAAGGCCTGACCGGAGGTGTGCATCACCGCATTGGCGATGAGGAAGGACTTTTTGTTGATGCGGTCCAGCATTTCCAGCGCAACGCCGACGCGCTCTTCAACGGATGCTTTGGCCCAGCTCTTGCCTGCTTCCTGTGAGGCTTTGACCAGCTCTGCCGGATCTGCATCTTCATAAGTGACGCCCAACTCCTTGCCATAGGGCGAGGTTTCGGCACCGGTCCAGTTGCCGTTGGTTGGCTGGCCCAGTGCGAATGGCTTGCCAAGAATCCCCTCAAATTCTGCAAGCTGATCGTCTTTTGCTGTTTCGCCATAGATCTTGCCAGAGGCGATTTCAGGGTAAGCAGACCAGTAATCTCTTGATTTACTTGTCTTTACTGCCTGAAAGAGCGTGTCTTTATGTGCTTCAAAAAAGTTACTCATTGTTCCTCCTCGAAAAACCTGCGGTTGCCGCAGTGTTTCTTCGACCAATGTGTGAGTTGAATTCCAATTGACAGCGGTTTCACTTCCAGACAATAATTTACCGACCGGTCAGTCATTTCAAGCAAAAATTGCTAGAACCATCGACCAGCCTACGAAGTGATTAGGTTTTCCAGAGGGCTCTCCTCATGAATTTGGAAGTTCATTGGAGGAGATTCGGTGGCTCACTGGGGAGTGATGACAGACCTATATGGAGGGAGAGACCATGAGCGAGACGAGCGTCATTTCCGAGCAGAGCATTCTGGTGGATGTGAAAGACACCTACCATGTGATTACACTGAACCGTCCTGACAAACTGAACTCGTTCAATGACGAGATGCACCGTGCGCTCTATGCCGCGCTGGAAACCGCAGATGCGGACGAAAACTGCCGCGCAATTTTGCTGACGGCAGCAGGCAAAGGGTTCTGCGCAGGGCAGGATCTTGGTGATCGCGTGAAGCCGACCCCCGACTCCCCTCCGCCGGATCTCACCCAGACCATCGGTGATTTTTATAATCCCCTCATCCGCAAACTGAAGTCGATCAACATGCCGATCGTGTGTGCGGTCAATGGTGTGGCAGCTGGTGCTGGCGCCAACATTGCCATGGCCTGCGACATCGTGATTGCCTCTGAGAAAGCCAAGTTCATTCAGGCGTTTGCCAAGATCGGGCTGGTACCGGATTCTGGTGGCACTTACTTCCTGCCGCGACTTGTGGGATCGGCCCGGGCGCGCGGGCTTGCCATGCTGGGCACGCCGATCACCGCTGCACAGGCAGAGGAATGGGGTATGATCTGGAAGTGCTCTTCTGCCGAGACGTTTCTGGAGGAAGCCACAGCCATGGTTCAGGAGCTTTCTGTGGGGCCGACCATTGGTCTTGGCCTGATCAAGCAGGCGCTGAATGCCTCTGAAGGCAACACGCTGGATGAGCAGCTTGATCTGGAGCGGGATTATCAGGGCGAAGCGGGCCGCACGCCGGATTATCTGGAGGGTGTAACTGCCTTCATGGAAAAGCGGGCTCCGAAGTATTCAGGCAAGCGATAATGGACAAGCAGGAATTGGCGGAGGCCGTTGCGGCCTCCATGTGGGAAGAAGACGAAGCAACACGCGCTCTGGGCATGACGTTGGATGAGATTGCACCGGGCCGTGCTGTGATCTCCATGAAGATCCTTGAGCGCATGACCAACGGGCACAAGACATGCCACGGCGGGTACATTTTTACCCTGGCAGACAGCGCATTTGCTTTTGCATGCAACAGCCATAACCAGCGTGTTGTGGCGTTTCAATGCTCCATCACTTATCTCGCCCCGGCCTTTGAGGATGATGTTCTGACGGCAACTGCCGAGGAAATTACCGTGCAAGGCCGATCCGGCGTCTACGACATTCATGTGTGCAATCAGGACGGCGCACGCATTGCAGAATTTCGCGGAAACTCGAGGACCATCAAAGGGACCCATATCGAGTTAAGCACTTAATATATTTGGATGACCAGCATTTGAGGAGGAGAAAATGTTGGAGGTTGAAGAACGCAGGCCTGATCTGGAGCCTATTGAAACGGCTGGACGGGAGGAGCTGCAAGCGCTGCAATTGGAGCGCATGCGCTGGTCAGTTCGGCATGCATATGAGAACGTAAAGTTCTACAAAGACAGTTTTGATGCAGCTGGCGTGCATCCGGATGACTTGCAGAGTCTTGCTGATCTGGCGAAGTTTCCTTTCACCACCAAACAGGATTTGCGCGACAATTATCCGTTCGGGATGTTTGCTGTTCCGGAGGAAGACATCTGCCGCATTCATGCATCTTCCGGCACCACGGGCAAGCCAACTGTGGTGGGTTACACCAAGAAGGACATTGAGACCTGGGCAGGTGTTGTTGCGCGTTCCATTCGTGCTGCGGGTGGCAAGCCGGGTGATAAAGTGCACATCGCGTATGGCTATGGGCTGTTCACTGGCGGGCTGGGTGCGCACTACGGTGCAGAAGCGCTTGGCTGTACCGTCATCCCTATGTCTGGCGGTATGACAGAGCGTCAGGTGCGGCTGATTGAGGATTTCAAGCCTGAGATCATCATGGTCACCCCGTCTTACATGCTCTCCATTCTGGATGAGTATCGCAAAGAAGGTCTTGATCCGCGCAAGAGCTCCATCAAGATCGGCATCTTTGGTGCTGAGCCGTGGACCAACTCCATGCGCGAAGAGATCGAGCAAGCCTTCGATATGCATGCTGTTGATATCTATGGCCTTTCGGAAGTGATGGGACCGGGTGTGGCGCAGGAGTGTGTGGAGACCAAGGACGGTCTGCACATCTGGGAGGATCACTTCTACCCTGAGATTATTGATCCGGTGACCGGTGAGGTTCTTCCCGACGGTTCTGAGGGTGAGCTGGTGTTCACTACGCTGACCAAGGAAGGTCTGCCGATCATCCGCTACCGCACCCGAGACCTGACACGCCTGATGCCGGGCACGGCCCGCAAGATGCGGCGCATGGAAAAGGTCACCGGACGCTCAGATGACATGATGATCGTGCGCGGTGTGAACGTGTTCCCAAGCCAGATCGAAGAGCAGATGCTGCGCTGTGATGGCCTTTCCCCTCACTACCAGATTGAGCTGGCCCGCAAAGGTCGCATGGATCAGCTGATGGTGAAGGTGGAAGCGGCTGCCCATGCCACCTCTGATGCAGATCGTCTGGCGAGCGCAAAAGAGCTGGCGGTTCATGTGAAAAACAACATCGGAATTTCGGTTGGGGTAGACGTGGGCCTGCCAAATTCCATAGAACGAAGCCAAGGCAAGGCCAAGCGGGTTGTGGACTTGCGGCCTAAAGAAGATTAACGGAAATACAAAAGCATGGCGCGCACCAGAGCAGCGGATTATGACGATAAACGCAAATCCATATTGAAGTTATCGGCGCGCGCCTTCGCGCAGCATGGCTACGACAAAACATCCATGGCGCAGATCGCCAAGATCTGCGGCTTCTCTAAGGCTTTGCTCTATCACTACTATGAGAACAAAGAGACGCTGCTGATTGATATTATCAGTGCGCACCTTGAGGAGCTCGTGGATGCGGTGGAGAGTGCTGGGCAGGCTGAGCAAGAGCCGCTGGAGCGTTTGCGTAGCTTGTGCCGTGCTCTGATGATGGCCTATGAGGACGCAGATTCAGAGCACAAGCTGCAGATCAACGAGCTTTCGTTTCTTCCAACCGAGAAGAAACAGGACATCATTGAGCTAGAGCGCAAGCTGGTTGCCATTTTTGCTGATGCTGTGGCTGCCACCAATCCGCAGTTTGGTGATGGCGACGCGCTGATCAAGCCCGTCACCATGAGCCTGTTCGGCATGCTCAATTGGTCTTACCTCTGGTTTAAACCGGGGGGCGACCTGAGCCGCGAAGGATATGCGGATCTGGTGGTGCAGCTTCTGCTGAATGGCTCGCGTTCCATTCAGGGAACTGCGGCGAGCTGATCTCCCCTGCCCTTACTCTGATTTTACCAATGCCTGCGCGGTGAGCTGCTGCATCATGTCTATGTAGCGGTCTTGCGTCCAGTTGCAGGTGATACGCAGCTGTTCCCAATTGCGTACGGAAAGGAGCGTGAGGAGCAAATCGGTTGCTTCTTCTTCGCTCATTTTATCCGTTAGCTTGCCATCGGCTTTCAGTGCCTGCACCGCCTTTTCGCAGCCATCGCGGATGGCGAGGATTCGGTCTTCCCAGGCCGCGGCGGCTTCTTCATCCGTCTCCTGCATGGCCATGAGCGCCTTAGCCACACCAAAAATCGTCGGGATGTAATTGCCCCAGGTCTCGACCCAGGCTTCCAGTCTTTCCGTGCCGGATGCTGCGCTCCGGCTTTTTGCCAGTTTTGCATCGATATCGTGTACTTCATCCAAATAACGCGTTGTGGCAGTGAGCAAATCCGCACGATTGGGAAAGTGCAGGTAGAGTGCCTGACGGCTGATTTTGGCGGCCTTTGCGATATCTGACATGCGCACAGCATTGCCATTCCCCGCTTCCAGCAATTGCCAGGTGGACTTCAGGATACGATCTCGGGTGGGAATATTCTGACTTGACATGGTGTCAATATAGATGCGATTGACATGATGTCAACTTGACACCATGTAAAGTTAAAAAGGCATGACTATGAAAACGATCATATTTGGTGCAACGGGCACCGTTGGCAAGCTTGCCACTGAGAGGATGCTGGCAGATGGGCACAGGGTGACAGCCTTTGCCCGTACACCCGACAAGCTGAAGATTGAGCATGAGAACTTAACGCTTCTGGCAGGCAATGCGGCCTCTGCTGATGAGGTGGCAGCAGCTGTGGAAGGGCATGAGGCGGTGGTGATTACACTGGGAGCCGGCATGTCGCGCAGCAGCACGATCCGGTCAGACGGCACCCGCAATGTCATTCTGGGCATGCAAAAGCACGGGGTGAAGCGGCTGATCTGTCAGTCCACCCTTGGGGCGCATGAGAGCTGGGCGAACCTTAACTTCTTTTGGAAGCGGATCATGTTTGGTGCGTTGTTGCGGCCTGTGTTCAAAGACCATGAACTGCAGGAGGAGCTGGTGCGGGTGAGCGGTCTGGACTGGACCATCGTGCGGCCTAGCGCGTTTGCTCCAGAGCTGGCAACCGGTGGCTACAAAGAGAACTTCCCTGCATCTGAACCGCGCCTTTCGCTGAAGATTAACCCAGCAGACATCGCCGGTTTTCTCAGTCGCCAGCTTTCAGATGCACAGTATCTTCGCCGTGCCGTGGGGATTTCCACCTGAGGCGTGCGGTCAGATCAAAGAGGCCTTACAGATGCCGCTGCTGTCATAAACTTCTTCAGCCGCCAAAACGGCTTCCCATTTACTGAGACGGTGTCCGTCTTCGATGAACTCCCGACCTTCGGACACCACATAGTACCAGCCTATCGCACCGTTCTCCTGGGTGAAGCGGTCAACGCGCATGCAAATCTCGGGATTATCGGGAACGCGGCCAATGCCTCTGCCATCGCCGATCTTTGCTCCTTCAGCGGGGCCCCAGACATATTTTGGTTTTCTCATTTCTTCTCTTTCAGGTGGTTGCGCCTTGAGTGAGCCAACATAGTGACAGTAGGCGATCTGAGAGGAGATGGTGCCAAGCGGCTTTGTTGCTTCTCCTCCGGATGCTCGCACATAGGCTTTATGCAAAATCTGCCATTGCCACATGAGGCATGGCGGCATTGCCAGCTCTTCCCAAAGCAGGATTGCGACTTCGAAGGACAGCAGCGAGCCGCCAACAAACATATTTCTCTGGCCGTCCCTCTCCTTCCAATAGAACCCAGGTAGCCATTGCATCTCCAGCTCCATTTGTTCACTATATGTTCTACATCGCATTTTATGGCAAAGCAAACCAGCAGATTCCGCTGATGTGCTGCTCAGATCGTGGCGAAATGCAGGTGACAGTAAAAATGCTGCTTGCAAGACTCTTCGATTTTTCCGAGAGTTACGGCAAGACTCAAGGAATGGCCCCACATGAAAACAGAACGTGAAAAGATGGAGGCGGGTGAGTGGTACACCTGCATTGATGATGAGCTGGAGGCGATGCGGCAGGCGGCCTATCGCGCCGTGCATGAACATCGCACGCTGCACCCAAGTGAACGTGGGCTGATCAGCCCTGCCCTACGTGGTTTGCTTGGCAGTGCCACGGACAGCACGATCATCGAAACACCGTTCCATTGCTCCTATGGCGTCAACATTCATCTGGAAGAGAGGGTCTTCCTCAACGCAGGCTGCACAATTCTGGACAGCGCCACGGTACGGATTGGGGCGCAGACCATGCTGGGGCCGAACGTGCAGATCTATTGCGCGCAGCACCATAAGGATGCAGAGAAACGCTGTGCCGGGTTGGAGGTTGCCAAGCCGGTGACCATCGGCAAACGCGTCTGGATTGGCGGGGCTGCGATCATCATGCCGGGCGTGACAATTGGCGATGAGGCCATTGTTGGTGCTGGCAGCGTGGTGACCAAGGACGTGCCTGCCGGGGCAACCGTGGTGGGCAATCCCGCTCGCATTCGCGGGTAAAGCAACGGCTGCCGGGGTGTATCCCAGCAGCCATCTCTTGTTTCTATCAGGCCTTCAGCGCCTGAGGCGTTTCTTCTGCCTCGGAAGATACTTTTCGCTTGCCGAACCACATTCTGCTGAACAATCGATCCTTCAGGATAAACTGGTGGAAGGCCCATCCGCCGATGTGCAGCAGGATCAGCGCGCTCAGTAAGGTGGCAATCACTCCGTGGGCGACGCGTGCCGGATAGATCATCAGGTCTGCCGGGAGTGCCTGGCCAGAGCCGCCAAATGCGATTGCGAAGAGATCTGCGTTTATGGCCATGGTCAGGCCTGAGACAACCATCGCTGCAATGAGCAGGTAAAGCGCCCAGTGCGCCAGCCCAGCGAGCGTGTTGAGGGCGGCGTTGCCCGCGTCAGCCTTGCGGGGTTTGTTCGTCACAAAGCGGGTGATGAGGCGCAGGATGATCAGCACCCCAACCGTCATGCCCCAGATCATATGCCCTGTCATGCCCGTCAGCTTTTCCGGGTCTGCGTTATCCATTTCGGCCAGCATGGGGCCTCCCACCACCAGTGCCATGAAAATCATAAGGGCGACAATCCAGTGCAAGGTAACCAAAACCGGGTGATATCGAGTTGTCATTGCATGCTCCATCCATTTTCAAGGAACCTGCCTACGAGTTCCTGATCAATTCTGGGGCGCATTTTACGTTACATAATGAGAACAAG
>NZ_DS996809.1:225613-509312 GCF_000156235.1 Pseudovibrio sp. JE062
ACTTGAGAGGAACAGTAGAGCATTCATGAAGTCATCTGATTGGGAACTGATGCCCGCCTTTCTCGCCGTGGCGCGGGCTGGCAGTTTGCGGGCCGGGGCAGAGCTGCTTCACACCAATTACGGCACAGTCAACCGCAATATTCAGGCGCTGGAAGCGAGTTATGGTGTGGCGTTGTTTGTGCGTTCCACCAAGGGCTTCAAGCTGACAGAGGCTGGCGAGGCTGTGCTGCCGTTTGCTGAACAGGCCGAGCAGGTGATCATCAATGCGCGTAAACGGGTTGAAGGGCTGGACAAGACCGAGGCCGGAACGCTTCGCTTTTCCGTTACACCCACATTTGCCTATGATGTGATTACACCGATCATCAGTCGCTTTCAGGAAGCTTATCCGGATATTCAGGTGGCGCTGCGACTGACCTCTGCGGTTGAGAACATCAACAAGGACGAGACGGATGTGTCACTGCGAGCCGCCTATGATGTGAGCGGCGACGTGGTTGCCCGCAAGCTCTATCCTATGGCGATGGGCATTTATGCCAGCAAGGCTTACATCGACACTACGTTTGCAAAGGCTGGCCCACAAGGTGCAGGTCTATCGTGGATAGGATGGCCGGAGAATGGCCCGTTCAGCAACTGGATCTCGCAGTCCGCCTTTCCTCAGGCAGATGTGCGGCATAGCGTTTCTGATGGATACATGCGGCTACAGATGCTTCGGGAAGGTTGTGGCATCTCACCAATGCCGGTGGTGTTTGAGAAGTACTTTCCTGACCTGTACCGTGTGCCCGGTACGCCGCTGGAATTCGGGCAAACTCTCTGGATCGTGCTGCATGCTGATTTGCGCAAGACCGTGCGTATCCGCCGCTTTGTGGACTTTCTGGCAGATGCGCTGATGGATTTGCGGCCAGATATGCAGGGCGAGCTTTATCGACGCTAGAGCAGGTTGCGTTCATCTGCATTCACGCATCCAGCTCTAACCTTTTGTTTTAACGCGTATTCTTATCCGAAAACCGGAACCACTTTTCGGGAATACGCTCTAAAGGATGCCAGCTTAAGTGCTGGTCACAATAACCTCAATTGCAGGTTGGGGATGCTACGTATAGTGTGCAAGCATCCTATCATTTCAGCCAAGCAAGTGATCTATGAAACTGTTTTACGCTCCCGGCACCATCTCGATTGCCGTTGCCATTGCCCTTGAAGAATCCGGCGTGCCGTACACCACGCACAAAATCGACTTCAAGAACCCGGAGGTCAGCCGTCCGCAGCTGTTGGAGGTGAACCCGAAAGGCCGTGTGCCTGTTCTGGTGACAGACCATGGTATTCTGACGGAAGCTGGTGCTCTGCTGGATTACGTTGCCGACCTTGCACCGGATGCGAGCCTGAAGCCCTCTGATCCTTACAAGGCCGCCAAGATGCGCGAGGCCATGTACTATCTGGCGTCCACCATGCACGTGAACCACGCCCACAAGCTGCGCGGTGCCCGTTGGGCGGATAAGGAATCCAGCTGGGATGACATGCGCGCCAAAGTGCCGGAAACCATGACAGCCTGCTGCGCATATGTGGAAGAGAACATCGTCACCGGCCCTTACGTGCTTGGCGAGACCTTCAGCATCGCCGACGCCTACCTTTACGTGGTCAGCACCTGGCTCAAAGGCGATCAGGTCGACATCACGCCGTTTCCAAAGTTCCACGCATTCCAGAAACTGATGGAAGAACGGGATTCCGTGAAGGCCGTGAAAGCAGCCGGGATGCTGGGGTAGTCTCCAACACGATTGAAGGCAGCTGCCGCTTTATGTTTGAGGCAGCTGCTTTGCATTGTGATGCGGTGTAGCCTAGGTCTTAGAACGCGATTTCACCGTTATGGAGAAAGCACGTCCTGGTGAAGCTGGTCAGATCAACCGGATTGGGAAGACGCACGTCTGCAAGGTCCGGTAAGGCTTTCATTGAAAGATCAAAATCCCTTTGGACTTGTGAAATCAAAGCAATGATGACACCTGTTTTTTGAGCAAACTCTCTGAGCTCCACAAGCTGTGTGGCGAGTTCTGGATTTTGCCGCTTCTGATCCAGCAGCTGCAGGTAATCGATGATCACGAGTGTGTTTGGACGTGCAGATTTAAGCTTATTCACGATATAGCTGGCGCAAATATCATCGGAACAATCTAGCTGGAACGCTGTGTCTTTAGCTGTTGGATTGTAACCAAGCTGGGAAACACGCTTCAAAACATCTGCGGGCGTATACTCAAGCGTAAAGAAGTGGCTTTCTTGCCCTGCTTTGTTGGCTTGAATAGCCAGCTCCAACCCAAACAAGGTTTTGCCCTGTCCCGGCCTTGCAGCGATCAGTGCCAGATCACCAGCATCCAACTGGCGAAGAAACTGCTGCGCACGCGTTGAGCGTGAACCAGAGACGGACAGATGGCTCCAGCTGCTGTAGCCTTCCTTTTGAGCGAGCTCATCCAACGCCAGATGCAACGGAATACCGGTGGCCCGGGCGTTTAACTTTGCTTGTCTTTTAAGCTGATGAACAGGACTGGACAGTTTCATTGAAGAACCCTCTCTTCAGAGCACAAACTGCAACCCCTCCTTATGCACTTGCCCGAACAGATTGGTTCTGATCCTGAAGTCCTACATGTGCGATGCTTCCCGAACTGGAGGGCGGAGGCTTGGACTGAGCCGTCCGCTGAGAATAGAAATCCCTTCTCCGCTTAGCAAGAGACAGTTCCGCTTTTCAACATTCGGAAGAGGCAGTTCGTGAACTGCTTGTTGAACGACTGTCAAACCCATAAACACCCTGCAGTTCACCAAACCGTTCCAGTTGCCGGATTTTCTTCATGCCGAGTTTTTGGAGCAGATGGATAGAGCGGGTGTTTTGGAGTTGGGTTTCGGCGAGGATGGTTGTGAGCTTCAGGTTTTCCATAGCGATGGGGAGGAAGGCTTTGAGGGCTTCTTCTGCGTATCCCTGCCCCCAGTGCTCCGGCAGGAACTCATAGGAGATCTCGTGGTACGCGCGGTCATGATAGGAGCCCAGCGTGAGCAGGCCGAGGAAGTTGTTTGTAGCTCTGGCATACACGATTGCATGATACACTTCCGTTGCACCCATTACGCTTGAACAGCGAGCTTCAATTGCTGCATCGCTTTGCGTTCCGCCCAGAAACTCTCTGGTTTTCTCGTTAGAGAACAGCTTTATGAGATCTGGTTTATCGGCGGGTGTTGGTTTGGCGAGGATGCAGCGGGGTGTTTGGATAGGTGTTTCCAGCATTCCTACTCCCTTCCCTCATGGCCTAATACAGCACCTATCGCATGCGATACATCTCAGATCAGATGCAAACTTGAATCGATAGTCGCTGCCTGCGTTATCGGGCTGATAACAATAGATCGTGTTCCTTGGTTTTATTATTTCTGCAGTGAGCGCTGCGAGTCATAATTGGCTAGTTGATTAAGATTGTCGGCAAGAAGGGCAAGCTTATGGCTCCTGGCAACAATAACGAACAACAGCCCAATGAAAACCCTGCTCCAGACCATGAAAACTGGATACAGGCCATGGGGCAGGAGTTGAACCTGCAGTTTGATCCAGCGGATCTGGCAGGTGAGAGACCCGTTGGACAACCAGAGAACCAGGCCCCACCAGAGGTGCGGGTCAACGATGCCGATGTACAGCAGCCCCCTCAACCGGGCCAGCCCATGATGCCGCCGCTGGCTGTTCCCATGCAGAACCGCCCCAATGAGCAGCCTAAGGCAGGCAGCCGGATGCAGGTGGAGTACAAGGACAATGGCACCATGGTCATTGATCCCTACTCCGTGCCTCGCACCATCGCCACAGCTCATGGTGCAGGGCTGGATGGTGTGCGTCACGCCGTTTACGCGCCGACCAGATACTCAACCGATGTGGAAGGCAAGATCACACCGCCGCTTCAGGGGGATGCTCTGGCACAGCAAGCTTTAGGCCGTGGTGGTACGGGATATCTGCAGACCTACCCCGACATAGAAGACGCTGTCATCAAGCGCCCTTACAGTTTTGGTGAGGGAGAGAACCAGCAGTTCCTTGGCATGGAGTCGATCATCCACGAAACGACTATCCTGTCTGCTCTTGGGGAGTTTGAAGGTGCCAAAGGCGTTGAGAACATCATCAAGGTGAAAGGTTCTGGCGTGACCGGTGGCGGCGAGCCCTTCGTGATTATGGAGAACCTGAAAGGCGGTACGCTGGATGATCGTATTGCCAATGAAGGTCTGCCTCCAGAGCAGCTTGATCAGTTTGCGGAAGGGCTGCTTTCCGGTATTTCCTTCCTGCAGAACCGCAATGTGATCCATCAGGATCTGAAGATCGACAATATCATGTTCCGTGATCAGGGCAGTGTTGAGCCGGTAATCATCGACTTCAACGCGGCCTCAGCCACAGAGGGGATTGCGGCAGCAACGGATGATTATGAGGAGTTCCGCTACGAGCGGGATGGCGAACCAAACATCCAGCCTCCGGAAAAGCAAGGCCAGCAGATCAATCTGGCCAAGATCACGCCAAAGGCAGATTCATGGACTGGCGGGCTTTGTCTGGCAGCGGCAGTGATTGGCAAGCAAAGCCAGCAGGCATTGGTGCAGGAAGCCAGACAGGCCGAGGGAAATCAGGCTGTTGTTGATGAAGCTCTGGATCGTCGGTTAGGCACTGCGCCTGAGCACATCAAAATGGCCATCAAAGGCATGATGCGGGTTGAGGTGGGCGAGCGCCTGACAGCTGAGCAGGCTCTTGCGCTGATGCAGCAGAACAACCCGAACTTTGTGCCGGAAGAGCAGCCTCAGGTACAGGAACCAGAGCCACAGCCGCAGCCGCAGCCGCAGCCGCAGCCGCAAGAGCCGGAGCCACAGGAGCCGGAACCGGTCTATAGCGACGAGCCCAAGGAAGGCAGCCCTATTCGCGTTCAGAGAAAACGCAATGGCACTTTGGTGATTGAACCGGACAGTGTGCCAACAGGCATTGAGATGGTGCCTCAGCGCGGACGAGATGCCCGCCAGTATGGCAACCGCTATCGCGCAACACGGCACAGCCTGCGCATGAACCAACATGTTCCGCCCCCTATCGTTGATGGGGAACACGATCAACCGGGTGTTCTTGCCCATGGTGCAACAGGTGTGCTTCAAGACTTCCCAGAGATGGAAAATGCGGTTTTGAAGCGACCCAATGCGGTGCAGGTGGAAGCGGGAGAGCCACTGACCTATATCGGCATTCCGCAGCTTTTACATGAAGCGAAAATCCTGACGGCACTGGCAGATTTTGATGAAGCAAAGGGCTACGAAAACATCCCTCAGATCAAAGGCACCGGCATCACCGAACAGGAAGAGCCCTACATGGTGATGGAGAAGCTAAAAGGCGGAAACCTGACAGAGCGTATCCCAGAGGAACGTGGTATGCCTGAGGAACAGGCCGAAGCGTTCGCTAACGGGCTGCTGAATGGTCTGTCCTTCCTGCATAAGCGCAACATCGTCCATCAGGACCTGAAGCCCGACAACATCATGTTCCGCGAGGAAGGTGATGAGGTGCCGGTCATCATCGACTATGACCTTGCCACCGCCCATGAAGGCGTGGCAACCGGTACAGGTGAAGGCGAACCTGATGGGTTCGACCTGAGCGGCACCCCGGATATCATGCCGCCGGAAGCCAAGAACCCCGGCCCCAACAAGGAAAACCTGAGCGAGAAGATCGACGCGTGGTCCGCTGGAATCTTGCTGGTGACAGCTGTTGCCGGGAGCCGCACTGCAAATCTTCTCAAAGAGGACCTGACGGACTTCCGCAATGGTGCCAACACAGATTCCAACCAGTTGCGCATTCTGCTGGAACGGCATCTGGCAGGTGTTCCACAAAACATGAAGGAAGCCATCATCGGCCTGCTCAAACTCAACCCCACCACCCGCCTCTCCGCAGATCAGGCCCTGACCCTGATCAACTATGCGAAGGATGGTCCGGGTGGTACTGGGTAGGTTGTAGCTGGTATCAAGTTAGGTGTTCGAACTTAAGGGCCTCGCATTTAGCTGCTTGCTTGCGGGGTCTTTGCCTATGCATGGCATTTCTCATTGATGATGCCGGTTTTTACTCTGCAAAACTTTCGGTCCAAAACTGAGCAGCCTCCCAGTTTTCAAGGCCACCTAGTTTCCCTAGGTAGTTCCTAGCAAGTTCCAAATCTTTCTCAACATAGATACCAAGCCCGTACATTACACCTAGCATCAGATTTGCTTGTTTAGGGCTATCCAAGAGACTTGGAACACTTCCACGTATTTTCCGGATATAAAGCGCAGGGCTTCCGAAAGGAGGGTTTGGGGGAAAAGAGAGTTTCTTTGCTTTTCCGCACTCAATCAAAAAAAATCAGACTTTCTCTCAACACTCCTGCATCAGTAGCCTCAAGAAATGACGCCATCTGGTTATCTGAAGAGTTGAGAAATGCAGATGGCTTCATTTGAGAGATGAGTTTTCTCATAGGCCCAAAGCCAGTTAAGCCTGCTTTACAAACTGCAGCAATTCTTCCCTTCTTTGCAGCTATACGTGTCCACTCAGCTTTAGGATACTCCAGTAGATCTGCACGACTTACGGGATAATCCCAATCTCTTATGTTTCTAACGCTACCGAGCCGTTCCGCTGCCACTATGGATCCGCGCTGATATGCTTGCTTATACATTTTGATTGCATTGGCAATCATTGCGGCATCCTCTAGCACGAAACCCTGAACTTCCAGTTCTTCAGCATACTGGCGCAAATAGTCCGGATCATCGGTCTCAGCCGCAACTTTCAGAACTTCCAATTTCTTCTGTTTGTGGTTTGCCAGTATCTTCTCCACCCTCACAAAATACAAAGTATCAGCGAGAAGTAGATGCGAGGGGATATCTCCCAAACTCACATTTGCCAACAGGAGATGAATTTTCGCACGTAGGATGTGTTCTAGGGTTTTGGAACGCGACGGAAGGGTCTTCGCTAAATTGAACCTTGCAACGACGTGGCCTCGTGCTTCTGCTTTTGTGAAATAGTACTGTGCAGTTTGGCGGTTCCGCTTAACTCCAAGCCCTCGGATGTGAAGCACACCCAAATTATTCAGCGCATCCAAATTATTGAAGACACTCAAATACCGAAAAACATAAAACGGTACCGTGTAGTTTCCGTTTGTCACGCTTCTCGCAGCCAACGTGTTCACATGGCGTGCGCCGTAAGGCGTTGCAATGAAAATGGGAACGGCAATTACTACAAATAAAATTGCGATCCCAAAACGGGAGAGTTTTGACATGCGTAATCCCAAAATGACTTAATAAACAATTTTAGGTTTATGCCAGATGTCTTGAGGTAAACAGGCCAGAAAGCTATCGCGCTTAATTTTCCATGAACAGCATGACGAGGGATATCTTTGCCCCCCTACACCCCCAGCTTCACGACTACGTTGAGGAGTGTGTCGCGGAGGGATTGGACTTCTTCTTTGGTGAGGTTCTGGTAGATCACGCGGCGGTCGCCGGCCATGACGCTGTCCATGGCTTTTTCGACGGTGGCTTTGCCCGCTTCTGTCAGGCGCACGATTTTGCTGCGTTTGTCGGTGTCGTGGTCGATGCGCGTGATAAGGCCATCTGCTTCCAATTGCTTGAGAATTTTAGTCATGCCACCTGATGTCATCAGCAGTGCGCGGTACAGATCACTGGGGGACATTTCCCAGGGCTCTGGGCGGCCACGCAGGGCTACCAGCACTTCAAAGGCGCCGTTGGTCAGGCCGTAGACTTCCAATTCTTTTGTGCAGTTCTGGTCAAGGATTTCGGCGAAGCGGTTCATGCTGAGAAACAGCTCGGTTTCAACGGAGACAGCTTCCGGCCAGTTCTGGCGCATTAGCTCAAGGGCTTTGCCCATTGGGTAGGCTTTTGACATGAGATCCTCATCACAACTCTACCGGTTTTCTAAATTAAACCTTGCCAGAAAGATAGTTTGAATATATCTATCCAGAAAGCTACTTAGATAGATAGGTGTGGCATGAGAAGTTTCTGGGACAGAGTTCGGCACTCCGTGCTGTTTGAAGGGATTGCTCTTTCAATCGTTGCGGTGTTCGGAAGCTGGATTACGGGTCATTCTCTCGCAGAGATCGGTGTTCTCGGACTGATCATGTCCCTGATCGCCATGGGCTGGAACTTTGTTTACAACTGGCTCTTCGACAATTGGTATGTGGCCAACCGTGGTACCCAGCCAAGAACCATCGCCCTGCGCGTTGTGCATGCGATCCTGTTTGAAGCCGGACTGCTCGGCTTCGGCATCGTTGCAATCATGTGGTGGTTGCAGATGAATTTCATTCAGGCATTGCTGCTTGATATCGGCTTTGCGGTGTTCTTTCTGGTTTACGCCTTCGTCTACAACTGGGCTTACGATCTGGTGTTCCCGGTGCCAACGACAGAGGCGGCCTGAAAGCACGACGCTGACATATAAACGCAAGAAAAGCCGGAATAACGCAAATTCCGGCTTTTCCTTTCAAACCAACGCAAACAGGTGGTTTGTCTGATCAGATGTCGTCGTAATCGACTGTGACATCATCTGTTTTTGGTCTGGATTGGCAGGTGAGCACGTAGCCTGCTTCGATTTCCCATGGTTCCAGAGAATAGTTCACGGCCATGTCCACTTCGCCAGAAACGACCTTCGCACGGCAGGTGCAGCACATTCCGCCCTTACAGGAGAATGGTGCCTCAATGCCTGCGCGCAGAGCGCCGTCAATGATGGTCTCGCCCGGCTCCAACGTGATGTCGTGACGGGCTCCGTCGACAATCATGGAGACTTTGGCGTTGTGGTCTACAGCGCTGGAATCCTTGGCTTTATGGGCTGCGTGTGGATCGCCGCCGTCTGCTGGAACGAACAGCTCGTTATGGATGTGATCCAGCGGGATGCCGTGGTTCTGGCAGGTCTGCTTGGCTGCCTCAATCATGTCGCCGGGACCGCAGAGGAACACGTGGTCGATGCTGTTTTCACCGACAGTCTTGGTGATGAATTCCTCAATCTTTTCAGATGTTAAACGACCATTGAAGAGGTTCAGTTCCTGCTCTTCGCGGGACAGAACATGATAGACACTCAGGCGATCAAGGAAGCGGTCCTTCAGGTCGTCCAGCTGGTCCTTGAAAATCACGCTCTGAGAGTTCTTGTTGCCATAGAACAGGAAGAAATGGCTGTTCGGCTCATCTTCCAGCACCGCCTGCACCATGGACATGATCGGCGTGATGCCGGACCCTGCTGCGAAAGCGGCGTAAACCCTTGCATCTTCAGTGGTTCCTCGTGGCAGATTGAAACGGCCCATTGGGGTCATCACGTCAATCTCGTTGCCAACAGCCACATGGTCGAGCGCGAAACTTGAGAAGCGGCCCCCCTCCACTTTCTTGATCGCAACGCGGATGTCATCGTCCTTTGGAGAGGAGCAAACAGAGTAAGAACGGCGGGTGTCTTCACCGTTGATAAATTCGCGCAGTGTGAGGTACTGCCCTGGAATAAAAGAGTAATCTTCCTTCAGGTCCGCAGGTATCTCGAAGGCGATGGAGACAGCCTCCTCCGTTTCCTGATGGACTGACTTGATCTTCAATCTATGAAACCGTGGCGACATGGTTTCCTCCCTTGCACCTGAACCGGTCAGATGCACTTGAAATAATCAAAAGGCTCAGAGCAATCGTTGCAGCGATACAGTGCCTTGCAAGCGGTTGAGCCAAATTCGGAAATACGACTGGTGTTGGCAGAGTTGCACTTGGGGCAACGGACATGCTCCTCCCCGAACAAAGCCCGACGCGAGGCCTTGCCATTGGGTGGTGCAATTCCGTAAGCCCTTAGCTTTTCACGCGCTTTTTCTGAGAGCCAATCTGTGGTCCAGGCCGGATTGAGGACGGTTTTCACCTCCACCTTGTCAAATCCAGCGTTGAGCAGAGCTGCTTCAATATCGAAAGCGAACATGCCCATGGCCGGACAACCGGTGTAGGTTGGTGTGATGGTCACTTGCACAGAGCCATCCGCCTGCACGCGCACATCGCGCAGAACACCAAGGTCCTCAATGGTCAGAACCGGCACCTCGGGATCCGGTACATCGCACACCGCATCCCAGGCTTTTTGGTCCAGTTCAGATCTCAGAATTTTCGCTGCAACTGCCATGGGTTAGCTCCCGATCACCACTGGGCTTGCGGGAACGAGCGCTGCAGGTACTGCATTGGCGACAGGATATGCCCCAGATGCTCGCTGTGTTCGCCCTTGCGGCCACCGGTTTGCATCCAGCTTTCAGTTGGACGTTCCAGATTGGCCCGGACCAGCACGGTGTTCACTGTCTCATCCCATAAGTGCTTGATAGACATGGGATCTACGGCAATGCCTTTTGCGACAAGCAATGATACAACTTCGTCACACTCGAACATCTCGCCGGTGTACATCCAGAGGAACTCCAACGCATCAGTGATGCGGTTGTGGCTTTCCTCGGTGCCGTCGCCCAGACGGATCACCCACTCGGCAGAATGGCGCAGATGGTAGGCTGCTTCTTTTTCTGCCTTGGCTGCCAGACCGGCTAGCAGCTCGTCTTCCGATTTCATCATGGCTTCCCAGAAAGGATGCATGAACGCGGAGAACAGGAACTGGCGCATGATGGCATAAGCAAAGTCATCATTAGGCTGCTCAACAAGCAGAAGGTTGGTGAACTCGCGCTCAACCCTATGGAAACACAGGGCATCTTCGTCGCGGCCCTTACCTTCGATCTGCCCTGCATAGGTGTACAACTCGCGGGCATGACCGATCAGGTCGAGTGCAACGTTGGTGAGTGCGATGTCTTCTTCCAGGTGAGAAGCATGGCCACACCATTCGCTCAAACGCTGGCTCAGGATTGCGGAATCGTCTGCCAGTCGCATGCAGTATGTAAATAGTGCCGGATCTTTCATCATGGCCTCCTTACATATTCGCGACTTCGTCAGGGAGCTCATAGAACGTTGGGTGGCGGTAGATCTTTGAGGCTGTTGGCTCAAACATCTCGCCCTTCTCATCCGGATCGTTTGCTACGATCTCTGCGGACGGCACAACCCAGATGGAGAGGCCTTCGCCGCGGCGGGTGTATACATCCCGCGCAGCTTGAAGTGCCATCTCTGCATCTGCTGCGTGGACTGAGCCCGCATGCCGGTGAGACATGCCATTGCGCGCTCTGATAAATACTTCCCAAAGTGGTGTTGCTTGTTCGCTCATGTTCCGCCCTCCCTTAAGCAGCTGATTTCTTTGCGGCTTGCTTTGCAGCGTACGCCTGCGCAGCCTCACGCACCCAGGCACCGTCCTCATGCGCCTTGATGCGGTCTTTCATCCGCTGCTTGTTGCAGATGCCATTGCCTTGAATGGTGTTGTAAAACTCGTCCCAGTCCGGTTGGCCGTGTTCCCAATGGCCTGTTTCCTCATTGAACTTGAGGTCCGGATCCGGCAGCGTGATGCCCAGAACCTTTGCCTGTGGCACGGTCGCATCCACGAACTTCTGGCGTAGCTCATCGTTGGTGAAGCGCTTGATTTTCCACTTCATGCTGGCTGCAGAGTGCTTGCTGTCCTTGTCGGAGGGGCCAAACATCATCAGCGCTGGCCACCACAGGCGATTAACGGCGTCTTGCACCATCTCCTGCTGTTCTGCGGTGCCTTTCATCATGGCGACGAGAAGATCGTAGCCCTGACGCTGGTGGAAGCTTTCTTCCTTACAGATGCGGATCATCGCACGGGAGTAAGGTCCGAAAGAACAACGACAGAGCGGGATCTGGTTCATGATGGCCGCACCATCCACCAGCCAGCCAACAGCCCCAACATCCGCCCAGTTGAGAGTTGGGTAGTTGAAGATGGAAGAGTACTTGGCCTTACCGCTGAGCAGTTGATCCACCAGTTCCTCGCGTGAAACACCCAGGGTTTCTGCGGCGGAATAGAGGTATAGGCCGTGGCCACCCTCGTCCTGAATTTTGGCAAGCAGGATGGCTTTGCGCTTCAGGGATGGAGCGCGAGTGACCCAGTTTCCTTCCGGCAACATGCCAACCACTTCAGAATGCGCGTGCTGAGAGATCTGGCGGACCAGCGTCTTGCGGTAGGCTGCTGGCATCCAGTCGTTGGGTTCAATCTTCTCTTCGCGATCAATACGGGCTTGAAAAGCAGCAAGCTTCTCTTCGTCCTCAACCTCGGCTTCGACAGCTGGGTTGTTCAATGCTTGCGTGTACATAGGTTACGTCCCTCCCAAGAGCACACCAATGTTCGTCTCCGCTTCAATATGTCACAGAATATCATTCTCACAAGTTTTTTCTGTAACATTTAAGGGTGCATTTTAGGACAATTCTAAATTCACTAATGATTACAAAGGTTGGAACCGTTCAAAAAAAGCAGGCTCAGGAGGCGGCAAAGTGCCCTCTGCATTCTTGGCGTAAGAATCAAGCCAGATCTCACCGCGGTCTCTCAATGCGCTGTAGATGCCTGCCGCCAGCTCCCGGGCGATGCTTCCTGCCCAATTGTCTGGCAAGGCCTGAAGAGGCAGCTCAGGGTCTCTTAGAACGAGCCTTCGCAGGTCGTGGATGAGCATGATGCGGATGACCAGCGCATCTTCTGGCGAGATGACCGGCTCGCTTCCTGAAGCTTCTGAGAGGCATGCGTGGAGACCGTGGTAGTTCTCGATGAACTCACTATAACCTTGTTGCAGGCTATCCAGGTTCCAGGCTTGTCGAGCCAATTGCAGCGCTTTGTCTGCCGGGGCTTTTGACTGCATGTAGACGATCTTGCTGGAGGACTTGGGAGCACCTTGCCCATTGTCCGGTTTGATCAGCACATTGGGTGCAATGACGCCGTAGCCTTGCTCTATCAGCTGCTCACGGCGGTCTGCGCGGTCATCACCTTCGCTCAGAATCGCAGTGATCCAGCTGCCATTCCCCTTGGCTGGGCCTCGGGCGTAAATGCGCGGGGTGGCTTGGCCAAAGGCTTCGCGGCCCATTTTGGTGAGGCGGTAGAAGGAGTTGCGGCCTATGCGGGTGCGTTCCAGCCAACCATCGGAGGCAAGGCGTGACATGGCTGTGCGGACGACACCGGAGTTTATGCCGATCATCTGCATGATCTCGGTGATGTTGCCCATCCAGAGCTCTCCGCCGCGTTGAGCAACGCAGTCGCCAAAGATGGAGATGATCATAGACCATGAGCGGATTGGCTTTTGCGCATGGAACCTGTCGATGAGCTTTTGCTGCTCTTGCTCTAGATTGCCCACGTCCACGCGCCTCTTGAGATTTGGAACCCACATAGTTGTAAGGGCTTCCCGCTGCTTCATGCAAGTCCCTGTTTGCAAAGAACAATAGGAAGCGCAGCAGAGAATGGTGGTTCTGATGCCGGAAAGGATGGCATGAAAAAAGCCGGAGGCAGAACCTCCGGCTTCAAATCATCTGCTAAGCAAGATCTGCTTATTTTGCAGTTACTTCGGTGATGCGGCCATCAACGTATGGCTTGTATGCGCCACCCTGTGCTTTCAGGTAGTCCGCAACAACAACTTCAAGGCCTGGGCCGTAGTCGTATGCGTTCATGCCTTTTTCAGCGAAGATCTTGTAACCGTCGCCGCCGCCACGCATGTAGTTGTTGGTTGCTACTTTGTAGACCTTGTCTGCATCAACTGCAGAACCGTCTGTCAGTGTCAGCTCAACAACGCGCTCACCAGCTGGCTTGGATGCATCGAAGGAGTACTTCAGACCACCAACCTGAGGGAAGCGACCAGCGCCTTCTTCAAGCTTGGACAGACCGTTTTCAAGCGCTTCTTTGATGTACTTACCTTCCATTTCGAAGGTTGCCAGAGTGTTTTTGAATGGCAGTACAGTCAGAACTTCACCCATAGTGACGTCACCGGCATCGATAGATGCACGCAGACCACCACCGTTCTGGATCACGATCTCGATGCCCTGATCTTTGGTAGCAGCGAAGATTGCGTCTGCAACGAGGTTACCCATCTGACATTCCTGCGCGCGGCAGGTGGTGCGGGAACCATCGATAGCTTCAGAAGAAGAGCCGATTACAGCATTGCGGATTTCGTCAAGCGGAACAGCCAGTTCTTTCACGCGAGCTTTGATTTCTGCGTCTTCAGCAACGCTTGCGTCGAGCAGGATTGGCTCACCAACAGCTTCAAGCAGGTTACCGTCGTCGTCAAACTTAACTTTCAGCTCACCAAGGAACTTACCGTAGGCGTATGCCTGAACGATTGGAGTTGGCTTACCTTCTGGACCATCGATCCATGTTGGGTAAGGACCCTTCGCACGCTTCTGAGTGTTGGACAGCAGAGTGTGGGAGTGACCACCAACGATCACGTCAACACCAGGAACTTCTGCAGCAAGCACTTTATCCTGAGTGATACCAACGTGGGAGAGAAGGATGATCTTGTTGATACCTTCTGCTTCCAGCTTAGCAGCTTCAGCTTTTGCAGCTTCTACTGTGGAAGTGAAGTGTACGTTTTCACCTGGGCTGGAGGTTTCGTCAGTGTCTTCAGCCAGAACGCCGATAACGCCAATTTTTTCGCCAGCAACTTCGATGATGGTTGTAGAGATCAGCTGACCTGCGAGGTGTTCGTCTTTGGAAACTTCAGCGTTTGCCAGCAGAACAGGCAGGTTGGTTGCATCCATGAACTTACGAAGAGCTTCTGGGCCATCGTCAAATTCGTGGTTGCCAACAGCCATTGCTTCGTAACCCAGAGCGTTTACGAACTCAGCAGCAGCCTGACCTTTGTAGTAGGAATAGAACAGAGAACCCTGGAACTGGTCACCAGCGTCCAGAAGGATTGTGTTTTCATGTGCTGCACGGCGATCTTTAATTGCCGTCGCAACGCGGGCGATACCCCCAAAGCACTTGCCTGCCGCGTTGTCTTCTTCTTTACAGCCAGAGTCATACTTGGTGATTGGCTCAATGCGCGAATGAATGTCATTCGTATGCAAAATTGTAAGATCAAATTCTGCCATAGCCGGCGCAGAAACGCCAAAAGACAACAAAAGCGCAGTTGCGCCCAAGAGATGCTTTTTCATAGGTCTTGCCTTTTTTCAATTGCCCCAAGCAATTTAACGAGACGGCTACGCGAGAATCTCTATATCCGCGCAAACCTCCCAAGAACACGCTCGGTACAATTGCCCATAACTGTGACAGGCACAAGACTAAAGCAGATATATTTCGCCATCTAATTGAAAAAAAATTCAGAGCCTGACTTTTTTATCGCTTACCTATCCGGCACCTGTTGCAAGGGGTAGGATTGTTGAGAATCCTTTTAATATATCAACTTCTTGGCTCAACAAATCAGAGGTAGAAAACACCGAAAATACGTAAAAATTGTCGAAAAAATCTTCAATTTTTCGAAATATTTATCCCCAAATCCTCAGTGCAGAATACGTGGATCTTCTAGGTCAGAGATATCAGATTCACTGAACTCTTCCTCAACTGCAGGTACGGAATAATGACCACTCAACCACTTGTTGAGATCCACTTGCTTGCACCTGTCTGAGCAAAACGGCTTCGTCGCTTCCTGCGTCGGCTTTTCGCAGATCGGGCATTTTGCGGATGGCTTCTTCATCATCTCTCTCAACTGCTGGTTTGGGTCTTCGCAGATATGGCTGGTTGCCTCTTCGGCTCAGCGGAGTATCTGCCAGTGCCTCTAGCCAGAATTTGCAGGGACATCAAGAGATAAAGTCAGGTCACTTCCGAGGTTTTGTCGATTTCGGAATAAAGACGGCCTCGCGACCTCTTCACAACTGCAAATTATCTCCTAAATTTAAGGTGTTAATCAGTTTAGATGCAAACAACTTTGCAGCTGCTAAAGTTCGGACTAAGATTACTCATAGGCAGGCACTTTTAAGTATGCGCGTATCCTTGCCCAACAACCGGAAGCACTTTGTCGGGGTACGCCATGAGTTCTTTATCTATTTGAAGGTATCTCGCGAAAACCGGGGAAGCGTATAATGAATAACGAAGTTTCTTGGATCCTTACAGCGCGCCTGGCCACTGCAGAACCAAAGGTCTTTGAAGGACTGATGGTTGAGATGGTAAAATCCGTCCAGCAGATGCAAGGTGATACCACAGCCTATGTCTGGTACCTGTGTGAGGACGGGCAATCCTGCGAGATTTTTACAAGCTTCAAGGACAGCAACTCTGCCCTGCTGCATCTGACGTGGTTTTCGAACACCTACGCCAAGCAGTTCATGGACACGCTGCATCCAACTGGCATGACCGTTTATGGCAAGCCAACACAGGAGCTGCGAAACGCACTTGCGAGCCTTTCACCGCGATATGTGCAGACTGTCGGAGGGTTTGCGCGTTAGCCTTGCTGTTTAGGCAGCAGGTACGGCGTCTTCATCCCAGGTCTTCTGGGTTGGATAGCCAGCGGACTGCAGAAGGTTTGCGGTCTCCAGCAGCGGCAATCCTACCACGCTCGGGTATGAGCCAATCACACGGGCGATAAACGCGCCTGCGAGCCCCTGAATCGCGTATCCGCCTGCTTTCCCGCGCCACTCACCAGAAGCAAGGTATTTGTCCGTGTCATTTGCAGACAGACGGCGGAAACGGACGCGGGTTTCAACCAGCTTGGTGCGGACCACGCCGTCCGGCATGTTCACGCATACGCCGGTGTAGACTTTGTGCATACGGCCAGACAGCAACTGAAGGCAGACACTGGCCTGCTCTTTGCTCTCGGCTTTAGGAAGGATACGGCGCCCGACGGCTACTACGGTGTCAGACCCCAGGATGATGGAATGTGCTTTTTCTTCATCCCGGTCGATCAGGACACGAGCAGCGGCGGCTTTGCCGCGTGCAAGTCTTTGCGCCAGCGCGCGCGGGCTTTCCCCACGCACAGGCGTCTCATCAATGTCTGCAGGTAAGAGGAAATCCGGTTCAATACCAATCTGCTGAAGTAACGCCAGACGACGCGGTGACCCGGAGGCCAATACTAGCGGCAGTTCTTTGGTCATATGCCAGTTCCCCAATAGAATTACAGACCAGAGCTCAACCAAGGCAGGCTCATCATGAACCCGCGCTCAGTGGATCGCTTATTTGTAGCGATAGGTGATACGACCCTTTGTCAGGTCATATGGTGTCATTTCCACGAGCACTTTATCGCCAGCCAGAACGCGGATACGGTTTTTGCGCATACGACCAGCAGTGTGAGCGATGATTTCGTGATCGTTTTCAAGTTTCACACGAAAAGTCGCATTAGGAAGGAGTTCGACGACGACGCCTGGAAACTCCAGCATTTCTTCTTTAGCCATTAGGATTCCTGATTTGTTAAATGGAATTTTCGCGGAACCTACCGGATAACTCGTCAAAAGTGAACAGGCTACCTCCATTTCTTGGAGGGCAGTTTCACGAGTTTTACCGCATATTTCTTGTTTTTGGGTGGAAAACACATGCAAAGGCCACGCGTAGAGCGTTTTCAGCAGCTTATTGCATGCGCTGTTCAATCTTCCGCTTCAGTGTGTCACGCACCGCGCGATAGGCGTCCATGATCTGTGCGCGGCTGCCTGTTGCCACTGTCGGGTCGATTGTGGGCCAGTACTCAACATCAACGTGCTGGGTGCGTGTCAGCTCCAATGCCATGTGGTGAGCTTCCGGTGCCAACGTCACGATGAGGTCGAACCCCTCCTCCGCCAGATCCTCAAAGGTTTTGGGATGATGGTTGCTCAGATCCATACCCAGCTCGTCCATCACAGAGTCCACGAAGGGATCTCGCTCGCCTGCGAAGACGCCGCAAGAACGGGTGTAGACCTGTTTTGGATACAGCAGCTTGGTCAGCCCCTCTGCCATCGGGGAGCGTACGGCGTTCATTCTGCAGATAAACAGGATGGAACTTGGCCGTGACATAAACTCGGCCATCCTTACCCCCGATGCTGCAAGGCGCAAATAAGCGTAAACAGGCGTCGGGCGGTTTGATGGTCGATGGTGATTTTCCCCTTCAGGCGCTCTTCCAATATGCAGGCACCATCGTCGTGTAGTCCACGGCGCCCCATATCGATGGCTTCAATCTGTTTGGGAGAGGCACTTCGAATGGCATCGTAGTAGCTCTCACAGATCATGAAGTAATCTTTGATGATCTTCCGGAAAGGCGTGAGCGAGAGGATATGGGTTGCGATTTCACTGCCCATTTCATCGCGAATTCCAAGCACAAGCTTGCGCTTGATCATCGCCAGATCCAGTCGGTACGGGCCCAGATCGGGCCCGACCGGAGAAAACATGTTTTCCTCTACCAGATCAAAGATCGCAATTTTCCGCTCGCGCTCGACATCCTTGTCGGCGCGCACAATCGAATCCCGGTCAAGAACCACCTCAAAGAGGCGTTCTCCTCCTTGTTGTCTCTGTTCTTCGTTTACAGGGACTTCCTTGTTCATCGAGCGATCTTTTCCCTACTGGATCAAGTGACTAGTGATTTAAGCGAATTGAGACTGAACGTCCATGTGCCTGCAAGCCCTCCACCTCTGCAAGGGTGACGGCAGCCGGGCCGATCTGCGCCAGATTTTCCGGATTACAGCGCAGGAGCGATGTTCTTTTCACAAACTCCAGCGTGGAAAGGCCAGAGGAGAAGCGAGCAGAGCGTGCCGTTGGCAACACGTGGTTGGAGCCGCCGACATAATCGCCGATTGCTTCAGGTGTGTAACGACCAACAAACACAGCGCCAGCGTTTCTCATCTTCGGCAGAAGCGCATCCGGATCATCAACGCAGAGCTCAAGGTGCTCTGGTGCGAAGCGGTTGGACAGCACCATGGCATCATCCAGATTATCGACGGTGATGATGGCGCCGAAGTCATTCCAGCTCTGACGGGCCACATCTGCCCGTGGCAGCGTGGTCAGCTGACGCTCAACAGCTTCCTCAACGGCTTGTGCCAGCTCTTCACTGTCTGTGATGAGAATGGACTGCGCGACCGGATCGTGTTCAGCCTGAGACAGCAGATCGACTGCAACCCAGTCCGGGTTGTTGTCTTTGTCTGCAACCACGAGGATCTCTGAAGGACCAGCGATCATATCAATGCCGACGGTGCCGAACACACGACGCTTTGCTGCGGAAACGAATGCGTTGCCTGGGCCAACGATCTTGGAGACCGGCGCGATTGTTTCCGTGCCATATGCCAGCGCACCAACAGCCTGAGCACCACCGATGCGGTAAATCTCAGAGACGCCAGACATTTTGGCAGCAGCCAGCACAAGTGGGTTCAGCACGTTGTCCGGGCTTGGAACTACCATCACGATCCGCTCAACGCCCGCTACCTTTGCAGGAACAACGTTCATGAGAACGGAGGATGGATAGCTGGCAAGGCCACCTGGTACGTACACGCCAACAGCTTCCACTGCAGTCCAGATGGCACCTAGCTCTACGCCGATTGCGTCTTTATAGGTGTAGCTTTCCGGCAGCTGCTTTTGATGATGGGAACGAATACGATCATGGGCAAGCTGCAATGCTTCCAGTATTTCAGCAGGGATCTGAGCAACAGCTGCTTCGATCTCCGCTTCAGTTACTTTTAGCTCGTCCATTGATTTGGCCGACATACGGTCAAACTTGTTGGTGTACTCGAGCACGGCCGCATCACCGCGCGTTTCGACATCATGTAGGATGTCGCGCACGATATGATCCACATCCTCTGAAGTTTCCCGCTTGCTTCCAAGCAGGGCACGAATTTCTTCTTCGAAACCTTCAGACTTTGAGGAGAGCTTTATCGCCACGTTATCGTTCCCAATTTACTTTTGTTCTCAGAGAACTACTGCCTCTGAGGTGATGTTCCATTTTTTTCGAATTGCGGTCCAAGCCTTTAAGTTGTGCCGGGATTTTACGAAACTATCCCGCGCTTTCCAACTAGCCTTCCAGATGATGTTCGGGTCTGTTATCGGTTTCCCAGACAGAGCCCAGATCAGCAAGCTGTGCTTCGATGCATTCGATGTTTGCTGCAATAGCAGCCCCACCGGAAAACTCAAGCTTCAACTGACCAGCCGGCGCATTTGTCTCTTCAAACAACACACAAAGCAAAGACAGGACCATGTCTTTGTTTGTCTGGTTGATTTTTTGTGCTTTGACAGCATCAACACGAGAGATGGAGAGCACAGAACGTGCACGCATACGTCTCTTCTGGTTGTTTGCGTCCGTTTCCCAAAGGTACCGATTCATTGTGAAAACCAGACGACGTTCGCCAGGTAAGTACTTGATATCCGCGAGTTTCAGAACACTGTCCTGCACCATGGAAGAGATGACTTGCAAGTCTTCCTGATCCAGTGCCATCAGCTTCATCGGCTTTACCTGTTCCATATCGATCCCTTGCAGAATTTCCTAGGCTCGCACACCGTACTAAGCGCGAGACATCCTTACTATTACAACAATTTACAGAAAAACATCTATGAATGAACGCAGCAGATTTCAAGCTTGAAGGTACGGCCTGTCTTCTTTGAGAAATTCTCCATGAAAAAACCCGGCCTGAAACAGACCGGGCTTACATCTTTTGCGCTCTGAGTTTTAAGCAGAGATGCGCTCAATGACTGCGCCGCAGCGGGAGAGCTTGTCTTCCAGACGTTCAAAGCCACGATCAAGGTGATAGACACGGCTAACTGTGGTCTCACCTTCAGCAGCTAGGCCTGCGATCACGAGAGAAACGGATGCGCGCAGATCGGTTGCCATAACCTGAGCACCGCGCAGAGTTTCTACGCCCTCGATGGAAGCGACCTGCCCGTCCAGAGTGATCTTGGCACCAAGACGTGCCAGCTCCTGAACGTGCATGAAGCGGTTTTCGAAGATATTCTCGGTGATCTTGCTCACGCCTTTGGAGCGTGTCATGAGCGCCATGAACTGTGCCTGCAGGTCCGTTGGGAAGCCTGGGAACGGTTCTGTGGAGATATCAACCGGGCTGATGCCTGCACCGTTGCGGCGTACTTTGAGACCCATGTTGGTTTCAGTGATCTCAGTACCGGTCTGACGCAGAACGTCCAATGCGCTTTCCAGCAGATCGCCGCGCGCACCTTCCAGCGTGACTTCACCGCCGGTCATCGCAACAGCCATTGCGTAGGTGCCTGTTTCAATGCGGTCAGGAATAACCGGGTGACGATGTGCACCGAGGCTATCCACGCCCTGAATATGAATGGTGTCTGTTCCAGCGCCTTCGATCTTAGCGCCCATACCAATCAGGCAGTTTGCTAGATCTGTAACTTCTGGCTCCTGAGCCGCGTTTTCGATCACGCTCTCGCCTTTTGCCAGTGTCGCAGCCATCATAACTGTGTGGGTTGCGCCAACGGACACTTTAGGGAAGACAACACGACCACCCTTCAGGCCGCCTTTTGCTTCGGCCTGAACATAACCGCGGTCCATCTCAATATCAGCGCCGAGTGCTTTCAGGCCATCGATAAAGAAGTCTACCGGACGGGTACCGATTGCGCAGCCACCTGGTAGCGAAACGCGCGCGCTGTGCATGCGGGCGAGCAATGGACCGATGACCCAGAAGCTTGCACGCATTTTGGAGACCAGCTCGTAAGGAGCGGTGGTGTCGACAATGTTGCTTGCATTCAGGTGAATGGTCTGGCCGGTCATTGTGTCCTGACCAGCGCGC
The DNA here is from genome assembly GCF_000156235.1 of Pseudovibrio sp. JE062. Lineage (NCBI taxonomy): Bacteria > Pseudomonadati > Pseudomonadota > Alphaproteobacteria > Hyphomicrobiales > Stappiaceae > Pseudovibrio > Pseudovibrio sp. JE062. Next base: position 247,139 of record NZ_DS996809.1, read on the forward strand.
TTGCCATCTACAGAATAATCAACGCCATGATTGGAAAGAATCTGTGTGAGAAGCGCGACATCGCGCAGGCGGGGCACATTCTCGAGTGTCAGTGTATCTTCGCAGAGCAATGACGCGATCATCAAAGGCAGCGCAGCATTCTTCGCGCCTGAGATCGGAATAACACCATTTAGCTGATTACCACCAACAATACGAATTTTGTCCATATTTCATAACCCCAATAAAGCCCGCAGAGGGAAACGCAAATTTGAAGAGGAATTGATTGTGCCCACTAACATCAGCGCTATGGCATAAACAAGGCGTCACTTTCGCCCTGCTGCTTCCCCAACGGTTTTCCCCAATAGATCCTACTGATATTTCGCAATTAGCAGGATATACGAATTCCGCGGCGTCTTACCTCGTCAAAACCCTTCAGTTTCTGACGAGTTTTACATGTATTTCTAATTTAGCGAAAAATGCTAGATTTTTGCTTAACGCCCTTTTTCACGCCCCAACGCGCATGGCGAGCAAGCTCAATCTTCGTCAGCGCTTCGCTTTGCAGCTTGTTTTCTGCGGCGCAGATTTGCGCGCAAGGCTTCAGCCAACCGATCAGCCTTCGGATCGTTTTTTGGCTTGGATGCAGACTTTACCGCCTTATCCTCGCCTTCTGTTTTCTTTGAATCTGTCATGCGCAACAGGTACACGAGGTCGGGAATGAAGCCAAGTGCCCTAATATACGACAAGTGCATGGCAATGCTCTCATTTCGCTGTGTTATTCAGTTTCCACAGAACTGCCAATAAAACCTCTTGCAGGTTTAAAAAGGTTATGACATAAGCCTCCTCGTTCCGAGGGCAGCGCCCACGGAGCACTTACCTCGTTGCAAAAAACGCTGGTTTGGAAGATACAAGAAGCGCTTAACTGCTTCATATTTATGCGATGCTGCCGTAGCTCAGGGGTAGAGCACTCCCTTGGTAAGGGAGAGGTCGAGAGTTCAAATCTCTCCGGCAGCACCATTCTTCTAAAGGCGATGTACACATTCGGCGCGCTGCCGTAGCTCAGGGGTAGAGCACTCCCTTGGTAAGGGAGAGGTCGAGAGTTCAAATCTCTCCGGCAGCACCATTTCTCTTCTACATTGTTAGATTTTACGCGCTAAAGTCGCTGCGTCTTGATTTTGCATTTCTCCAAAACGAGAAATCAGATTTTAAAAAATCACAGATTTTTAGAACAGCTTGCAACTCTGCCGTGAGCAGATGCTGCTATCCGCATAAGTCTTCCAGATACGCACTAGCACTTATCAACGCTAATCCATCGATAATCCAAAGGCCCTGCGAAATATTTGAACTTTGCAGGAGACTTAAATATCACCGTATAGAAATAAAATTCCACTGTACGCAGTTGCACCCTGACTGCCTCAACGGCACTGTGTCTCAGATACAACGTGCCACAATTCTACCAAATTTCATCTTGGGGTTGGTTTACATATAGCGGCGGTCCTGCGACGTTTCTGTGGTCTTGGGGGCGTATTGGGGTAGTTTTCCAACATCTGTTTTGCGGAACCGGGGAAGAGGATATGCCTCCCAAGCGCACTTGCGCGAGCTCTTGTGCAAGTGTCCACTGATTTTCATTTTGTTGGAGTTACAGGAGGTGAAAATGGATCAGGCAGTCATCGAAGCGGATGTTCCCGCAGCTGCAACCGGCAAGTTTACTGAGGCAGAGCTGCAGATGCTCCGCTACCAGCTCGAAGAAGCAGAGTTCGCGCAACTTATTCGACTGGTTTCCAGCCTACCCTCAGAAAAATGGGAAAAGGCAGTCGAGGTCCTCTCCTCGCTTTAATGCTCTTTGCGTTCATTTCTTTATACGCGCTGCACATCCGGCCTTAGCGCACATCTACCCCTCTCCGAATATCGGAGTTTGCTGTCAGGGGTATATGGATCGCATAACAGGCTACCCACCTTGGAGGCAGGCTGACGCCTCCGAGGAGGCACTCCAATCTCATAGATTACTTGGAAAAGCTGATCAGACCATTGCAGAGTTTGCGTCTGTCAGAACTTTGTTTCCATCCCAGTTTTTCTTATGCCCGCGGATCTCACGCGGAGCTGGACCGAAGTAACCAGCTGTTTTCACAAAGTCTCTTGGCTGCAGGATGATTGAAGCGATGCGCTGGTAGAGTGCTTTTGCCGAGATCGGCTTGCAGAGCAACTCATGTATACCCAGTTTTCTGGCTTCAATAATACGGCTGCGCTCTGTGTGCGCGGTGACCATAATGATTGGGATATAGGCGTATGGATTGTTCTGAGTACGGATCATACGAACCATATCCGCGCCATCGAGGATTGGCATAACCCAGTCGAGAATCAGGATATCCGGGTTCGCGCGATCCATCGCCTCAAGGCCTGACGCACCGTCTTCCGCCTCTACGATCTTACGGGCACCAAACCCCTGGAGCATTGTCCGCAGAATCGTGCGCATGTACGCACTATCTTCAACCACCAGAAATGATAAGGATGAGAGGTCTATACTCACGCAGTCATGCCCCGGTCACTTGACGCAACCCAATTTAATTAGAACAGAAATTCAGTTATTAGTTACAAGGTGTGGCAGAGAACATAACAAATTGCAAGACTGCCCAATTATAGTTCTATGTCAAAGACTGTCTCTGCGATATAGATAGGCTGATATGCGTTAGGTGAAAATATCCTTTGATAAATCCGCAATTCCATGGACCGCGTCAATGTGTCCTTCGACAGGGATAAGGATTATCGCTAAGTTTAGGCTAACTCTAAAGTATCGCCGAATAATACCGCCGCAATATAAGGGGCAAAAAATGGACTACCAAAATATCTTCAATGAGGCGATTGCTTCTTTGAAGGATGAAAAACGGTACCGCGTATTTGCTAATCTCGAGCGCATTGCAGGGCGTCACCCACACGCACTCTGGCGTAAAGAAAATCAAAACCTCCGTGAAATCGTCATTTGGTGTTCGAACGACTACCTGGGTATGGGTCAACACCCTAAAGTGATTGAAGCCATGACAGAAACCGTTCAGCGCATGGGAGCAGGCGCAGGCGGTACGCGTAACATCTCGGGCACGAACTACCCTCTGGTACAGCTTGAGGAAGAACTCGCTGACCTGCACGGCAAAGAAGGCGCTCTGGTGTTCTCAAGTGGTTTCGTTTCCAACGAAGCATCCATCTCCACCATTGCAAAACTGCTGCCTGATTGTCTGATCCTGTCCGACCAGCTGAACCACGCTTCCATGATTGCGGGTGTTCGCGGCGCAGGTACGTCCAAGAAGGTATGGCGCCACAACGATCTTGAGCACCTTGAAGACCTGCTCAAGGCTGCTGGCAACGACCGCGCAAAATTGATCGTGTTCGAATCCGTGTACTCCATGGATGGCGATATCGCACCGATCGAGCGCATCTGTGACCTTGCCGACAAGTACAATGCGATGACTTACATCGACGAAGTGCATGCTGTTGGCATGTACGGCCCACGCGGTGCAGGTATTGCTGAGCGTGATGGTGTGATGGATCGCATCGACATCATCGAAGGTACACTAGCGAAAGCATTTGGTGTGATGGGTGGTTACATCACCGCTTCTCAGACCATCATTGATGCGGTTCGCTCTTATGCTCCGGGCTTTATCTTTACCACTGCTATTCCTCCAGGACTTGCTGCAGCTGCAACAGCTTCCATCAAGCACCTGAAAGAATCTGGTGTTGAGCGTGAAGGCCAGCAGCGTCAAGCACAGCGTACCAAGGACGTACTGAAAGCAGCAGGCCTGCCTGTGATGCCTTCTGACACACACATCATTCCAGTCCTCGTGGCTGATCCAGATCTGTGTAAGCAGGCAACCGACCTTCTGCTCGATAAGCATGGCATCTACATCCAGCCAATCAACTATCCAACCGTACCACGCGGCACAGAACGCCTGCGCATCACTCCGGGCCCAGTCCATAATGATGCCCTGATTGATCATCTGCGCGATGCACTGGTTGATGTATGGCAAACCCTTGAGTTGCCATTCACTGACGCTCCAGCAGAAGAAGAGCTGGACGCTGCACAAGGTCAGGCTGTTTATCAGTTTGCTGGCGGCTAAGCGCCAACGCATAGAAACATCAAAAGGCCGGCGCTTTCGTCGGCCTTTTTTGTTGCCCTCACCCACCAATAAAAAAGAGACCTGAAGCGGATCGCTCACAAGCCTCTCATTGATCTGTTCTTTTTGCTAAATACAGTTGATGACTGTTAGGAGGCCTTGCGCTTGGCGGCTTCCACAGGTGTGCTGTTTTCCTGCAAATCACCGTCATCCAGAATACGCCACTTCGGCCCTTCCATGTCATCGTATTGCCCTGCTCGTAGAGACCATAGGAACGCTACCAAACCTGCGCCACCAAGAACCAACGCAACCGGGATAAGGTAGATTAAGACTTCCATAGTGCTGCTTAGGCCTCCTGGCTCGGCTGGGATGATGTGCCTGCAATCATTCTCAGGCGTACTGCATTTAGCGTCACGATAATCGAAGAACCCGACATAGCCAAGGCTGCAACGAGAGGTGTGACAAAACCTAGCACCGCAAACGGCACTGCAATCAGGTTATAGATGACAGAGATGGCAAGATTCTGGTTCATTACCCAGCGCGCTTTCTGGGAGATTTGCAGAGCACTCATGACGGGTGCAAGGCTATCCCCCAGGAACACAGCATCAGCTGCGGCCTGACTGACATGGACAGCAGATACCGGTGAGATGGAGACGTTTGCAGCTGCCAGGGATGGCGCATCGTTAAGGCCGTCGCCGACCATCAGCACCTTCTTGCCTTGCGCTTTCAGCTCTTCAATGCGGTCAATTTTGTCCTGAGGCTTCAGACCTGCTTTCCAGCTCTCAACATCGAGTAGATCAGCAGCATGTTTTACTGCACCTGCATGGTCACCGCTGAGGATCTCAATCGCAAAGCCAGCGTCTTTCAGCTTCTGAATGGTCTCAACTGCCCCTTCCCGCATAAACTGGCCGACAGGGAGAAGATGAGCTGTTTCATCTCCCATCTGAAACGCAACGAAGGATGCATCCGGATGTTGCTCTTTCGCCTGAGCGAGTTGCTCTTCTGAAACACCGCAGAATGCGGGAGAGCCGAGCTTCATTTGCAGGCCGTCGATCTGTGCTTCAACACCTTTACCCGCAAGCTCCTTCGCATCTGGCAAGCTTTGCTGCGCGCCGGTGGCCCTTGCAATAGCTTGAGACAGCGGATGTGAAGAAGACAGAGCCAGACGTCCAGCTAGCTCCAACTGCTCCGCTGAGAGCCCATGCTTTTGTGAGAGCGATGCTTCTGGAAGGGTTAGGGTACCGGTCTTGTCGAATACGATGGTGTCGACACTTGCGAGGCGCTCGATGGCGTCGCCAGCATTCAGCAAGACGCGTTCATTGAAGAACAGCCCACTGGCAACAACTTGTACTGCGGGGATCGCAAGGCCGAGTGCACATGGGCATGTGATAATCAGAACCGAGATGGCGATGACCAGCGCTGGCTGCCATGCCATGCCGAGCATGATCCAGCCGATCAGCGTCAACAATGCGGCTGCATGAACCACAGGCGCATAGAGCTGAGAGGCACGATCTGCAATGTGAACGTACTTGGAACGGCCTTCCATTGCTGTTTCAAGAAGTTTGTTCACTTCATCCAGCAATGTGCCTTTCGCGGCTGCGGTGACTTCAATCTCCAGAACACCATATGTGTTCATGGTACCTGCGTAGACGAGATCCCCTTCCCCAACAGCTTGCAGCAAGGTTTCACCTGTTACGAGGCTCTGGTCCACTTCAGAAGTGCCTGTCGCAATCCGGCCATCTACGGAGATGCGCTCACCAGCGCGGACAAGAACACGATCACCAACAGTCAGTTTGGAGAGCGGTACATCGAGCGTGCTGCCGTCTTCCTGGATCTTCGCAGCACTCTCTGCTTTCAAAGTCGCGAGGTTTTCTGCAAAAGAACGCGTTTTTCTGCGCATCAAATGATCGCAGTAACGGCCCACCAGCAGGAAGAACAGGAGCATCACAGCACTATCGAAGTATGCGTGCTCGGCTTCTGAAATGGTTTGCCAAACTGAAAGACCCGTTGCGAGCAACACTCCGATCGTGATCGGCACGTCCATGTTCAGGCGGCTGGTCTTGATTGCCATATAAGCACTGCGGAAGAAAATACGTCCGGAGTAAACCACCGTTGGCAGCGCGATCAGTGCTGAGATCCAATGGAAGAAAGCGCGGGTCTCATGATCGATATCAGAGGCATTGCCGGACCAGACGGAGATCGATAGCAACATGATGTTCATTGCAGCAAAGCCGGAGACCGCGAGGGCTCGCAGGATCTCTTTACCAACAGCATCACCGCGGGATTTTACCTGTGCCGGATCAAAGGGATATGCCTTGTACCCGAGCTTCTGCAGCATATCGACGATGGGAGACGGGTTGGTCTTGTCCTCATCCCAATCTACGGAAAGTCGATGTGATGACAGGTTTACGCGTGCTTTTTCAACGCCATCCAGCTTCTGAAGGCCGCGTTCAATTTCGTACATACATGCAGCACACGTAATACCGTCGACAGCAAGGTCCATATGAGCCTTGCCATCGTCCGTATTTGTGACGAATGCAGCCCAATCCCTCTCAGGCGCAGACATAGCAATACCGCCTTACTCAGCGAAGAAAGTCTTGTTTTTGGAACGGAAAATCGGCAGTGCTTTATCATTTCGGTCTGCGATTTCTACGATGACGTTCCAATGGCCAGCGCCTACACCAGATGCGTTGGCGACATATTCACCCGCTGAACGCTCGGACAAAACGAGATCCTGATCAGCAGCGGTGATTGTTGGGCGATGCAGTTTTACGGTGACGGCTTCGCCAGTGATTGGTGCGCCAGCCTTGTCTTTTGCAATTACCCGGATGTGTGCGGAGCCATCACCATTGCGCTCAATGACGGCATCTACGCTCCAGTTGAGTGCGGCCTGAGCTTTCGCCTTGGCAATTTCTTTGTTGTAGCGTTGGCTTACTTTGTAGGAGCTATCTACTTCCAGCCCAGGAAATGTATCGATCGCGATATAGATCATCACGGCATTCATAGCAGCAATTGCACCAAAGAATGCGATGAGGCTGAACAGAACCGTGCGGCCAGTAATCTGCCGAGGTTTGCGCGGAGACTTGTGGTCTACAGCCATTGTCATATCCTAGCTCCTTCTTGGCGGCTCTAATGATGGGGAGAGTCTCGCCATTATGACCATTTAAGTGATAAGGGGCGTACCCCTCATCACGCAAGTTTAAATAGGTAGCTTTACCTCAAAGGACTTCTATTTGCCCGGTGCCCGGAAGAAGTCGCTCACAACAGTGGTTTCACCGGTTTCGCTATCGATCAGCTTGAAGCTCATCGGCTTGGAACCTGGAAGTTCAACACCTGCAGGTGAGAACACAAGAGCACGAACAGAACGCGTGGTGTCCGCATCTACCGTCAGGGTTATCTGCGTGTCCTTGGTGAGGTCTGCAGCACTCTTATGAATGCCAACCACTTCAAGTGTTGTGCCTGCTGGCATGCCTTCAACGCTTAGAGTGAACGCCTGTTCCTTGTTGTGCTTGTTCAGAAGACGGAGTGCATAGCCGTTTCTGAAGCCGCCATCACTCTGCTGAACGTAGAGCGGGTTACGGTCGTGCACGACGGACAGGTCTGTCATAGAGCGGTTGAGCTGCATGTACAGCATCACACCGGCGATCGCAGCAATGATTGCGGTGTAGATCACGGTACGTGGACGGATCAGGCGATAGACTGCTTCTTCACCTTTCTCACGGCGCTCAATGTTGATGTCGGTGTCATACGCAATCAGGCCAGTTGGCTTGCCAACCTTGGTCATGATCGAGTCACAGGCATCGATACACAGGCCACACTGAATACAGTCGAGCTGCGCGCCCTTACGAATGTCAACACCGGTTGGGCAAGCGTAGAAGCACTGGTTACAGTCGATACAGTCACCAGCTGGCAAACCTTCTGCCAGACGTTTCTTGCTTTCTTTGAGGTGTCCACGTGGCTCACCACGGTCGTAACGATAAGTTACGTTCAACGCATGCTCATCAGTCAGAGCGGCCTGAATACGTGGCCAAGGGCACATGTAGACACAGACCTGCTCACGCATGTGACCTGCCAGCGAATAGGTGGTGAAGGTCAGAATGCCGATCCAGACATACGCAGACATCGCTGCCTGTCCGGTTGCCAGATCATAAACAAGGGTTGGTGCGTCAGCGAAATAAAGAACCCACGCCCCGCCGGTCCACCAGGCAATCATCAGCCAGATAAAATGCTTCGTTCCCTTTTTGAGAATCTTTTCAGCATTCCAAGGCTGCTTGTCCAGTGCGATCCGTTTGCGGCGATCGCCTTCAATCATGCTTTCTACGCGGAAGAAAAGGTCGGTCCAGACCGTCTGTGGGCAGAGGTAGCCACACCAGAGGCGACCAGCGATTGCGTTCATCAGAAACAAGGCAACAGATGCAATGATAAGCAATCCGGCAAGGTAATAGACTTCCTGAGGCCAGATTTCGAGAAAGAAGAAGTAACCTCTTTTACGTTCGAAATCGACCAGAACAGCCTGATCCGGGAGCAAAGGTCCCCGGTCCCAACGAATGAAGGGGGTAAAGTAATAAATTCCAAGGGTAATAAAGAGAATTGCCCATTTGATTTTACGAAAACGGCCTTTTACCTCCATGGGGTAAACTTTGGCAGCTGACGCAAACCAGGACTCATCCTCTTCGTTATCGATGGGTTCAACTTGGCTAGACATAACGTCTTCCTCAGTTGGCGATGTATTTGTGCAAGTGAAGCGAGGGCACTTGCGCGTCCTCGCTTGTTTTTTATTTTAGCGAATAAAGAGAGTTTACTGACCGCCGCCGAGAGAGTGAACGTACACAGCCAGAGACTTGACTGTTGTTTCACCCAGACGATCGATCCATGCAGGCATCACACCGTGGCGCGGTGCATTTACCTGCGCAATGATGTCATCTACAGATTTGCCATAGAGATAAGTAGGTGCCGTCAGGTTTGGAGATCCTGTTTCTATATCACCCTTAAGATTGTCCATATGACAAGCTGCACAGTTCTCTTCATAGATAACTTTACCAGCTTCCAGATCTACGCCGTCTTGCGTTGGAAGACCTGCAACTGAACCAACATAGTTGGCAACCTGAACGATCTCTTCTTTTTCGAGCAGTTCATCACGACCGAATGCGGGCATTTCTGCAAAGCGGGATTCGTCATGTTCTGAACGAACACCGTAAGAGATGGTGGTTGCCAGAGTGTCCAGATCGCCACCCCAGATCCAGCTGTCGTCCTGAAGGTTTGGATAGCCTTCAAAGCCAGTTGCGCCGGTGCCATGACAAGGTGCGCAGTTGTCACCGAATGCCACTTTACCCTGAGCACTCGCATACTCGAGCAGTTCTGGTGTGTTGAGGATCTCATCCAGAGACGCTTCAAGAAGCATCTTACCGGTTTCGGCGCGTTCTGCAGCAGCTACATTGAACTCTTCAGTCGCAACAGCACGCTGGCTGTAATCCAGAAGACCCTTTGTGTAACCGTTAACCAGCGGCCAGCTTGGCATCAGGACCCAATAGATCACTGACCACACGATGCTGCCGTAGAACATGTAGAGCCACCACTTCGGAAGCGGGTTGTTCAGCTCTTTCAGGCCATCCCATTCGTGACCTGTGGTTTCGACACCCGATACCTGGTCAATTTCCTTTTTATGTTCAGCCATTAGTCGTCCTCCCGAAGCGGGATCTGTGAAGCATCGTTAAAGCGCTCCCCATTGCTTGGCCAGCAAGCGTAAAGAATTACGCCTGCAAAAATGGCCATGAAATAGAGGAGACCACCAGTTTGCGCGAAGTGTGCGAGGGCGGTGTAAGTCGCGTCCATCATCGCCTCCTTAGCGCAAGTTTGCTTTTTCGTCGTAGAGGCTAAAGTCTACGAGTGTGCCAAGCATCTGAAGGTAAGCCACCAGTGCGTCCATCTCAGTCACTTCTTTAGCATTGCCATCGAAGTCACGGATGAGAGCACCTGGGTAACGCTCTTCGAAGCCTTCTGCCGCATCGCTGTCAGGCTGAGCCTGAGCCATGAGGTCTACTTTAGCGCTTGCGATCTGCTCTTCAGTGTAAGGAACACCGTAGAGTGCATTCACTTTGAGGTGGTTTTCGATCTCGATTGTAGAAAGCTTAGCGTCCATCAGGAATGGGTAGCCAGGCATTACAGAAGTCGGAGATACGGAACGTGGATCAACCAGGTGATCACGCTGCCACTCATCAGAGTACTTGCCACCTACGCGAGCGAGGTCGGGACCAGTACGCTTAGACCCCCACTGGAATGGGCGATCGTACATGGATTCCGCTGCCAGGGAGTAGTTGCCGTAACGCTGCAGCTCATCACGCATTGGACGGATCTGCTGTGAGTGACAAGCGTAGCAGCCTTCACGCACGTAGATGTTACGTCCAACAAGCTCAAGCGGGGTGTAAGGGCGCATACCCTCAGTTTTTTCGATCGTGCTCTTCAGGTAGTAAAGAGGAACGATTTCAACGAGACCGCCGATTGAGATCATGATGACGATGCCAATAATCAGGATCAGCGAGTTTTTCTCGAAGATTTGGTGTTTTTTCCAAGCAGACATTCGTGATCTCCCGATTATTCCGCTGGCGCCATTGCAGGCTGGCCTGCAGCTTCGGTTTCAACTTCTTCGCCTGCACGGACTGTCATCACGAGGTTGTAAACCATGATGAGAGCACCAGAGAGGAAGAGAAGACCACCGAATGCACGCATGACGTAGAACGGATACATCGCATCCACTGTTTCGATGAAGGAGTACTCAAGGAAGCCCAGCTCATCGTAGGCACGCCACATCAGGCCCTGCATGATACCGGATACCCACATAGAGCAGATGTAGAACACGATGCCCAGAGTAGAGATCCAGAAGTGCCAGTTAACGAGACGCAGAGAGTACAGAGCCTTCTTGTTGTAGAGCCAAGGAACCAGGCAATACAGAGCACCGAAGGAGATGTAGCCAACCCAGCCGAGCGCACCAGCGTGTACGTGACCAACAGTCCAGTCAGTGTAGTGTGACAGGCCGTTCACAGCGCGGATGGACATGAGAGGACCTTCGAAGGTCGCCATGCCGTAGAACGCTACAGACACAACCATCATACGCAGAACAGGGTCAGTACGCAGCTTGTCCCAAGCACCGGACAGGGTCATCAGACCGTTGATCATACCACCCCAGGACGGCATCCAGAGGATGATGGAGAAGGTCATACCAAGAGTAGACGCCCACTGTGGCAGTGAGGTGTAGTGCAAGTGGTGAGGACCAGCCCAGATGTACAGGAAGATCAGTGCCCAGAAGTGAACGATGGACAGACGGTAAGAGTATACCGGACGCTCAGCACGCTTCGGAATGAAGTAGTACATGATCGCCAGGAAGCCAGCTGTCAGGAAGAAGCCCACTGCGTTGTGGCCGTACCACCACTGAACCATCGCATCCTGAACACCAGCCCAAACGATGTAAGACTTAGTGGAGTAGATGCTTACTGGCAGGGATGCGTTGTTGAACAGGTGCAGAACTGCAATTGTTACGATGAACGCAAGGTAGAACCAGTTCGCCACATAGATGTGGGACTCTTTACGACGCCAGATGGAGCCGAGGAAGGTGAGCAGATAGCCGACCCAAACGATGGTCAGCAGCCAGTCTGCATACCACTCTGGCTCAGCGTATTCTTTACCCTGAGTTACGCCGAGGAGGTAACCGGTACCTGCAACAACGATAAAGAGGTTGTAACCGAGGACTACAAACCATGGGGCGATTGTACCAGGCAAACGGGCCTGACAGGTGCGCTGCACAACGTAGAATGAAGACGCGATAAGAACGTTACCGCCGAATGCAAAAATAACAGCTGAAGTATGCAGCGGACGAAGACGCCCGAAATTGATCCATGGTAGGTCAAAGTTCAAAGCTGGGAATGCCAGCTGAGATGCAATGATCACACCTACCAGGAAGCCCGCGATACCCCAGAAAACAGATGCCCACGTTGCAAATTTAACAGGAGCCATATTGTAGTTTGGCTTACCGTTAATTTCCAGCGGTGCAGGCGTGTTGTTTCCGTCGAAGTATCGGCGAAAAATGAAGAAAATACCGGCCAATGATGCTAGTGCAATCAATGCGGTATGAAATGCCAAGACCTGATCCCAGGTTTTCCCTGCAATGACCAGACAGAAAATCGCTACCGCGAGAAGAAGGAGGGAAAATCCGCCTTCCTCGAGCGACAGATATCTGACTTTCCGCTCACCCATGATGTTCGCCCCATATAAAGTAAACAAGTTCGTCCAGATAGGACTACCTGACCGTAGTTCTATGGGTGGCAAATTGCCCCGCCCTTGATACATGTCAAAAAGAACTCGAACAAAAAAAATAAAATTACTCTAATTCGCAAGTACACCCCTTATTTTGGGGTTTTCGTCATATATTACATATAATTAGCCCAAGATGCGTTGTTTTGGCGCAGCTTGAAGCGTGTTTTGGCGAGCTCGGTATAAATTAGCGTATTTTGATAGGTAAATCAGCGTAGGCACGCATACATAGAATCATGGTGAGCTGGATAAGTTCCTCGCGATATTCTGCAGCGCACAAAAGCACCGCTGCGATATGCGTCTTAGGTCGCACTCTGCGCCCTCGCCTCATCTGCCTGACCAGCAGAAACAGGCCCCAGTACATATCTTGTGACGATCGGCATGAAGGCCAGAAGGCCCATGAAGCGGGCCAACTGATGGGTGGCCACAAACACCGGATCTATATCCAGTAGGATCGAGATGAGAAGCATGGCCTCCATGCCACCGGGTGCAAAAGACAGAAAGACCTTATCGAAGGAGATCTCGAGGGCCCAAGAGGTGACTACAGCTCCACCCAAAGCGACTGAGAGGCTGATAGCGAACACGACAAGAGAGGTGCCGAGCATTGGCTTTAAGGTGTTGCGATCCATTTTGCCGATGTAGAGGCCAACATTGGTGCCCATTAGTATATAGCAGGGCGTCGCTAGCCATACCGGAAGCGCGAACTCTAGCATACCCGTTGAGTTGAGAGCGGCACTGGCGAAAAAGGCACCGGTCAGCATTCCCGCTGGCGCTTTTAGCTTGAGAGCAGCATACCCGCAGACTGCGCAGATCAGCACTGCGAGGACAAGATAGAGCCCATCTCTCAGGCTCATTGCATCATTCGCCTCCGTGAAGATAACCTCTTTGCCCCCAACGACACTGGAGATGATCAGAGGTAGGACTGCGATCAGGAGAAAAAGGCGCACGAGTTGGACGATCATGATGCGATCCATAGGCGCTCCCCTCTCCTGTGCGAGAGCGGCAGTCATTCCTAACGCACCGGGCAGACCTGCAAAGAAGGCTTCATCCCGACCCCACCTACATTTCTTATAGGTGTAGAGGTAAACGCAGGACGTAATGCCACTCACAACAGCGACTAGCGCCAACATGGAGAGCGGCCATAAGGCAGCCCCCGCCCAGAAGTCAGGTGAGACAGCAGATCCCATTGCAGCACCGATGAAGATTAAGTTCGTAGAGATCAGGCCGCTTGGGAATGTGAAGCTATTATCTTTGAGCAAGGGAAGAGAAATAGATTTGGCGAGAACGACTGTTACCATCGGTCCGGCAAGAAAACCGGCAGGAAGTGACAGCGCTTCAAACGCAGCAGCTCCCGCTCCGCCGAGCGCCAAAACACCTAGTAATGTCAGAATGTCGTTTTTACTCACTAGCTTACCTCTCAGCGTGGGTCATTACAGAAGAGGTACAAAGCGAAATTCATATGATCAATCTTGATTCAATCAATCAATATATCATTTCAATCATAGAGTTTAGAACTGTTCGCAAACAGCTGCGAATTGCTTGAAGGGACTTGAGTTTTTTAAAAACTCAGTGATGTTGACAGGGATCAAAGTTCAATTAGTCCATTTGCGTATGGTAGCGTCATGACCGATCTAGAGCAAAAATATGCGTCTTTGAACGTACCTCGTTATACCTCCTACCCAACTGCCCCTCACTTCAGTGAAGCAGTGACGCCATCTCTTTATGGAGAATGGCTGGAGAGTATTCCTCGTGACACCCCACTGTCGCTGTATCTGCACGTGCCGTTTTGTCAGGAAATGTGCCATTACTGCGGATGTAACACCAAGGCGACGCGCAAGATGGCGCCGGTGCTTGCGTATGTGGAGTTGATGCTCAAAGAGATTGACCTTGTGCTGAAGCGTTTGGGCACAGGTCGTGAGGTTCACCATATCCATTGGGGTGGCGGCACACCAAGCCTTGTCCCTCGTGAAGCTTTTCTGAAGATCGTCGACAAGCTGAAAGCCAACTTTGTCTTCTCAGAGGATATTGAGCACGCAATCGAACTCGACCCAAGAACAGTTGGCGACTATCTGGCTGAAACCCTCAAGATGGCTGGCATCACACGCACCAGTCTGGGTGTTCAGGACTTCGATGAAGACGTCCAGAAACAGATCGGTCGTATCCAGCCTTACAACACAGTGAAGAAGGCCGTGACTGCCCTTCGCAATGTTGGGCTGCACGATATCAACTTCGACCTGATGTATGGTCTGCCGGGACAGTCTGAAAAGACGATCCGCGAGACAGTTGAATACACCAAGGAACTTGCACCTGGCCGTGTTGCTCTGTTCGGTTATGCGCACGTTCCGTGGTTCAAGAAGCACCAGCAGCTGATTAAAGAAGAGAACCTGCCGGGTGCAAATGAACGCATCCGCCTTTCTGACGTTTCCCGCGATGCACTCGTTGAAGCTGGCTATGAAGTGATCGGTCTGGACCACTTTGCTCTGCCAACTGACGAAATGGCAATTGCCTTGAAAGAAGGCCGTCTGCGCCGTAACTTCCAAGGCTATACAACAGATACTGCTGACACTCTGATCGGTTTTGGCTGCAGCTCCATTGGCTTCCTGCCACAGGGCTACATTCAGACAACTCCATCTGCTCGCGAATGGGAGCGTATGGTGGTTGATGATGTTCTGCCGATCAAGAAAGGCATTGCTGTCGACAAGGTAGATCTGTGCCGCGCAGAGATCATTATGCAGCTGATGACCTACTATGAGGTTGATTACGCAGCTACCGCTGAAAAGCATGGCCTGCCAGTTAGCGAGTTCGCCAGCATCCCAGCGGACATGCAGGAGATGATTGCAGACGGTGTGGCAACGTTGGAAGGCACTGTTGTGACTGTGACAGATGCAGGCCGACGGTATGTACGCGTGGTTGCTGCCGCGTTTGACACTTACCTAGCCACCCAGCAGGCACGGCACTCTGTCGCAGTTTAAAAGCGACGACATACCAGAATGAAAGAAGCGGCCTTCACGGGCCGCTTTTCTTTTATGCAGAGATGCTGACAACAAAAAAGGCGCTGAGAGTGCAGCGCCTGTTTCCTTATCTTATTATCGACGCTCTATGGTGAGCGCCCTGCACCTAAGCTCAGCTTAGTGCATACCGGTCAGCTGACAGATGCCACAGATGTTGGTGATGTGGATGCTGTCCTGCTTTTCGACTTTGATCAAACCACGACGCTTCAGCTGAGAAATCACGCGGCTCACGGTTTCGATGGTCAGACCAAGGTAATCTGCAATCTCCTGACGGGTCATGGACAGAGCAACGGTTTTGGTATCTGGCTTACCTTCTTCATTTGGGCCTGTGCAGCCGTGTCCACCACGGTTTGGCACCAAGCTCATCAGGAAGGTAGAAACACGCTCCAGTGCGGACTTACGGCCCAGCAGAACGGTATGCTCGTGGAGGATTTCCATCTGAGAGAGCAGACAACGGTTTACGTAGTGCTGCATCATCGGAGAAGTAGAGATCTCACGGCTTTCAAAGACCTGAAGCTCAACTTCGGTCAGAGCTTCTGCGGTGCAATCAAAGAAGTCGCGGTTGGAGAAACCGAGCATATCCCCTTCGCGCAGAATGTAGACCACCTGGCGGCGACCATCCGGAAGTAGTTTGTAGAGCATCATCACTCCACGAACGACTTCATAGAGGCGCTCTGCCTTGTCACCTTCATAGAAAAGTACATCGTGCGCGGACAAGCGCTGCTTACGACCCAAGTGCTTTTCCATTACTTCTGGCTGCCTGAAGTTTTCCTGACAACCGTTGAATGGTGCCTGGCCATCAAGGTCGCTAAGCTTTGTCAATGTGGCCGATACCATAATCCCTCCTCGCGGATACCTCCGCAAACATCGTGCCTGGGCAAGTAGCGAGAACTATTCGTTTATTCTCTAAATGCCTCTTGGCCATGACAAGCATCCGTCATTGCTTGCCTGACCTGTTGATGCAGATTTACTGATTAGAATGCAACGTCTAAATACGCATTAAAACTTATGGAGCAGGTTCATATTTCAGTAATTTGATCTGAAACAAATGAATTTTTGCGTTAGATCAAGTTTACACGTAATCCAATAAATCCTGTTCTTTCAATGGCTTACGAACAACTGGCGTTGAGCTAATTTTTGGCAGTTCCCGCGTGATCTTCCAAAGTGGCTGACCGCTGATTGCGACAATTTGTGGCGCCTCATCCAAAGCGGCAACCTTCTCAATCAGGTCAGATCCAGCGAGTCCAGGCAGGTGCAGGTCAACGAAAACGGTGTCATCTACACGCGGTGATGCATCTGAGAGAAACGATTCTCCGTCTGCAAACGCGGTGCATGTGAGATCAAGGCTCTCAAACATTTCCGCAATTGCATCGCGTACAGATACATCATCTTCAACGATATAGATCACAACAAACCCCAGCGTTGTTCTCGTAGCTCGAGAGACAAAGCACAATAGGTGCAGCACTTTGTCTCACCAGCCACCATAAACAAGCGCCGGGGTCTTGTAATGCGTAGTAACACGCGGGAATAACAAGATTGGCCGAAAGTATAGCCGGTCATTCCCTATTAGTTTGCGCTACATCAAGCAGCTGGAGGCTCACCAGTCAGGACGATGCGAACGAGGTCCGCAGCATTACGTGCACCAAGTTTTTCCATGATGCGCGCACGATGAACTTCAACAGTACGTGGAGAAATCTTGAGGTTTCTGCCAGCTTCCTTGTTGGAAGATCCTGCTGTGATTTCGGTCAGAACCTGACGCTCACGAGGTGTCAGAGTTTCTGCACCCGGGAAGGTCATTGTGTTCGCACCACTCGCCTGTGCAGTTCTGGAAACTGCTTCACGAACGCGAGAGATGATGGATTCTACGTCGAATGGCTTTTCAATAAAGTCGTAGGCGCCAGACTTGATCGCCTCAACAGCCATTGGAATATCGCCCTGACCGGAAATAATAAAGATCGGTGCTGGGAAGTTCTCGCCGTTCAGGCTTTTCAGAATATCAATACCTGACCGTCCTGGCATATGAACATCAAGAAGTACGCAGTTTGGCGTCTCTTCTTCTACCCCACCAAGAAACTCTTCAGCGTTCGCAAAGGATTTTACGCGAAACCCTTCTGTTTCAAACAGTAGAGAAAGCGCGTCGCGAACCGCTGGGTCATCGTCAACAATATGGATCACAGACGGCATTGTCATGATTGCTCAGGTCCTTATTCTTGTTGTTCTAAACAACAGCTTCAGCTCAGCTCGTTGCTTTTGAGTTTACCGGGAGCCGCAAAGTGAAGGTTGCACCTTTACCTTCCTCATATGGTTCTACAAGTAAATCGCCACCATGGTTTTGGGCTATACTACGAGAAATCGCAAGTCCAATACCCAAACCGCGCCGCTTTGTCCCAGTAAAGGCCTTGAAAAGGTGCGACACTGCTTCCTCATCCAGGCCTGGTCCAGTATCCGTAACCTTAACAAACACATTGTCCTCGTCGCGTTCGACAGAGACAACTACTTGCTTAACAGGCTGATCCTTTACGGCTTCCCCTGCATTTCGGATCAAGTTTACAAGAATCTGTTGTATTTGTACGGAGTCCAACTCAAGCTGGTAATCGTAGTCCACGAAAGTAGAGATGAACTCGACATCATCAGCTTCATGGCCCACACGAACCAACTCAAGACAATCATCAATCAGTGTTGCCAGCCCGGTTCCGATGCATTGCGGAGCCTGCCGTTCAACAAAGTTACGCATGCGCTGGATGATCTGCCCAGCCCGCTCCGCTTCAACGACTGCCTTATCCATCAAGCTGATCATGGCATCATCTGGCTGCTCTGCTGCGCGTGCTCTGCGAGCGGCGGTTTGCAGATAGAGCATCAGAGCAGTGAGAGGCTGGTTGACTTCGTGCGCAATTGCAGCGCCCATTTCATCGAGGGCATTCACACGGGTCATCGTCACCAGGTTGGACTGAAGCACGCGAAGGCGTTCTTCATATTCTTTCGTGGCGCGAAGATCCTTCAGAACACCAATGAACTGGTGCCCACTTTCCGTCTGCGCTTCGCCAACAGAGAGCTCTATTGGAATTTCGGTGCCGTTCTTATGGCGCCCGACAACTTCACGACCAATACCAACAACCTTCGCATCACCGGATTTCAGGTAATTCTGGATGTACTGGTCATGCTGTTCAGCAACGGCGCTCGGCATCAGCGTATTGACATTCTTGCCAACCACTTCGGCGCTCTTGTAGCCAAACATGTTCTCGCAAGCACGGTTGTAGATCAGGATCGTTCCGTTATCATCAATGACAATGATGCCATTAACGGCTGTATCCAGAACACTGTGCAAGCATGAAGAGGAGACCATAGTAGTTTCCTAGTTGTTGTAAGCGTACCCGCACGCTTATCTAAACGGGTATCTAGATGGGTATTTTGACTAATCAGCTATCCCATGGCCTAAGCTAGGTCAATCACCTAGCCTGCGACTGATTTAACGATTAATTCCCTTAAATTTGTTGATATATTAAGTAGGAGACATGCGTTCTCTAAACCTAGGCGTGCAAACTTAGAGCTGTAAGAGGTCTCAAACACAGCATGCATGCCTACCGATTGGCCTTACAAGCGCTACAAAACCCTGAGAACCCTTAGGTTAGTTTACGGAAAATATTATTTTACAATTCTCAGGTGCTCGCGCAAAATCATTGCCAAATTTGGAATAAGACTAAATAGAGTAAACCAAAAGTAGTAAGCGTGTTCACCTATACGGCGCGTATATGTCGCAGGATATATCTTCCCCAAAGCCTAGGTTTTCCACCGATGCAGGCGGTTTTCATTCCAAAACACACGGTATCGAAGGTAGTAGTTTGAGTCGTCAGCGCTGTTTGAAATAATATTTCGCTGATCATAAATCAGGATCTGGAGAGCGCATCTGGTGGTTTTTCGCCAGTTCTGAAAGTGCCTTGCAGTTTGCGCGGATAGAAAACTCATGTTGCAGCTGTAGCAGGTTCAAACGCAAACCATTCAGCAGCAGCAGCTCATCATGACCATGCAGCCGTTTATGGATCGGAAGACTGCAGAAAACCTTCGAAACATGCATTGCTGCAATGTCCGCAACGTTTCTGGAAGGCACTAGGGCGTCTGTTCGCATTTTGGTTTGCATGTTGAGTGCTGCCGCATTCCACTCCTGCGATGAGCAAGCCGAGACTTCCTGATGCTCCACGATGATCTCTTTGAGCAACTGCCCAATCATTCCAGCCAAATCCTGCGGATCTATTCTGGTTTTCTGGCGCAGCACGATGAGTGCCATCTCACCAACCAGTTCGACAGTGATTGAAAACGAGTTCCAGCGGGAACTTTCCAAGGCTTGTTGGAACTCTTCCTCGTCCAACAAAGCTTTCCAATGAACACCGGCACGAGAACGTGAATATTCCTGAACATTCTTATGTGTGAGGTAGGCCGCACTGCGCCCTAAATACCCCTTTAATTTATCGAGGGTATCAAGGTCGGATCTATAAAAGAAGAACGCGTAAAGGCGCTTCAGCCAGCTTGGATTATCGAGAGAAACTTTCTCAATATTTTCAAAGGCCCCTTGCCTGTTCTCTTTTGTAGAATTGCGTTGTTGTCCCAACTCATAGCCTTTCGTCGAGGTCAGAAAATTCTACAGTTACAAAGACGCAATAACTCGTATTGAACTCTTGCCTTTCGCAAAAGATCGGTCAACTGTGCAATATTGAGAGACAAAAAACATTTAATGGAAGTAACGGACGCACCAGTCCGGCGGGGGAAGCATGCTTCAAGGTTGGATCGTAGTCCTTGTCGCTTTGGCATACATACTGCTCTTATTTGTTATCGCGAGCTACGGTGACAAAGTCGCAAAAACCCGCGTTAAGAAGACCAGAGGGCGGCCACTGATCTATGCCCTCTCGCTGTCGGTCTACTGTACATCATGGACATTTTTTGGATCCGTCGGATCTGCTTCCCGAAATGGTTTCGAGTTTATTGCCATCTACCTCGGCCCCATTTTGATGTTTGCCTTCGGGTACCCGTTGATCCTGCGGGTCATCCAGCTGGCAAAGGCGGAGAAGATCACTTCCGTTGCTGACTTCATCGCTGCTCGTTATGGCAAGAACCCGATGGTTGGTGCGATCGTTACGCTGATCGCCTTCATCGGCATGATCCCCTACATCGCGTTGCAGCTGAAAGCACTGGACCTTTCTGTGGGCACCATAGTGCTACACCCATTGCTTTCGCTGGATGATGCTGAGATCTCCATCTTTGGCGATGAGACACTGATGATCGCCATCTTCATGGCGGTGTTCACCTGGTTGTTTGGTACCCGCCATATTGATGCGACTGAACACCAGGAAGGCCTGATGCTTTCCATTGCGACAGAAGCGGTCGTTAAGTTGGTGGCTTTCCTTGCAATTGGTATTTGGGTCACCTTCATGCTCTTTGATGGCCCATGGGATCTGCTGCACGCTTCTTTTGCCAACACCAACAGCTCTCAGGATCTGTTCACGAACATCAATGCCAGCAAGTGGGCGGTGATCACGCTGCTCTCTTTATTCTCTATAGTTCTGCTGCCGCGCCAGTTCCATGTGACGGTGACTGAATACAACAGCGAAGCGGAATTGAAGCGGGCAACGTGGCTGTTTCCAAGCTACCTGATCGCCATCAACCTGTTTGTTGTTCCTATCGCTCTTGCTGGCCTGACCATTCTGGGCAACACAGTTGATCCGGACATGTTCGTGCTGGCTCTGCCTCGTGCATATGATGCTGACTGGCTGACCTTGCTTGTGTTCATTGGTGGTCTGTCAGCTGCAACGGCCATGGTGATTGTAACCACAGTTGCACTGTCGATTATGGTTTCCAACGATCTGGTGATGCCGATCATTCTAAGGCGGCGCAGTGAAGATGAGATCATCTCCACCTCTGGTGAGGATATGAGCCAGTTGGTGCTGGGCATTCGGCGTATGTCCATCTTCCTCGTCATTCTTGGAAGCTATGTCTACTACCGCGTTGCCGGTGACAGTGCTGCTCTTTCCAGCATTGGTTTGCTTTCATTCGCAGCCATCGCGCAGTTTGCGCCTTCTTTCATTGGTGGACTGATCTGGCGCAGAGCAAATGCGCGTGGAGCAATTGCGAGCATGATCGCTGGCTTCACAGTTTGGTTTTACACCTTGCTGCTGCCGGTGTTTGCTCGGGAGAACATCTTTGGCGCTGCCATTTTGAACAATGGACCGTTTGGTATAGAGATCCTCAAACCTGAAGCGCTGCTTTATCTGGATGTAGATCCATTCGTTCACGGTGTGCTGTGGAGCCTTGTCGCTGGTCTTGTATTTTATGTGGTCTTCTCTCTGACCCGTCAGCCAACCGCCATTGAGCGCATTCAGGCGAATACTTTTGTGCCAACCGGCATCACACAGGCCCCTGCCCTGCGGAAGCTACGCACGACTATCACTGTTGGTGACCTTCAGGCGACTATCTCCCGCTATGTGGGCGAAGAACGGACGCAGCGCTCCTTTGATACATACGCCGCTGAACACCGCATCACGATCGACAGTAAAGAAGAAGCGGATGCTGTCATTCTTAGGTTCTCCGAGCAGTTGCTGGCCAGTGCGATTGGGTCTGCCTCTGCCCGCCTTGTCTTGTCCTTGCTGCTTAAACGCCGTGATCCGGGCACTCAGGAAGCGATCAAACTGCTCGATGATGCGACTGAAGCCATTCAATATAACCGTGACCTTCTCCAGATCGCACTAGATCAGGTGCGTCAGGGTATCTCCGTTTATGACAAGGATCTCCGCCTGATCTGCTGGAACCGGCAGTATCGTGAGATGCTTATGTTGCCAGCCAAATTTGGGCAAGTGGGCACCTCGCTTGAGGAAATGATCCGGCATATCGCCGAGGCTGGAGAGTTTGGGGACGGTGATGTCGATGAAATTGTCGGCCTGCGCATGCACAACTTCATCAACCGGCAGGAGACCTATCAGGAGCATCTGGTCAGTGCTGGTACCGTTCTGGAAGTTCGGACAAGCCCAATGCCCTACGGCGGCTTGGTGACCAGCTACACGGACATCACAGAGCGCGTGTTGGCGGAAGAAGCTCTAGCACGGGCAAATGAGAACCTGGAGCAGCGCGTTCGGGATCGTACCGAAGAGCTGACCAAGGTGAATGAGCAGTTGGAAGCAGCCAAGAAAACTGCGGAGCTGGCCTATCAGGATAAAACTCGCTTCCTCGCTTCTGCCAGCCACGACATTCTGCAACCGCTCAATGCTGCACGGCTTTACTCTTCGACCCTCACTGATCGGTTTACAGATGGTGATCCAGAAGACCGGAAACTGGTCAGCAATATTGAGGCCTCTCTTGAGTCCGTGGAAGAGATCATCGGTGCTGTGCTGGATATCTCGCGGCTTGATACGCGGGCGTTCAAACCAGAGATTTCGACTTTCCGTCTTGATGACATTCTCAATCCGCTGCGGGTCGAATTTACGCCAATTGCGAAAGAGAAGGGCCTGAAGCTCAAGATCAGAAGTACGGATGTCTGTGTCCGCTCTGATCGACGCCTGTTGCGTCGTTTGTTGCAGAACCTGATCTCCAACGGCTTGAAGTACTCCACGAAAGGTGGCGTAGTCGTTGGAGTTCGCAAGACCAAGAACAACATGGCCAACATCGAGGTCTATGACAGCGGCATCGGTATTCCGGAGAAACAGCAGGAGCTGATCTTTAAGGAATTCCGCCGTCTTGATGATGGTGCTCGCATTGCATCCGGCCTCGGCCTTGGCCTCTCTATTGTTGAGCGGATCAGCAAGGTGCTGGGTTTGAACGTTGCGCTCAAGTCACAAGATGGCAAAGGCTCCCGTTTCTCTGTCGCCATAAAAGAAGCAATGAGCGTACCGGTGGCTGAGAAGCAGGCACAGCCGCGGGCTATCGTCAGCCAGCTGGCCGGGCTCAATGTTCTGGCTATCGACAATGAACCGCAGATTCTGGAGGGCATGGAGTCCTTGCTGCGTACGTGGAAGTGTAACGTGGTTACGGCTCCGAATGCGCAAGAAGCAGCTAAGGTGATCTACTCCAGCAAAACACAGCCGGACATCATTTTGGCGGATTACCATCTGGATCAAGGCACCGGTATTGAAGCAGTGGTGCATTTGCGCTGGAAGTTTGGTGTCCACTTCCCTGCTATGCTGATCACAGCAGACAGAACAGCCGAGGTTCGCGCAGAAGCAACTGACAAGGATATGGAGATGATCCATAAGCCATTAAAACCTGCAGTGCTTCGAGCTCATCTAATGCGCTGTAAAGCGGCGCTTGGGGATAGCTGATCCGTGATCGTTTCTATCATTGGCTCAACAAAAAAGGCGCTCCGGGGAGCGCCTTTTTTCGTAATTCATATCAAAGCCTGATTAGCCAGCAATACTTTGCCACTGACCAGCTTCAATCTTCGCCGCTGCGATCACTGCCTGCGTACGGCTTTCAACGCCCAGCTTCTGCAAGATCGCAGAAACGTGTGCTTTGACAGTCGCTTCAGATACGGACAGTTCGTAGGCGATCTGCTTGTTAAGCAAACCTTGCGAAAGCATCATCAACACGCGCACCTGCTGCGGTGTCAGCGATGCAAGACGCTGAGCCATTTTGGTTGCTTCATCAACGGTGTTCAGGTCGATGTCCGGTGGAATCCAAACGCCTCCCTCCAGAACAACAGAAACACCATCCTGAATAACATCAATACCAAGTGACTTTGGAATATACCCGGACGCACCAAACTCAATGGCACTGCGAATTGTGGTCGGATCTTCTGTTCCTGAAACGACGACAATTGGCACACCCACATATTGAGCACGCAAGTACATTAAACCAGAGAACCCTCGCATGCCCGGCATGGACAGATCCAGAAGGATCATGTCTACGTCTTCCTCCCGATCGAGAGCTGCGGTAACTTCATCAAGGCTCCCAGCCTCAATAATCTTTACCGACGCGAATTGCTTCTCGATTGTTTGACGCATTGCACCACGGAACAGCGGGTGGTCATCAGCGATAATAAAGCGGTGGACCGCGTTGTGCACGCTGTGCTCCTCCATTTCTTGTCGTGGACTGTTTCCAATGGTCTTCGATCCGTCTCATCGAAATACGATCATCAGACATACAGTTTTCGACGCCTCAGGAGCATGAGCGAGAATTTCGCAGCTCTCCCAAAACGCCACGATAGATTTTTCACAACCAGTGAACTCCGCAGAGTCTCATTGATCGCAACCCCCTATACAAAAGCATTATGCGAAACAAGGAGGTGCTGGCAAGCATGAAGTTGATTGTTTTCACCCATCTCATGCACTTTTACGACAAAACAACCAGTAATCATTAAGATATTGCAAGAAGGCATGCACAGATCTCAATAGTTGCGCCCAAAGTATGGGTCGCAAATTGTCGATGTTTTTCTGCTTTCAGTGCTTCGAGGATTGGGGATTAGTATTAGGTAGTAGAATTTTAGTCTAGCGGTTCGCTTTGGGCACTGTAGAGTATGTATACGTTGAGTAAGCATTACTGGAGGTGGGAGTGCGTACACCAAATAGAGTCGCCTATTGGACCAAAACCCGTGCGCTCATGGCCGCAACCCTCACACTCTGGCTCATCTTCTTCTGTCTGGCGATTTACTACGGCGCTCCATCTTTGGGGCAAGGTGCATCTCAAGAGGCTTTGAATGGACTTTTTGGTTCTCTCTCAAACAGCTATGTGTGGGGATGCATCCTGTTTTTCGTCGCCAGCATTCTGATCTCCTGGTTCTGTGGTGCACAAGATCGGCTTGCTGAAGACAGCACCGGCGCTTCCAAACGTCCTGGAGGCAAGTCATGAGTCTTTCAAGTCTTGATCCTCACCCCTCGCAATACAAAGGCATTCCGCTTGCACTTTCCCTTTTTGCTCTGGCCCTGTTCCTGCTGACAGGTCTTCTCGCCGTGATGGAGAAGGCTGGTGTTGTCGTGGTGCTAATCGAAGCGTTTATGGCCCTGCTGCCTTTGCTGGTGTTTGCCATGGTTGGTATCCTTGCCAGAACCATGAAGCTCACTGAGTTTCACTGGGGTGGTAAAAATGTACCCGCAGGGCTGACCGGCATTACTTTGGCAGCTTGTTTTGTTGGTGGGAGTTTCTTTCCGCTCTTTCTCTCCCTGATTTTCTTGCCGGAATATGTGAGCTTTCCAATCATTCTCGGGTGGGTGAGCAGTCTGGTTCTGTGCGCGATCTTGTTTGCATCGCCGCTCAGAAAGTTTGGTTCTGCGACCATTCCTGAGTTTCTGGGTGTACGCTTGCAAAGCAATCTGGTTCGATTGGTTGCAAGTGGACTGCTTGTTCTGGTGGCTGTTCCTTTACTATGTGCTGAAATGCTTATCGGGGGCCAAGTGCTTGCCACCTCTCTTGGAGCAACAGCAACAACCGGCATTCTCCTCTTTGCAGCTGTGCTACTGATCTCAGTGGTCTTGGGTGGTGTTAGCGCCGCTGTGTGGACACAGGCACTTCAGGGCGTGCTGATGGTGTTTGCCTGCCTGTCCCCTGTCATCCTGCTTGTTCTGGATCAGCTCACCGCTCCTCTTGTGGCGGAGGGGGCTGAGTTTACGAGTGTCGTTGGAACATCGCTGAACACTCAACTCGCTGCAATTATTGACATAGAAAACACCAGTATTGGTTGGTTTTTGACCCAAGGCCCCTATGCAGGTGGCTTGTGGCCTCTGATCGGTACAGCGCTGTTCTTTGCTGTTGGAATGGCGAGCTTACCGCATCTGCTCAGCAAGTTTCAGGGTACGGAGAGCTCATCGGACTCGAGGAGAGCTGCCGGATATTCCCTTTCTTTCCTCCTTCTGCTGATGGTGATCGGCTCGGCCTACTTCCTGCTTTTGGCTGATGAACGGTTGCAAAGCCTGCTTGGTCCCAATGCGCTTGATCAAGGCAGTCAGAGCGGTCTGATCGCAGCTTTGATCCGATCTGGCATTGTCGCGGCGGCATTGGCAGCCAGTTCTGCGTTGCTGATGGCTCTGTCCACCAGCATCTCCAGAGATCTGATTGAAACCTTTGCTTTGCCAAAAGCTTCATTGAGCCAGAAAATCGTGCTGGCGCGCCTTGTGGTGCTGGGTGTCTGTGCCATTGTCACCTATCTTACGTACAGCCAAAGCCTACTCTTCCTGGATATGTTGGCTTTTGCGTTGTCACTTGCAGCCGCGACCTTCTTCCCGGTTCTGATCCTCTCATGCTGGTGGAGCCGCTTCCATGCGACCGCGGCTTACAGTGCAATGCTGGCAGGTAGTCTGGCGACTGTGCTTTATGCAATTGCAGTTAAGAGCGGATCGACAGGGTTCTGGTTTGGCTTCCCAGCGGAGATGGGCGGTTTGCTTGCTGCCTTCTTAAGTTTTGTGGTTGGCATTTCGCTTAGTTACGTCACTTTTTCTGAAGATGAACGCCATTTTCATCTGGCAAGTTTGCTTGAGCAACCAGATGAGCGAGATCTTACGATAGATATCCCTGACAATTCTGACGAGGATGAACCAGAAGAACTCATAGAGATTAAGACGTAATTTTCAGAAAGTTCTAATCAAACCATTACAACTACTAGAGGGCGTTTGCAGTCCATTTACGCCAATTCCAGTTTGCAACTTGCGATAAGTCGAATTCAATAGAGCTGCGTTTATAGTTTATCTCCAATAGAAGCCTAGGAGAAACCTATGGACGCTTTACAACGTGCTGCCCGTGCCAGCGTTGCCCGTATTTGCGGATTTTACTGCCTTGGCGTGCTTTTCATTATGGCTGCGCTCAGCTTTGATCCGGCCAGTTCATTTCGCGCAGGCGCCATGCTTGCAATCGCTTTGAGTGCTGCTCTTGTTTATAAAGCCTGGAACATGCCGTTCAACAAGAATGATGGCGATGATGCGTGGGCTCTGATCAAAAGCCAGGACAACAGCAGCCAAGACCCCAACAGACTGCACAGCGATGCATTGCGCACGGCCTACCATGAGTATTCCAAGCGCGCGATGGTGGTTGCTTTGGGGCTTTGGTTTGTCAGCGTTGTTGCCAGTTTCTCAGATTGATCTGAAACTGGGGTTATGAGCCATGATAATGCAGGGTCATTGAGCGTCTGTGTGGCGCTCTTCTATGCTCGATGAGATAAATACCCTGCCAGGTGCCCAGATCCAGATCCCCATCAACCACTGGAATTTGCAAGGAAACTCCGGTCAGCATGGTTTTGATGTGGGCGGGCATATCATCTGGGCCTTCATAGGAATGAAGCCAGCCACCATTCTCCGGAGCCACGTTTGCAAGGGCCTTTTGCAGGTCCTGCAAGACGGTTGGGTCGGCGTTTTCCTGTATGGTGACGGATGCAGAGGTGTGGCGGACAAACAAGGTGAGCAGGCCATCCTTGAGCTGGACGGACTTCGCCCACTCGCGGATCTCGTTGGTAACTTCATAAAAGCCGAGACCTTGTGTCATGAAGACCAGTCTTCCCATGGACTGGGAGAGTTGCGTCTGGCCGCTGTCAATGGTCCAGACTTCGCAGCTATTCTTTGTTTTCGACCAACCCGACATGCTGGAAACCCATCCCCTTATTATTAGTTAATTAAGATCGTGTCGTTGTCTTTGACGCGAGATTGCGCGACAACTTCTATAACAAACATATTGGCAACTGTTTATTGTCGATTCCGGAGAAACTACATGGCTGAGAATTTCGCCCCTCTGTCGATAAGTCAAGAGGCTGCCGCAGAAGCAAAGGCATTTAACAAGGAAATGACGGAGCAGCTGAGAGCGCTCCCTGATCAATGGAGTTTTCCCCCTTCTGTTACCCGTGAGCGCCGCCTGCAAGGGCTGGGCGCCTTTCCGATTCCCACCTACTCTGAGAATGCAGAGGAGCTGGAGATTGAAGGACCGCACGGGCCAATCTCACTGCGCTTGTTCAGAGCTGACGAAAATTCATCAAAGGGCGTTGTTGTTCATTTCCATGGTGGCGGATTTGTTTTTGGTTCAGCCGCTTTTCAGGATCCCTATCTTGAAGAGATGGCAAAAAACACAGGTTTAGACGTGGTTTCCGTTGAGTATCGGCTTGCACCGGAGTGTCCTTTTCCGCAGGGACCGGATGACTGTGAGGCAGCTTGTCATTGGATTTTGAATGAAGGGGCAAGCAGATTTGGATGGAGTAGCTTTGGCCTGACAGGAGAAAGTGCGGGAGCAACTCTGGCTCTGATAACCGCATTGCGACTGCGTGATAAACACGGTATGGTTCCCTTTAAAGCATTGGTTTTACTAGCAGGATGGTATGATATCGGCCTCACACCCTCTGCTCGTTTGTGGGGAAATGAAGTTCTATTTCCGACCACGCGTGATATGCGGATGTTTGGAAAGCACTTCTTGATGGGAGAGGAAAGCCCTGAAGATCCTCAGATTTCCCCGCTCTATGCCCGGCTGGAAGGAATGCCGCCGACGCTGTTAAGTGTAGGTACAGAAGATCCCCTACTGGATGATACTTGTTTTCTCGCGTCTAGGTTGAAATCGGCTGGAGTGGACGCCTCACTTGAGGTTTATCCCCATGGATGTCATGTTTTTCAAAGTTTTGATCTTGCTCTTGCCAAGCTGAGCACCCAAAGGATAGATAGTTTTTTTCGGACGAAATTCGGTTCGACCTGAGCTAATTGTTAATAATTAGTGGGGTATCGCAGTAGCGCTTATGGACCGAGGCTGCACAAAGGGTTGGATATGGCAAGCTTAGAAACACTTCTCTCGTTTGTGAATACATGGGAATGCGACGAGAACGACCATCTGAACGTGCAGTTTTACTTCTCCAAGTTTGAAGAAGCTGACCGTCAATTTAGAATGCTGACCGGATTTAGCGAAGCACTGGTTGGTGCACGCCGGGTTCGGCATGTGCGTTATCATGCAGAGTTGGTTGCTGCATCGTTGATTACAGTTAAGTCATACGTGGCTTTCGATGGTCCTCACATGCTCTCCGTTGTGCATGAAATGATTGAAGGCTCAACCGGGGAAATCTGCGCGACCGCGATTGACGGCTACACGCCAAACCCTTCCTCTGCAAAGCAGCTTCGTGCTCGCTTTAAAGATGTTGAAGAGAATATCTCCAAGCCAGCGGTTCCACGTGGTATCTCTCCTAGCCCATTTTCCGGGAAGCCGACCATTGATGATTTGCTGAAAAGCGGTGCGATGATTACTGGTCGCTCTACTGTTCTGCCGCGTCATCTGAACGCTGAGCAGAAAGCGGAAGATGCGTTTGCACTTTCTTGCTTCTCTGATGCTGCTGCCCATGTTTGGGAGCGGACGCCGATGAATACGGCGTGGCTGGATGAGAACGAATATGGCCGTGTTGCGCTGGAGCAGAAGCTTTCCTGGATCAGCCCGTTGAAGCTGGGTGATATGGTGCAGGTGATTTCTACGCTGACCAGCGTGCAGGAAAACACGTTTACAATCCGTCATCATTTGTTTGAAGCGCGGACTAAGCGACTGGCTGCGGTGTGTGATCAGGTGTCCATCAGCATGGACCTGAACAGCCGCAAGACTGTTCCGCTGACTGAAGATTTCCGCACTGCTTTGGTGGCATTGCAGAGCCAATAAGCTTTGTGATCAAGGAATTAGAAACCGCCTTCTTGTGAAGGCGGTTTTTTTATGCCCGCTCAGTTGGCAGAGCCGGATTGCTCATTTTTTTGGAAATCATCCTTCATTTCTTCGACAACAGAGAAGAAACGGCGCATGGCGTTTTCGGTGAACTCCAGCGCTTCATTGAGCTTTTGCTCTTCCTCTTTACCGAACCAACCTTCTTCCTGGGGTTTGGCGAGGGAGAGGTCGAGGCCGGCTTCGGGTTTGATAGCGGCGATGCTGGCGTCTTCGGTCAGGGTAGCAAGTGCTTCAGAGATGCGTCTAAGCTCCTGACGCATCTTGTCGTTTTCGGATTCCAGACGGGTAATTTCGTCCTCATAAACCTTGATGCCATCTATGGAGGGCTGACAGACAAGCTTGGCGCCTTTGTTGGAGCATAGGGAAACTATCCCCGTGCGGGTGTCGAGCCGCAGCAGTCCTTTATCCGTCTCCTGCATTTCGAAGCGAACGGGGACTTCCGGCTCACTTTCGGCAAATGCGCTTGGTGCACCCGTCGCGATTGCGAGGGCGAGTATTCCACTGGCCAGATAAGACTGTTTCACGACTTCTTCCCATCTCTGTTTCAAATCAATGAGTTAAGGTGTCAGATGCTTGCAGTGCTACACCTGCTGGCAGGTATGGCTTTCAGTTTAGCAGCAATCAGAGCGCCTTGACCATCCGATCAGACATAGGAGTGAAATGGGGACTACTCGAGGCTTTCGTAAGGGCCGCGACCACTTTTCAACGCATCTTCCAGAAGTTCGAGACGATCCTGTCCCCAAAATGGCTCGGAGTTGAGCAGATAGGTTGGGGAACCGACGGCATTTGCCTTTTCTGCCATGCGGGAGTTGACGGTGTAGGCTTCGAGCATATCAGCGGACTTGGCCCCTTCGAGTAAGTTATCCGCGTCAAGGCCAAGCTCTTTGAGGATGTCAGAGAGCACGTTCTCCCCGGCAGCATCAAGGTCTTTTTGCCAGACGGCTTCGAACACTTTCTGGGAATAAGCGCCAACCGGGCCGCCCTGCTCCTGCAACAGAATTGCGATGGCGTCTGCCAATGCGATGTCCGTTGGGAAATGGGCTGGCTTATAATTCATTGTCACGCCACGCTTTTCCGCCCAGCGCTGAAGCTCGATGAAGCGGTACTTCTGGCGGGCAGGATGACGCTTGCCCAGTGGCAGGCCACCGGTGAGCGGGAACAACACAGCAAGGTTGACCGGGCGAAAGGTCACGGTGACATCATACTTTTCCGCAATGCGCAGGAACTCCTGATGACCCAGAAATGCCCATGGTGACAGGTGCGTGTAAAAGTAATCGATCTGTGCTGTCATGATTGTTCCCCACTGTATACAGTCGAGCTTATCCTGTTGCAAAAAAAGCCGGATTTCAATGGGTAAGCCCTGCACAAGCGTTCACAAAAACGCGCATTACGTATGAGGCCTGCAAATATCCGTTTGCACACTCCTAATCCCGTTTGCGTTCTTTTGTGCGTTGGTTTGCGTTCTTTATGGTTTTGGTGCGTTCAAATGCAAAAAAGCCCCCAAACCTGAAGGATGGGAGCTTCATTCTTCATTCCTGAGAGGAATTCAATCAGGCAGGCTCGTTCACGATGCTTGCGATCTTCCACTGGCCTTCGATGTTGATGAGCAGGTAATGGCAGGTGAAATCGAAGATGGTTTCGCCTTCGTCATCTTCCTGCTGCCAATCGAGGCTGACGCTCGCGGTGGAACCGGAGATATGAGAGGACACCACTTCGTAGATGGAAGAGGTCACATAATGCTCGCGGTGCACTTCAAGGAGCGCTTCGATGTTCTCGCAGAGTTCGGCCTTGTCGTTGAAGACGTGGCCTTCTTCCAGCTGCCAGATCACGCATGGAAATGCGAAGCAATCTGCGATCTGCCCGGCGTCATAGTCCTCATAGGCATCTGCATAGCTATCAAACAACTCGGAGAGCATTAGTTCTGTTTCGTCCTGAACACTCATAGTGACTGCCCCTTTTCCCAGCTTATTGATGTGCCAGCATTTTTCACGTAGGTCGGGCTCTGGAGCCCGTTTTCCCTTATATGCCGTGGATAGGGCTTAGTTTGCCAGTCCTTTTTTCAGAAGGAAACAAAATTCATGGGTATTTTCCGCTTTTTATGCCGGTTTCCCAACCACATCACAGAATAAATCTCATGGTTTGACAGTCCTAAGTTGAGCAGGATCGATTTATCCCCCTCCCCGCGGGCTTGCGCTAAAGTAGCTCTCCTTAAAACCTAACCATTTGAGCTGCTTTAGCTGTTGTTTCACGCGTATCTTTATCCGAAAACCGGTGCCCACTTTTCGGAGATACACTGAATATGTTCTTGGTTTGCCCCATTTCTGATTGGCACATGTGATCATTGGTGGCAAAGTGCGCTCAACTGTTTTCAGGATCGGACATTTCGTTGTTGGCAGATACCTCTCACCTTCCTTCCGTCTTCACCAACTGGTTTGACAGCCGTGGCTGGGCGCCACGTGCGCACCAGCTGGAGTTGTTTGAGAAGGTGACCTCTGGCAACTCAGCGCTTTTGATCGCGCCCACCGGTGGCGGCAAGACCCTTGCGGGTTTTCTGCCTAGTCTGGTGGATCTGCACCAGCGCACGAAGGCTGACAAGCGAAAGCCGGGGGCAGCTGTGTCCTCAGGTTCAGGCGGATTGCACACGCTTTACATGTCTCCCCTCAAAGCTTTGGCGACAGACATTCACCGGAACCTGGAAGTGCCGATTGAGGAGATGGGTCTTTCCATCAAGCTGGAGACCCGCTCCGGTGATACACCAAGCCATAAGAAGCAGCGGCAGAAGCGTATTCCGCCGGACATCTTGCTGACCACGCCAGAGCAAATCTCGCTTCTGCTGTCTGACAAGAACGCAGAGCGGCTGTTTGCTGATCTGCAGTATGTCATTCTGGATGAGCTGCATGAGTTGGTGACCTCCAAGCGCGGCGATCTGTTGGCGTTGGCTTTGACCCGCTTGCGCAAGCTGGCGCCGAACCTGCGCTGTATCGGACTTTCCGCAACCATCGCACACCCGGATGATCTGCGGGCCTATCTGGTGGAGCAACCGCTGTCGCAGCAGGTCCACCACGCGGAGATTGTGCAGGCCAAGGGTGGAGCCAAGCCGCATATCAGCATTTTGGAAACGCAGGAGCGTTTGCCGTGGTCTGGTCACTCCTGCATTTATGCCCTGCCGGAGATCTATGAGGAGATCAAAGCCCACAACACCACGCTGGTGTTCGTAAACACGCGCTCTCAGGCTGAGCGGTTGTTTCAGGAGCTTTGGCGCATCAATGAAGAGACGCTGCCGATTGCTCTTCACCATGGCTCGCTGGATGTGGGTCAGCGCCGCAAGGTGGAAGCGCATATGGCAGCGGGTCAGCTGAAGGCGGTTGTCTGTACCTCCTCGCTGGACCTAGGCATTGACTGGGGTGATATCGATCTGGTGATCAATGTGGGCGCGCCCAAGGGTGCCAGTCGTCTGGCACAACGCATTGGCCGCGCCAATCACCGTATGAATGAGGCCTCCAAGGCGATCCTCGTGCCGTCCAACCGGTTTGAGGTTCTGGAGTGTCAGGCTGCGCTGGAAGCTTCAGAGGCTGGAGAGCAGGATACCCCTCCCCTCCGGCAGGGCGGGCTGGATGTTCTGGCCCAGCACATCATGTGCGTTGCCTGTGCAGCTCCGTTTGAACCTGAAAAGCTCTATGAGGAAGTGATCAGCAGTCAGTCCTATCGCTATCTGGACTATGATCTGTTTGTGAAGGCGGTGGAGTTTGTGGCCACTGGCGGTTATGCGCTGAAGGCTTACGACAGATACGCCAAGCTGCGCCCGACCAAGGAGGGGCTGTTTCGCGTTTCTCACCCACAGTTTGCCCAGCAGTACCGGCTTAACTCCGGCACAATTCTGGATGCGGCCACGCTTAAAGTGCGGCAGGTGAAGCCGCGTGGCCCCAACAGCAAACGCCCCTTGGGATTTGGCGGCAAGATGCTGGGTGAGATTGAAGAGTGGTTCATTGAGCAGCTTGCGGTGGGTGATACATTCGTGTTTGCCGGGCAAGTGCTGAAGTTTGAAGGCCTTAAGGAAAGTGAGGCCTATGTGTCTCGCAGTTCCTCACAGGATCCGAAGATCCCCAGCTATCAGGGGGGCAAATTCCCCCTCAGTACTTATCTAGCTGAAGGCGTTCGACATTTTGCCTCTGATCCTAACACTTGGTCTTCGTTACCCGGTCAGGTTCGCGAATGGTTGGAGCTACAAAAAGATAAATCACAGTTACCAGATTATGAACGTCTACTGGTAGAGACCTTTCCGCGGAACGATAAACACTATCTGGTGTGCTATCCGTTTGAAGGCAGATTGGCTCACCAAACGCTTGGTATGCTGCTGACACGCCGCCTTGAGCGCGCTGGCCTGCACCCGCTGGGGTTTGTGGCCACGGAGTACTCACTGGCCCTTTGGGGCCTGCGGGATATGGGGCTGGCGATTAAAAGCGGGCGCCTGCGGCTGGATGAGCTGTTTGAAGAAGATATGCTTGGAGACGACCTTGAAGCGTGGCTTGCTGAAAGTAGTTTGATGAAACGTACCTTTAGAAATTGTGCCATGATCTCTGGTCTTGTGGAAAGACGCCACCCCGGTAAAGAGAAAACCGGGCGGCAGATAACTATAAATACGGATCTTATTTATAACGTACTGCACGAACACGAGCCGGACCATCTGCTTTTACAAGCAACATGGACGGATGCAGCAACAGGACTTTTGGATATCTCTCGTTTAGGTCACTTTCTTTCTCGTTTCGACAAAAGAATCACGCATAGTGCTTTGGGTCGTGTTTCCCCATTGGCTGTTCCGGTTCTTCTTGAGATTGGTAAAGAGCCTATATTTGGAAGTGCGACAGAAGCGCTGCTGGCGGACGCAGCAGATGATTTGATACTGGAGGCCCAATTGTGAGACTTAACAGTCAGTTGCAGCCACGAGTAGAACCGAGTTATCGTCAACCTATTCCTGTATGCCACGACTTGTCTCTCGCAAGAGAACTTGTTGGCCTTCACGACAGTGGAGCCCTGTGGTGGCCAGAAGAGCGGACCCTTGTGGTCTCTGATCTTCACCTGGAAAAAGCAGCCAGTATTGCCAAGAGTAAGGGGCTTATGTTGCCTCCTTATGACACGGCTGCCACGCTGGAAAAGCTGGCAGCTCTTATTGACCTGTTCAATCCAAGCCGTGTGATCTGTCTGGGCGACAGCTTCCATGACAGTGAAAGCTCCGAGCGCATGCCAGCGGCTTATCTTGCCATGCTGGCGACCATGCAGCTGGGGCGTGAGTGGATCTGGATCACCGGCAACCACGACCCTGAGATTGCCAGCCACATTTGTGGTGAGCGCTATGAGGAACTGTCCATCAGTTCTCTCAGCTTCCGCCATGAGCCGAAGGTAGGCGCTGAGCGTGGTGAGATTTGCGGACACCTGCATCCGGCAGCCAAAGTGCGCCGCATGGGCCGCACCATTCGCAGAGCCTGCTTTGCGACCAACGGCAACCGCTTGGTACTGCCAGCCTTTGGTGCCCTGACGGGTGGCCTGAATGTGATGGACAGAGCCTTTACGGATGTGTTTGCCGAGAAGCGGTTCTCGGTGTTCATGCTGGGCAACGGGCGCTTGTTCCCGTTCACGGCTTCCAAGCTCTTAAGCGATTAACAAAAAAGGCCCTTCCAAGTTGAGGGCCTTTTCTTTTATCTGCTTTTCTTAAGCACTTCAGCCTTTGTATTTGCGTATCTTTATCTGCAAACCGGTGGCCACTTTTCAACGATACGCCTTAGTCTTTCTTGAAGATCACGCCTGCAATCCAGCCGGTGAACAGGGCCAGAATGATGGCCAGCGCGCCGTAGACGGCTGGGTATTGGCGAGACAGGTTGAAGGTCACCTGCTCAAAGCCGATCTTGGCCACGGTCAGCACTTGCTCCTGACTATCCAGCAGTACGCCCCCACTGAAAAGAAAGGTTGTCACCTTGTAGTCTCCAGTCGGAATGGTGGCTGGCAGGTCAACCGTGGTTGAGAACAGTGTCGGGCTCAGGAAGTTGATGGACTTGGACATCTGCGAATAGAGGCCGTGCTGCACGCGGTCGCGTAGGAAAGCTTCCTTAAACGCCTTGCGCTCTGTGGCCGGAGCACGGGTGCCCAGGGCTGCGAGCGGCAGGTTCTCCAGCCCGATGCGGTATTGCTTGAGCCAGTCCTCTGAGGCGATGTTGCGCAGGTCATCTGTGGCGTGAACAGCGTAGAAGCTGGGTACGGCGATGTAGGTTTGCGAGGTGGCATTGATCCAGAGACCGAGGATACGATCCTTGCGCCATGTGGTGACGCGCTCCAGCGGGCCTTCCACGACCACCACCACATCCTGATTGCCGGTTCTGGAGACGGTTTCTGCATCTCTGGCGATCTCTCCGTAAACGAGGATCTGCGTTCCGGTGAAGTTGGAGGTGATAGCCACGCGGGAAGATGAGACAGCTGAGACGAGCTTCTCAGCGAGTGCTGGCGCCGCAGCGGAGAATGCAATCAGCGTGACAGTCAGCAGTGTGGTCAGGGATTGGAGTGAGAGCCTCATTTGACTGGCTCCTCAATCACGCTGACGGAGTACAGATCTTCCGGTTCCACAACAAGGTTGAACGCAAAGCGCAGGCCAACGAGCAGCACCAGCAGGCCGAGGCCAAGGCGCAGGTGTTCGCCGCGCATGCCCTGCCCTACCTGAGCGCCGAACTGGGCGCCGATGACGCCACCGATCATGAGCGTCAGAGCGAGCACGATGTCCACGGACTGGGTGTTGATGGCATGCAGGAAGGTCGCCACGGCCATGGTGGCGAGGATCTGCAGCAAGGACGTGCCGATCACGATGTTGGCTGGTACGCGCAGCAGGTAGATGAGCGCAGGCACCATCATGAAGCCGCCGCCGATGCCGAGGACGGAGCCGAGGAACCCGATGGAGCTGCCGATGCCGAAGATCGGGATGACGCTCACATAGAGTTTGGAGCGGCGGAAACGGACTTTGAATGGCAGGCCGTGAACCCAGTTGTGCTGGCCCGGTCTGCGTCCTGCAGGTTCCTTACCGCTCTTGCGACGCATGATGGCCTTCATGGATTCACCCAGCATCAGCACGCCGATGGTGCCGAGGAAGGTGACGTAGGCCAGTGAAATCACCAGATCCAGCTGCCCAAGTCTTTGCAGGATGCCGAAGATCCAGACGCCGAGGGCTGAGCCGATCACACCGGAACACAGGAGCACGCCTGCCAGCTTGAAGTCGATGCCCGCTTTGCGCCAATAGGACAGGACGCCGGATGCAGAGCTGGCTACGATCTGTGTGGTGACGGTTGCAACGGAGACTGCTGGCGGAATTCCGGAGAAGATGAGCAGCGGTGTAAGGAGGAAGCCGCCCCCAATGCCGAACAGCCCTGAGAGGAACCCGACGGTTCCGCCCATGGCGAAAATCATGAAAACATTAATCGGCAGTTCTGCGATGGGTAGATAGATCTGCAAAATGGCACCGCGGGTAACACAGGTGACCTGACAGCGCGCCCCGAGTCACCATTTATCCAACAACATTGTAGAGTGTTAAGCGCCATTCCAGACGCTCTGTCAATCTACGCGGAGCAGCAAGTGCAAATCTAACCAGAAATCCCCTAGTAACGTTAAATTATATGGTCTGAGAGGCCAGTGCCGTTATCAGGCGCTGGTCCGGTTCACCCGTTGCTTCCATTCCTAAACGAGCCTGCAAGCTTTTGATTGCACGGCGCGTGTTTGGTCCCATTACACCATCCGGGTTGCCTGGATCGTACCCCATGTTCAGCAGCGCCTGCTGCATCTTCTTCACAGTTGGGGAACCCGCCTGTGAAACGGAGGTTTTCGGCTTACCGGACCATTCGGTCGGGATCACAACTTTGTTTGCAGCAGGATCAACCGGCTTCATCTGATAGGTCGCGACGGCTTCCAGTGCTGCTGCATGCTGGCGCTTGGTGAGGTTGGCGGCAACTTCATCACGCTTGCCAGCTGCATCCTCATCACCCTGCAGGGCGGCGAGTGCGAACCACTTGTAGCTTTCGACCAGATCCTGCTCCATGCCGAGGCCACGGGCTGCCAGGATTGCCAGATTGAACTTGCTGTCTGCTACGCCATGGTCCGCTGCGATGCGGAACCATTTGACGGCAGATGCATAGTTTGGCTCACCATCGATGCCTTCCACGAAGAGCACGGCCAGATTGTGCATGGCTTTGATGTTGCCCTGAGCAGCGGCCAGTGAGTACCAGTCGCGAGCCTGAGCCAGATCTTTCACAACACCGCGGCCCTTTTCGTAGAAGCTGCCAAGGCGGTACTGAGCCGGTGCCAGTCCCTGTGCGGCGGACTTGCGATACCAATCAGCAGCGGAACCGAGGTTTGCCGGAACCAGATTGCCTTCGGTGTAGCGACGGGCCACTTCAAAC
The DNA here is from genome assembly GCF_000156235.1 of Pseudovibrio sp. JE062. Lineage (NCBI taxonomy): Bacteria > Pseudomonadati > Pseudomonadota > Alphaproteobacteria > Hyphomicrobiales > Stappiaceae > Pseudovibrio > Pseudovibrio sp. JE062. The sequence goes on from NZ_DS996809.1 coordinate 285,590, forward strand.
TGAGCGGCTGCATCACCGGAGACGGCTGCAGAGCGCAGGTCCATCGGGCCGATTGCATATGGCAGATCGTAAGCGGACTGGTTTGGCGCAACCTGCTGGATTGGCTGCTGCGGGATGATTGGTGTCACGTGTTCGCCAAAACCAGTTGCCGATGCTTCCGGTGAAGTAGGAACGCTGGCAGTGGTGATTGGGTCTGCGGCAACTTCAGGCGCAACCTTTTGAGTTGGCTGGGCGTTTCCAGCTGCCGGGCCAATATCCGTTGCCTGACCGAAGACCAGCTCCTTGGTTGGCTCGGACGGTGCGGTGGCGGAGCCAGACTGCCAGATGCTTGTGGAGCTGACTGGTGACGGTAACTCGGTTTCTGGCGGCAAACCTGTTGCGCTGCTGAGAACATCAGGCGCTGCCACTGCATCAACGCCACCGCTCAGCAGAGAGGTGTTGTCTTTGCCTGGCATTTCCGCGTTTGGCGCCATGATGCTTGGCGGTGTTTCAGAACCGGCAGTGTCCACGCCATCAGCGCTGGAGAAGACGCCAGACTTGAACACCTGGAAAGCGCCGATGGTCAGAACAATTGCAGCTGCGGCCAGCATGATCGCGCGGCGGCGGCTGGATTTGCTTTCCTTCTTCTTGCCTTTGGCTGGCTTTTCAGCTTTGCCCAGCTCAACTGGCTCTGCGGACAGATTGATTGGTTCTTTAACAGCGGTTTCTGTCTCAGGAACCATATCTTCTGCACTCAGAGAGATTGGCTCTTCAGCAACCTGAAGCTTGCTGAGAACCTGAGCGGTTGCGGCTGCCTTTTTGGCGCGCAGGCTTTCAGGCACCTCAACATTTTTGGTGCGGTTTGGGCTGATGTAGTCCCGCAGGCGACGTGCCCGCTCCGGTGCTTTACTCTTGCCGGATGCTGGCTTGGCGTCTTCCTTCTTCGCCTCTTTTGCTTCCTTGGCAGCTGCTTTGGCGGCCCGGCGTGCAGCGGCGATGAAATCTGCCTTACGGTTGCGTGGTTCTTCCGGCTCAGCGGCAACAGCTGACTGTGCAGCCGTGTTGCCTTTGCGGCCCATGTTGAAAGCACCCAGAATGCTGCTGATCTGCTTGTCGCCAACCAGCTTCTGGTGTTCCTCAGAAATCTCGGTGTCGCCAATGGCGGCGCGGATGCTTTCCAGATTTTCCAGGCGGTTGGAGATGGTGCCCAGAACATCGCGCACGTCTTGCAGCGCATGCTGGTCCACATCCCCCTTCTGACCGGAAGCTTCCAGCAGGGATTGCAGGTCGAGACGGAGCGCGGAGATTGCTGCTTCAACAGCTTCACCCTGATGCTCGCCGTTACCAAGAGCCAGATTGTCAGTGGCTGCTTTTACAGCGTCCTGAGCGATCTGCTGGGCCTTGTCCACCATATCGGTGTGCAGGCCTTTGAGTTCCTGCTCAATGGAGCCGAAGCTGTTTTCCAGATTGCCGATGGAACCGAACTGGCTCTGTGACATATCCAGCTTGTGAGACAGGTCCGCGATCTGCTGTTCCAGACGGTCGATTTCGACGTCAGAAGACAGGCCAGATGGGCTGGAGATGGTTGCTGCCAGATCCTGCAGCTGAGCTTCGATATCGCCATTGGTTGCCAGCGCGCCAATGTGGCCGCGCAGTTCTGCGATCTCGGCGCGGATCATGGACAGAGCTTTGTCAGAAGACCCGCCATGGGCGCTGTCTTCCACCATCTGGGTTAGCGTCATCACACGTTGTTCAAGACGGGCGAGCGCTGCGCTTTCGTTCTCGTTCAAAGCAACTTCGAAGGAGGTGTCAGCGAGGCGAACCTCAATGTCATCCACCTTGTTGCAAAGATGATCAAGGCGACCTTCGATGGATGTGAACGCCTGATCGAAGCCGGTTGAGGTTTCCGGGCTGCGCTCCATGCGGTCCAGCTGCTGACCAATGTTGGACAGACGCTCTTCCAGACGGTTCAGCTGATCACTGTTGCCGGCGTTTTCCGGGCCTTCAGCAAGAATGTTGGAGATGGAGTCCAGTCGGCCATGCAGGCGGTCGATCACTTCACCATCGGGCATGCGTGTTTCAACGCTGCTGAGGCGGGACTGGATATCGCGCTGGATGGCGGAGAAATGGTCTAGCTCATCCATGCGTGCAGTCAGGAAGCGGATACGCTGATCCACATCATGGATCATGCGACCGGAGTCCAGACGGTCAATAACTTTTCTGAGCTGCGCTACTTCTTCGCGTACAACTTCAAGGCCAGCGGTGCCGGAACGGTGCAGAACATCTTCCAGACGATCGCCCATGGAGGACAAACGGTTTTCAAGCGAGTTGAGCTGGTCCACGCGTGGCAACTGGCGGATCTGTGTTTCCACCTCTGCCATGCGCTGGGACAGGCTCTCGTAGATCGCCGGGTCAACGTTCTTTTCTGCCAGTTCCTGCAGGCGGGACTGGATGGAGGCATGGGCCATGCCCAGAGCGTTGAGGCTGTCTTCGATGTCGGAGCGAGACAGAGACGCCTTCATCTGCTCCAGCTCGTGGCGCAGTTCCTTGAGCAGCAGTCCGTTGCCTTCCTCATCACGCAGACGGCCGATGATTTCTGAAAGCTGTGCGCGATTGTCGGAGGTCCGATCCATCATCTCATCGCGCAGGCTGTTGAGCTGGGTTTGCATGCCATCGTGAAGCATTTCAAAACGTGCTTCATCCGGCTCACGCATGGTGTCGAGCTGTTCGGCCAAATGCTTGAAGTGGCCGTCGATCATTGTGTTGAGCTCGGAATACTCCGCAGATTTTTCCGGCTGCTGCATGGCAGGCTGTGGCGCGTGCTGCGGCTGCACACCATGAGGGGCTGCAGCGGTGTTGAAGCGCGGCTCCATCTGGGTCACTGGCGGGCGGCCAAAGTCTTGTGCAGCTGGTGCCCAGGATGGCTCTTGCGGTGCTGGCTCAGGCTGACGAACAGATGCATTGCTTTCAGCCTTGGACGGCATGCCCTTCCCTTTTTCATTCTCGTTATGAGCAAGAGAGTTGAGGCGCTCGTCCAGAGCGTTCAATGCATCCAGAACAGAGCTGATGCGCTTGACCTTGGAATTTTCTGCGGTTGGTGCCTCTTCCTGCTTTGCAGGTGGGGCAGCCCATTCCATCTTTTCCTGTGGAGACGGAGATGGTGAGTAAGCAGACTGCTGCTCAGAGCGCATTGGCATTGGAGCAGGTTCAGCATATGGCTCAGCAGGATGGCGCGGCGCATAAGCGGCCCCCATCTCTGGCGCTGGACGCATGGCAGGCTGCTCGTTGCGGCGCATGACTGGCGGGCGCGGATGCGAAAGCGGATCACGGGAGATACCAGCGCGCGCATACAGGTGCTGATCCACGGACGGATCATACTGGTCTTCGTAGGCATGCGGGCTGGTGGACTGGTCCAGTCCGGATCTCAGATCAGAGCGGTGCCAAGGATCGCGCGGACGCGGATTGTGTGCGTGTGGCTGCGGCTGTGGTTCGCCATAGCCACGGGACGGACGGCCTTGTTCTGCGTGCATCAGGCGGCTTAACGCCTGAGCCACTTCATTCATCGCCTCTTCCTGAGAGGTTGGCTGAGGGTGTCCGTAGGGTTGCTGGCTCGCGCCACCATACTCGTCAGCATATGGAGAGTGGGTCGCATGCCTTGCTGCTGCAGGATTTCGTTGCGCCATTCCACTTTCCTCCAACCACTTAATGTGGTCTGCATCCAGCCCTTCTCCAAAGGACGTGTCTGAAGCGGATTTTCCAAATTCTGGTTTATTCCAAGACATGCCTGAAGGGCCCCATAAAACTGTCCGGTCCCGCGCGGTGTCCTGTTCACTTGCCCTAATCCATTTTTTTCGATCAACGTCAACTGCCTTACGCAGTGCATGAATAGGTCAAGGAACGAATCACTTTGCGGTTTTGCACCGGTCTCAAAACTCGTGGGACTATTTTTTTACTCGTTAGGGTAAATAGTGGGTTAATAGGTCGAATTCTGCGTGAAGAGCCCTTAAGGAATGTGAATTATGGCTGTTATCGGGCAGATACCATGCATTTTTAGGGGTTACGGAACCAACTCATGAAAATAATTCGTGTTCCGATTTACCCGAATTAAGGGTTATCAAGCGGCTTCTGCTAGACCTACGTGTTCCTGCCAATGTATAAACTTGATAGAAATTGCGCGGTGCATCATTTAGCATGTACTCATGTACACATGTCGCGGGTTACCGGCAGTGTCGCGGAAGCAAAAAAGAACAGGTCAAGCAGATGAGCGAAGCCCTACATATCAATGAGATGATTGTTGATGTTGTTGCCAATGAGCTGGGTAAGGGAAAGAAGACCCAGTTTTCAATTGGTGATCTGGCAAAAGAATTTGATGTTACACTCCGCACTCTTCGGTTTTACGAGGATAAGGGACTCCTGAATCCTAAGCGTGACGGGCTTAATCGTATTTATAACCGTCGGGATCGCGCACGCCTGAAGCTGGTTCTGATGGGCAAGCGGGTCGGTTTTTCGCTCTCCGAAATTCGCGATATGCTGGACCTTTATGATCTGCGCGACGGTCAGGTCACCCAACTGGAGGTGGCTCTTGGACGCTTCCAGGAACAGATTAAAGTTCTGGAAGGTCAGCGCGCCAATATCGATGAAGCGATTGAAGATCTGCAGCGCACCGTGACGATTGTCGAAGGTATGCTGCGAGAGAAAAAGAGCTGATTTTTCAAGCTCGAACAGGTGGGGCATAAACCCCACCTTTTTTGCTGAGCCGCCCTATTTGAGCGCTCCAATATATTCCCTGAGAATACATTCAATAAAATTCAGCTATTGAAGTCCTCTCCTGCGTGTGCAGTTTCTTAATTTAATTGTTATCCAAGCCATAATCTCGCAAAATGCTCGCTACGCGGATGCGATACTTCTGGAAATATTCGTTTTTTCCCTTCCGCTGTGCTTCCTGATGCTTTTCCTGAGCACGCCAGCGCAGCACGGCCTCTTCATCCTCGAAAAATGACAGTGATAAAATTTTCTCAGGATTGGTGAGGCTCTGAAAGCGCTCCACGGAGATAAAGCCCGGGATTTTCTCCAGTTCTGGCTTAATGGAGGTGGCCATGTCCAGATAGCTGGCTTTGTGGTCTGCGAAGGGCTCAACTTCAAAGATAACGGCAATCATGCTGGGAACTTTCATTGATTAGAATGGCGATCAGGGCTTGGCATGTGGAGCGGATGCCAGGGTGAGAAAGGTTCTGTCTTCTTTCAGGATGAACTTCTCTCTCATTGCGAACTCATAGTTTTCACGCCCCAGCGGGTCTTTGGCAAGAGTGGCTCTGTATTCTTCATAGTGGGCAAGGCTTTGCACGTTGTAGATGCCATAGGCCAATGTGGTGGAGCCTTCATGAGGTGCGTAATAGCCGATCAGATCCGCACCACAGCGCGGGATCGCCTGTCCCCAATTGCGGGCATACTGTTGAAATTCCGCGCGTTTTGTCGGGTCAATCTCGTAGCGGATGATACATGTAAGCATCACAGGTCTCCAGTTCGGTTTGGTGATGCTGACGGTGTAGCAAGGCGAAATGCGGTGTTGTTTCGATCGTGATCGAACTATCACTTCTTTGTGTGTGTTATAGTCCGAGGACGTTTTCACGAATGGAGCCGCACATGAAAGAAGGACCGAACATTGCCGGGATCGCCGCACTGATTGGAGATCCAGCACGGGCAAACATGTTGCAGGCTCTCATGACTGGCGTTGCCCTCACTGCCAGCGAGCTGGCGCAGGAGGCTGGTGTGACGCCGCAGACCTCTAGCTTTCACCTGAGCCGTCTGGCCGAGGCCGGGCTGGTGAGCCTGCGTAAACAAGGGCGGCACAAGTATTACAGTCTGGCGGACAGTGATGTGGCGGCTCTGCTGGAGGCCATGAGCGGAATTGCCATGCGCACCGGGATGACGCGTGTACGCACCGGCCCTAAAGAACCTGCCCTGCGTAAAGCGCGGGTTTGCTACAATCATCTGGCGGGTGAGTATGGTGTACAGGCTTACGACAGTCTGCTGGCGCGGGATTTCCTCGTGGAGGATGCCGAGCAGTTGCATCTGACGGGTGACGGTCGTTCCTTCCTGACGGAGCTAGGCGTGGTGCTTCCTGAGAAGGAGACGAAACGGCGGCCTTTGTGCAAATCTTGTCTGGATTGGAGTGCGCGGCGTTCGCATCTGGCAGGGATCGCGGGCACTTCCCTGCTCTCGTTCTTTCTGGATCAAGGCTGGGCCAAGCGTGTTGAGGGTAGTCGTATCATTGAGTTTTCCAGAGACGGCGATTCTCGCTTTCACGCCATATTTTTCCCTTTAAAATTGAGGGGCAGACAAAGGTTACCCGTCACTTTCATAGTGCTAGAGGCAAGGCACACTGAGATTTCACAGGGAAGTTATCAGGTGGGAACCCGCAGGATTCCGCGGATACGTACCTGCCCCTAAGAAATTACACTTGGGTATAACTTGCCGCAGGCGCGAGGGCGCTCTATATTCCGAAACAAGTTGACGTTTACGCAAACGTTAAAGCCATGCCTCTAGGGTTGGTCGGAAGGAAAAATTGAGATGCCGAGTTATAGTGCTCCCGTTGAAGATACCCTCTTTTTGCTCAAGGACGTTTTGGGCTACGAGAAACATTCCAACTTGCCAGGGTTCGCCGAGGCAACGCCGGATCTTGTTGAAGCTATTCTGAAAGAAGGCGCAAAGTTCTCTGAAGAGATCGTGCAGCCACTGAACCAGAGCGGCGACAAGATTGGCTGTACCCGCCATGATGATGGAACCGTGACAACACCTCCAGGCTTCAAAGAGGCTTACCAGTCTTATGTGGAAGCTGGCTGGGGCGGTCTGTCCATTCCTGAGCAGTACGGCGGACAGGGCATGCCTGCGACCCTTTCTGTTATTCTGAATGAGTATCTGTGTTCCGCAAACCAGGCGTTTGCGATGTACCCTGGCCTGACCGCCGGTGCGATGGCAGCTCTGCTTGTTCATGCAAACGACGAAATCAAAAACACCTACCTGCCGAAGATGGTGACTGGTGAGTGGACAGGTACGATGAACCTGACCGAACCACACTGCGGTACCGACCTTGGCATGCTGCGCACAAAAGCAGCGCCACAGGGCGATGGCAGCTACAAGATTTCCGGCACAAAGATCTTCATCTCCGCTGGTGATCAGGATCTTTCCGAGAACATTGTCCACCTTGTTCTGGCACGTATCGAAGGTGCTCCAGAAGGCACCAAGGGTATTTCCCTGTTCGTCGTACCGAAGAAGAAGCTGGATGCGGACGGAAATCCGGGTGAGATGAACGGTGTGTCCGTTGGTTCCATCGAAGAGAAGATGGGCATCCACGGCAACGCGACCTGTGTCATGAACTATGATGAATCCGTTGGCTATCTCGTTGGGGAAGAGAACAAAGGCCTGCGTGCGATGTTCGTCATGATGAACGAAGCACGTCTTGGCGTTGGTATTCAGGGTCTGGCTCAGTCTGAAGTAGCTTACCAGAACGCTGTGACCTACGCGAAGGACCGTATTCAGGGGCGCTCGCTGACTGGACCTAAAAATCCGGAGAAACAAGCTGATCCGATCATCGTTCACCCGGATGTCCGCCGTGTGCTGATGACCATCCGCTCCTTCAACGAAGCAGCACGTGCGCTTTACATGTGGACCTCTCTGCATGGTGATGTATCCCACCTGTCTCAGGATGATGCTGAAAAGCAGGCATCTGATGACATCATGGGTCTTTTGACACCTGTTGTTAAAGGCGTTCTGACTGACAAGGGCTTTGACAACACCGTTATGGCTCAGCAGCTTTATGGTGGTCACGGCTACATTCAGGAATGGGGTATGGAGCAGTTCGTTCGCGATGCTCGTATCGCCATGATCTATGAAGGGGCTAACGGCGTTCAGGCGCTTGACCTTGTTGGCCGTAAGCTGCCAGCAAACGGTGGTCGTGCAATCCAGGCATGGTTCAAGGAAGTCGGCGCGTTCATTAAAGAACACGAAGGCGACGAAGAGCTTGGCGTTTACATGAAGGGCCTGAAGCAGTCCCTGAAAGACCTGCAGGCCGCAACCATGTGGTTCATGCAGAACGCTATGAAGAACCCGGATGATGCGGGTGCTGGTTCTACCGATTACATGCACCTGTTCGGTCTGGTGGCTCTTGGTTACATGTGGACCAAGATCGCGATTGCTGCGAACCGCAAGATCAAGGACGGCGCGAACGGTCAGGAAGACTGGCTGAAAACCAAGCTGACCCTTGGCACCTTCTTCATGGAACGCGTGATGCCTGAATCTTCAGCGCATCTGGCACGCATCTCCACCGGCTCTGAAACCATGATGAGCCTGGACGCGGAAGCGTTCTAATCACTTTATCGCAACTCAGGAGCTCAGGACCTATCCTGAGCTCTTGTCCTGCCTTATTCTCGATCTGATATATAACTGACAGATTTTAGGAGTGCGATATGGCGGAATATGAACTTCAGTGTTTTGCGCAGAGCGGCAATGCCTACAAGGTTGCGCTGATGCTGGAGCTTTCCCAGGCATCATGGACCCCGGTGTGGGTCGATTTTTTTAATGGTGCCACCCGCGATCCTGAGTTCCGCAGTGAAGAGAATGAGATGGGAGAAATTCCTGTGCTCCGGCACGGGGAGACACGGCTGACCCAGTCTGCCGTGATACTGGAGTACCTTTCCCAGCAGCTTGGCACATTTGGCTGGGAGAACGAGGAAGAACGCCGGGAAATCCTGCGCTGGCTGTTCTGGGACAACCACAAGCTGACCAGCTATGTGGCGACCCTGCGCTACATGCGAGCCATGGTGAAAACCGGTGAGACTGATGTGACCCGCTTTTTTGAAGGCCGGGCCATCGCCGCTTTGAAGGTGCTGGACCAGCGCCTTGCGGACACTGACTTCCTTGTTGGAAATCGCCCAACAATCGCAGACCTTTCGGTGTGCGGATACTTATTTTGGCCAGAAGAGATTGGTGTGGACTTCGGCCCTTACTCAAATGTGAATGCATGGCTTGAGCGGATTAAGGCCCTGCCCCATTGGGTAGCCCCTTATGACCTGATGCCCGGCCACCCCTTGCCTACACCAGCCTGACCAATTTTTTCGCGGAGGACAATATGGCAGACGCCCTTATATTCGATCATGTTCGCACCCCACGCGGGCGCGGCAAGAAAGACGGCTCCTTGCATGAAGTTTCGACAGCGCGCCTTGCAGCGAACGCTCTTGAAGCCATCAGAGACCGTAATGAGCTTGACACCAAGCTTGTAGACGACGTTGTGCTTGGCTGTGTTGACCCAGTGGGTGATGCAGGTTCTGACATCGCGCGTGCAGCTGTCTTCGCGGCAGATTATGACCGCTCTGTTCCTGGTATGCAGATCAACCGTTTCTGTGCATCCGGCCTTGATGCGGTGAACATGGGTGCTTCGCAGGTCATGTCCGGCCAGAACCAGCTGGTTGTTGCTGGTGGTGTTGAAGCGATGAGCCGCGTTGGCCTTGGTGCTTCCGGCGGTCCATGGCCTGCAGACCCGCAGGTGGCTATTCCTGCTTACTTCATGCCTCAGGGTGTTTCAGCTGACCTGATCTCCACCAAGTACGGCTTCAACCGTGATGACGTGGACGCTTATGCAGTTGAGAGCCAGAAACGTGCGAAGAAGGCTTGGGACGAAGGTCGTTTCAAGAACTCTGTTGTGCCTGTGCGTGACATCAACGGTCTGACCATTCTGGACCATGACGAACACATGCGTCCGCAAACAGACATGCAGTCTCTGGCTGGCCTGAACCCATCCTTTGAGATGATGGGCAACATGGGCGGCTTTAACGCTGTTGGTATTCAGGCTCACCCTGAAATCGAAAAAATCAACCACATGCACCACGCTGGTAACTCCTCCGGTATCGTTGATGGTGCAGCTGCTGTGTTGATGGGTACGAAGGAAGCTGGTGATGCGATTGGCCTTAAAGCCCGTGCACGTATCAAAGCTTTTGCCAATATCGGCTCTGACCCTGCCCTGATGCTGACCGGTCCGGTTGATGTGACCGAGAAGCTTTTGAAAAACGCAGGCATGGAAATTGGCGATATCGACCTGTTTGAGCTGAACGAAGCGTTTGCTTCTGTTGTTCTGCGCTACATGCAGGCCTTTGAAATTGACCACTCCATTATGAACGTGAATGGCGGCGCGATTGCGATGGGTCACCCACTGGGTGCAACCGGCGCGATGATCCTTGGCACAGTTCTCGATGAGCTGGAGCGTCAGGACAAGAACACGGCTCTTGTTACTCTTTGTATTGGTGCAGGCATGGGTACTGCGACCATCATCGAGCGCGTTTAAGGGGGGAGAACGACAATGACATACACACACTTTACCCTTGAAACCGATGCAGACGGCTTTGCAGTTCTGAAATGGGACTCGCCTGAAAAGCCAATGAACGTGTTTGACGAGTCCGTCATTAATGAGCTGGACAAAGTCATCGACGACATCACCGCTGATGACGCCATCAAAGGTGTTGTTGTTGCTTCCGGCAAGAAAGCATTCTCCGCAGGTGCTGACCTTTCCATGATCGGCAAGGCTCTTGGTGATTACAAGAAGCGCCAGAGCGTTGATCCTGAAGGTGCTGCGAAAGAGCTATTTGAAGGCACTCGTAAGCTTTCACTCGTGTTCCGCAAAATGGAAACCTCCGGCAAGCCATATGTGGCTGCAATCAACGGCGTTTCCATGGGCGGTGGCACCGAGCTGGCTCTGGCTTGTCACAAGCGTATCGGCGCTGAGGAAAGCCTGAAGATGGCCCTTCCTGAAGTGAAGGTTGGCCTTTTCCCAGGTGCTGGTGGTACGCAGCGTGTGATGCGCATGGTGCCAGATCTTCAGGGTGGCCTGCAGTTCCTGCTGATGGGTCAGAACCTTGATGCCAAGAAAGCCCAGCGTCTGAAGCTGATTGACGATGTTGCTCCTGAAGCTGAGCTGGTAGACGCTGCCAAGAAGATGCTTGCAGAAGGTGTTGACCCAGTTGCGCCTTGGGACAAGAAGGGCTTCAAGATTCCAACCGGTAAGGTTTACTCCCCATCCGGTATGCAGTTCTGGCCAGCAGCAAACGCAATCTACCGTCAGAACACCTACGACAACTATCCGGGCGCACGCTACATGCTGCACTCTGTTGTTGAAGGTCTGATGGTTCCATTCGACACCGGCCTGACCATCGAGAGCCGCTACTTTGCGCATGTTCTGCAGAGCAAGGAAGCAGCTGCCATGGTTCGCTCCCTGTTTGGTTCCATGCAGGAGCTGAACAAAGGCGCACGCCGTCCAGCAGGCGTACCAGAAAGCAACCTGAAGAAGGTTGGCGTTCTTGGTGCAGGCATGATGGGCGCAGGCATTGCCTACGTGACAGCAAAAGCTGGCCTTGAAGTTGTTCTGATCGACCAGTCTCAGGAAGCTGCAGACAAGGGTAAGTCCTACTCTTCAGACCTGATGGACAAGGCTATCAAGCGTAAGAAATCTACGCCGGAGAAAAAAGAGAAGCTGCTCAGCCTGATCACTGCGACCACCGATTACAGCGCGCTGTCTGACGTGGATCTGGTTATTGAAGCCGTGTTTGAAGACCGTGAAGTGAAGCGCGTTGTGACCGAGCAAGCAGAAGCAGCGATGCCAGCTTCCGCGATCTACGCGTCCAACACCTCCACTCTTCCGATCACCTCTCTGGCAGAAGCCTCTTCCCGTCCGGCGGACTTCATCGGCATTCACTTCTTCTCCCCAGTGGACAAGATGATGCTTGTTGAGATCATTCTGGGTGAGAAGACCGAGGACAAGGCAACTGCTGTTGCTCTGGACTACGTGAAGGCGATCAAGAAGACCCCGATTGTTGTCAATGACAGCCGTGGCTTTTACACCTCCCGCGTTGTTGGCACTTACGTTCGCGAAGGCATCATGATGCTTTCCGATGGTGTTCCGGCAGCAATGATCGAGAACGCTGGCAAGATGGCAGGCATGCCTGTTGGCCCGCTGTCTCTGGGTGATGAAGTTGCTCTGGACCTTGCCTGGAAGATTAAGGAAGCCACCAAGAAAGACCTTGGTGATGCGTACCCATCCAGCGGGTTCGATGAGATCCTTGATGCGATGGTTGTGAAGCATGAGCGTCATGGCCGTAAGAACACCAAGGGCTTCTACGACTACAAAGGCAAGGACAAGGCTCTGTGGCCTGGTATCACCGAGATCACCGGCCCAGCGAAGTCCGCTGATGAGTTTGACGTTGAAGAACTGAAGGACCGTCTGCTTGGCATTCAGGCTCTTGAAACCGCACGCGTGTTTGAAGAGAACTGCCTGACAGACGTTCGTGAAGCAGACGTTGGCTCTATCCTCGGCTTTGGTTTTGCACCGTTCTCCGGCGGTACGCTGTCCTACATTGACGGCATCGGCACCAAAGAGTTCGTAGAGCGCTGTGACAAGCTGGCTGCCAAGTGGGGCGACCGCTTCGCACCAAACAAACAGCTGCGCGCAATGGCAGAAGCTGGTGAGACTTACTACGGTAAGTTCTCCCCTGCAGAGGCTGTGGCAGAAGCTGCTGAGTAATACAGACCCGGCTGGGCTTTGCGGCTCAGCCCTCTGGTCTAAGTTTGAAGCGCCGGTGGGAGACATCTCACCGGCGTTTTCATTGGGAGAGCTCTCGTTGCAAGCTTTTGGCTTTAAGAAGCGTTTACGGCATCGGGGCGGTGTTCATGAGTTCTTTCATGCCGCGTTTAACTTGCTCTTCTATTTTGCTGAGGTGGAAGGTTGTTTTCATTACGCAGGCATGATGCTCCATGGCCGAGATTGTTCTCATCGTATTTTGCCTTGTGATCGGGATTGTTCTGCGGCTCACCAAAGCGCTTCCCGACACAGCAACGAAGGTGTTTGGCGGCTGGGTCATCTACGTTGCGCTGCCTGCCATGGCCATCAAGAATGTGCATGGGGTCACCGTTTCAGCTGACTGGTGGTTTGCAGCCGCAACTCCGTGGATCGGCGTGGGCTTTGCAATCCTGTTCTTTGTTCCCATTGGCAAATACTTCAAATGGTCGTGGCAGAGGATTGGCGCGCTTCTGCTGGTTGCCGGATGGGCCAACACCAGCTTTGTCGGCCTGCCGATGATTTCAGCCTTAGCGGGTAGCCAGTATCTTGGCGTCGGGTTGGTGATCGACCTGTTTGGCTCTTACCTTGCGCTCTCCATTCTCGGGATCAGCATTGCGACCGTTGCCAGTGCCGGTGCTTTTGAACCGCCTGTGATCGTTCGGCGCATTCTCACGTTCCCCCCGTTTTGGGCGATCATAGTTGCGCTTGCAATCAACCATCTGGGTCGACCAGTCTGGATTGATGATGTGGTCGGCACGCTGGCCGACACGCTGACGCCTATGGCTCTTGCAGCTGTGGGCTTTGCCTTGAGAGTTGAGCACTTAAAAGGGCGATGGGCTCCTATTGGCCTCGCCCTCACCTTCAGCCTGGTTCTGGCGCCATTGTTCCTGTATCTGGTTTACGCAGGCCTTGGGCAGCTGGAAAACAACATCGCCCGCATCGCTCTTTTAGAAATGGCAATGCCCCCTATGCTGGGTGCAAGCCTGATCGCCCTGCAGTACAACCTGGAAAGCGAACTGGTCGCCGCCACCATCGGCGTCGGCGTCCCCCTCTCCCTAGCCACAGCAAGCCTCTGGTGGTTCTTCGTGTTTGCGGGATAGGGTGAGGTTACTGTTTGAAGAGAATTAGCTTGCCTGTGCTCATCAGTTATCTGATTTCAGTTTGAAGCACTTGCGGGTTTGGTCTCAGCGGTATTTTCTGTGGCATCTGAAGCGGCAAACGGCTTCAGTAGCTCAAAAAGATAGTTGATATTTTCCTCAGATAAGTCTGTAGCAGATGCCTCTAAGTGCTCACATGCTTCGGCGCCTTTTTCTTTGCATTCTACAAAGACCTCAGGTGCAGGTTGCCATTCTTCGACCGCACCTTGCGCATCATTCCTGGAACGAGTTTGTTCTTCCTCGCAATCAGCCCAGGAGCATTCTAACTGCTCAATTTTTTGCCGCTGTTGCTCATTGGCAGACACTAATCCTAAAGTGCCGAAGAAAAGCAATCCAAAGCAACAAAACCTAGTTTTCATATTCTCTCTTTTCTTGCGAACAGTAAGCCTTCGATAGTCTTTGCGTTTGCCAGTTGGTGGGAGGTCACTAAGCGAGTTCTTTGGAACCCTCTAACCTCCACTCATAGACCTTCTCTTCTTCCCTCTCCTCAACCAGTTCAAAGCCGTGGCGGAGGTAGAAGGGGTTGGCGCGGCTTTTGGGGAGGACGTCGAGGCGGATGGGTTTGGTTTGGGCGGTGGCTTGTTGCTTCAGGAGGGTGAGGATCTCTGCTCCAATGCCGCGGCCTTGTGCATTGGGGTGGAAGTAGAGGCGTTCCAGATAAAGGTGATCTTGCTTGTCCCAAAGAACGTAGAAGCCCAGAACGTCTTCGTTCTCGATGATCTTCCATGTGGAGGCGGGGTCAAAGCTGTCTTTGAAGTATTGCCGGTAGAGCTCATGCTCGAACATGCCGTTGGCTTCCATATTGTCCTTCATGGCCAGATGGCGGAGGTCTGCGAGCAGGTCAAAATCAGCTGCAGCAGCAGGTACTATGTGCCATGAAGGTCGTTCTAAGAGAGCCTGCTGGTCACCGTTACAGCTCTCCAACTCGTTTTGTTTCATCATTCCCCACTTCACGATGAGATTACTCATGCATCTTTGAATGCACGCTGATTTTGCAATGTGCTGAAGGACACTCGCTGGACTGCGCAAATCCTATACCAGTGGTTGAAGATAACAACCTAGCAAAGATCACGCGATGCCTATCAACACTCAGAGCGTTACCAATGTTCAGGCCACACATCCGCTGCAGTCAGCAGCCAGTGTGCAGAACGTACAAAGCACCAATAAAGCCGTTGAAGTTGGACAATCCTGGAAAGGAAGTCTCAGCTGGCAATCCGGGGCAACACCGCTGGAGGAAAACTCGCACTTTCGCGAGAACCTGACCAACCAAGCTGCCTTGCTTCAGCCCACTGTGCACAGCTGCATGAACTGTAAGGAAGCCGTTTTGCTGATGGGCCTCAAGGCTTATGCTGATACGCCGGAGAGCAACAGGGTCATTCGCGATCTGGAGGATAGCGTCAGCGACGACATTGGCTACAATGAAATTCTGGATGAGGTTGTCGGATATGACGAGAGCGAGCCTGCGACTTCATTTGAGGCTGGCGATGTTGTTTTCTTTTTTGCTGACACCCATGTGGCTCTTGGCGCAGAAGACGGCAAGGTGCTGAGCCTGTGGTTTGGGCCGAGCTCCTCCAGCAACCTGCAAGAAGCGAGCCCAGAAGATCTCTTTCAGCTGACAAAGGAAAATCCTGAGGTCTACTATCAGGCTGCTAAAGGCTGGTTCAATGTAGAGTCAGGTGATCCTGAGATTGAGTTTCAGTTTCTGGATGTCAAATCACAGCTGCAGGACGCTCTGGAGACAAATGGCGGTCTCTCTCCAACCGAGAAGTATGAGTTCACAGCAAAAATCGACGGATTACTTCGACAGGCGGGCGCAGATCCCAACAATGCCTGGGAGTTTATCACTGTCGCTAAGCAACCGCTGGAAGTGCTGGCCAAGTAAGGATGTGGCTTACGCTATTTCCGCCTTGGTTAGGCACTTCGGAGCGTATTCATAGTAGTTGTTGACGCCCTCGGAGTGGGTCAGGTGGAAGCCGTGGTGCTGGTAGAAGGCGTTGGCGGGGCTGATGCGGAGGGCGTCGAGGCGGATGGGTTTGCTTTGCTTGTCCGCTTGTGCCTTGATCTGGTTCAGGAGTTTAGACCCGATGCCGAGACCCTGAGTTTCGGGCAGCAGGTAGAACATATCCAGATAGAGGTGATCCGGGTGGTTCAGGACAACATAGAAGCCAATGGTTTTGCCATTTCTGCGGATTTTCAGCGTCTTTTCAGGCGCGAACTCGCTCAGGAACACCTCGCGGGCTTTGTCATGATGAAACAGGCCATTGGCTTCTGCACTTTCCTTCATGGATGTGTAGCGAATGACCTGGAGTTCTTCAAAGTCATCCTGAGAAGCTGTTTCGAGATAGAAGGCAGGTTCGGGCTTGAACTGGTAGTAGTTGTTGAACTCTACATTGTGCGTGAAGCTAAAGCCCTGTGCTTGGTAGAACTTATTGGAGTTGCTGATGCGGAGCGCGCCCAAGCGGATTGGCTTGTTCACCTGCACTGAGTGTTCTTTGATGTTGGCCACTATTTGAGCGCCAATGCCTTTGCCCTGGGCTTTGGGGTGCAGGTAAATCATGTCCAGATGGATGTGATCGGTATATTCGTGAACTGCCGTGAAACCAATTACCTCCCCTTCGAACTCAATCTTCCATGTGGCGTCAGGCTTGAAATCCTCGAAGAAATGACAGCGTGCAAGAGCGAAGTCGGTTAGTCCGTTTGCGGCCCACTCATCTTTCATGGCCTCGTGGCGCAGGTTTGCAAGTTGTTCGGCATCTTCGGGCTTTGCTCGCTTCAGGATGAACGTTGGTGTTCCCGGCTTGATATGTTCCAGAGGGAGTTCGTAGTAGTTGTCGAACTCTTCACTGTGGGTGTGCTGGAAGCCGTGGCGCTGATAAAAGGTATTGGCTTTGCTCTGCTTGAGTGCACCAAGGCGAACAGGTTTTCCTTTTGCAAAAGCGTATGCTTTGATTTGCGAGATTGCCTTTGCACCAATGCCTCCCCCCTGGGCTTTTGGGTGGATGTAGAGGTGATCCAGCCAGATGTGGTCTGGACGGTCTCGTAGCACATAAAACCCAACAGGCATTACACCACTGACGAGCTTATTGGTTTGCTCAGGTTCGAACCCTTTGAGAAAGCGCTCCCGTGCTCTTTGCGGATCAAACCTGTCCAGCGCTTCAAGGCTTTCGCGCATGGCTTCCACGCGCAGGGCCGCCAGGTCTTCTGCGTCTTTGGGCTCTGCTGCATAGATTACAAACTCAGTCATCCCTGTCTCCGCCGGTGAGGCTGGACAGGTCAGCCTCATTTGATTCCGATGGAGAGAAGGTATTGGATAACTGCCTAGATCTTCAACACAATCTTGCCAACAGTGCGTTGGTTCCTCATGTCTTTCAGAGCAGGCCCTACATCTTCAAGATTGATCTGACTGATCTTTGGTACGGAGATCTCGCCAGTTTCCAGAAGCTTTGAAAAAGCTGTGCCTGCTTTAACCAGATTGGCTTTGGCCTTTGGACCGGCGCGCAGACCTGACCCCAGACTGAGCTGGTGGAAACTGAGGCCTTTCAAGAATGCATTGTCATAGGCAGCAGGACGCACAGTGCTGACGAGTTCAACCATCTCCCCTTCAAAGCCCAGACAGCTTGCAGCGGTAATGTCGTTGTCGCCTCCAACCGTATCAAGCGCTACATCAACGCCTTGCCGTCCGGTTTCCTCAAAAGCGATACCAATCACATCTTCCCAACCGTAGTCGATCGCGCGGGTCGCACCGAGGGAACGCACGTAGTCGAGATTGCGCTCAGAACACGTCGCCAGAATTTTCTCTGTGCCGAAGTGTTTGGCGATCTGGATGGCAAAGCTGCCCACACCACCTGAGCCGCCCATGACCAGCAGAGTATTGCGGTTTTCGATGTCCAGCTTATCCACGAGGGCACGCCATGCAGTCCAGCCAGCACATGGGGTTGCCGCAGCTATAACCGGGTCGACATCCGGGTGCCTGACGAGTGCCTCAGCATCGGTGACAGCATATTCTGCAAACCCGCCGTGGGGCTTGAACATGTTGCCGTGATACAGAACTGCATCGCCCACAGACCAGTTTGTGACACCCTCACCTACCTGTTCGATGATGCCTGACACGTCCAGACCGGGCACCCAGTTGTCACTCATATCGTGAGCAGCAGCGCACCATTTGTTGATCTTTGCATCGACCGGATTAAGGCCGGTGGCAATCACCTTTACCAGCACTTCGCCTTGTACTGGGGTGGGCTTTTCCACGTCAGCCAGCATGAACTCGTCGGTCTCTTTGTGGTAGGTCACAGCTTTCATGGGCGTATCCTATAGTCTTCTCTGCCAGCCTTTGGGCGCACGCAATCAGCGTTCCAGCGGCTATCATCTTGTTTTGGAGGTACTGTAAGGAAGACGCACTTAAAGGAAAGACCGATTACTGCGTATATGGAATGGAATAGAAAATTTGGCATCGCCCCATATGAAAGAGTAGGTTGCGTGCCTATATAGGGATCAAAGCATTGTAAAGCAGTTTGCTATTACCCTGTCCTTTGCCTGGGTTTTACGTCCACTGCCCTTTTTGAGCACGGCTATTGCGGAGATTTTGATGTCAAACGATAAGTTCAACCGTTTTCTTGGAGACACGCCGGGACGCGTGCTCATTCGGCTGATTTTTCTATCTTTGATTGTCGGGATTGTGCTGTCTGCGCTGGACTTTTCGCCTCTGACCCTGATCTACTCCGTGCAGGATTTCTTTATCCGGATCTGGAATATGGGCTTCTCGGCCATTGAGCGCTTTGGCTCCTACTTCTTCCTCGGAGCCATAGTCGTAGTGCCGCTGTGGTTTATCTCACGGCTGATGAACTGGCGCGGACGATAACCGCGCCTGCTCTTAACTTACTGCATGCAGATATTGTGAATGTTGACGGACAGGTTGTCGAAGATCTCCGGATCTTCGCTGGTGTTGCCGATCAGAACAGCCACTTCCAATGCTGCCAGAACAAAGTCCGACTTTACCAAAGCTTCTTCTGAGGACCAGTTGCCGCTGTATTCCAACAGGTCTGCGAGCCATACACGGGCACGGCGTGCGAAGGTTGCTGCAAGCTCCTGCAGGTCTTCCGGCAGTTCTTCATCCTTATCGCCCAGCACTGCGGACAGGAACAGCTCGCCACCGTCTGCCATGCCAGCCTGGAAAGCTGCGATGTAAGTGTCCAGTGCTCTGCGGAAGTGAAGCGTCTGCGTGGAAGGATCACCAAGGATCTGCAGGAAGCGGTCGATGTATCTTTGCAGAACAGCACGCTCTACCCCATTGACTGAGGAGAACATTTCAGAAATGTCCTGTTCGCTGGTTCCGGTGGAACTGGCAAGCTGATCAACATCCAAGCCCAACAGTCCGCTTTCCCGGATCATGTAATCCGCAGTATCCAGTACAACGCTTCTATTGGTGACCACAACACCCATATGTGTCTCCTAGCCTTCCGAGGCATTTTATTTGCACTTTACGGAGGGGATACTGCGCATTTTTCATAAAATGGCAAGACACATTTACCTATTCAGTTCTTAAAGGTGGAATTTTATATTTTACTAAAATTTTATATAAAAAGGACTTGTTTTTGAATTATAAGTACTTCGCTGCCACGCGGTACAGGTTTGAGTGCCGGTTAACCAATAGTCTAAGATTATACGAATAACCACCTCCCAGCACACCTGCAAGTGGAAGACCTTCATTCCTTACCAGTTTAAAGACCAGTTCCTCTCGTTTTCGCAGCCCTTCATCGGACAGGGCAAGGCGGCCCAAACGGTCGTCATGGTGAGGGTCAACACCGGCATTGAAGAACACCAGATCTGCTTTGAACGTGGTGAGGACGCGTTTGAGAGTGTCTTCCAGAATTGACAAGTACTCGTCGTCCTCCATGCCGTCTTCCAGCGGCACATCCAGCGTAGAGGCTTTCTTGCGGACGGGGTAGTTCTTCTCTGAATGGAGTGAGAGGGTGAAGACGCTGGTGTCGTGGGCGAAGATATCGGCAGTGCCATCCCCCTGATGCACATCCAGATCGATGATCAGTACGCGGCGGACCATGCGCATGGCCTGTACCGCCCTCACCGCGACTGCAACGTCATTGAAGACGCAAAAGCCAGCACCTTGCGCAATACGGGCGTGGTGAGAGCCTCCGGCGGTGTTGCAGGCCACGCCGTGTTCCAGCGCCAGCATGGCCGTCAGCAAGGACCCTCCTGTTGCGCACTGGGCACGGAAGGAGACGCTCTCAGTCATGGGAAAGCCGATTTCGCGGGCGATGGCATGCGGAACCGAGCAGCTCAGCACCTGATCCACATACTCCCTTGCATGAACCCGGAGCAGATCATCACGGGAGATTGGGGCTGGCTCATGGAAGTCATAGAGTGCTCCCTGCGGGTCTGTCTCTTTCAGCCAACGTGCGACCTCGGCATACTTTCTCATGGGGAACCGATGGTCCTCCGGAATGTCCGCTGTGTAGGCGGGATGATGCACAATTGGTAGTCTCACGAGAGCAACACCTTCTCTGTTTCAAGCCAATCTAACTGATCCATTGAGATTATAAATATGGACAAAAACAGAACAAACCAATATGAGCATAGAGACTTCAATTTCCCCAAGCCCATTTGAGCTGCAGGCCCGCATTGCTCTCGTGCGTTTAAAGGTTTTTCCGTGTCTACAAGTTTCAAAGTGACAAACCGCTCTTTCCTTGCGCTCGCTGTCCCGATGACCCTGGCGTATATCTCCACTCCATTGCTGGGGCTGGTTGATACTGCGGTGATTGGGCAGCTGCATGATGCTGCTTTGCTGGGTGGTTTGGCTGTAGGCACGATCCTGTTTGATGTGATCGGCGCGTTCTTTTACTTCCTGCGTGCAGGCACTACAGGTCTGGCAGCACAAGCCCTTGGCGCCAGCAATGGCAATGAGATGCGGGCTGTGTTGGCGCGGGCGCTGCTGTTGGGGCTGATTGGCGGTGTGATTGTTATCTTCCTGCAATGGCCAATCCTGAGTTTCGGTCTGCCGATCATTGGCGGAACGGAAGCGGTTCAGGAAGCTGCGGCAACCTATTTTGCGATCCGTGCGTTTTCTGCTCCGTTTGTGCTTGCCAACTACTCCATCCTTGGCTGGTATCTTGGGCTGAGCAAAGCGGGCATCGGGCTGCTTATTCAGACCTTCCTGAATGTCACCAATATGTTGCTTTCTGTGGTGTTTGTGCTTGGGTTCAACTGGGGCATTCCAGGAGTTGCCGTGGCAACTTTCATTGCGGAGATGCTGACGTTCTGTCTGGGGCTCTATCTGATTAAGCGCGAGCTGAATGGCGCGCCGCTGCCGACATTCTCTCAGATTATCATCTGGGAAAAGCTAAAGCCGATGCTGGCATTGAACCGGGACATCATGATCAGGTCCATGGTGATGCTGTTTGCCTTTGGCTTCTTCACCTCACGCAGTGCGGCTCAGGGTGAAGTGGTACTGGCAGCGAATGCGGTTCTGGAGAAGTTCATTCTGGTTGCAGCGTTCTTTCTGGATGGTACGGCTTCGGCTGCTGAACAGGTGGTTGGGCAAGCGATTGGTGCCAAGCAACGCACGGCCTTCCGCAAGGCTCTGCGGCTTTCCATCGGCTGGGGCTTTGGGCTTTCCTTTGGCGCAGCCATGGTGCTGTGGCTGACGGGCGGTATGGTGATTGACCTGCTCACCACTCATGCAGAGGTGCGAGAGACTGCGCGGACCTTCATGTTCTGGGCTGTCCTGACGCCAATCATCGGCACTCTGGCCTTCCAGATGGACGGGATATTTATTGGCGCAACGTGGTCTCAGGACATGCGGAACTCTGTGGTGGTTTCAACCATACTGTTCCTTGCCAGCTACTATCTGCTGTTTCCGATCTATGGAAACGACGGGCTCTGGTTCTCGTTACTGGTGTTCTTCGGTGCACGTGGATTGACGCTGAGCTATCTGTGCGTCGTGCGTGAGCGGCAGTATTTTGGCGCTCCGCAGCCAGCTTCCAGTAGGGCTGGCTGATCACAAGACCAAAAGGCGAGGCTGCTGAAATGTGCCTCGCCTTACTTGATTTAGTCGAGCGTTTTGTCTGCCCAGATGTCGTTGTCGATGCCGACCAGCTCCTGCAGATTGGAAACACCGCGGGCTGCGACCAGACGAGAGAGATGCTTATTGATCTTCTTCACCAGCGTCTGCCCTTCATAGACCATGCCGGAATAAAGCTGGATCTGGTTAGCCCCTGCAAAGATCTTCGCAGCCGCTTTTTCTGGCGTATCTACTCCACCAACACCAAAGAGCGGCAAGTCCGGCCCTACAGCGCGTCTGGTCTTCGCCAGAGCGATGGTTGCGCGTTCGAACAACGGAGCGCCTGACAAACCGCCAGCTTCCTCTGCCTGCTGCTGATCCTTGAGTGTAGATGGGCGGGCGATGGTGGTGTTGGAAACAATCATGCCATCAACCTTGTTGGTCATGACAACCTCAGCAATCTCCTTGAGTGCTTCTTCCGTCACATCCGGTGCGATTTTCAGCATGACCGGGACTTTGCGGCCCAGACGGTCTTCCTGTTCATCACGTGCGTTGACGATGGCAGAGAGAAGGTGCGCAAGAGCATCCTTTTCCTGCAGGTCTCGCAGGCCCGGTGTGTTTGGAGAGGAAATGTTGGCCGTCAGGTAGTCTGCCAGTTCAGCGAAACGCTTCACACCAAGCACATAGTCAGCAACACGATCCTCGGAGAGCTTGTTGGCTCCTACGTTGATGCCCAGAACACCCGGCGTACGACCTGCTTTGCGGATACGCTCATAGACCACATCGTGGCCGTCATTGTTGAAGCCGTAGCGATTGATCACGGCGCGGTCTGCGCTGAGGCGGAAATTCCTAGGCTTTGGATTACCTTCCTGCGGCAGTGGGGTCACCGTGCCCACTTCAACATGCCCGAAGCCGAGCTTCATGAGTGGTGTGATGGCTTCTGCGTTCTTATCAAACCCTGCTGCCATGCCGACCGGGTTCTTGAAGGTCAGATCGCCGAGCTTGTACTCAAGTGCTTTGTTCTCAACTTGACCGAATGTGGGTGCCAGGCCAGAGGCAAGCATCTTGATGGTTGCGTTGTGTGAGGTCTCAGGATCCAGACAATGCAGTGCCCGAATGCCCACTTTGTTGATCAGGTTTTCAATCGACATTTAAAGCTCCGGAAACTCGTGATTGCCTTCAGCGTCCAATGGCAATGGCTTGACCCATTTGGCCTTGGAGACAGGAAACTCGCCGTAGAGATGCGGGAAGAGTGTACCGCCTCGGGAGGCTTCCCACTTCATTTCATTTTCCGGGAAGTCTTCGCTCTCAACGGCAATCAGCAGCAAGTCGGTTTGTCCCGCAAAGTACAGCGCAGCGGTTTCTTTCACGGTCTCGGCGCTGGAGAAGTGGATGTAACCATCTGCCAGATCGATCGGAGCACCCGCAAAGATACCGGCGGCTTCAGCTTCCTGCCAAAGCGCCTTGGGGGCGATCTTGAATATGAGGGACATGGGAATTGCCTTTCAGGAGAGACGTCTACTCAACTGAAGCCATGCTCATACATCCACAAATCGGTGGCTGGCAACCCCTCTCTTTCGACTAGTGCTTGCAATAGGATTTTATTCACCACATACAAGATTTCTAAGAGGTGCAGAACTAGGCTGTTTTTCCAGCAAATCTGTCCGGTTGTTCCCGCTATTGGAGGATGAATGTTAGATCACGAGAACCTTTGGGCAGCGCTTGATAAAATGGCCAAACGGCATCAGCTGACACCCTCTGGCCTTGCACGCCGTGCGGGACTCGATCCGACCTCCTTCAATCCCTCCAAGCGCTTTGCTGCTGATGGTCGCCCACGCTGGCCGTCAACGGAGTCGCTCGCCAAGGTGCTCGAAGTCACTCAAATGACCTTCGTGGACTTTGCTGGATTGCTGCAAGACAAAACAGAGATCTCTGGTACACATTTCCGGTCATTTCCCGCGTATTTATGTACGAGTGATGAGTTGCGAGAGGTGGACCTTGAGGATCTCTCGGGTTTTCAGCTAGATAAATTCTGCGATAGCTTCATTTTTCCCAGTTCTCAGAGTGAGAAATTCTTCGCACTTGAAGTTTCGAGTAATAGTTTTGAACCATACTACAGGGAAGGACAAATACTCATCGTCTCTCCCGAGAGCTCTTTGCGGCGAAATGATCATGTTTTGATAGCGACTAAAACCGGAGATTTACATTGCGGCCCATTGCAACGGCAAACGAATGAGCGCATTGAATTTCGACGGCACACCCCGGATGACACGCCAAGGGTTGTTCAAGTTGCGGATCTGGTCTGGACAGCAAGGATTTTGTGGGTGAGCCAATAAGCAGACAGGGTGCTTATGCGGATTACCAAGACCACGTGTTTTCTTTTTGGAGTGGCGCTTCTTGGCGTCGGGTTTTATGCGCTCATTGAGCACAATGCAGAAACCGCTCTGCGTGGAAACGCCCGTACCCTCTATCGCCCTTCCTCTTTCCCGGTTGAACATAAACCAAGCGCTGAAGAAAAACAGAAAGAGCTCGCGGCTCTGGAAGCTGCTCGCCTTGCTGCTGAGGCCAAGATACCCAAAACGCCGCCTAAACACCCTGATGGACTGCGCAATGTGGGTGGCACGCGCACGCCTCCTCCTGCGGTGACAGCTACCTTGCAACGCGTTGCTCACGTCAAAGTACCGCGCAAGTCCAAGCAGCCTCCCCCGAAGGAACTGGTGCTCTATCGCCCGGTTGCGGTGGATGGGGCAACGCTGAGCGATAAAATGAAACGGATTTCGCTTCATCACGTACAAGCTGTTCCTCTCAGCACAACATGCCCCAGTGAAGATGGTGAAAGATGGCCTTGCGGGATCAGAGCACGGACGGCTTTGCGTGCTTTCATCCGCCAGAAGCGTGTCACCTGCTCTGACATGAAGCCCATGCAAGGGGATGATTATGCTGCAACCTGCAACGTGGGCAAACATGATCTTGCCACTTGGCTGATTGAGAATGGCTGGGCAAAGGCTGAGCGAGATGCCCCAGAGGCCCTGAAAGACGTTGCTGCAAAGGCGCGACGGGCTGAACAGGGTATCTGGCGTTCCAAGCTGGTGCAGCTGAGTGATGATGAGTCAGCCACATTGGTGAACTCATGGGAGGAGCTTGCGGATGACAGCACCTCTGAGACACCACTGGTGATGGAGGGGGAACCCGCCATCATTTGGCGTCCACGCGAAGACGTTACTGCGGAGACCTCTGCAACGGAATAATTCATTTTTTACAGGGCCTTGGAGAACAAAAGTATAATGTCAGGGTTTTGGAGTACACTTAAACGAGAAGCCTGTTTTCTGGCAGGTGCTGCAACCACAGCCTTTTTCTTTCTGGCTGGGGCGGACCTGTTGCAGCCCTCAGCGGGCCTTGCCGTGCAGATCTTCTGCTTCATCTGGCTTTTCAGCGTCATGCTGTGGTGCGCCTTTGGTGTGGTGCGCCATGCGGACTGTCTGGCCGTCATTCTGGGGGAACCTTACGGGACACTGATCCTAACTCTATCGGTGATCGGCATTGAGGTCTCGCTGATTGTTTCCATCATGCTGACAGGTGGCACCAATGAGCCTCTGGCGAGGGATACGATGCTCGCGGTGCTCAACATCGTATTGAATGGCATGGTGGGCATCAGTCTACTTCTGGGCGGCCTCAAGTATGGAGAACAGCCCTTCAACACCACAGGTGCCCGTTCCTTCCTTTCAGTTCTCATTCCGCTTGCAACGTTTTCTCTGATCCTTCCCCGTTACACCACCTCCACCGCAGATCCATCCCTTTCCACCGGACAGCAGATTTCCTTCGCGGTGATGATCAGTCTGCTTTATGCAGTGTTTCTGGCAACGCAGAGTATCCGGCATAAGTCCTTCTTCATACAGCCGAAACCGCACTCCGGTGTGGCTCTATCGTTTCTGATGGCGAAGGATGAAGTTGAGGATGATAAGCACGCGCATGATGAGGATGACCATCATCATGATCTGGAGATTTACTCCACCGGCTATCATGCGATGTTCCTGATCCTGACCATGTTGCCGATCGTGCTGCTTTCCAAGAAGTTCGCGGTTCTGGTGGACTTTGGCATTGCCAGCTTCCATATGCCTGCAGCTTTTGGCGGTGTTCTTGTTGCGCTTCTGGTTCTGACGCCAGAAGGGCTTGGCAGTTTCCGCGCTGCGCTGGCCAACAGGCTGCAGCGGTCGGTCAACATCTGTCTGGGTTCGGCTCTGGCGACCATCGGGTTGACTGTCCCGGCGGTTTTGATCGCAGCCGGGATCTTTGACATTCACATTGTGCTGGGTGTGAAGGATACGGACATGATCCTGCTGCTGCTGACACTGATCCTGAGCATGATCACATTCACAGGGACCCGAACGAACGCCCTACAGGGCGCTGTCCATCTGGTTCTGTTTGTCTTCTACTTCATCCTTATCTTCCAGCCCTAGGAGGCCGCGCTCAAGAAGATCAGCGACCATGTGGTCTACCCATATCTGGTTCCCCAGCGATGTCGCGTGCACGCCGTCCTCACAGAAGGCTGCACTGGTGATTTCCGGTATCGCTGCCATGGAGATGGCTCCACGCTCGAAGCAAAGCTGGGTGCCGACACGGTTGATCATCTGACGCCGAGGCTCCAGAACACCCGCCAGCGCTTTTGAGAGGGCTGGCACGTATGTGGGAGACATGAGATTGGGCCAATAAAGGCGTGCGTTTGGGTACTTGGTGCGCAGCGCGTAGATCAACTCGCCAAAGCCCTTCTTCCAAGCACGGCCGGATTTGAAGTTCTTCAGATCATTGAAGCCGATACTAATGCAAACGTGAGTGTAGTCCTCATCCGGCAGGTTCGGCACAACCACATCCCGCAGCTGTGCTGATGTTGCAGAGTTATTGCCCGCAGCCCGCCATTTGATAGGCTGGCCGCTGAGTTCTGAGAGTTTTGTGGCCAGCTTGTAGGTCAGACCATTTGTGGTGTGATCAAGGCCGACACCTGCAACGGAGGAATCTCCGACGACAAGCAGGTTGATCTGTTTGCCCTGCCCGGCGATTTCGCCGGATTGAGGACCGGGAGCAGGTGCAAAACGCACGGAGTTGGCGCGTGCGCGCAAACCTTCGACAATATAAACAGGTAAAAGTGCCCAAGTAAGCCAGCTGGGAAAAGACATAAAAAAGCCCCCTCGTTTGAGGGGGCTAATTCATCACGCTGCAAGCTCTCCTGCAAGTGCTTTTGCAATCAAACTACGGGTTTCTGGAATACCGTAGAGAGCGATGAAGGATCCGAAGCGAGGACCTTTCTCCTGCCCCAGAAGTACCTGATAAATCGCGGAGAAGAAGGTCTGCGCAACCCCCGGACGACCATCTGGACCCGGCTTGGCTGTGTTCTGGTAACGCTCAATATTACGACCAATGTCGTAAATTGCGTTCTGGATGTCACCGCCGTCCGTATCAGCAGGCAGACCAGCCAACACTTCGTCCAGCTTAGTGAGCATTTCGATCTCTACGTCATCCGGTGCTTTGAACTTCTTCGTAGGCTTTACGAAGTCGTCGTAGTAGCGGATTGCGTAGCCAACCAGCTCATCCAACATCTTATGCGTCTGCGCAGAAGAGCCCGGTGCGTAGCGGGAGATGAACGCCCACAGTACGTCCTTGTTTTCCGCGTTGGATGCAGAAACGAGGTTGAGCAGCATTGCGAAGGAGATCGGCATTTCTTCCTTCGGTGGGTTGCCATAGTGGATGTGCCAGACTGGGTTCATCAGCTTCTGCGCTGCTTCCATGCTGTCGAACTTGGACAGGAAGGTGCAGTACTCGTCAACTGCTTTCGGGATCACATCAAAGTACAGCTTCTTCGCCGTCTTTGGCTTCTGGAAGTTGAACAGAGACAGGCTTTCCTGAGAAGCGTAGGTCAGCCACTCTTCCATGGTCAGACCGTTGCCCTTGGACTTGGAAATTTTCTGGCCTTTGTCGTCCAGGAAGAGCTCGTAGTTGAAGCCCTCCGGAGCAGGGCCGCCCAGAGCCTTACAGATCTTGCCAGACAAGTTCACGCTGTCGATCAGGTCTTTACCAGCCATCTCATAGTCGATGCCCAGCGCATACCAACGCAGTGCCCAGTCAGCTTTCCACTGACACTTCACTGCGCCACCAGTTACCGGCACTTCCACACGCTCTTCCGTTTCCGGATCAATGTAGGTCACAGTGCCTTTTTCGACATTGCGATCTACCATTGGCACCTGAAGTACGACGCCAGTACGCGGGCAAACTGGCAGGAACGGCGAGTATGTTGCCTGACGCTCTTCTCCCAGTGTTGGGAGGATGATCGCCATGATCTTGTCGTAGACTTCCAGCATACGCAGGAGCGCTTTGTCGAACACACCGGATGTGTAGTACTCGGTGGAAGACGCGAACTCATACTCGAAGCCAAACTTATCCAAAAACGCCATAAGCTTAGCGTTGTTTGACTGGGCAAAGCCATCAAACTCGCCAAATGGGTCTGGCACACGTGTTAGTGGCTTGCCAAGGTACTCTGCCAGCATTTCCTGGTTAGGCACGTTGGTTGGCACTTTGCGGAAGCCATCCATATCATCTGAGAAGCAGATCAGCTTGGTCGGGATCTTGTCTTGTGTGAGCAAACGAAAGGCGGTGCGCACCATGGTGGTGCGGGCAACTTCGCCAAAGGTGCCCATGTGAGGCAGACCAGATGGACCATAGCCGGTCTCAAACAAGACCGGCCCGGTCTTGGGTTTCTTCTCCAACCGTTTGACCAGTTTGCGTGCTTCTTCAAACGGCCAGGCTTTAGATACCTGTGCCGCCTCGATAAGTTCTGGGCTGAGATCGAGTTGAGGCAAACTGTTCGTAGACATGGATTTTGAGATCCGTATTTGGAGATTAAATTGTAACTGAGTTTTGCTTTCACCAGCTATATTTGATGCCGGAAAGCTGCGCGAACTTATGTAAAACTGGCGCCCACGTCAATGACAGTTCTCGGGTTTTCGGCTGTAACCCCTTGTATGAGGCAGGAAGCCCCCTTACCTTTGCAGTCATTAACCGCTGCCGGACGATTTGGCATAGCAAAAAACTAAAGCAAACCAAGAGGCAAAGCTTTTTGCTTTGGGGAGATATGGGTACAATAGATAGATTACTGAGCGTAGAAGAAGCTCTCATTCATGTAATGGTGATGGTTTCTGCCGCAGATAGCGCGATGAGCGATGCAGAGCTGCGTCAGCTTGGCGATATTGTGGGCATTCTCCCTGTCTTCAAAGACTTTGATGACAATGACCTGATCAAGATCACCCAGCAGTGCGCTGAGCGTCTTTCCGGCGAAAATGGCATGAACGCAACATTGGCGCTTGTGGCAGAGTCTTTGCCAACCAAACTGCATGACACGGCTTATGCGCTTGGTGTTGAGATTGCAGCGGCTGACCTTCGTGTAAGCCCTGAAGAAGTGCGCATGCTACAATTGCTGCGCGACCACCTGAAGTTGGACAAGCTGACCATCGCTGCCATCGAGCGCGGTGCACAGGCGCGTTTCCGTACTCAGTAAGCCAAGATTTTTATGGAAGGCGGGTGGTTTGGCTGCCCGTCCTTACTTCAAACTATCCACCCTTTGATACCTCAGACTCTATTAACCAAGATGTCCACCATCTTTATGTGCGAGCTGCTTCATTATGGATGTCCCAAAGGAAATATATCTTGCTTTGAAAGAGATTAGAATTAGCAGCAAAAAACTCGAAAGCTTGAGCTTGTCTACTAGGGTCGTTCAAGATCTAGGTATCTACGGGGACGATTTTGATGATTTTTACGAGCTATTGGCTCAGAACTATCAATCAAGCGAAAAATTTGATCCAATCTATTGCCCAGATGAGTTTGCATGGACAAAGCAATTGATTTTGTGGCTACCATTTGTTTCTGTCAAAAAACACATTAAATGTGCCCCTCTTACACTCCAAGAAGTTCACAATGTCATGACAGGTCAGTCAGCATCAAAGCCTGAGGAAGCTGAATAAGGGTCACAAAGCCCCAAAATGACTGTACTTCTCAAGACAGTACCCTAGTGCACTGTCTTAACCATATCCGGCAGGTCTAGTGAGAACGCCGGAATCTTCACCGCAAAGAACTCGCCTTTGTCCGTTTGCATACGGTAGTTGCCTGTCATGATCCCTGAGGAGGTGTTGAGAGGGCAGCCGGATGTGTATTGGAATGAGCCGCCTGGCTCAATGATTGGCTCTTCCCCAACGACCCCTGCTCCGTTGACTTCCTGCGTATGACCATTGGCATCAATGATATGCCAGTGGCGCGAGCGCAGCTGCACGGTTTCGGAGCTGAAGTTTTCAATCGAGACCGTATAGGCCCAGAAGAACTGCTCATCTTCGGGAGTAGACTCCTCAGCAAGATAATACGGCTCCACAGTGATCTGTATATTTCGGGTAACGGCACGATACATAGCACAACCCATATTTCAGGAAAATTCCGCTGCAATTACAACAGCAGTACGCATCCTATTTTTAATAAGTCTAGCCTTTTCACCCCGATCTTCGCAAGAGCAACGATCTTACACCGAGGGATCTGGGTGGTTCAAAACCATATGCCTGACCATGAAAACGCGAGAAATGGCCGAAAGTGTGCAAATCGCAGCAAAAGTCCACGCAACCCATGAGAAGTAAGTGGGAAACAAGCAAAATGCGACGAAGACGCCAATGGTTTCAAAGCCTTCAGCCAGCCCTCCCAGATAATAGAAGGATTTCTTACCGCGCAATGTGGTCTGCATACCCAGCTTTTGTGCCAGAGTGGCAAATGCAAGAAATGTGGAACCGTTAATGTAAAAGCTGAAAAGTAGCGCAGCTGCGGCCAAGGCGTTCTGTTCAGGAGCGACAAACGCGAAGGCGAGCGGGATGGCTCCGTAAAAGATGAAGTCGAATGTGATGTCGTAAAACCCGCCGAGGTTGGTGGATCCAGCTGCTCGAGCGATTGCCCCATCCAACCCATCGGCAAAGCGATTGAGCAAGATGAACAGCAGTGCAGTATAGAACTGACCGGCAGCCACTGCCGCAGCTGCAGCAAGACCAAAGCCGAGGCCAACCAAGGTTACAGCATTTGCCGTAATCCCAAGATCTGCCAGTGCTTTTCCCATTCTGTTGAGTGGGGGATCTATATAGCCGCGGAGTTTTGCATCAAACATATCGTATCCTATCAGATATGCTTTTCGTCTTAGGCCTTTTTTATGCAGGTGCCTATATTAGCAATCCCGCAATCCACACGCGCTGCGATCAAGATTACTTCAACACGACTTGATCATAAATGCAGTAGCGAGCCCCCTTTGAAGAGAGAGGAGCCCCACACTGCAAAGACCTGAGAGTGTGTCAGCCTTTTTTGCGGTCCTTTCGGATGCGCTCCAGCTCGCTGAGCAACTCAATCTTCAGATCTTTGAGTTCGTGCAAAACGTGGCGTGTTTCTTCGTGCACGTTGATACGGTCTTCCTCAAGATCCTTATCATGCTCCTGCTGCATTGCTGCAACGATTATACCGATGAACAGGTTCAACACCGTGAAGGCTGTGCACAGGATGAAGGGAATGAAGAACATCCACGCATTCGGGAAAACTTCCATCACCGGACGCACAATGCCCATACTCCAGCTTTCCAGCGTCATGATCTGGAACAAGGAATAGGCAGAAGCGCCAATGGAGCCGAACCATTCCGGGAACACTGCGCCGTATAGCCGTGTCGCCATGACGGAGAAGACATAGAATACGAGCCCCATGAGCAGAACGATAGAGCCCATGCCTGGCAGCGCAAGGATGAGGCCACCGATGACGCTTCGCAGCGAAGGGACCACCGAGATCAGGCGTAAGATCCTGAGAATTCGCAGAGAACGCAGGATGGTTGCCGGGCCGGTTGCCGGTACAAGCGCAATGGAAATGATGAAGAAATCGAAGAGGTTCCAAGGGCCTTTGAAGAAACTTGGGCCAAACGCGATAATACGCAAAGTCAGCTCTACAACGAAAATTGCGAGGATCAACTCATCCAGAAACCGCAGGATCATGCCGTAATTCGCAATCAGCGACATGCTTGTATCCAACCCCAGGATAATAGCATTCAACGCGATTATACTAATAATTGTGTATTCCCATTGGCGGCTTTCAATGATGGATCGCAACTTCGCCCGCATTTCGACACTTGACCTCACAATACGTATTTGGGCCCACCCTAAGTATTTATCTGATGGTTTCAAGTTGAAAGGGGCCAGCAAAATAATGGCGCGCAGAGATGAAGAAATCGCCAAGAACTAGAGGTAGTAAAGGTGAAACAACACCACCAAATTTAGCTTATAGTTTTCATGGGGTTGCTCGTTTCCACAAGACCTTACACAAATTTGTTCAAATTCTGTAGATATTGCGACAGCAACCCGCTCAGAGGCTGAGGCTTTGCGAAATATGAGTGGGCTGGCGTGAAAGATGTCGTTTTAACTTCGATAACGTAGCGTTGAGACCGCCGCTTGTTTTGTCAACCGGCGGTCGTATCTTTGCGCTTAAGTCATTTCGACTTTCTGTTTGTGGCTGGCTTTACGGTTGCGTCTCAGCTTTGCCACATCCTGCCGCAATGTTCTGAGTTCTTTCATGATCTCACTGGCTTCCATGCGCACGTAGTGATGGTGTTCTTCCATCTCCTTTTCATGCTCCTCCTCCATGGCTGCCACGATGACACCAATAAACAGGTTCAGCACAGTCAGGGCCGTGGTGAGGATGAAGGGAATGAAGAACATCCAGGCGTTGGGATAAACATCCATGACCGGGCGCACAATCGCATCGCTCCAACCCTCCAACGTCATGATCTGGAACAGAGAATAGGCTGAAGCGCCGATTGTGCCGAACCATTCAGGGAAGGTCTCGCCATAGAGCTGCGTGGCCATGACGGAGAAGACATAATAGACGAGAGACAGGAGTAGCATGATTGAACCCATACCGGGCAATGCCAGAACCAGCCCTCCGATTACGCGTCTGAGCGATGGCACAACTGAGATCAGGCGCAGGATACGCAGGATCCTGAGTGAGCGCAGTATGGCAGCTGGGCCGGTGGTTGGAACAAGAGCAATGCTTACGATTATGAAATCAAAGAGGTTCCAGGCTCCTCGAAAGAACCGTAAGCCATATGCATATACGCGCAGAGATATCTCGACCACGTAAATGCCCACTACGATGTCATCCAATGTGCGGAGAATTGGGCCGTAATGTTGTTGAACAGTCTGGCTGGTTTCTATCCCTAGTGTTATCGCATTTAGCGCGATAATGGATATGATTGTGTACTCCCAAGCCTTACTTTCGATGATCGCACGAAGTTTTTCTCGCATCGTCCATATACCCAGAACATTACGTTAGGGAAGGTCAATTAGAACTCCGAAACCAGATGTTTTTTATGTTCTTGCAATGTGAAACTTATCAGGACAGCAAACAGCAGATTACTCAGTGTGGTAAAAATGTAGTCCACTCTTAGGTACTTACACCGCCTTAGCTCCGGCTGTGCACTGAATGTTTTAGTGTTTTCGCTGTGTAGTCATACTCGCAGTGTTTTCTGTTAAGCTGCAACCAAGCGAAGGAAACCCCATGGTCAGAACCGTTAAGGACGACATTACCCGGTTTATTATTGGGCAAGAGCCGGTGTTTCAGCAGGTGGTTCAGGAGTTGATACAAGGCCATAAGACCAGTCATTGGATCTGGTTCATCTTCCCGCAACTTCGCCAACTCGGACGCTCCTCAATGGCGCACTTTTATGGGATTGAAGACCTTAATGAAGCACGACGGTATCTTGCCTATACCCTCCTCGCCTCACGTTTGCGCGGGTGTTGCCAGTTGTTGCTTCAGCATATCGACCTTACCTCCCGCCAGATCCTTGGTGAGATTGACAGCATGAAGGTACGCAGCTGTGCCACCCTGTTTGCATATGCGGCAGATGATCCAACAGTGTTTCATCAGGTGCTCAACCAGTTTTATGAGAGCCAGCCCTGTGAGCTTACAGTCGTTGCGCTCGGTATCCCTTGGAAACCTCCATCGCATCCGCAGAGCTAGACTCCTTCTGCATCCTTGATTTTTCCGCGGTGCCGAACGATGCCGTGCTCGGTTTTTCGCCAATAATGCGGTTTGACGATGAACTCAAACAGGGCTTTGTAGGAGGCAATGCAGCCAAGTACCCAATAGAGCGGAATACTTGCAATCTCCCAGCCACGAGGTCTGAAGCCCCGCTTTGCGCTGCCTTGAAGGACAGTCACGACAGTCCCGCCCAAACCGAATAGGAAACAGAAGAGTGCGTAGATGCTGAAAGCATCGAAGGCTTGCAGGCCGGTTTGGTGTACTCCCCAAAGGACTTCAGCAAACATCAATGCTGTCAATGGAGCGGCCCAGAGGCACAGCATACCGCCAAAGAAGGTCAGCAGCAGGAGGGCGAAGTTCGTTGCACCCAGTTGCTTATAGGTCAATCGTGGGTTTCTGAGATGGACGGCAAGGGTCTGTATCCAGCCTTTATGCCAACGGGTGCGTTGATGCAGCCAAGCTTTGAGCGTGAGCGGCGCTTCCTCATAGGTGGAGCTGTTCAAGGTGCGCGTTCTGAAGCCCTGTCTGGCAAACCTGACGGCGAGATCTGCATCTTCAGTGACGTTGAAGGGATCCCATCCCCCGACTTTGCGAAGCGCGCTGACGCGGAAATGGTTGGAGGTTCCACCCAGCGGGAGCAGCAGGTTCTTGCGCGAAAGGAACGGCAAGAAGACATCAAACAGAGCGGCATACTCAAAGGCAAACTGGCGCACGAGCCAGCCATCTTTAGCGTGATCGATGGATAGCGCGGCTTGCAAGCAGGCGACGTCGTGTCCTTCCAATGCAAACTGGCAGATCGCTTTTTTAAGTTGCTGCGGTTCCGGACGGTCTTCTGCATCAAAAACCGTGACAAACTCCCCCTTTGTGGCAGCTAAACCAACAGAAAGTGCTCTTGGTTTGGTTTGAGGCTTGCCGGGAGGCAGGATGATCATCCGCATGGATTTGCGCAGAAGTTTGCGCAGGTTCTTTTGGGTGAGTTCATCATCCTGTTCCACCAGAAAAATAACATCGAGCGCTTCTTTCGGGTAATCCAATGCATCCAATGCATCAACCAGTTGGCGACAAATGGCCGACTCCTTGTAAAGCGGAACCAGAATGGTGTAATGCGGCCAGTTTTCGAGTTCCGGAACTGCGAAGTCCTGTTTGTCGGAATAGGTGAAGAAGGAGGCAATCCGGAGTAAGCCTATGGCTCCGAGAGAGAGCGTCAGCAGTATGAAAAGAGCCCAGTAGAAGACATCAAATGCAAAGCCGATTGTGCCGAGGAAGAAGATTGGCGAGACCGTGAGAAGCTTTCGCTGTGACGGCATGAAACGATGAACCGCTGACATGGAAAGATCGTCTTGCGCCAAGGCGTTAGAGCTTGCTGTGGTGACGGTGAGTGCCTTTTGGTACTCAGGAGTTACCACGACAATTTTGCTGGTGGCTTCGTCAAAGTACCCAAGCGCCCGCTCAAAGGCCTCCAGTTGGTGCCCGAGAGGAGCTGCGGCAAAGACAACTTTCTGGTTCAGGTCCAGTGCTGGTACAAACAGAATGCCTTCCGTTTCAAAGGGTTTCAGCTTGTTCGAGATGGGAGCAATGGCAGAGAGGCTGCCATCTGCAGCGTAGCGGATGTTCATTTTGCCGGAGATGCCCCAATAAAACACGGAGGCATCCAGAAAGCCCTGATCAATCAGATAGCTGCTGACGCATTTATCTTCAGCTGAGCATCGGGACTTTGCAAAGTCAATCAAGGCATCAGAGCAGTTGCATTGCAGCAAGACATCTCGCTCTAAAGCATTGCGTAAACGCAGGAATTCCGGGACATAGCGTTCTTTATCAGAGTCACCCGAGATGGTTCGAACAACTGGTGATGTCCTCTGCGAATGGGAAGGTGCTTCTAGCGGTGTGATGGTTGTCATGCGGCTACGCAAGGCTTGCCCCGCTTCTGCGGAGCGCATGCTGTCGATACGGCTGATGGAGAGCGCCAGAGAACGCAGAGTGTTTGCCTGCTGCACTGACCTCGATGGTTCGTTACTCACTGAGTTATCAGAGTATTCCCGACTTCCCCATGATACGTCCGCCCCTGTTAATCCATGAGGCTGGTTTCCGGCTACAGGCCTTTCCCTCTC
The DNA here is from genome assembly GCF_000156235.1 of Pseudovibrio sp. JE062. Lineage (NCBI taxonomy): Bacteria > Pseudomonadati > Pseudomonadota > Alphaproteobacteria > Hyphomicrobiales > Stappiaceae > Pseudovibrio > Pseudovibrio sp. JE062. The sequence goes on from NZ_DS996809.1 coordinate 321,530, forward strand.
GCAGACATTCACTTAGTATCTCCTTGAGAATTTCCCGTTAGGCTTACGCTCTGTTGCAAACTGGATTGGATAGCTTTTGCGTTTCCCTTTATTCTTCATATTGCTGATTTTCTGTAGTGCCCAGCCGCTCATTTTCGCGACGTCAAATGTCATGGCACAGAATGCATATGGCACTGATACATGGGCGATTTCCCAGAGCTCTCCCTTGTTGGGAGCGGGAAACGATGGCTCTGAAAATGCAGTAAACTCGCGAAAAGCTCCCTCTTCTGTGACAATCCCACTGTTCTCAGGTGGGCAATCTGGCTTAGCGACAACTGGCAAGGCGCCGGAGCGTATTCGCTTCATTGCAGCCGATGATTTTCCGCCCTTCATTTTCCGGGATAGTGAAGAACGTTTGATGGGATACAACGTGGATCTTGCCCGCGAGATCTGCCAGAGCTTGAAAGCGGCTTGCAGCCTGAAGATTCTGCCGTTTAACCACCTGGCCAATACCGTGGCCAATGGTGAGGCTGATGCTGTGATTGCTGGCGTCAGCATGACACCGGCTAACCTTGAAAAGCTTTCCTTTTCACAGATTTACATGCGCTTTCCAGGGCGCTTTGTAACCAGCAAGCGCAGCACTCTAGAGCCACTGCCTGAAACAATGGGCGGCAAACGCGTTGCGGTGGTTCAAGGGTCTCGACACGAAGCATTCTTGGAGCGGTTCTTTACGGATGCGATTGCAGTTCCCTTTGAAAATGAAGAACTTGCACGAAACGCTCTTGTGAGTTCCGAGGTAGATGCCTTGTTCGGTGATGGGATGCGGTTGTCGTTCTGGCTGGATACGCAGAAGGCCAGCGGGTGCTGCAAGTTTGCTGGAGGGCCGTGGCTGGACCCGAGTTACTTCAGTGGCGGGCTGGCCATTGCAACAAAGGCAGGCAATACCAAGATGTTAAATGCGATCAATCTTGGTCTTACCCGCCTTCAATCCAATGGCCGATTGGGGGAACTTTATCTCAGATATTTCCCACGTGGCTTTTTCTAGTGCCCTGCTTTTGGCGTGCCATCTTTGTTTACGCGACTGGAGAGCCAGCCTTGTACATGGGTTAGGGCCTTGAAAGGCAACAGCAATGCCCAGCCTAACTGGCGAGGCTCCTTACCCTGAAATTCCTTCAGACCAAACGTGATGTTCTCCTGCCCACCTTTCGGATCATGGACATATGTGGAGAATAACCGATCCCACCAAGGAAAGTTGAAGCCGTAGTTGCTATCGGTTTCGATTGGGCGGGTTGAATGGTGAATGCGGTGCATGTCGGGCGTTACGATCACCCATCTCAGCACACGGTCAGCTTTCTCTGAGAGCTTTATGTTGGCGTGGTTGAACATGGCAGCCGCATTGAGGACCACCTCGAAGATCACAACTGAGAGGACAGGTGCACCAAGCAGCGCGACTACGATCACTTTCCAGAGCATAGAGACGGCAATTTCCAGCGGGTGGAAGCGAAGTGCGGTGGTGACATCGAAGCGTGGATCGGTGTGATGCACCTTATGCAGATGCCACAGGAACGGAACTTTGTGGCTTGCGACATGCATGGCCCATACGGCGAAATCGAGGGCAAAGAATGCAATGATCCCTCCGAGTACAGGATCCAGCGCCAGCCAGTGAACCAGACCGAAGCCCTGCATCTGCGCCCAGTAAGCCGTTGAAACTGCAGCAAAAGGCAGGGCAAAGCGCAGCATCAGCGTGTTGATTGCGGACAAGAGGAGGTTGGTGGACCAGCGCTGTGGCCGTTCCTGGCTCTCGGAGCGCCGGGGGATAAAAATTTCCAGCAGTGCGAACACAAGGAACGCTCCTGCAAAAATTCCCAGGCGAATGACGCCTTCTTCCATAATGTATTCCGTTCTATTCTCGCGTAGGTTCTACGCATTTATATTAGCTAATTTGAATATGGGTCTTATTGAAGACGGGGACAAGTAAATTTCCTGTCACTTTTGATGTGAAAGAGGCGTTAAAATAGCGTCATGACTGAGATTTTATGGACACGTCCTGAAGGTGAGTGCCTTGGCACTCTGGTGTTGGCTCATGGTGCGGGTGCGCCGATGGATGCCAATTTTATGAACCGGTATGCGGAAGCGGCGGCTTTGAACGGCATTGCTGTGGCGCGGTTTGAGTTTGGCTATATGGCTAAACGTCGGGAAACAGGGAAGAAATCGCCTCCACCAAGAGCTGACAAGCTGATTGGTGAGTACCAAAAGGCTGTACAGCTGATTTTGGAAAATGCTGAGGGGCCGGTTCTGATTGGTGGGAAGTCCATGGGTGGACGCGTTGCGGCGATGCTGGCGGGTGGTGAGAGCCTTCCGAAGCGGGTTCTGGGCGTTGTATGTCTGGGCTATCCCTTTCATGCTATTGGGAAATCTGATCTGGCGGACTGGCGTGTGGAGCCGCTGCAAAATGCTCGGCGCCCGATCTTCATTGCGCAGGGTGACCGGGATCAGATGGGGAACCAGAGCGAGGTGCAAGCTGTTGATCTTCCTGAGACAATCAGCATTGACTGGCTGGAGGATGGCAACCATGATCTGGCACCGCGCGGGGCTTCTCCCGCCACCTGGAAAGGCAATATCGAGCAGTCTGCTGCAAAGACCGCCGAGTTCCTTAAGAGCCTGATAGCTTAAGCTTTTTTCTGCCCTGCGCTTTGTTGTGCAGGGCTTTTCAGTTGTTTGTTACGCGTATTCATGCTCCGAAAACCGGTGCCCACTTTTCGGGAATACGCTTTAGGTGAGGTTTAGACGTGAGTGATGTTGTTTGGACTGCTCGTCAGAGTGGCTGGGTTCCCAAGTCGGATGATGCGCGAACGCCTTATGATGTAGATTATGCCCGCATTGTTCACTCTCATGCCTTTCGCCGCCTGCAGGGGAAAACCCAGATCCTCAATCTGGGCGACAGCGACTTTTATCGCACACGCCTGACCCACACTCTGGAAGTGGCGCAGATTGCTTCGGGCATCACGCGGCAGTTTCGGGCGTTCTTCAAAGATCACCCGGCCTATGCTTATATCCCGGAAGAAAGCCTCGTAAAAACAATAAGTTATTGTCACGACATCGGGCACCCACCATTTGGGCACGGAGGTGAAGTGGCGCTGAACTACTGCATGCGGGAGAATGGTGGGTTTGAAGGCAACGGCCAGACCCTGCGCATTGTTTCACGGCTGGAGAAGATGTCTGCCAAGCATGGGGCGGATCTGACACGGCGGGCATTACTGGGCATGATGAAGTACCCGGTGGCGTTTTCCCGCGTGCATAATCCCAATTTATCCCCGCAGCTTAGCCCCAACACTTCAACAGTGAGCCTGATCGACAGGAAACGCTCTGCTCCGCCTAAGTGTTTTATGGATGGGGAACAAGAGATCGTCGATTGGGTGCTAGAGCCGCTCTCTGAGCAGGATCGCTCGCTGTTCTGCAGCTTTGTGCGTAAAGACGGCAAGCACGCAAAATCCCGTTTTAAATCATGGGATTGCTCCATCATGGATCTGGCTGATGACATCGCCTACGGGGTTCATGACTTTGAAGATGCGATTGCTTTGGGGCTGGTGCGCGAGGAGCAGTTCCGGGAGGATATCTCAAAAGAAGACTGTTCGGCATTCCTTGACGATCTGGCTTCCAGCAATCCGAGTAAGTATTCAAGAGACCCCTATGAGCAGATGATTGCGGGGCTGTTTGGCAATGCCAATCGGCGAAAGCAGTTCATCGGTAAGCTGGTTCACTTCTTCATTGTGGCTGTTCAGATCAAGGAACAAGAAGCGTTCAGCGAGCCGCTTTTGAAGTACAAGGCTGTTCTGCCAGAAGGCCATGCGAAGGTGCTTAATGCACTGAAAGACTTTGTCTTTGAACGGGTTATTCAGGCGCCAAACGTTCAGCACCTTGAGTTCAAAGGGCAGACTATGGTGGTTGCTGTCTTTGAGACGCTGATGAGCGAACCCAAGGCATTCTTGCCAGAAGATGTTTATGCGGACTTCAAAGAGGCTGAAGATGGTTCACGGATCATCTGTGACTACGTTGCCAGCATGACGGATATGATGTTGCTGAAAACCTATGACCGGTTGTTCAGCCCGCGCATGGGATCGATCTTTGATCGTGTTTAACGGCATAACTCATTCAATTTCAATGAGTTAAAGAAAAACGCTGTCAGAGGTTTTCTGACAGCGTTTTTTATTGCGTTCGTTTGCGTTATTTACGCTTTTCCTGAAAGGATTAGTCCTTGAACACCTTGTTGGCGTCCAGCTCGTAATCCTTGGAGCAGAAGTCGCACTTGATGTGGACCGTGCCTTCCGCTTTCATCTCAGCTTTGTCTGCATCAGAAAAGTTCTGCATCATGGCAGTGATCTTTTCTTCAGAGCAGGTGCACTTGTCTGCCATACTCTGCGGGGAGAAGACGGATGCACCACGTTCGTGGAACAAACGGTAGAGCAGACCTTCAACGGTGAGGCTTGGATCGATGAGTTCGTCATCTTTCACGGTCTCAACCAGTGAGCGTGCTTCGACCCATGCGTCGTCTTCGTCGACCTGATGGGCTTCGTGCCCTTCTGGCGCGTCGCCTGGGTGGATGTCTGCCTGTCTCAGGCGATCCAGAGACTGTGGCAGGAACTGAACCATGATGCCGCCAGCAGCCCAGGAGTGCTCTGCGCCCCCTTCTTCTGCTTTGGTCAGCACTTCAGCAACGCCGAGGCGAACGAATGTCGGGATTTGTTCGGACTTCTGGAAGTACTCATGCGCAGCTTCTTCCAGAGTGGTGCCGTTCAGAACAACGATACCCTGGTAACGGCTAGTATGGGCGCCCTGATCGATGGTGAAGGCGAGATGGCCTTTGCCGAGCAGCTGGTCTGGCTTGAAGCCATCCTTGCTTGCGACTTCAGCAACCTTTGCCTCGTCAAACTGAGCCATGGCGCGCAGGCCGTCAGGCGCGTTGAAGTCTACCACCAGCATGGAGACTGCACCGTCTGTCTGGGCTTGCAGAGTCAGGCGACCTTCGAACTTGAGGGTACTGCCAAGCATGGATGTCAGGACAATTGCCTCTGACAGCAGCTTGTTTACTGGCGCAGGGTACTTGTGCCGCGCCAGCATTGAGTTCAGCACCGGCCCCATATTGATAACCCGACCGCGAACGTCCAGTGCTTCAACAGCAAATGGAACGACAGCGTCAACGCCGGCGGCGGTCGGTTGAGCAGGTGTATTTGTCATCTTGTTCTTTTATCCTTGCGCATATCTTCAACTGAAGACCGGACAACCACTTTTCAGCGATATGCACTATGCTTGCGCATATCGTTCTCTGAAAACCAGCAGCCACTTTTCAGCGATATGCTTTATCCTTGAGGCGATGCACCCATGCACCACGCCATAATGCCTTTTTGGGCGTGGAGTCGGTTTTCTGCCTCGTCGAATACCACAGAATGCGGGCCGTCGATCACCTCATTTGTCACTTCTTCCCCACGATGTGCAGGCAAGCAGTGCATAAACAGGGCTGAATCGTTGGCTTCACTCATCAGGCGTTCGTTCACCTGATAGGCAGCCAGCATGTTGTGACGGGTTTCAGCATCGCTGTCACCCATGGAAACCCAGCAGTCGGTGATAACACAATCACTGTTTTTAACAGCAGCAAACGGATCGTCTGTTACTGAAAGTTCAGCACCGGATGTATAGGCCTTTTCGATCCATTCAAGGGGTACTGTCAGCTCATTTGGTGCGGCAACGTTAATTTTGAAGTCAAATTTAGATGCCGCTTCGATCCAGGAATAAAGAACGTTGTTGCTGTCACCCACCCAGGAAACGGTTTTACCCTTAATGCTTCCGCGGTGTTCTTCGAAGGTCATGATGTCTGCCATGATCTGGCAAGGATGTGAAATCTTGGTCAAACCGTTGATGACAGGCACGGTCGCATATTCTGCCAGCTCTCTGACGGCATCATGGTCCAGCATACGGATCATGATCATGTCGACGAAGCGGGACAGGACGCGGGCGGTGTCCGGAATGGACTCGCCACGGCCAAGCTGCATTTCTGCACCGGTCAGCATCAGGGTTTCGCCGCCAAGCTCGCGCATGCCCACATCAAAGGAGATGCGGGTTCTGGTGGATGGCTGTTCGAAGACCATGGCCAGCACTTTGCCTGCCAGAGGCCCCTGCCCGCGATGAACACCATTGCGGGTGGATTTGATCTGCTTGGAGACATCCATGATGTGACGGAGTTCGTCACTAGAAAAATCACTGATATCGAGAAAGTGCTGTGGTTTTGTCAGTGTAGTCATTTGGCAGTCTCGGCAGTTTTCAGCTCGTTTTCCATGTCCGCAGCAGCGGCTTCAATTTTTTGGGCGAGCACGTCAATTTCTTCAGCGGTGATGGTCATTGGCGGCATAATGCGGAGCACGTTGTCTCCCGCACCAACCGGCAGCAAGCCATTGTTGCGCATGTGAACCAGCAGCTGGGTGTTTGGAACCTTACATTTGAGGCCAAGCATCAGGCCCTCGCCGCGCACCAGTTCAAACACGTCGCCGTGCTGATCTACGATGCAGGCCAGCTTTTGCTTCAGCATCAGGCCTTTTTCCTGAACAGCTTCGAGAAAGCCCGGCTCCAGGACGGTTTCCATAACAGCAGTGCCGACAGCCATTGCCAGCGGGTTGCCGCCGAATGTTGTGCCATGCACGCCCGGCACCATGCCGCTGGCCGCTTCATTGGTTGCGAGGAACGCCCCCATCGGGAAGCCACCGCCGATGCCTTTTGCGATCGCCATCAGGTCTGGTGCAACACCAGCCCATTCGTGGGCAAAGAGCTTGCCGGTACGACCAACGCCGGTCTGGATCTCGTCATAGATCAGCAGCAGGTCGTTTTCATCACAGATCTCACGCAAGCCCTTCAGGAAAGCTGGATCCATAGAGCGGATGCCGCCTTCGCCCTGAACTGGCTCCAGCATGATGGCTGCGGTTTCCGGGCCAACTATCTTTTTGACTGCTTCCAGATCGCCAGCCGGCACCTGATCAAAACCTTCTGGTGCTGGACCGAAGCCTTCCAGATACTTCTGCTGACCACCAGCAGCCAGAGCTGCCATGGTTCTGCCGTGGAACGCATTTTCAAAGGTGATAATGCGGTTCTTTTCCGGATTGCCCTTGGCAAAGTGGTAGCGACGCGCTGCCTTCATGGCACCTTCAGTCGCTTCCGTACCGGAGTTGGTAAAGAACACAACATCCGCAAAGGTGTTGTCTGTCAGCAGCTTTGCGAGCTTTTCACCCTCTGGAATGGTGTAGAGGTTGGTGACGTGCCACAGCTTTTCAGCCTGGCCTTTCAGCGCCTCAACGAGCTTTGGATGCGCATGACCCAAGCCGGAGACGGCGATACCCGAGGCACAATCCATGTATCGTCGACCATCAGCCGCATAAAGCCAGACACCTTCCCCACGCTCAAACGCCAGGTCTGAACGTGCATAAGTCTGCATTAGCGACGAAGTCGTCATTTCTCACTCCTCATGGATTGAGCACTCTGCTCAAAAATCTTGGTTGCTACAAAAACAAAAAACGCCATCTGGCGCTTCATTCAACACCCGAAGGTGTCCGGTTGTAAGGAAGGCGACATATAAACCGCGTTCCCTCAGGGCAGTCAATAACACGTATTGCCAGCAATACCTTACTCCTGTTCAGGAATGGGCAGCCGGCTTTTTGTGCTTCCTATCGGTGCATTCCGGTTGGTCTGCTACCTGAGGAAGGGCACATTGTGGCATTTTTAAATGGTGGAGTAGAGGTCTAATCCCCTCTTCACTGGCCAGTTTTTTTCCATATCTCTTAAGGTTTATTCAATACACCTCTAGCGTGTACCGCGTCATATGAAGGTGTCATTCGGCGAGTGCATCTGCACTGCAATTTGTAGTTTACTAGTGTTTTTTACTAGTTGTTTTTCAGTGGTAAATATATGTATTAAATATCAACGGGGTAACGCTATCAGCTCTTACTTTGTGTTGGAAAGAATGCGGTGGAACTTGGTTTAACAAACAGCTCCTATTCTTTAGATTGATAATCTTCTCCCACCACAAGAAGGCTGTTATAGGTAAGTAGTAGTACGGCAATTCTGGGGAAAACCAGAGTCTTCCCCACCTCAATTCTTTGAGGTTATTGCTCGTAGGAACGCCGATATAGTACTGTGCGATAAGAGTTATACACCATCTCGTAGTTACTGAACGCTGCAAGCACACACGCTCAGGTTAGCGGCAAATTCGGATACGTCCGAGCTGAGCGAATACTGTTTTGCGCGCCACTGAAGGAAGACGGGGGCCTTTAATGAGCTGGACAGCAGAACGTGTAGAGTTACTAACCAAGCTTTGGGCAGACGGGTTAAGCGCAAGCCAGATCGCTGGGGAGCTAGGCAATGTGACCCGAAATGCCGTAATTGGTAAGGTTCACCGGCTCGGGCTTTCAGGGCGTGCTAAATCAGGGGGCGGTGCAACCAAGACGAGAAAGGCAACTGCCCCAGCGGCAAGAACAGCTTCTCCAATTAAACCGACAGTGACCGAAGCGGTCGCAGCAGCAGCTCCCTCTCCTACTCCTCGACAAGTTCAGCCAACAGTGGCAGGCGCCAACGCTCTTAAAGTTGAGCCAATTGAAACGATCGAGACCGAAATCGCTCCCGTCCCAGTCGCAGAAATCTTTATTCCGGTTTCCGAACGCGCATCCATCCTGACATTGAACGAACGCACCTGTAAGTGGCCAATTGGCGATCCGGGTTCTGAAGACTTCTACTTCTGCGGTCGTCAGTCAGATGCAGGCACACCGTATTGCGCGCATCACCGCAGCATTGCCTATCAGCCAGTCAGCGACCGCCGCAACCGCCGCGCCAGCTAAAATAGACTGACAGCAAGCGTTATGAGCCGGGTCCAGTGCCCGGCTTTTTGCTGTCTGAGTGCCTGTTTTGTAACGACTATCCGCCTGTGACTGCGTTTAGTGCTTCTGAGCGCTGAAGGTTTGGCGGGTGACGTTGCCCCAGTACGGATCGTTGTAGCTGTCTTCCTGATAGTGGCCTGAGGTGTAGTCGTTCACCACAGCGCGCCAGAAGGCGGTGGCGTGGTCAGCGCCTTCAATCTGTTTGATTTGCCAGTTGCCGGGCATCTGATCAAACAGCGCGCTGGCAAACTGCAGGCCCAGCTTGTGTCGGCGGTAGTAAGGCACGACGTAGAACTCGCAGACTTCGAACCCCTCCTGCTCCTCCTGCTTGATGGCCGCCAGTCCTGCCGGGAGGTCGTTGCTGTACACCAGATAGCCGGTGATGTTGCCTTCCAGCAGCGTGTCCTTGGCGAACAGGCCGTTGGCGTCAGGCTGTTTGTGCGTGAGAGGCGAGAACTCTGCCTCGTAAGCCTGGCAGAGATTGTCGTAGATATGAGCGGTTGCTCTATCAACCGTCTTGATTTTCATTTGTTATCCGCATTGTTTTTAGTCTGCATCTCCGGATCAGAGATGCAGTTTCATAATGCGCATATAGCAGAAATCGATTACCCGACAGCAAACTGGTCGTTGAAAGCGTATCCGGCGCCGCGGACGGTGCGGATCGGGTCTTTCATGCGGCCCTTGTTGATGGCTTTGCGCAGGCGGCCCACATGGACGTCGACAGTGCGCTCATCCACGTAAACATCATGTCCCCACACACCGTCGAGCAGTTGCTCGCGGGAGTAGACGCGGCCCGGAGCACTCATGAGGAACTCCAGCAGGCGGAACTCGGTTGGGCCGAGGTGGATTTCACGGCCAGTTCTGCGTACGCGGTGGGTTTCACGGTCCAGCTCAATATCACCGGACTTGAGCATGGTGGAGACAACTTCCGGCAATGCACGGCGGAAGATCGCTCGCACGCGGGCCATAAGCTCCGGAATGGAGAAAGGTTTGACGACGTAATCATCCGCTCCGGTTGCCAGACCACGAATGCGTTCAGACTCTTCACCACGCGCTGTGAGCATGATGATTGGCATGCGTTCGGTTTCTGAACGTGCCCGCAGACGGCGGCAAAGCTCGATACCGGAGAGGCCGGGCAGCATCCAGTCCAGCAAGAGCAGGTCCGGCTGGCTTTCCTGCAGCAGGAGTTCTGCCTCATCTCCTCTTGCGCATACGTCGACATTGTAGCCTTCCGCTTCGAGATTGTATCTCAGCAGCAGGCTTAACGGTTCTTCGTCTTCTACAATCAGTATCTTAGGCATACCCTAGTGCTCTCTTTGCACCTTCTGTTGTAAAGCAGTTTACCGTCATCACTGTGCATGTAAACCACTTTAACCTTTTGTAGTTGCGTCTTTTCTTATCAGAAACGCGAAGCCGCCCTCTGATTTGACACATGAAGTGCCGCATAATGAACCCGGCACTCCAAACCTTGTTCAACGTGGTCGCCTTCCGGGCTTGCAGCTTCCCGGAGAGCGGCACGTCTCAGACAGCGCTGCTGTCTGCCAGTTCGTCCGTTTTTGGACGATCAGCCGGAAGCTGATTTCCGGAGATCATGTAGTAGATGTTCTCGGCAATGTTGGTCGCATGGTCACCGATGCGCTCAATGTTCTTTGCACAGAACAGCAGGTGGGCGCACATGGTGATAGAGCGTGGATCTTCCATCATGTAAGTGAGCAGCTGACGAAACAGACTGGTGTACAGCGCATCGACCTCATCATCGCGCAGATGTACGCGCTGGACGACTTCCAAATCACCGGAGGTGTAGGCATCCAGAACGGCTTTGAGCTGTTCCAGCGCCAGATCAGACATGTGCTCCACGCCGACAGCAAGCTGCTTGTTGTTGAACTCACTCTCAATTGCGAGCGTCCGCTTTGCAATGTTCTTGGCCATGTCGCCAACGCGCTCCAGATCGTTGGAGATGCGCATGGCGGCGATGATGTCGCGCAGATCGCTTGCCATCGGCTGGCGGCGTGCGATCACGGAGATGCACAGCTCTTCCAGCTCGGCCTGCATGTTGTCGAGGCGCCTGTCCGCCGCAATGGTGCGGGTTGCCAGCTCGCGGTCCTGTCGCAGCAGTGCGCTGACCGCATCATGTACCAGCGTTTCTGCGAGGCCGCCCATTTCGACGACACGACCGGCCAACTCTTTCAGTTCTTCATTGAAGGACGAGACGATATGATCTTTCATCGGATGATCTCCTTAGACCTCCTTGCCTATTATTTTTAACCGAAACGGCCAGTGATGTAATCCTGCGTGCGCTGGTCTTTGGGGTTGGTGAAGATGTCGTTGGTCAGCCCCTCTTCCACCAGTGTTCCCAAGTGGAAGAATGCAGTGCGCTGCGAAACACGCGCTGCCTGCTGCATGGAGTGGGTTACGATCACGATGGTGTAGTTCTGGCGCAGCTCGTCGATCAGCTCTTCCACTTTTGCGGTGGCGATCGGGTCAAGCGCAGAACATGGCTCATCCATCAGGATCACTTCCGGAGACACAGCGATTGCGCGCGCGATGCACAGGCGCTGCTGCTGACCACCGGAGAGTCCGGTTCCCGGCTCATCCAGACGGTCTTTCACTTCCTCAAACAGACCGGCGCGCTGCAGGGAGCTGGCGACGATCTCTTCCAGATCGGCCTTGCTTTGTGCCAGACCGTGAATGCGTGGGCCGTAAGCCACGTTCTCAAAGATGGACTTCGGGAACGGGTTCGGCTTCTGGAACACCATGCCAACGCGGGCACGCAGTTCCACTACATCAATGCGTGGGTCGTAGACGTCATCGTTGTCGAGAAGGATGTCACCTTCCACGCGGCAGATATCGATGGTGTCGTTCATGCGGTTGAGGCAGCGCAGGAAGGTGGACTTGCCGCAACCGGATGGACCGATCAGCGCGGTCACCTGATTTTTGCGCACATCCAGATCCACACCATGCAGGGCCTGCTTGTCGCCGTAAAACACTTTTACGTCACGGCCACGCATTTTGAGCGTTTCGCCTTCAGCTGATACGGCTGGTGGCGCGCTTATTGTTGTATCCATTGCACTCTCGGTGTCTGTGGTCATTTCCAATGCCATGATCTTGCCTTTCAAATCACCAGCGGCGCTCAAAACGTTTACGAAGGACGATTGCGATTGCATTCATCGAGATCAGGAAGCCGAGCAGCACCATGATCGCGGCAGAGGTTTTCTGCTGGAAGGCCGGTTCGGGGAAGTCTGCCCACATGAAGATCTGAACCGGCAGCACGGTCGACGGATCCACCGGGCTTGCCGGGATATCGACGATGAAAGCCACCATGCCGATCATGAGAAGCGGTGCGGTTTCGCCCAATGCCTGTGCCATGCCGATGATAGTTCCAGTCAATATACCCGGCATTGCCAGTGGCAGCACATGGTGGAACACGGCCTGCAAGCGGGAAGCTCCAACACCCAGTGCAGCTTCGCGGATGCTAGGCGGCACGGCCTGAAGGGCTGCGCGGGAGGCGATGATGATGGTTGGCAGCGTCATGAGCGCCAGCACCATACCGCCGACGACCGGCGCGGATCGCGGCAAGCCGAAGACGTTGAGGAACACTGCCAGACCAAGCAGACCGAAGACGATCGATGGCACGGCTGCCAGGTTGTTGATGTTCACCTCAATCAGGTGGGTCCAGCGGTTCTTAGGCGCGAACTCTTCCAGATAAATCGCAGCGGCCACACCAATCGGGAATGACAGAGACAAGGTAACGAGCATGGTCCAAAAGGAACCAACTGCTGCACCCCAGATACCGGCCATTTCAGGTTCACGGCTTGCACCGGACTTGAAGAAGATGGAGTTCCACTGGTTCTCGATGGTGCCTTTGGAGACCAGATAGTCCGTGTAGGCGATCTCTTTATCAGAGAACTTGCGGAAGCTTTCCGGTGTTTCCAGCTCTTCAATGCCCCATTGGCCAGCAGCGACGGCTGCATCGGAGCTGAGCGGGATGAAGGCGGTGCCGGTGACGCTGGTTGGCGTGACCTTTTCCGCTTTGATGGTGCCGCCATTCACGTTCACGAAGAAGCTTGGCATCTTGTTGTTGAGTGTGCCGCCATTTTCAATATTGGCAAGATGGCCCTGCAGAACAGCCAGTTCCGCCTTCCGGGTTTCCAGAGTTGCCTTGATTTTCTCGAGTGCTTCTCTGTTGCTCTCAACTTCAGAGGTCAGGCGCTGCACAACCAGCGGATCTTTTTCACTTTTCAGGCGGGTTTCGAGGCCTGTGATCTTGGTGTTGACGCTGACTTCAGAACGGCCGCGGGCTTCGATCTTGTCAGAAAGCAGTGTGACTTCGTTCTCGTAGTAAGACTTGAGAGCGGCGATAAGCGCACCGAACTCCGGTTTCTCGGCGGTGATGGTCACCTGCCCTTCGGTTCCGGAAACGGTGGCTGCGCTTGTTGTGGTGATCTCGTTTTTCTGCGTGATCAGGCCTTTGACATAAAGGTCTGCGAAATCTGAAAGCGGGATAGCGACTGGACCGGTTCCACCCAGCATGGAAGTGTCAGCGACCACCTGCTTTTGCAGGATGACGTTGGCGCCGGAGGACACCAGCGAGTACAGCACGCGGCGGTTTTTGCGGTCGGATGCAAATGGCAGTTCTGCCTTCAGACCATCGCGGATGATCTTGTTGTAGCTGGCGCCTGCCGGATTGGCTGGATCAACCTTTTCAGCACTCAGGTTCAGCGGCACGCTCACGTAGTTGTAGGTGAAGGCTGGCAGGCCAGTGCCGACAATTGTGAAGAGCAGCAGAACCAGAAAGGTTGCGGCCAATGCAATGGCACCGATGCCGTAAGCCTTGAAGCGCGCTTCCATGCTGTAGCGCTTTTTCAGGCGCTTGCGAGCTTCGTCTGTCGTATGGACGCCGGAAGGAATGCCTTTGACACGTCCGCCAATTGCGGAACCGGCAGTGTCCTGAGCGATATCAATCATACTGTTCCCTATATTTCTTCACGACGCGCAGAGCGAAGATGTTCAGAGCAAGTGTGATGCAGAAGAGGAGAAGACCGAGAGCAAACGCTGCGAGTGTTTTCGCGCTGTCGAACTCCTGGTCACCGACCAGCAAGGTGACGATTTGCACGGTCACGGTTGTTACTGCTTCCAGGGGATTCACTGTCATGTTGGCGGCCAAGCCTGCTGCCATCACCACGATCATGGTTTCGCCAATGGCGCGGGAGATGGCGAGGATCAGCGCCGAGACGATGCCCGGCAGAGCCGCTGGCAGAACCACACGGCGAATGGTTTCGGACTTGGTGGCACCAAGACCGGCAGAGCCATCACGCAGAGACTGAGGCACGGCGTTGATCACATCGTCAGACAGGGAGGAGACGAACGGGATGATCATGATGCCCATGACAAGGCCAGCGGCCAGTGCACTTTCTGAGCTGACTGACAGGCCGATGCTTTCGCCCCAGCCGCGGATGAATGGTGCCACGGTGAGCGCAGCGAAGAAGCCGTAGACCACTGTTGGGATACCAGCCAGAATTTCCAGAACTGGCTTTGCGATTGCGCGGACCGGAGTGCTTGCGTAGTCAGAGAGGTAAATCGCTGAGAGCAAGCCGATTGGTGCAGCCACAATGATCGCGATTGCTGTGATCAGCATGGTGCCGACCAGAAGCGGGATTGCGCCGAAGATCTTGGTATTGGCTTCGCCGTGTTCTGCACCAGCGCCTTCAAACGCGCTTTGCGGGCTCCAGTGGGTGCCGAAGACGAAGTCCAGAATTGGGATCTGGCGGAAGAACATCAGGCTTTCAAAGATCAGTGAGAGCACGATGCCGATGGTGGTGAAGATCGCAACAGCGGAACACAGGATCAGCAATCCCATGACGGTGCGCTCGACAAAATGGCGAGCCCGCATTGTGGGGCGAATAGCACGGTTGCCGTACCACAAGCCGCCAAGCACGAGGCCAACCATAAGAACTGTTTTGAGGACAAAGGAGGTTTGGGCGAGCGAGGCGAACACCTCAGCTGCTTGTTCCTTGCCCGCATCGGAGAAGGCAACAATGCCGCCGAATGCGATGGCGCGGGCATCGCGCAGGAATGCCTGAAGTTCTGGTTTGGACAGTCCTTCAATCACCTCGGCGTTGGCGCTGATGACCATCATATCCAGCATGCGCGGCTCTACGACTGCCCATGCAATCAGGAGCACAAATGCCGGAAGTGTGGACAGGATTGCCAGATACCCACCGTGGTAAGTTGGCCGGGAGTGAAGCACGGAAAGCTGGTGACCAGCGACCTGCAGAGCCCGGAAGCGTCCATAGACGTTAGCGGCTACGAAGACCAGTAGAAGAAGGGCAGCGTAAGTCCAGAACATTTGATTGCGTCGCCTTATTTGGCTCTTCTGTCAGAGCGTATTTCTGCCTGCAGATCAGGCTTGTTATGCGGAAACACGCTGCAACTGTTATAGCGAATTCATGGTGTTTGTTTGGAAGCACCCGAACGCGCTGTCGACCTTTTGCGGATGCGTGAAAGCGGTCAGCTGAGGTGCTGACCGCTCTCTGATTTTTTGCAATTAGAATGCAAGTGGTGTCAGAGCTGATGCAGACTTGGAAACTGATGCGCGGTCAGCTGCTGGCAGTGGGATCAGACCCTTGTCTGCCAGGTAACCTTCGTCGCCCCAGGTGTCTTCGTTGGTGAACTCAGCCAGGTATTCTGCGATGCCTGGGATGACGCCAACGTGCTCTTTCTTGATGTAGAAGAACAGGGAACGGGATACTGGGTAGTCGCCAGCTGCGATCGCGTCAAAAGTAGGAGCAACACCGTTGATGTTTGCGCCCTGCATTTTGTCAGCGTTCTGGTCGAGGAAGGAGAAGCCGAAGATGCCGAGTGCGTTCGGGTTTGCTTCCAGCTTCTGAACGATCAGGTTGTCGTTCTCACCAGCTTCGATGTAAGCACCGTCTTCACGAACTTCGTGACATGCTTTTTTCTTCAGGCCGAGTTCTGCAGCGCCTGCAACTTTCTTACAGCCACCCTGCATTGCCAGCTCAGCGAATGCATCACGGGTGCCGGATGTTGGAGGAGGACCGAGAACTTCGATCTTGGTGTTTGGCAGAGATGGGTCGATGTCGGACCACTTCTGGTATGGGTTTGCAACCAGCTTGCCCTCGACTGGGACTTCTTTCGCCAGAGCCAGGAACACCTGATCAAGGGTCAGGTCCAGCTGAGCGCCAGCTTTGGAGTTTGCCAGAACGATGCCGTCGAAACCTACGGTGACTTCAACTGGGGTTACACCAGCCTCATTACACTTAACCAGCTCCTTTGCCTTCATGCGGCGGGAAGCGTTGGTGATGTCAGGTGTGTTTTCGCCAACGCCTTCACAGAAGAGCTTGATGCCGCCACCGGAACCAGTGGATTCAACAACTGGTGTTTTGAAGTTTGTTTTCTGACCAAACTGCTCAGCTACTGCTGTTGCAAATGGGAAAACAGTGGAGGAACCAACGATCTGAATCTGATCACGAGCCTGTGCGGAACCTGCAGCAATGGTACCTGCGAGAGCGAGCGCTGCGACGCTTGCGAATGCCTTGATTTTCACCTGAAGTCTCCTGGGAGTCTTGGTTTTAAAACTGATTAATTACGTTCACCTCACAGCGCCCCGGCTGTGAGCTGGCTGTAACCTAGCGTTTGGCTGTGATGGTTATATGAACGTTGAGTATCAGTTTTATGACATCGCAAGAGTTTGATTTTGCTACATATTTTTAATCGAGTTCATTTTCGTCATAAATAACGGCACCGGGTATGAACACACGGAAGCAGGCGCCTTCATCCGGCTTACTCTCGATCTCCAGACGGGCTCTATGGCGAGTCAGAATGTGTTTTACGATGGCCAGACCGAGGCCTGTGCCCTTCATCTGACGGGAGGTGACCACGTCAACCCGGTAGAAACGCTCGGTTAATCGCGGCAGGTGTTCCGGATCGATGCCCGGGCCGTAGTCACGAACCTCTGCGATCCAATGCGGTGTCTCGGTGGAATCAGGGTCCGGGCGGCATGTGACATCGACTCGGCCACCGCTGGAGCCGTATTTCAGGGCGTTTTCGACCAGATTGTTGAAGACCTGCACCAGCTCATCATTCTCACCGCGAATCTCTGCAGGTTCATCGGGCACTGTCACATTCAGCTCGACGCCGTTTTCTTTGGCGACGGGCAGAAGTGATTCCACGGAGTGGCGCATAATCAGGCCGAGGTCCACGAGGGTCTCAGGCTGGACGTGCACTTTCATCTCGATGCGGGACAGAGACAGCAGATCATCAATGAGACGACGCATGCGCTCTGCCTGATCGAGCATGATGCCGAGGAACTGGTCCTGCGCTTTCGGATCGCCCTTTGCCGGTCCCTGCAGGGTCTCAATGAAGCCTGTGAGGGATGCGAGCGGCGTGCGCAGCTCATGGGAGGCGTTGGCGACAAAGTCTGCACGCATGCGTTCCAGACGGCGGGCTTCCGTCAGGTCGCGGATGACGACGAGGATGAGGCCCGGGCGTCCGCGTGGAACGGCGAGGTTTCCGCTGGAGACAGACCAGAGCGGCGCGATGTGCGCTTCCAGCCACAGTTCCATTGGCACCTTTTCTGTCCAATCAATGACCTCTGTGGAGCCGCCATTGGAGACGCGGTCCAGCGCTTCTAGCAGCGACGGTGCGCGGATGCGGAAGGACAAAGGATCACCCACCGCGATGGTGCCGAAGCGGCGCTGTGCGGCGAGGTTCACGTACTGGGTGGTGCCGCGGTAGTCGACGACGAAGCATGGGTCTGGCAGTGCGTTGACGGCGGACTTCATGCCGCGATCCACGATCTCGCTGGCTTCCTTGCGGCTGACACCGCTTGGCGCTTTGACCTTGGTGCGGCTTTTCATGCCGCCGCCGATGACCAGAATGAAGATGAGAGCGTATGCGAAGAAGGAGGCCCAGACAGGCACCTGAAAGGCAACAGAGAAGACAGCAAAAATGCCTGCGGCGGCCAGAAGGATCCAGCGCACATCGACGGTTTTGCGATAAATCGCCTGCCTGTTAAGACCCAGTCTCAACGGCTCCTGATTTACCTGCTTTTCTTCCTTGTCAGTATCCAGGGACATACGTGCCACTCTCTAAACGCCGCTGCGCGTTTACGTTGTTTTTTCTTTCAGACTGACCGAGAATTTAACAGGGTCAGCATGACATTCTCGCGACGGCGGCTGCTCATTTTTGCAATTTCCCCACAAGGAGACGTAGCGAAACCAAGGATCTTGGAGGTTCGGTCCACTTAGGAAATGGCGTAGATCCACTCAGACATTTTCGACGCGTTGGCGCGGTTATATATTTAGCAGGTTTAACAAATCAAGCAGAAGAGAAGCTGAGGAATAATAATTAATCGGCAAAGCTTCATTTGAGGCAGGTTCAACGTCACGCAACTCTCATCTTTTGCGTTTAGAGCTCAATTGAAGCGAAGTGTCATCTCACTCTTACCTTTGGTAATTGTATTTAAATGGCCTGCGCCTTTAAATAGGTACTGCGGACGGACCTGAGAGCGAAGGCAATTTGCTTGCTGGGGAAGGCTTTAGGGCACGGAATGAAGGGCTGATGATGGAAGAGATTCTGGAAAAACTGGAAGCAGCAATTTCGCAGGAAAACTGGCCAGAAGCGGAGAAGTATATTCTTCTCATGCTGGAAGAAGACGAGACCAATCCGAGCCTCTGGTACAATCTGGGCCTTGTGCGCCGCCGCGCAGGCAACAATGCTCAAGCCCTTGAGAACTTTGAGAAGACACTGGAATTTTCACCGCAGCACCAAGGCGCAATGTTTGAGCGGGCTGCGGCTTGTCTGGACATGGAAGATTTCAACACCGCCCTTAATGACTTCGCCGAGTATACAGCTGCCTATCCTGATGACGGTGATGGATTGCTGAATTTGGCGCGCATTGCGCTTCACATGGAAGTGCCGGATCTTGCCTTGCAGGCGTTCCAGAAGCGGGCCGAGATTGAGAATGATGCGGAGAACATTCTGGGTGCTGCTGAGGCCATGCAGATGATGGGGGATGAGGAAGGCATCAGCATGCTGCGGCGGCTGTTTGCCAACAACCCGCCGGTGCGCCCTGAACTGCTGAAGATTATGAGCCAGGGATCGTTTGGCCGTGTGCCGCTCAACTCAAAGGCTATGCTGCCTTAGAGATCAGAAGCCCCCTCACCGTTACGCATCCACGGAGCGTTTGGCCCGAACAGACTTGCGGTAATGGCCCGGCTCTGCCTGCAGTTTGTTTTGCGTGTCTAAATGAGTTTCGAACTCTGCCTCATCCATCGGCGCGCAATCCAGCTCCATTGCTTCCCGCTTGAATGGGAAGGCCTGTGCGATCGGGGTGCCAGCTTTGAGCGTGCCTTCAAACTCCGGGTTCTTCCAAAGCGCCGGAAAGTGCACGAAACCACCTTTGAAGCGGTCACAATCCACCACGCCTGCCAGCGTTCTGAACGGCAGTTCCTCGCGATTGAGGGGATGGGTGAAGAGCAGTGAGATGCCTTCCGGTGCCTCGATGCTCCAGAAGTTGTTGAGCTTGATGATGAAGTCGCCCGGGTTCGTGCCCAGCGGAGCCCCGGTTGCTTGTTCCGGCACATGCAAGCCGATGGGGGATCGGGTCTGCTGTGCTTTTGGTGAGACTGGCTTGGGCCAATGCCACGAAAACTCACCGTCTTTGACTGTCACATCACAGGGCAGCTTGAAGAGGATGCCCGTGGAGAAGCCATCAATGATGGGTGGGCAGTGTTTGAGGGTGCGCACCTGTTCATTGCCCAGCAGCTCACTTTCCACGGTTGAGGGGATGTCCTTCAACCATTCTGGAAGCGCTGACTTTGCCTCAACCGGCTCTGGAATATGGCCATGAAGTTCTGGCAGGCAACGGAACTTGAGCTTCATGAGGGCTCCTAAATGCGTCGTTTCATTGGAGAACCGGCATCGCGTTGAGCGAGGTGCCTAGATCTTCACAATGGCGGTTTTCAGCTTGTTCAGGCAGTAGGCCCACCCGGCGCTGGAGTTCATGGCGCGCAGGTACTCCCGCCAACCGTCTCCGTAGCGTTCAAAATGACTATGCACCAGTTTGAGCTGGGTGCCACCCTCAACATCTGAAAACTGAATTGTCACGATGCCAGCTTTTTGCGGGTCTTCAATGAGCAGGCGTTTGGGAGAGATCTGCCAGGCAAGGACGATCTTGCTGCCCTCTTCCAGCTCCTGAATGGTGCCCCAGTGCAAGCGCCTGCCGTCTTCCACGTCTTCAAAGCACGAGCCGCCCACCAGCGGCTCTATGCCCAAAACACCGTCCGGGGAGAACCTGTATTCCGCAGGCCACCAGGCATCTATTTTCTCCAGAAAACACACATAGGCGCTTTGAGCAGAGGCAGGCAGAAGCACCTCTGCCTTGCACAATGAAAATTGCTCCAAGACACCCATTTCGCCTGATGTCATTGCTTCCCCCCAAAATAGATCTGTCAGCCGCGTCCCTTCCTGCGGCTTGCCATCACGTAGACTGTAGCAGCAATTATCGTAATTGCTACAAAGAGAACACCGATGACATTGATGACAGGGGATATACCAAAGCGCATGCGCGCGCCAATCTCTGTCACAAGGGTCCAACTTGGGCCAATGGCAAAGAAGGTGGTGTTGTAGTTTTCAATGGACTGCAAAAACGCGATGGCGGATGCGGTCAGAATGGTGGGCATCAGGAAGGGCAGTGTGATGCGGCGGAACACAAAGAATGAGGACGCCCCCAGATCCAGCGCCGCTTCTTCCAGCACGATATCCTGCCTTTGCAAGCGCGCCATGAACATGAGCATGCAGTAGGAGGCGATGAAGCTGGATTGGGCGATGGTTGCGGTGAACAGGCCACCTTCCACCCCAAACGCGTCCCGCCAGAAGATAAGCGTGGTCGCGCCCAGCACGATGCCCGGTGTGAGCATGG
The DNA here is from genome assembly GCF_000156235.1 of Pseudovibrio sp. JE062. Lineage (NCBI taxonomy): Bacteria > Pseudomonadati > Pseudomonadota > Alphaproteobacteria > Hyphomicrobiales > Stappiaceae > Pseudovibrio > Pseudovibrio sp. JE062. Next base: position 342,362 of record NZ_DS996809.1, read on the forward strand.
GCGAGACTAGAACGGTGTAGAGGAAGGTTGTCGCCTGAGACTGCAGGCGGGTGAGCAGCAACGCCCCGGCAAGGCCCAGCGGGATGGAGATGACAATCACGCCCACGGCGATGATAAGCGAATGGACAAGACCATCAATGAAACGCTGATCCTGTGGTAGAGCGCGGAACCAATCCAGCGTGAAGCCCTGCCAGTCAATGACTGAAGGGGTTGGCGCTGAGTTGAAGGCTGCGATCACCATGAAGATCATGGGCAGGAACATATAGGCGAAGAAAATCACCAGATAGCCGTTCAAGACGGCGGACGCCCAATCGATTGGAGTTTTAGCTGTTTCTGTCACGCCGGTGCTTTCAAGAGTTGTTGCCGTCATTTCGCGATGTCCCGGATACCGACGCGGAAGACCCACATATTGAACAGAATAAAGACGATACAGGCCACCAGAAGTACCAGTGAATAGGCGGCACCCTGGTTCCAGCTGTCAGCCTCAAAGAAGCGGCGGTAGATCACCTGACTAAACCAGTCTGGGTGCAGACCACGCCCCACGGCACTTGGAACTGCGATGGAACCGGCTGAGAGCATGAAGGTCATGATCGCGCCAACGGCAATGCCCGGTTTGGCGTGCGGCAGGACCACGCGCCAGTGGATGCGCCATGTGGAGGCACCAAGGTCTCGGGCCGCTTCAATCTGGTTTTTGTCCAACGTGTCGATGGTATTGTAGATCGGGAAGACCATGAACAGCACGTAGGCATAAACCATCACCGTAAAGACTGCGCCGTTTGAGGCGACAAAGCGGAAGCCCTCTCCTGCCTCCAGATTAATGATGCCCAACAGATCGAGCAGGCCATTCAGGATGCCTTGCTTCTCCAGGATCATAATCCACGAGAAGATGCGCAACAGCTCGTTGATCGCATAAGGGATCAGCAGGCCAATCATCAGGATGGCGAGTTTGTTGCGGCTGGTTGTTGTGGCGACAGCGTAAGCCACCGGGTAACACATGATGAACGCCAGAATGGTGACGCAAAGCGCATAAGCGATGGTTGCGAGGAAGATCTGGAAGTGGATCGAACTCATCATGGTGAAGTTTTTGAGAGAGTACGAGGTATCCAAACCTACGCTTTCGCTGGTGGCTTTCTCTTCGGCTTCCAGTGTGGCGATCTTTGCTTCCAGCTCGCCTTTTCTGGCAAGAAGCGGTTCTACTTCAGCTTCGATTTCAGCAATCGTGCGGGTCGCGCTTGTTGCTCCACCAGACGATGGTGCTCCGAACGGGTTCAGGCCGGTAGTGTCATTGCCGGAAGGTTCTGCAAATGGATTGAGGCCGGTGGCATCGTTTGACGGTGCCGGGCTCTCTTCAGCAAATGGGTTCAGGCCAGATGCGCCACCAGAGGTGGAGGGTTCTGGTGTGGCAAACGGGTTGAGAGACGAGGCACCGTCCTGCGGCTTGGCTATTGCCTCCCCTACATTGACCGCATCTTTTTCCGCGTCCAGCTCTTCCAGCGAGGTGTTGATCTGGAACACCTCTTCGTAAGCACGGTCGATCTCCAACGCCAGTGTAGCCGCGGCTCCACCTCTGTCCTCATAAGTGAAGGCACGCTCGATCATGGAGAACTGGGGCAGGACGATGAGGAGCACGATCCAAAGCGCTGCTAGTCCTATGAAAAGAGCCGTGAGCCCTTTGCCGTAACTTTTGATCAGACTATTCACTGGCCAGCTCTCCTGGACGCATCACGACAGCATCCTGTGCTGCGAACCAGAGGTTCTGATCAGAGCCGAGTGGCTGGTGTGTTTTTTCCACGTTGGTGACATGGACAGCAATAGGCTGATCCCCTGCCCGCATGTGCAGGTTCACGAACGGTCCTTCCAGATCGCGGCGTTCCAGCTTTGCGGAGAGGCCATTTTGCTGGCCGTCTTTTTCTTCCAGCGTGACGCGTTCCGGGCGAACGAACAGGATGGCGTCCTCCCCTTCGTTCAAGCCATGTGCGTTCTGGCCGAACAGCTTGCCTTGGGAGGTTTCCAGAACAGCGAAGTCTCCTTCCCTGCCAACGACCTTGCCTTTGAAGACATTCTGCTCGCCCACAAAACTTGCGACAAATGGTGTGACCGGGTGGGCGTAGATTTCGTCAGAGGTGGCGACCTGTTCCACCACGCCGTGGTTCATAACGGCGACACGGTCTGACATGGTGAGCGCTTCGCCCTGATCGTGGGTGATGTAGATGAAGGTGACGCCGGTTTTGCGCTGCAGCTCTTTCAGCTCGGCACGCATGTGCTGGCGAAGTTTCAGATCCAGCGCGGAAAGCGGTTCATCAAGCAGGAGCACGGATGGCTCAACTGCGAGAGCACGGGCAATGGCAACGCGCTGGCGCTGACCGCCGGACAGTTCGGTTGGAAGTTTATCGCCCTGCCCGTCCAGCGCGACGAGGGACAGAAGCTCCTGCGCTTTTTCGTGGCGGATCTTTTTGGAAATGCCGCGAGCTTCCAGACCGAAGGCGATGTTGTCTCGTACGCTCATGAGCGGGAAGAGCGCGAGGTTCTGGAAGATCAGAGCGGTCGGTCTGGCATTGGCGCGAATGCCGGACATGTCTTTGTCGCCAATGACGACGCGGCCCTGAGAGGGACTGAGGAAGCCGGAGATCATGCGCAGAATGGTTGTTTTTCCGCAGCCGGACGGGCCGAGGATAGAGAAAAACTCACCAGCATTGATTTTGAGGTTCGTGGGCTGAACGGCGACAAAATCGCCAAATCTCATGGAGAGGTTTTCGAGAATTACATCATTGCCATGCATGAAGGGCCTATTGCTTTATCTTATGGTTTTCAGGGATGGAAACCTGAGGTTTTCCGCTCGGCTTCTGGCCATGCCAGAGCGCAGTTCCTTCCTTGCAAAAACGATGTTTGTGCCACCGCTGCGATTGCAAGCTGATATGCAAAGCGCGGCTGATGCCGCGCTTTGCTGCCAACACCGTCAGGCGTTGGTGATCTTGTCCACGTACTCCTGACGAAGCGGTGCAAACCATGGCGTGTCAGCCGGGTACCACCACAGGTTCGCAAGGGTATCGTTGTTGTAGATCTCAAGGAACTGCTTCTTGTAGGTTTCGCCTGCATGGTTGGCGGCGCCTACAACAGCGGAGTTGTAGCCGGTGTTTGCGCTGAACATGCCAGCCATTTCCGGATCAAGCATGGCGTTGATAAAGGCATAGGCCTGCTCAGTGTTTTCTGCACCGCTTGGAATGCCCATGGAATCCATCCAGGTCATGCCGCCTTCTTTTGGCATGCGGTACTTCCACTTTGCATCTTCACGGCTGAGCAGGAGACCCGTTGTGTCCCATGTCTGGCCGATGGACGCGCCTGCCTGTTTGAAGGCGTTGGTGGCTTCGGTCGCGTTGTTCCAGAACGCAGCGATGTTCTCTTTGCGCTCGATGATGAACTTGGCAACTTCGTCCCAGACGCGGCGGGCGTCTTCTTCGGTCTTGTATACATCGAGCATGCGGTTGGATTTCACCTTGCCGATTGCGTCGAGGTACAGGCCTGTGCCGATCAGAGCGGATTTCTGACGGAATGCAGCCTTGCCTTTGGCTTCAGGAGCCCAGAGAGAACCGAAGGAGACTTCATCGTTAGAGAGCGGGAAGACGGTGCTGTCGAAAGTGATGGCTTCTGTGCCCCAGTCAAATGGCAGCAGCATGCGCTTGCCGCGGTAAGTGCCGCCAAGCTTCACGCTGTCGCGCAGCATGGACGGCACAACGGCATCCACCTTGAGCTTGCTTTCGTCCAGAGGGGCCAGCAGGTCATCCGGGTAGTAGTTCGCGCCGTTGGTGATGGACGGGAAGATCACATCGAAGCCTTTGCCGCCTGCTGCTTTCAGCTTCTGCTCAGCTTCATCGTTGGAGCCGAAGGTGGACAGGTTGATCTTGATCCCTGTGTCACCTTCAAACTTCTTGATCATGTTGTCCTGAACGTAGTCGCCCCATGCGAACACATTCACCTGACCAGAAGATGCCAGCGCATCAGAGGCCTTCAAAATTGCAGGAGCAGCAACAGCAGCGGCGGACGCTGCAGCAGTGCCTTTCAGTACTGAACGACGAGAGATAGACATTAACGGGCCCTCAAGAGACTAAGAAATTCTAATAGCAACCAAGGTGCGATGCAGAGATTCGACACCTCTCTGGTTCCATCACCTAGGCAGCTAACTGCAACCTGTGACAGACCCATGACAATTTACGTATATTAACTTATCGAGCGTAGCTCATTATTAGCGAGCTACGCAATATTGTATTTGTATTTCTATAAGTTGAGCGAAAAACTCTAGGTAATTTCAATCTGTTATTTATTTGGCAAACTAAAAAAGGGAGCGCCTTTTGGGGCACTCCCTTTTCATTGTCGAAGTCTACAGGCTCTTTCAGGCGCTGACATGCTCCCTTTGCCGGCGGCGACGCATGACGACGCCGTAGTGCGGCGCGAACAACATGGCAAGCACCTGCTGCAGACCAGCGACAACAGCAATCATACCAGCAGCGGAGACGGAGAATTCATAGCCCAGCAAGCCCGGACCGAAGGCTGCAAGCAGGTAACCGAACAGGCCAGCGGACAGTGAGGCAATGCCTGAGATGAAGAGCTGGGTCTTCAGGTTATCAGTCAGCATACGAGCTGTGGCCGCCGGGCAGATAAACATGGCGATCACGAGGATTGAGCCCACTGCACTGAACGCTGCAACTGCTGCAATGGCAACCATCACGATGAGTGACAAGCCGAGCCATTTTGGTGAGAAGCCGAGGCTGGCGGAGAGCAGCGGGTCGAAGCTGGAGATCTTCAGCTCTTTGAAGAACAGCACGATGAAGCCGATCACCAACAAATTGACGATGAACAGCTGCTTGATGCTCTCCGGAAGGGTCGACAGTGCCTGCCAGTTCCAAAGATCTGAGAGCGTGTAGGCATCCAGCCAGATGGCGCTTTCCAGATTACCGTATAGAGCGTGCTCTACATCAAGGTGGACGCCTGCTGTTCCGGTTTGCTCCAGAATGACAACGCCAGCTGCGAACATTGTGGTGAAGACCACGCCCATGGCGGCGCCGGGTTCCACATTGCCGATGCGGCGGATGAGTTCGATGAGCAGCACGGCGAAGATGGCTGCCACCCCTGCTCCGATCATCATGGCCCAGGAGCCAGTCTCATGAGAGAACAGAAAGCCGAGCACGATGCCGGGCAGCACCACGTGGGAGATCGCATCACCCATGAGCGCTTGTTTGCGCAGGACGAGGAAGTTGCCGAGCAGACCACAGGCTAGCGCTGCCAGAGAGCCCAGCAGAATGCTTGGGAGGTCAAATTGCAGGAAGATATCCATCAGCTTGCTCCTCCTTTGCCGCCTTCTTCAGGGTGCACCACATGGGGGCTGAGTTCCTGCTCCAACACCTTAACGGTGTCAGCAGGCAGGACTTCGCCGATTGGCTTCAGGGACCAATCTGCCAGCGCATGGGACTCTTCCGGGTGCATTTCGCGATAGAGGTTCCAGAGTTTCTGATCTCGCTCGATCAGGCGTGCTTCTGACTGGCCTTTCACGGTTGGCTGGCCGTCTCCGCTCATAAAACCGCCTCTGCGCAGGATGGAGCGGGTCAGTGGCTCAAGCACCGGCTCGTTGTGCGCGATGGCGAGCAAGCCCTGACGCAGGTGCACGATGCGCTGGAAGCGGTAGTGCTTGAGCGCTGCGGCGAGTACGCCGCGAACGGGTGAGACAAGGAGGGAAACCACAAAGAAACTGAAGAGCACCAGCACGATCAAACCGCCGGTTGGCATGTTTGGGGCGCTGGCTGAGAGAGCAGCTCCAATGTAGCTTCCCGAGGCGCCAATTCCTGCTGCAATGGCAACCAACACCGGCACGCGGTCTGTCCAGAAACGGGCAGCGACGGGTGGGATGATTGCCAGAGCGATGATGAGCACGAGACCAACGGTTTTGAGGCCGATTACCACGATGCCGAGAAGCAAGAGAAGAAGGGTACGATCGAGCCAACGGACGTTGTAGCCGCTGGCTGCTGCAAAGCCTTCGTCAAAGCAAAGCAGCGAGAATTCTTTCATGCGCAGCACAACGGCAAGGCCAACGAGGGCTGCTGCCACGGCGATTGTCAGCGCCTCAGACTTGAGCATGCCGGAGGTTGCCCCGAGGAGAAAGCCTTCCAGTCCCGCCTGTCCTGAGATGGACATGGACTGGATGATGGTGAGCAGGACCATGCCAACCGCAAAGAAGGTGGAGAGTACGGTTCCGATGGCAGCATCTTCTGTCAGGCGGGTGTGGGTTTTGATCCAATCCACGGCCAGCACGCCGATACCGGCTGACAAGGCCGCGCCGAACAGGAGCACCGGGAGGGAGCGGCCTGAGCCGAAGTAGACCTGAGCGATGATAAAAGCGAGCGCTACACCGGGAAGCGTTGCGTGGCTGACGGCATCAGAGACCAGCGTACGTTTTCTAAGCAAAACAAAGACGCCGATTGCACCGCTGGCCGCGCCCAGAAGGGCAGCGCCGATGCAGACCAGTGCTGTGTTGTAGCCTGCAGACAGAGTGAGAGCGGCAAAGAACTGTTCCATGGCTTTGCCTTATGCGCCTGAAGCTTCTGAGAGGCCATCCAACTGGGTGCTGGCAAGGCGTCCGCCATACGCTTTCTGCAAGTTTTCTGGGGTGAAGGTTGTTTCGACCGGACCGTCCGCCACATGCTGGCCATTGAGCAGCAGGATATGGGAGTAGTAGTCGCGGACTGTCTCAAGGTCGTGGTGCACGACGAGCACGGTTTTGCCGTCAGCAACAAGCTGACGAAGCACGGCGACGATTGCTTTTTCTGTTGCCGCATCCACGCCAGCAAACGGCTCATCCATCAGGTAGACTTCAGAGTCCTGCGCCAGTGCACGGGCAAGGAATACACGCTGCTGCTGGCCGCCTGAAAGCTGGCCGATCTGGCGGTTGGCGAAGTCCTGCATACCAACGGATTTCAGGCAGTGCATTGCCTTTTGGCGATGCTTGCGGGATGGCCAGCGGAACCAGCCGATTTGGCCGTAAAGGCCCATCATCACCACATCGATAGCTGTCGCTGGGAAGTCCCAGTCCACGGCTGAACGCTGTGGGACGTAGGCGATGCGTTTCAAGGCCTTCTCGATTGGCTCACCGAATACCTTGGTTTCACCAGAGAGCTTCGGGATCAGGCCTAGCGCTGCCTTGAGGAATGTGGACTTGCCTGCGCCGTTGGGACCGATGATCGCTGTAAGGCATCCTTTTGGGGCCGAGTAGGAAACGCCCCAAAGAACTGGCTTGTGATGGTACGCAACTGTCATGCCCTGCACGGTGAACGGCAGATCTTCAGGTCTTATGTTTTTGCCTGCATCGGTATCATGCAACAGGTGCAGGCCGGAGGAACTTCTGTCGTGCATGTTAGTGACCTGCTCCAAGTTTACCCTGCATGCCTCGCGCAGGAGCTTCACCGCCCAGAGCGCGGGTAATCGACGTCATATTGTGGTCGATCATACCGATATACGTTCCTTCATAGGTGTTGGACTGCCCCATCGCATCGGAGAAGAGCTCGCCGCCAACTTCCACTTTGTGGCCTTTGGCTTCAGCACCTTCCACCAAGGCACGCACGTTGCGCTCTGATACTGACGATTCAACAAACACTGCTGTGATTTTTCGATCTACGAGAAGGTCCACCAGTTCCTCAATACGCTGCAGTCCAGCTTCTGAGTTGGTGGAAATGCCCTGAACGCCGACCACTTCCAGATCAAAGTCGCGACCAAGATAGGTGAACGCATCATGCGCAGTTACGAGAACACGGCGCTCCTGCGGGACTGTCTTGAGGATTTTGTCGCCATAGTCAGCAAGCTCCTGCACCTGCACAAGGTAAGCTGCTGCGTTGTCGCGGTATTCCTGCTCATTTTCAGGATCGATAGAAATGAAAGCTTCTGTGACGCCGTCAACTGCACCTTTCCAGAGCGTTGGGCTCATCCAGACGTGTGGGTCATAGCGGCCTGTGTAGGCTGTTGAGCCTTCCAGTTTTGCGGAGTCGATGGTCTCACCGATGAAAAAGACCGGCTTGCGCTTTTGCAGCTTCAGCAGCAGATCTTCCATCTGCGCTTCCAGAAACAAGCCATTTGCGAAGATGGCATCTGCGCGGCCCATCTTTACAACGTCGGAGCGGGTCTGGCGGTAGGAGTGTGGGTCGATGCCGGTTCCCATGAGCGCTTCGACAGTGACGTTATCACCACCGACAGCGCGGACTGCATCTGCGACCATGCCAACGGTTGCCACAGCGTTGATTGGAGTTTTTGCAAAGGCCGCTGACAGGCTGGAGAGGCCTGCGAAGATCATCAGTGTGACTGCAAGTGCAGCAGCTTTAAAGTAGCGCATAAAGTCCAACTTTCTAAAACGACTTGAGCAAACGTACCGGCTCTTCATCTTTTGCAGTTCTCCGATCTGGCCGCTTTGTCCTTGGCCAATATCTTCGCCCTGAGCTCTTTAAAATATAGATACCACCAGATCTTCCGCAGGTATCCTGTTTCTTCACCTAGTCTAGTTGCAACTCATTCTTAATAGCAATAAAAAAATGAAGCTTTCTGAAATTTGTTGTTTCGCTGCCATTCTCATGGAGCGTTTTAAGTGAGCAGAAAGTCGACCATCAATCAGGCCTAGTTGCCATTGCCTCTTATTTGCCAAAGGCTTATTTATAGGGGCAATGGGAGGGACCTGAGATGAGCAAGATGGATTTCAATCGTGAGTTTGATGCACAACACGGCAAGCTTGTTGCAATCACCGACGAGCTGGCACGTGTAACCTGCAATAACCCGGGTGCCCTAACGTTTGCAGGCACTAACACATTTATCGTTGGCAAAAACGAGGTTGTCGTCATTGATCCGGGACCGATGGATCTGGAGCACCTGGACGCTCTGATGTCAGCGATTGATGGTCGTCCTGTGAAGGCCATTCTTGTGAGCCATACGCACGTGGACCACTCCCCTCTTGCTGGTCCTTTGAAGGAAAAGACCGGCGCACCTGTGATGGGCTGCGGCCCGCACAGACGTGCAGTTTCCTTCGAAGACATGGATGAAACTCCGATGGATGCGAGCTCTCAAAAGGACTTTGCACCGGATGAAGAGCTGGAAGATGGGGCCAAAATCTCTGTTGATGGTGTGGTGATTGAGGTGGTTGCGACCCCGGGGCATACCGAGAATCACTTGTCTTTTGCCCTACCCGACCATGGAGTGATGCTGCCAGGGGATCATGTGATGGCCTGGTCCACGACCATTGTGGCGCCGCCAGATGGCTCTATGAACGCCTACATGAAGTCGCTGGACAAGCTGATGGCACGTGGCGAGGCCCGATACTTCCCTTCTCATGGCGGTGAAGTGAACAACCCGAAAGTGTTTCTTGCTCAGCTAAAGCAGCATCGCCAGATGCGCTCTGACGCTATTATGGAGCGCCTGCGTGCCGGGGATGATGATGTCATGACCATGGTGAAAGCCATCTACACCGATGTGGATCCAAAGCTGCATGGCGCTGCGGCGCTCAATGTACTTGCACAACTGGATGATCTCATCGCGCAAGGGGTTGTCTTGTGCAATGGTAAGGTTACACTCTCCGCAAAATTCACGCTGCGTGAGACGGCATAGCCAGACCTACACGCTGTCACGACACCCCAGAGAAACCGATCTCTCCAACTTTTCGAGACGTAATGACCAGTATTTTTGATAAGAAGATCGATCGCAGAAACACTCATTCTCTGAAATGGGATGAGATGGAAAGTCGCTACGGCATCAGCAGTGATGACGGTTTGCCTATGTGGGTTGCGGACATGGATTTCCGCCCGCCTCAGGCCGTGAACGATATGGTTGCGCGTGCTGCCGAGCACGGGATCAACGGTTATTATGGCAATGACGTGCCTTATAAAGAGGCGATCATCTCCTGGATGAAGCGCCGCCATCGGTTTGACGTTTCTGCAGACTGGATCACCACCGTGCCGGGCGTTGTGGCTGGTTATTCCATGGCTATTCAGGCGTTTTCGGAAGAAGGTGATGGTGTGCTGGTGTTCTCTCCGGTTTACCACGCGTTTGGCCGCGCCGTGCGCGACAACAACCGCCGCCTTGTTGAGAGCCAACTGATTGAGCGTGATGGCGCTTATTACATGGACTTTGACAATCTGAAGGACCAGATTGACGAGCGCACCAAGATCCTTCTGCTGTGCAGCCCTCACAACCCGGGTGGTCGTGTCTGGACGGCTGATGAACTGACCCGCATCTGTGAGTTCTGCCTTGAGCACAACATCTTGATCATCTCTGACGAGATCCACCACGATCTCATTCTGGATGGTTCCAAGCACGTTGTGACAGCCACCCTTTCTGAGAGGATCGCAGAGCGGACGATTACGTTCACCTCCGCTTCAAAGACCTTCAACCTTGCCGGTTTTGCGACTGCGGCTTGTCTCATCAGCAACAAAGAGCTGCGTGACGCCTATCGCAAAGTCTGTACGGCTTGTGGCGTGCACTCAACTCCGCTTGGTTCTCAGGCGACCACTGAGGCTTACAACCATGGCGAAGAGTGGCTTACAGAGCTGTGTGACTATGTTGCAGCCAATCAGGAGCTGCTGATTGAAGGACTGGAAGCGGCTATTCCAGGCGCCAAGGTGATGCGCATGGCGAGCACTTATCTGGAATGGGTCGATTTTAAAGATGTGGACCTGCCGTTTGATGAGATCGTGAACCGAATCCAGAAACAGGCGAAGATTGCGGTCAACATCGGCAGCACGTTTGGAAAAGGTGGCGAAACCTTCCTGCGTTTCAATCTGGCCTGTCCAAAATCAACAGTTGAAGAAGCAATCAAACGTCTGGAAGATGTTTTTGCAGATCTTCGCATGCAGGCAAATGCCTGATTTCAAAGCGATAATTTGAGTTATCAAAGATACGCCCGTTTCTGGGCGTATTTTTTTGTGCGTGCGTGACAATAATCACACACATATGCTATTAATTGAGTCATATTAGATTCACAGAGTTCGACGGCTTCCCCGGCTTTAAGAACTCTTCGAGTTTCGCGATAGCCTTAAAGCGGTACTCGTTGTTCACGCAAGCTTTCATAACCAGTGCTTCCCCGGCGCTGGTTATGTTGTTTCTGAGGCTACTTTCTCAAGCAAATCACGAATAGCGAGCAGTCCGGACCTTCCCGGTGCTGAAGATCAGCTTACTGCGCCGGTTTTTGAGCTGGGATTGGTGCAGAGCCACGTTCTTTCAACATGGATGCAATTGAAGGTGGCAGCTCCAGCGGAACTTCCAGAAGCGGCGCACGCTCTGTGATTTGTGGCTCGTCCAGCTCTATTTCTTCCTGCAGCACCAGTTCCGGCTCTTCTACCCGCGCTGTGATGCCGTAGTTTTGCAGCAGGACTTTATCCAGGCTTGCCAGAAAGCCTCTGATCCGGCGGGCGTTGGTGCCGAAATCATGACTGCCAAAGCGGGAAGCAGAGCGGATATCCAGCAGCGTACCGACACGGTCTGGCTGGATACGGATTGCTACATCATCCTTCAAAGAGAAGTACGGCATGCGTGCTTCCATGAGCAGATAGGTTGGCTCATCCGGGAAACCCGCGGGCAGTTCATAGACGGTTTTCCAACCCATGCTGGAGGCTACGCTGGAGACAGCGTTGTGCAGCTCTGGAGGTGGCAAACGGAAGCGGCGAGGCACGATGTCCGGATAGCTGGCCTTTTGCATCAGCTGCTTGTCTTGCTCAATCTCATCATCAATGCGATCACCAGCCACCAATGCGGGCGGGTCTTCCATGTCTGTCGAGATGTCGTTGAGCGGTGGGAACATGTAGAGCCCGAGCGTTGCGATGAACAGCGGGGTCAGGACGATTGATCCGTAAAATGTGCCGAGGAAGCAGTTGCCAAAGCCCTTGCCGCCATCCTTCCAAAGATCAACCACGGCAATGGCAGCCAGCACAATGGCTGTTGCGCCCATGAAGAAGCCGATGACGAAGAGGACGAGGAGTACTTCTGTGTTGAAGAGCTCGAAGTAATGGCCAGCAACGGAGAGAATGAGAAACGGGATCGCAATGGCGCCGATGCGGCGGCTGCGCATGGCAGTGCGAGAATGTCTTAAAGGCAGTTGCAGTGTCATTCTATCCCACTCTCTTCGATCTGCAGCTCAGAGTTTAACTTACCCGTTCGTCAGGCAGGTTACAGCTCTTTACTTCGCGATACCAGATTATAGCAGTCCAGAATTACCGAGGGTTGAATGCCTTTATTATTTTCGCGCAGCTTCTGTGAGGATCGCGACGGGTGATCCGCCGCGATCAAACACTAAGATCAGGCTGCCGCGCCCTCACCTGATGGCTTGAGGCCAACGAGGCTGACGAGATCTGTCAGGCTATCCAGCAGATGGTCGCAGTGGTCTTTCAACTCTTCAGCAGTCAGTGCGCCTGTGGTGACTGCAACGCGCAGCATGCCTGCGTTCTGAGCGGCGTGCATATCGTGCAGGCTGTCCCCGACCATGGCGATGTGCTGTGGCTCAATGCCGGTATGCTCAGCAAAACCGAACAGCTGGCCCGGCTCCGGCTTTTCACCATGACCGCTGTCATAGCCAACAACGAACGTGAAGTAGTCGAAGATGCCCAGACGCTTCAGCTGGGCGATGGCGCTGGCTTCGGTTCCGTTGGTGGCCAGACCGATGGGCAAACCAGCAGCGGCCAATGCTTTGATGGATGAAGTGGTGTCATCAAATGCTGCAACACACTCAGCGGCATGTTCCAGAATGAGGTCTTCGATCCGATCCAGAAATGCGCGGTTGAACTCAACACCAAGATGTTTGGCCCATGGCTCGCTGTAACCGCTTGGTGGATTGGTCAGGATCGGGCTGCCCGGCTCACAGGCACAGCTGGCATAATCAAACTTGACGAGATGGCCAAGCTCAGTAGCCAGTTTCACATCCCCGCCCGCAAGATCCATCAGAACATGCTGGAGCACGGTGCCCCATGTCTTATTGAAATCAATCAGGGTTCCATCGCGATCAAACAAAACGGCGCGCACGTTCATTGTCATTTTCCTTTAGCGCAGTTGACGGCTTTTATGGGAGACCGTCTTCAGGCCCAGCCTGAACAGAGGTGTTATTTGCAAGCGGCTCAATCTACGCACTTATACAGAGTATTACGAGCACCAATCACTATGAGCGGTGCTAATCAATCGGCCACAAGCTTAGTCGCACAATAAATACACAGTTTTTTGTCAGTTTCGTATTCGAAGAAATTGCGGCCAAATGTCACCCAAAATGGCCTGATACATTAATGGTTTAGTGGCGATAATTTTAATCAACTCACAACCCAAAACCTTATCCTTTTGTATAATATAGCAAATTTCCAGAATACATCTCAGGCAAATAGTTAACGGCATGTTTCATGCATTCAAATTGCTGAGATTATTGGGAAATTCCCCCCTCTAAATTAGATTGGCTTTTTTAGTTTTTTTGGCGCTAACATATTCATGCCCGATTTGAGTATCACTCCTGCATATGAGCTGACGCTTATATCGGGTTATCCGGCTACTCATTCCGGGTAAGCATCGCAATTTCTGCAACACAACTTGTCCCAAGGGGACGGACTAAAATGGCCTTCGGAACCACTGAGCAACAAAACAAAAACGTAAAACCTGATCTGGACAAGCTATATCGTCCAGTCGGCATTCAGGCTGTCAACGCTGCAAACTGCTGTTCAGGTAAGCAGAAAGAGTCTTATCAGCCAAAGGTTCAGGAAGAATATCCTCTTCCGACTGACTGATGCGTCAGGGGCTGCAGATCAGGCATTCGGCTTCCGTTTTGCACGAAGCAAATTGATTGATTATGTATTCCAATCACATTGGTAACAGCTGCATCCCATAGTCATGGCCCAGATTGGCATGGCTTCAAAGAGGCTTAATGATCTAACGAACATTCAGTCATCTGCTTAAAGAAGGCGACCCGCAGGATTGCGAGCCGCCTTAATTTTTGCCTGTCGTTCAGTTTCAGGCCACGAGCTACTTTTTTGGTGCAGCGCACCTACAGCCCTTCCCCTTCCGAACAGCCAACGCCCATAGGACGCCTGAGAGAGCTCCAAAAACAAGAAACGCACCAACTGTGTGGTGCGTCTCCAGATCATATCAGTATGTATTAAGGATACAGACGGACCTTATCCCATTCGGCATCTGCGCTGTCTCTTTTGAAGACAAATCGATCATGTAGACGGAACGCGCGGTCGTGCCAGAACTCAATTTCCAATGGTTGCAAAATGCAACCGCTCCAGTATTCGGGACGCGGAATATCACCGACAGCATACTTGGCAGCGTACTTGGCGACCTCTTTTTCGAGCGCAAAACGGCTCTCCAGAGGGCGGGACTGTTTGGACGCCCACGCACCAATGCGGCTTTTTCGTGGCCGTGAGTTATAGTATTCGTCTGCCTGTTCATTAGTTACGTGGATAACATTGCCACGTACACGAACTTGTCTGCGCAGACTTTTCCAGTGAAAACATAGAGCTACTTTAGGGTGAGCAAGAATTTCCCGACCTTTTGTGCTTTCAAAATTTGTATAAAACACAAATCCCTGTGGACTGTAACCTTTAAGGAGTAACATCCGTACATTAGGCATGCCATTCTCATCTACAGTCGCAACTGACATGGCATTAGGATCATTAGGCTCGCTCTTTTCAGCAAGGGCCAACCAGTCGCCAAATAGTTGAAAAGGAACCTCTACGCTTTCGGAGTAACTATTTGTAAACTTTTCTTCCAGATTTTGGATGTCACCATTCATAGTTAATAGTCCCTTTAGGATCCTCACACTGTGGATGAACCGGAACTCGTAAAAGCAGCGGCTTCAACCTGAGGCTCTAGTAGTAATATGGCAGTTTTGTATAGCAAGAAAACCAGTTTACGCCAGTCGTGTTTTGTCTCGGCTGCGATCTTGCTGTTGCTTCCTGCCTGCACTCAGATGTCCATATCGGTGAACAACAGTGAGTATCAAGAACCTCTCAACCTGACTGAGACGGTTGATACCAAGCAAAAGGTCGCGGATAGCGAAATCCACCGCACAGACCGTACGGTTATTACGGATACCATCGAGGAAGCTCTGAATGAGGGTGGAAAAGATGACCGTAGTTTTGCGCCTATGGCCTGGACCAATCCGGTCAGCGGTAACAGTGGCACAATTACTTCCCTGATGTCTGTTGATAAGACCGGAAGCATTGCCGGTTGTACTGATTTTGTGACCAGCGCAAACACTGTTGGCGGTGTGCGTGCGTATCAGGGCCGCAGCTGCCCGGACACCAATCACAAAATGAAGATTGTTCAGTTGGCTCCGTTCCAGGTTGACGCAGCTCCTGCCCAATAACGTGCTCCTCACCTAAGCTTTGCAAAACGTGAAGTAAGCCAACACATTAAAAGCGCTGAAATACTCACTTCTGATTAGCTAAGTTCGGCTGCGGCTGCTTGCTTGTTTTCATTTGCATGGTTATGTAATGGGTGAGTTGTAAACTGCCCCAATTTCTATTTGATGGATGACGATGAGAGATCCCTATTCTGTTCTTGGTGTTAGCAAAAATGCCAGTGAGGCAGAGATCAAAAAAGCGTTTCGCAAGCTGGCCAAGAAGTACCACCCAGACCAGAATGCAGATGATCCAAAGGCCAAGGAGCGCTTTTCGGAAGCGAACCTGGCCTATGAAATTTTGGGCGACAAAGATAAGCGCGGTCAGTTTGATCGCGGTGAGATTGACGCTGAAGGTAAGCCTAAGTTTTATGGCGGTCCGGGTGGCGGAGCTGGCGGCTTTGAAGGTTTCTCCGGTTTCCGCAATGCAGGACGTCGTGGCGGCTTCCGTTTCGAACAGGGCTTTGGCGATGGTCACGGTGGCGGCGGCCCGCAAGATGCAGGCGGCTTTGACGACATTCTCAATGACATCCTCGGCGGCTTTGGCGGCGGCAAACGTCGCAGCGCAGGTGGTGGTGGTGAATCTCACTTCCATCAAGGCCCAACCAAGGGTGCAGATGCCAACCTGATCGCACGCGTGACGCTTGAAGATCTGGCTAATCACGGCAAGGTTCAAGTGAAGCTGCCAAGCGGCAAGACTGTGAATGTGAAAATTCCAGCTGGCACGCAGAGCGGCGACAAAATCCGCTGAAGGGTCAGGGCTTTGCTTCTGCCAAGAGCGGCCAAGCTGGCGATGCGCTGGTGGAAGTTCGCATCTCGACCCATAAGCTGTTCAAAGTGGATGGCGCGGATATCCGTGTGGATGTTCCCCTCACCCTTTATGAAGCTGTGCTGGGTGGCAAAGTTCGCATTCCAACACTGGGCGGCGCGGTGAACCTGACAATTCCAGCCAACACCAGCAGCGGCAAAACCATGCGCTTGAAAGGCAAAGGCTTGCCGAAGAAGGAAGGTGGCCACGGCGATCTTCTGGTTGGACTAGAGATTGTGCTGCCAGAACAGACCGACGAAGAGCTGGAAAACCTGATGCGCGCCTGGAAAGAAGTGAAGCCCTACACGGCTCGCGGACCAGAGTTCGACTGATCAGAACATGCAACAAAGGCGGGTCACCCCGCCTTTTATTTTGCCGCTAGGTTTGACAGTTATCTGAGCTGACAATCCATGACGCTGCACAACGCTTCATACTGCGCGTTTGCCAAGTCACACTCTATCACCGGTCCCGCCTTCACTCTCACTCACCAACCGCTTGATGTCATGCACCTGCCTTCCTTGCCAAACACGCACGGCAAACAAGACGAGAATGCTCAAAAAAGCACCAATGTAAATGCCGACTAGTCGATCCAGAACGCCTTCAATCTCGTTGACTGGTCCAGCAGAAGCTAAAGCTGCGACGATAAATGCATACCCTGCCTGCGTTCCTGAATATGCCCAGTAATTGGTGCTGTGGTGAAGTGAGCAGACAAGGAACAAGGTTCCTGCGTAAATGGCCAGCCACCAGAAGAATGTCTCGAGACCCAATGCAACAAACAGCAGCCCGAGCCCTCCACCAAGGAGGCAGCCAGCCATTCTGTTTAGGGCAAGCTTTTTGACATCTTCAGCCGGCCCGTAAAGCACAATCAGTGTTGTTATGGTGATCTGTAGCATAGCAACCAGATCATGGCCGACGTAAACAACTGGCGCCAGAACAGAGACAACACCTGCAGTTATGCAAAGGGCTATGACCCAACTGCGTTCAACATCATCTAGCTGACGGATTGTGATAGGACCTGCTCCAATGCCGATGGGGCTGTCTTTTGTGAGACTATACATGACGATCGTTGCGCTACCAATGCCGATGGTTGCAGCAGCCCCCCAATCCGTCATGATCGAAAACAGCTGATCGACTTCAACAACAGAGATGTAGAGCGCAAGCATCGCACTGATAGTTCCCAGGAGCCATGCGATGTTGTAGTCAGGGCTTGCCAGTCGCTTGTAAACCGCCAGAGCTGCCAAACCACCAATGCTTGCCATTTGCAGAATGGGTACATCTTTGAACAGGATGACAAAAAGATATCCGACAATCATTCCGATATAGATACCGATTATGCGCTGGCCTCCCTGAAACCAGGCATTGCTCCAGTTTGCATTGGCAACTGTGAGGGCCAGCATACCCGACCACCATGGATCATCCACATCCAGAACCAATGCCAGCACTGAGGCTAACGTGATGATCAGGGCGGTTCGAAAGCCGTTGTAGTAGTCCAGTTTCATTTCGCCCCTCAATGGAATAGGAAGATGCGTGCATCACCGCCGTGCATCGGTTTGTGTTTTAAGAGAAATTCCCCCATATCAATTTCAACGGGAAATCGTTGGGAGAGCCGGACCCAGGCCGTGGTCAGCGGAATGAAGGGAAGAACCCGAGGGTTTTCATCCATGCGTGATACCCCACGCCCAATCGATCTAACTGTGCCTTTATGAATGCGATAAGGATCGCTGGAGACTTGAAAGTAGACTGTCTGGCCCGGCTTCAATCGCGCAGCATGACGCTCAACCAGATTGGCAATAATCCGCCAGTCTGTATTTGTAATCAGCGCTAACTGCGGCACACCTTCCAGAACATAGTTGCCGGGATTGACCGAGTACTCGCTCACTATTCCATCAACTGGAGAGGTCAGCGAAGATTTGCGCAGGTTATATTGAGCGAGAGCGGTTGCCGCTTGAGCCGCCTCGTAAGTGGCCCGCATCACCTCTACCTGATGCGCTGCTGCGCGCAACATGTCGCGCGCGCTATCGGTTTCCGCGTTCGCTTCTTCAAGAGACAGACTGATGTTATCGAGCCGTTGCTGGGTAACAAAACCACTGTTGGTCAGTTCTTCAAAGCGCTGCTGCTGAGCTGCGAGGTTTGCAACTTTGGCAACCGCTGCTGTTACTGCGGCCTCAGCGACCTGAACCTCGGCTTCTGAGCGCCTCAGATTTGCAAGTGCTCTTGCCTCTTCCGCCCGTGTTTGCTGGACTGCAAGGGCAAAGGGTTCCGGATCGATTTGCATGAGCAACTCTCCGGCTTTGACCTGTCGGTTCCGATCCACCGGAACCTCAGTAACAAAACCAGAAATCTCTGGAGCGACAAGGACGACGTCTGCTGAAACGTAGGCATCTGCAGTGTACGTTAAGAAGTAATCCCAGATGATGTAAGCGCTTATCAAAGCGAATATGCTTATGATTACCTTGATTGGCCCACTTAACTGAAAGATGCCAACGGCCACCTCTTATCTCCGTACTCCCAGCATCAGGCTGACCTCGGCAACTCACTCCCGAAACACTGGCTTAAGCCCCGATCAAAGCACCGTTAAGAGAGCACGAGAAAGCATATCATTCCGTTTTTTGAAATTCCCCCTCCAGATTCTAACTAGCTAGCAAACACAAAAGAAACTTTTGATCGGATCGCGAAACTCCAAAGATTGGCTTCATGAGTTCGCTTATTTTGCTTCCATCAGACAACTGCTGGCACCTGTAAAAAAAAGGCATCACGTAGTTAAACGTGATGCCCTCTCAAACTGATCTTATGTGTCGTGACAGCGGCCTAAGCTTCGATTGCAGCCAGGCTGGCCGGGGCTTCGCTGTCGTCTGGGACGAAGAAGTCTGGTTGCAGGTTGACCTTCGGGTTGACGCGGTACTTGTCGAAGTCGGTCATACCGTTTTCTGCCAGCAACGTGTCATCGATGAAGAAGTTGCCGGTGGTATCGCCGGATGGCTTGGTGAAGATCAGGTGCGCAGCGTCTGCCAGAATGTCTGGCGTACGGCTTGCCTGGACCATCATATCACCGCCCAACAGGTTCTGCACCGCAGCGGTTGCAATGGTGGTGCGCGGCCACAGAGCGTTTACACCGATTTTCTTAGAGCGCAGTTCTCCTGCCAGTCCCAGTACGACAAGGCTCATGCCGTATTTGGCGATGGAGTATGGCGTGTGGTTCTTGAACCACTTTTCCTGCATATCCAGCGGAGGCGAGAGCATCAGGATGTGTGGGTTCTCAGCTTCCTTCAAATAAGGAATAGCCAGTTTTGAGCAGAGCAATGTGCCACGGGTGTTGATCTGATGCATGAGATCAAACCGCTTCATGTCGATCTTCTGAACAGGTGTCAGGTTGATCGCACTGGCGTTGTTGACCACGATATCGATGCCACCAAATTTCTCAGCGGCGGCCTTCATGGCATTGTCGACACTTTCCTCACTGCGCACATCAACCACGAGCGGAAGTGCATGACCTCCAGCATCCTCAATCTCTTTGGCGGCTGTATAGATCGTGCCTTCCAGTTTTGGATGCGGTTCTGCGGTTTTGGCGGCGATTACGATGTTCGCACCGTCCTGCGCCGCACGCTTGCCAATGGCGAGCCCAATTCCACGAGACGCGCCTGTAATGAACAGCGTTTTACCCTTCAGACTTCCCATGTTCCCCCCAGTATCTGAGATGGATTGCGGTGCTGAGCACCGCCTCCTAATGGTTTAAGCTTTGCTCATGAACTTCATGAAGGCTTCACGCGCTTCATCGGACTTCAGCAACTCTGCAAAGAGGCCGATTTCCTCGTAGATGCGCTTTTCCAGTGGCTCACGCTTGCCGCGCAGCAACTCTCTGGAGATACGCAGTGCATTTTGCGGCTTAGCAGCCACTTTCTGTGCCATGCCGATCACACGCTCTTCCAGCTCATCCGGAGAGACCACGTGATTTACGAAGCCAGCTTCCTTGGCCATTTCAGCGGTGAAGTTTTCACCTAGTGCCAACAGCTCAAACGCTTTGTGGTAACCCATGGTTTCCGGGCCAATCAGAGTCGACCCTGCTTCCGGGATGATACCCAGATCGGTGAATGGGGTTTTGAAGAGTGCGTTTTCAGTCGCATAGACCATGTCGAAATGGAACAGCATGGTGGTGCCAACACCAATGGCTGGGCCATCAATGCCTGCGATCACTGGTCTGGAAGGCGCGTGGAGCGCACCAAGGAACTTGCCAACGCCGCCCGCTTCCAGTCCTTCGCCAGACATGGCGGCTTTCAGGAAGTCTGCAATGTCGTTGCCAGCCGTGAAAACTCCCGGACGACCAAGCATTACGTGGCAACGGATGCCTTCATCTTCAGTTTTCAGTGCTTCTGCCATGTCCATGTACATGGCCTGTGTCAGTGCGTTTTTCTTTTCTACGCGGTCCATGCGGATGATCTGGACTGCGCCGTCCCGTTCAATACTGATCATATGTCCCTCCCAAACTAACTGGATGAGGCCTGTGCGGCCTCACCTTTAAAATGCGGTGGCCTGTTTTCAAATCAGGCAAGCTCAGCAGCGTCGAATGCAAGGATTGCTTCAGCTGCACGGGTAACATCATCTTTCAGCGGAGCGCTCTCACCCAGAACGGTTTCCGCAAAACTGCGTGCCATGAGGTAGCGCGGCTTTTTGAGTGCTTCTGGCGCGCTCTTGGATGCAAGTGCACCTTTGGCCAGCAGGCCAGCCCCCAGCGTGATTCCAGCCAGGCGCAGGTATGGTGTTGCGCCAGCCAGAGCTTCAGAGACCTTGCCATCTGCCTGCGCTGCCAGCATCCACTCTGTGGCTGTTTCCAGATCAGCGACTGCTGCATCCAGTTTGGAACCAAGATCACCTAACTCACCGGTGTTGTCTGCGTTCACGCTTGCTGCGATCTCTTTGATTTCGGAGATGAGGCTACGCACCTGATCGCCGCCGGACATTGGCAGCTTGCGCATCACCAGATCGATGGACTGGATGCCGTTGGTGCCTTCATAGATTGGAGCAATACGGGCATCACGCAGGTGCTGTGCTGCACCGGTTTCTTCAATGAAGCCCATACCGCCGTGGATCTGGATGCCGAGCGAAGCAACATCCACGCCGAAGTCGGTGGAGAGTGCTTTTGCAATTGGGGTGAGCAGGCCCGCACGCTCTGCCCAGAACTTCTTCTGTTCTGCATCTGGTGCAAGCTTGGCCATGTCCAGTGCATGCGCACAGGCGTAACAGATCGCGCGGGCAACCTGTGTCTGTGACTTCATGGAAAGGAGTGTGCGCTTAATGTCTGGATGCACAGCAATCGGGTCCATGCCATCGGTCTTTGAACCCACACCACGGCCCTGCTTGCGGTCCAGAGAGTACGCCAGCGCTTCCTGGAAAGCGCGCTCGGCGATGCCGAGACCCTGAACACCAACTGCGAGGCGGGCGTTGTTCATCATGGTGAACATGCATGCCAGACCACGGTTCTCTTCGCCAATCAACCAACCGATTGCACCGCCGTTGTCACCATAAGACATGGTACATGTTGGTGAGCCGTGAATGCCGAGCTTGTGTTCTACACCAGCAACGGTGACATCGTTCTTCTCGCCCAGGCTACCATCATCATTGACGAAGTACTTTGGAACCGCGAACAGAGAAATACCGCGTGTGCCAGCTGGCGCATCCGGCAAGCGTGCCAGCACCAGATGGATCACATTGTCGGTCATGTCGTGATCACCGTAAGTGATGAAGATCTTCTGGCCGGAGATCTTGTAGGACCCATCCCCAACAGGCTCTGCTTTTGCGCGCAGGGCATTGAGGTCAGATCCAGCATGAGGCTCGGTCAGGTTCATGGTACCTGTCCACTCACCACTGGTGAGCTTTTCCAGGTACTTGGCTTTCAATTCAGGAGAACCGTGTTTCTCGATGGCTTCCACAGCACCTGTGGTCAGGGTTGGGCACAGGGTGAATGCCATGCTGCCAGCGTTCCACATCTCAAAGACTGCTACGTGGAGCATGTTTGGAAGGCCCTGTCCGCCAAACTCCGGATCACCGGTCAGCGCGTTCCATCCGCCCTCACGCCAACGAGTGTACACATCTTTCCAGCCCGGTGAGGTTTTAACGCTTCCATCAATCAGCTGAGCCGGGTTTTCGTCTCCAACCCGGTTGAGCGGTGCAATCTCTTCTTCGGCGAACTTTGCAGCTTCACCCAGAATAGCTTCAATCAGATCATCTGAGAGCTCTTCCTGTCCTGGCTGCGCTTGTAGCTGTCCCAGTCCTGCCACTTCTTTCAGCGTGAATGCGATTTCACTTAGTGGTGCACGATACATTTTTTATCTTCCTCCCCTTCTGAAGCTGCCTGCCTTGCATTATAGGGCCAGCGAACGGCTTCAGAGATGTGCGTTTGCGGTGTTCCTTGCCGAAGGTTGGCGGCTATTCAGCGGACATACGCGTAGTTTCGCGCATATCCTTGTCCGAAAACCGGCGCTACGTCTCAGGAACACGCTATAGCGACTTGACGAATTGGCTTTTGCCTATCAAAAGGCCGCTACAGAAATTTTTCCTGTTTGGGACAGTAGTGCGATTAACCTATACGTCAAGCATCCCTTAAAGGCAGGTAGCCCCCTACATTCGTCTTAGTAAGAAAGAAAAGGTATGAAACTCTGGCGCTTAAACCCATCTGATACCCAGTTGGAAGACACGCAAATTTTTCAGGATATTTGCGATGCGCTGAGCGATGGCAAACTGGTCGCCATACCTACTGAGACGGTTTATGGACTGGCTGCGGATGCCACCAACGGTAAGGCTTGTGCCGGTATATATGAGGCTAAGGGTCGACCTAGTTTCAATCCCCTGATCTCACATATCGACAGTCTGGAAGCGGCACAAACCCACGCGTTTTTTGATGACCGCGCTTTGAAGCTGGCAGAAGCATTCTGGCCGGGGCCATTGACCCTTGTGCTGCCGAAGCTGCCAACCAGTCCGGTTTCTGATTTGGCTGTTGCGGGATTGGAGACCATTGCGCTTCGTGTGCCGCGCTCTGCTGTTATGCGCGCCCTGTGCAAGCGGACGGGCCTGCCTTTGGCGGCGCCTTCAGCGAACCTGTCTGGCCGGATCAGCGGCACAACGGCGGAAGATGTTATCAACGATCTTAAAGATCACTTGTCTTACATCATCGATTCAGGTGCGACGCCAGTGGGTGTTGAATCAACCATCGTCTCGCTGGTTGGTGATCGCCCTACTCTGCTGCGTCCGGGTGGCCTGGCGCGTGAGAATGTTGAAGCCGTTCTTGGTGAAAAGCTGGTGCGTGCGGGGACTGACGACAGCGCGCCAATGGCGCCAGGCATGCTGACCTCTCACTATGCGCCCAACTCCCACATTCGCCTGAATGCTGAAGAAGTGACAGCTGGTGAAGCGTTGATTACCTTTGGCAGTGTGCTACCTGATGGCTCAGACAAGGCGGCCAAGTTGGTTCCCCTAAGCGACTCAGAGGATCTGACCGAAGCTGCAGCTCGTTTGTTTACTGCTTTACGTCAGGCAGATCTGGGTGAGAACGGAAAAATTGCGGTCATGCCAATCCCTCATCATGGACTGGGCGAAGCTATTAACGACCGGCTTGCACGTGCCGCAGCACCACGCGATTAAAACGCTTTCAGAGCGCTGAAAACGGACAGCGCTCTGCACTCTTCTTTGCATTTTGCCTACAAATTTCTCCTGCAAGCCGTTGAGAGCACAGGATAACTCCCCCTGAATACTTTGGGTTTATTGTAGAATTCCTTGTATTTATGCAACACATAAAGAATAGGTATTAACCTTTTCTCTTTTCACTCAGTGTGAATTCATGGATCGCGCGAATAAACGGCGTGCAAATTTCAAGAATTAGCTCAATATTACAGTCATGTATTTCTTAGAGATGCAGCGGACCTCCCCCACGAGCAACACAGATTGCTCGCACCTTTAATCCGGGGCTGCGTGTCGTACACGCACTCCGGATTTTTCTTGTCTCCATGACCGCTCTCTGGCGCATTCCATAGCGGCATCAACATGGTCATATGCCAGCACCTCATCCCAATTGCCGAGATAAACTGAAGGGTTGCGCAATTGACAGATCACTCCGCATTGTGGAGTGGTATATTTAATTCGCCCAATTTTTCACAGGACTGGATTTAGGTGCCTTCACTTTAGAGTTGGCTGTCGGTTGTGTACCTGATTTCATTTTTTACGGGTTCAATATCTTGAGTACTTTGCTGCTGCACCATCAGGCTTTTTTAAATCACCTTACTCCACTTGGTCACCCGGAACGGCCAGACCGCTTGCGGGCTATTGACCGTATGCTTGAGAACGAGCGGTTCTTTATGCTGGATCGCGATATCGCACCATTTGGAACATTTCAGGATATTGCCCGGGTTCACAGCTCCGACTACATCAACTCCATCCACAATATGAACCCTGAAGAGGGGCTCGTTGATTTTGCGCCGGATACCAACCTTTCCCCTGGTAGTTGGGAATCTGCGATGCGAGCTGTTGGCGGATCCACTCGCTGTGTAGATGAGGTGATGAGCAAGCGC
The DNA here is from genome assembly GCF_000156235.1 of Pseudovibrio sp. JE062. Classification (NCBI taxonomy): domain Bacteria; kingdom Pseudomonadati; phylum Pseudomonadota; class Alphaproteobacteria; order Hyphomicrobiales; family Stappiaceae; genus Pseudovibrio; species Pseudovibrio sp. JE062. The sequence continues at coordinate 367,113 of NZ_DS996809.1, forward strand.
GTTTCCAATGCCTTTGCGGCCTGCCGACCTCCGGGGCACCATGCAGAGACAGCGGTTACCTCCGGCTTTTGCCTGTTCAACAATGCTGCGATTGCAGCACGCTATGCGCAGGACGTTTATGGGCTCGAACGTGTAGCGATTATGGATTTTGACGTTCACCATGGAAATGGCACTCAGGAGATCTTCTGGGCTGATCCTACGGTGATGTACACCTCCACACACCAGATGCCATTGTTCCCGGGAACTGGTGCTGTGAATGAAACCGGAGAGCACAACAATATCGTCAATGCTCCACTGACAGCGGGCGATGATGGCACGCAGTTCCGCGAAGCACTGGATTACGCGATTTTGCCTCGCATCCGGGAGTTTTCCCCGGACCTCATCATTATCTCAGCCGGCTTTGATGCGCATGAACGCGATCCACTGGGTGGACTGCGCCTGACTGAGCTGGATTTTGCATGGGCGACTCGCAAGCTCATCGAGATTGCAGATGATTGCTGTGAGGGACGCGTCATTTCCCTATTAGAAGGTGGGTATGATCTGGAAGGTCTTGCGCGATCCGCTGCTGCTCATGTAATGACATTGATGGATTACTAATTGGGAGCCCCTGTTCCCAACTGAGCGAGGACATATTGGTGACAGAAGAAGCAGCCGGTTCCATTGAAAATCTTAGCTTTGAGCAAGCGTTAGCTGAGCTGGAAACCATTGTTCGCAATTTGGAACAAGGCAACGTACCGCTGGAGAAGAGCATTGAGCTTTATGCGCGCGGCGAAGCTTTGCGTGAAAAGTGCGATGGCCTGCTCAAAGCTGCCGAAGAGAAGGTGGAAAAAATCCAGATGAACACCTCTGGAAACGCGGTTGGTACAGAAGCGCTGGACAACTAAGAAATTCAGCCAGTCCAGAACAGAAATTCTAGTTTTATCAGCAGTAACTAGAACTTCCGCTCTAGTACACGCGTTCATTTTTTCAACAGACCCCGCCTTGAGCGGGGTTTTTGTTTGCCTGTGAAACATCCAGAACACCGATTTACTTCGCTGATAAAAATTTCGTGATAATTAATTATTTAGCCTACTAAATAAAATTGGTCAAAAATTACTGAGCACAACACACACTTGTTATTCTATGAGACTGCGAAGTTTTAATTGGAACAATACTTAACTAGAGATATTTCACAGAATATTGTTTCGAGGCAGAGAATACAAAGATCATCATTGATCGTATTACCGACCGGACGGTCTAGTTTAAATTGGTAAGTATTCTTCATTTATCGCGGGTTATTGGCACAGACAAAAAAAAGGGGGCTACGAAAACCGTAGCCCCAAGTCGATCACTGTGCACGTGGCCCCATCGACCACACATTCGACATAGGACGTTTCGTCGCAGATTGCATCACCCCATGGGGTGACAAAAGCGCAATTTGTACTAGCAAATGAAAAAAAATACGTTCTCATCCCCTATTGACAGGGGATTCTTAGGGACATCCCTACAAAAGGACCTAGCATAAACGATCAATTATTCATGACAGGCAATTGCACAGTGGGCAGCCTTGCTATAATCGTGATCAATTACGGAAGACACTTGTCCCGGCCATAATTTGGAACATATACCATGGTCGGTTCCATAGGTGTTAAGCTGCCAGATAGTCAAAAGACTCAAGAAGACCCAGATGTCCCTGCTAGATCAAATTCATAATCCATCTGATCTCAAAAAGGTCCCGGAAGACCGCCTTCAACAAGTTGCTGAAGAGCTGCGTGAGGAGATGGTTGATGCTGTTTCTGTCACCGGGGGCCATTTAGGGGCCGGATTGGGTGTTGTTGAGCTAACTGTTGCGCTCCACCACGTCTTCGATACCCCAAAAGACCGCCTGATCTGGGATGTGGGACACCAATGTTACCCACATAAGATCCTGACCGATCGCAAACAACGTATACGTACCTTGCGCCAGGACGGTGGATTAAGCGGTTTTACGAAGCGCTCTGAGAGTGAATATGATCCATTTGGTGCGGGTCATTCCTCTACTTCTATTTCTGCCGGTCTCGGCATGGCTGTTGCCCGCGACCTTGCTGGTGGCGACAACAATGTGATTGCTGTTATTGGTGATGGCGCGATGTCAGCTGGCATGGCTTATGAGGCCATGAACAACGCTGGTGCATTGAACTCTCGCCTGATCGTTATTCTGAACGACAACGATATGTCGATTGCTCCACCAGTTGGCGCTCTTTCTGCGAGCCTTGCACGTCTTGTTTCCGGCAAGACCTACACAGGCTTCCGCGAAGCGGCCAAACAGGTGGCAAGCGCGCTTCCAAAGCCATTGCAGGAGAAAGCAGCGCAGGCTGAAGAGTTTGCCCGCAGCTTCTTTACGGGCGGTACGCTGTTTGAAGAACTTGGCTTCTATTACGTTGGCCCGGTTGATGGACACAACCTTGACCATCTGTTGCCAGTGCTGAAAAACGTTCGTGATGCCAAAGAAGGTCCGATCCTTGTTCACGTTGTGACGCAGAAAGGTAAGGGTTATCTGCCAGCTGAGAACGCCAGCAACAAGTATCATGCGGTTGCCAAGTTTGATGTTGTGACTGGTGAGCAGTCCAAGCCAAAACCAAACGCACCTTCCTACACCCGCGTCTTCGCCAATGCGTTGATTGAAGAAGCGAACAAGGATGAGAAGATTGTTGGTATCACCGCAGCAATGCCGGATGGTACTGGTCTGGATGTGTTTGAGAAGGTTCACCCAACCCGCATGTTTGATGTAGGCATCGCTGAACAGCATGCGGTGACGTTCGCAGCGGGTATGGCTTCAGAAGGCTACAAGCCGTTCTGTGCGATTTATTCTACTTTCCTTCAGCGTGGCTACGATCAGGTCGTTCATGATGTAGCAATCCAGAAGCTACCTGTACGCTTCCCGATTGACCGTGCAGGTCTCGTGGGCGCTGATGGCGCAACGCATGCGGGTTCCTTTGATACTGCTTTCCTCTCCTGTCTGCCGGGCATGGTTGTCATGTCTCCGGGCGATGAGGCTGAGTTGGTGCATATGGTCTCCACTGCAGCTGCTTATGATGAAGGCCCGATTGCATTCCGCTACCCACGTGGTGAAGGCATTGGCATTGATTTGCCAGAGATTGGAACTCCACTGGAGATCGGCAAAGGCCGCATTGTGAAAGAAGGGTCTCGCGTTGCTCTGGTTTCCTTGGGCGGCCGCCTTCAGGAAGCACTTAAAGCAGCGGATACTCTTGATGCAGCTGGTCTTTCCACCACGGTGGCAGATGCACGCTTTGCCAAGCCGCTCGATACCGACATGATTGGCCGTCTTGCAAAAGAGCATGATGTGCTGATTACTATCGAAGAAGGCTCCATTGGTGGCTTCGGCAGTCAGGTGCTGCAGTTCCTTTCTGACAATGGCTTGCTGGATGGCTCACTCAAGGTGCGCAGTATGATCCTGCCGGATGCTTTCCAGGACCACGCAAAGCCGGAAGCCATGTACAAAGATGCAGGACTAGACGCATCAGGGATTGTACATCGCGTCTTTGAAACCCTTGGTAAAGCTGAGGATTTGCCGTTAAGGCTTGTTTAGAACTACTCATTTTTGTTCATAACTCAGCGAAAAAGATAATTGAGGGGTAGCTTCGGCTGCCCTTCTTATTTTCTTTTTGCACATGGCATGTAATGTGACTCCAGTTTTACATTGTTGGCTGGTACGCGCATGATCCTGCTGCTTGCAACTTTTGCGTCCTTAATGTTGTCTACGGCCCTCATTCTTGCAGGGCATGGACTTTCTTCGACGCTTATCCCCCTCAGAGCTGATTTAGCCGGGTTTGGAGACCTCCAGATCGGTCTGATCTCGTCCAGTTTTTACATCGGTTTTGTGATCGGGTGTGTGTTTGGCCCATTCCTGATTCTACGGGCTGGTCATATTCGTGCGTTTGCTGCGCTGGTATCGTTGATGTCTGGTGCAGCCTTGTTGCACCCTATCCTTCTTGATCCGCTGGCGTGGGCGTTGTTTCGCGTCATTACCGGTTTGTGTTTTGCCGGTATCTTGCTGGTTGTCGAAAGCTGGTTGAATGACCAGGCAACCAACGAGAACCGCGGCACAGTGATGTCGCTCTACATCATCTGCTATCTGGGTGCGACCATGGGTGGCCAGCTGATGGTTGTTGGTTTTGACATCAGCACTTTCGTACCCTTTGCGATTGCGTCCATCTTTGTCAGCATCGCAGTGGTTCCAGTCGCACTTACCAAAGCGGTACAGCCAGCGCCGATTACGCTGGTGCGGTTCCGCCCGATCAATCTCTATCAGACGTCAGCTGTGGCGCTGATTGGTTGTTTGCTCATCGGCCTCGCCAACAGCTCCATGTGGGCGCTTGCACCTCTGTACGCCAAGCAGATTGGCTATAGCACCAATGAAGCGGCCTATTTTGCGGCGGCTATCGTTTTGGGTGGCGCGATCACGCAGTGGCCGATTGGTCGTCTTTCAGACCGTGTAGATCGTCGTATCATCATCTTGCTGCTCGGGTTCACTGCAGCTGCTGCATCCCTGCTGCTCTTTATCCTTGAGAGCGGTAACTTCTGGGGAACTTTCACCATCTTCCTGATGCTGGGCATGGCCAGTCAGCCGACTTACGCGATTGTTGCTGCACACGCCTTCGACTACGTGGAAGCTGAAGACTACGTTGAGACGTCCTCTGGCGTGTTGATGTCGAACGGAATCGGCTCAATGATCGGCCCTACCCTTGCTGCTGGTCTGATGTACAGCATAGGTCCGGAAGGGCTGTTTGTTTGGGTTGCGCTTGTTGAAGTGGCCTTGGCACTCTTCGTTATCAGTCGCCTGTTCATCCGTCCTGCAGACGAGGCTCTGGAGAAGACAGACTTCGAATACGGTGCAACTTCCAACATGGGTGCGGTGCTTACGCCTGATCCGCTAGATATCGAAGATCCTTACGTTATTCCGCCTGAAGAGTTCCCTGCCTATGAACAGGAAGAGGAGGAAGAACCATCAGAAGAAACGGATGATTTGCCAAATCGCAATGATGAGGGTGAGAATCCGCCTACAACTGATGAGACTCAGGATAATTCCAGATTCCCTTCTGGCTAAGTGTAGACACACTCGACGGAAGCAACTAAGAAAGACCCATGGTCAAGCCGCGTAATACATTACATGTACTCAGAAGCGAGCGACACCCGCTTGTCTTGCTTGCCAGCGTTGCGATGCTGGCCCGAGTACTGCTGCTTGTCCTGAGTTTTTCCGGCGCAACGGCTGATCCTTCTGCTGCTGCGCTCATGCAATTGTGCGCCCCTTCAGGGGGCTCGCATATTGCCAAGATTGAAGGCTCGACTCATACCGAAAATCCGCTGGGAATAGGCTGCGATTGCACGTACATGTGCCCGCATACGTCCAAGCAGGCGACTTATTTTTCGATAGAGCCCGAGAACTGGCAGAGCCCTACCCTCGTGGTTGTCGGTTCTCTCTCCCTTGAAAGTGCTCTAGGAAATGTAAAAAGCCTCCGCGGTCATAATTTCCTCATCCGGGCTCCTCCAGTCGTCTAGTTTTTCTTTTCCGATCAACAAAACCTGATTTGACTGTCCTCTACTGCCTATATTTACAGGTAGAGAGCTATTCCTTGGATGGAAATTATGAAAACACGTGCTCTTCTTGTTGCAGCAGCTCTTGTTGCGTTCACCGGTTCTGCTGCTCTTGCGGAAAGCATTCAGCATGGCAACCTGACAATCAAAGATGCCTGGACACGCGCTACCCCACCAAAAGCAAAAGGTGGCGGAGCATTTGTGACTATCACCAACAATGGCAGCGAAGATGCGCGCCTGACCGGTGCAGTGTCCAACTATGCCAAGCGCACTGAAATTCACGAGATGGCCGTGAATGATGGCGTCATGAAAATGCGCAAGCTGGACGAAGGCGTTGTTATCCCAGCAGGCGAGACCCTTGAGCTGAAGCCTGGTAGCTACCACGTGATGTTCATGGGCCTGAACCAGCCATTCAAAATGGGCGAAGAGCTCAATGTTACTCTGGAATTCGAAAAAGCCGGTCCAGTAGACGTAACTTTCCCAGTTATGAAGATGGGTGCCAAGTCCGGCAAAATGCACCACTAACCAATTGAACTGTGCACGGGTGGAATAAGATGAACGTTGCGAAAACAATTCGATATGGAGCGTGGGCTGCTGTTGCCGTTCTCGTTGCCGCAGTTTCTGCTGTAACGGTGATGAAATTTGTACAAGACGACGTGCCTCAGGCCGCGACTGTACAGATTGGCGGTCCGTTTGAGCTGGTTGATGGCAAAGGTCAGGTCTTTACCGACAAGAACCTCAATGGCAAACCAACCCTGATGTTCTTCGGCTTCACGTACTGTCCTGATGTGTGCCCAACAACCCTTTCTGACATGCAGGGTTGGATTGAGAATCTGGGTCCTAAGGCAGACGATCTGAACTTCGTTTTCGTCAGCGTTGATCCTGAGCGCGATACACCAGACGTGATTGCAGATTATGTTGCAGCGTTTGACACTCGCGTTGTTCCACTGACTGGCTCCGTCGACCAGGTTAAAAAGGTCGTCAAAGACTACCGCGTATACGCGAGAAAAGTACCTCTGGATGACGGTGACTACACCATGGACCACACTGCAGCGGTTTACATGCTGAATGGTGATTTGGATTTCGTGGGAACCATCAGCTATCAGGAACCAGAAGAAACAGCACTTCCTAAAATCAGAAAGTTGCTTGGTAGCTAAGATAAGTTTAGGGTGTCTGAGAATTCAGGCACCCTTTTTTGGATGAAGATATGAAAGATCATGCAGCTCTCTATGCAGGCACAGCCACCATTGGACTACTGCTGATCGCGGCCACTGCATTCCTTTGGATGCGCTATGGCAATTTGCTTTTCTCTGACAAACTGTTAAATGCACTGGCTGGTTGCTTCGGCTTATAAGCTGAGCTTTCTGAGTTTCCCAGTCAGGTGACATATGCGGCTTGATCAATACCTCGTCGAACATGGTTATTTTGAAACACGTGCCCGGGCACGTGATGCGATCTTGCGCAATACGATTATGGTGGACGGCAGTCCTGCGAAGAAGCCATCTCAGAAGGTTATTGGTACCCCGCAAGTCTCCATTGATGATCCTGCCTCTGCTTATGTTTCTCGCGCCGCTCTGAAGCTCATCAAAGGGCTGGAGCATTTCGCACTCGATCCTGCTGATAAGATCTGTCTGGACATCGGGGCCTCAACTGGTGGCTTTACGCAGGTTCTGTTGGAGCAAGGTGCGAAGGTGGTGCATGCGATTGATGTGGGCCATGATCAGCTGGCTGAGAAGATCTCCAATGATCCGCGCGTCATCCGCAAAGATGGTTTGAATGCGCGGGAGCTCACCCTTGAAGATCTTGAAGGACAACATCCGGAGTTTCTGGTTTCTGACGTGAGTTTCATCTCGCTGAAGCTTGCCCTTCCTCCTGCTTTGGAACTGGCTGCTGATGGGGCTGTTGGCGTGTTCCTTGTTAAGCCGCAGTTTGAAGCTGGGCGTGAGCGGATTGGTAAAGGTGGTCTTGTTTCAGAAGAGATTGCGCAGGACATCTCTGTTGAGTTGCAAGAGTGGATGAACGATCAACCTGACTGGTCAGTTCTTGGAATTACCACCTCCCCCATCAAGGGTGGAGACGGGAATGTTGAGTATCTGATGGCTTGCCGGAAGCAATCATAGCTCACATTCTGAAAGCCTCTCTCACACCTGAATGGTCCGAGAGAGGCGTTGTTGTCTTTTGGCTTAGGCGCGCAGCTGGGATACGAACCCTTCGACGCGACCTTTAAGCTCATCAGCAAGTTCAGTCAGGTCTACAGACGCCTTCTTCACGCTGGAGGCTGAGGTGCTGGTATCTTCGGCTGCCTTTTCGATGTCATTCACGTTAGCGAAGACTTCTCTGGTTCCGTTGGATGCCAGCTCCGCACTGCGGGCAATCTCGCTTGTGGCGACGCCTTGCTCTTCAACAGCAGCAGCAATGTTGGATGCCACTTCATCCAGCTCGCTGATCGTCTTTGAAATGCCTGCAATCTCATCAACCGCACCTTGCGTTGCCTCCTGAACGCTGCTGATTTGCTCAGCAATGCTCTGCGTAGCCCGGCCTGTCTGGTTGGCGAGGTCTTTCACCTCGTTGGCCACAACAGCAAAGCCTTTGCCAGATTCACCGGCACGCGCCGCCTCAATGGTGGCGTTGAGTGCAAGAAGGTTGGTCTGATCAGCAATGGCGTTGATGATGTCGATCACTTCACCAATCTTGAGCACAGCTTCGGATAGACCACGAACCGTCACGTTGGTTTGTTCTGACTTGGAAACTGCCACGGCAACAGTTCTGGACGCTAAATCAACCTGAACGCCGATCTCACGAATGGAGGCCGTCAGTTCTTCTGCCGCAGAGCTCACGGTTTGCACGTTTACAGACGTTGCCTCGGCTGCGCTTGCTCCAGCTTGTGCGCGGGACTGTGCTTTGTTTGCCGCCGGTTCCAGGACATCTGCATGAGACTTCATGTCGGATGCTGCTGAGGAAACCGTTTCGACAACGCTGCCAACACTCTTTTCAAAGTCGGTGACGATCTTTGTTCGGGTTGCCTTTTCAGCAGCGATGCGTTTGGCTTCCTGTTCCTTCTTGTCCGCCTCCATCTCTTTGACTTTGATAGCATTGTCTTTGAAGACACGCACAGCGGTGATCATGTCGGAGATCTCGTCTTTCTGACGACGCTCCAGAATGTCAGCTTCCAGATTGCCTGATGCCAGTTCTCCCATGACATGTGTGAGTGAGGAGATCGGTTTGCTCAGGGAGTTGGCAAAGATCCATGCACCAAGAGCTGCCAGCACTGCCAGTACAACGCCCAGAACAGAAACCAGCGAGAACATGTGGTTTGATGCTTCAAGGATCTTGCTGCGCGGGATGGTGATGACCAGCAGCCAAGGCTTTTCTGTTTTAGCAATACTGATCGGAACGCCAACCTGCAGCATCTCAACGCCCCGGACCGAGGTGTTTGGAAGAATGCTAGTGTGCTTTGAGCTTAGCGGCTCCAGAACAGCCTCCGAGAACCCTGCAGAGCTGGCTGACTTTGTCACGAGTTCACTGTCAGGATGGGAGACGATGGTGCCGGAGGAGCTGACCAGAGTGAGGTACCCCTCTTCATAGGGGCGCATCTCGTTCAGTCTTTCCTGAATGGCAGAGAGTGCGATGTCTACACCGGCAACACCATCTCTGGCACCAAATCCATCCACCGGCACAACAAGGGATGTGATGAGGGTTTCAACGCCGCCGACTGAGTAGGTGTACGGCTCCAGAATGACTTCTGTTCCGCTTCGTTGAGCGAGCAGGTAGTAGTCCCCTGCTCCATCCTTGTCGTAGTCAACGAGTGCTTCGCGGTTGATCTGGCCGCCGGAACGGAACCAGTAAGGAATGAACCGTCCAGTTTTGTCGTGATACGGCTTGCCTGCAAAGTCCTGATCCTTGCCGTCAAATGCATCCCGCTCCCAGGCTGCCCAACTGCCGATCAACTGGCTGTTGCTTTGAAGGACGCTTTTCAGGATGTCAGCAGAAGCAACGCGGTCCGCGCTCTCGCTCTTTCTGAGCACATCAAGGGAGTTTGCTGTGTTTCTAACCACTGCGAAGGATTGGTCCAGTTCAGCTTTAACAGCAGCAGCGCTTTCCTTTGCAATTTCGTTGGAGAGCTTGATAGCTTGCTCTTCAATCACACCAGCACCGATGAACAGGACGGAGCCCGACGAGGCAATCATCGATACCAGTGCAATCACGACGACCCAAAATGTCAGTTTCCCTTTTAATTTCAAAGACGGCATCGAAAACTCCTGCTGAACATTGCCGATATTTTTATTGGGAAGTTTGCAGCTCTAGACTGTACGTCATCATGCATGCAACTCGCATTCAGCTGGGAAATCGATCAAATAAGAAAACAAAAAGTTTATTTTTGAGAGCATTTTAAATGCATCAGTAGATTCATCTGAAAAACAGAAGAGAAAAAGCTTATCAAGGTGCCTCTACGTCGATTTTCCACATTACCCTTGCGTCACATAGCAAGGTTTCCTCTAGATCAAGTGCAAGAGATAGAATCGACTCTCGCTGGCTCAGACGCGGATCACTGAACTTCATGAGATCAAGCATTGCATGTGTCCCTGCAGCGCTGTAAACGCAGTGCCATGTCTAAGAAGCCTGAAGCCACTGTAGAAACCCTTCGTGTTGCCCGCCTTGCCCATAAAGGGGATGGCGTTGTTGAGAGCGAAGCCGGACAGATCTTTATTCCTTATACCCTTGAAGGCGAGCTTGTGAGCGCCAAGGTGCAGGGACCACGTGCGGAACTGAAAGAAGTTATCGAGCCGAGTGCGCATCGAGTTGCGCCAGTGTGTAAGCATTACGGCACATGTGGTGGCTGTTCGCTGCAGCATATGGATGAGGCTTCCTATAAGGAGTTCAAACGACAGCAGGTGGTTGATGCCCTTGCCTCCCGCGGCATCGAGAGCGCGGTTGAGGATGTTGTTGTCTGCGACAAGGGCAGCCGTCGCCGGGCTGTGTTTGCGGCGGTTAAGGCAGGACACAAAGTTCTGTTTGGCTATCACACCGCAAAATCCAATCGCCTCGTGGACATTGAAGAATGTCCGGTGATTGCACCTGAGATCATGAAAGCGGTACCAGGACTGCGCAGACTTGCAGGAGAGGTGCTGCCGCGCAAAGGTGAGCTGAAGTTCACCGTGACCACCACACAGAGTGGTCTTGATGTAGCGATTACCGGCCTTGGCAAGAACAAGGACAAGCATTACCTGCAGCTCTCTCAGGGAGCCGTTGAGAATGACCTTGCTCGATTGACCGTTGATGGCGAGACAATCATCGAGATCCGTCCTCCTCTGCTGGATATGAGCGGCGCTGCTGTTCCAATCCCTGCTGGCGGCTTTATTCAGGCGGCTCTTAGTGCAGAAAACACCATGGGTGATCTGCTTGCAGAAGGCCTTAAGGGCTGCAAGCGTGTAGCAGACCTTTTCTGCGGCGCTGGAACGCTTACTTTCAAGATTGGTCAGTTTGCCAATGTGCATGCGGTGGAGGGGGAAGCTTCCTCTCTGAAAGCCCTTGATCAGGGTCTGCGTCGTGCCAAGGGCCTCAAAAAAGTGACCACTGAGCGTCGTGACCTATTCCGACGACCTATCGTTGCCAAGGAACTGGACAACTTCGGTAAGGGCTATGACGGCGTTGTGTTTGATCCGCCACGTGCTGGTGCGCTCGCACAGGCGCAGGAGCTGGCTAAGTCTCCGGTAAAGAAGATCGTTGCTGTTTCCTGTAGCCCAGCCAGCTTTGTCCGCGACATGCGCGAGTTGCTGGACGGTGGCTATGAGATCAAGCGCGTGGTGCCGATTGATCAGTTCCTCTACTCCCCTCATGTGGAAGTGGTTGCGCTGCTGGAGCGCGGCGCTTAAGCGCTTTTTGTGAAGGCGGCGGGTTACTTGCAGTTTGCCGTCTTCCCTGAATTTTGAGTGTCTATCCCCCCTTGAAAAGCACGTGTTACTGAAGCTTCACGACCTGCGCGTATACTTTGCCGAATTGGTAACGTGAACGGGTGGTCGAGCTATTGATCAAGGGCCTTTCGGTTTTTGCAGCTATCATTTGCATTGTGCTGGGCCTGTTGACGGTCTGGACCCCTATTCCAACGGGTGTGCCTCTGCTTGCTCTGGGCGCTGTGCTGTTGATTGCCAGTAGTCGCCGGTTTGCGAAGTTTGTGCGACGGCACCGGAAGAACTTCGTCTGGCTCAACCAGGCTCTGCATTGGATTGAAGTGCGGTCCAGCGGGCGGTTTAAGAAGATCATCAGACGAACGCGCCCGCGCTATTTCAAGAAGCGTCAGGGCAAAGGACAATCTTCACCTAAAGACAATGGTACTAAGTCTGCCGCGTAATTTTACAGTTCAACCAAATCAGATAGGCTCTTTTCCAATTACAGGAGAAGTGTATGCCAGCTTACGTCATTGTTGATACAAAAATTGAAGATCCCATCGCCTACGAGGATTACAAGGCTCAGGCTCGTCCAATTGCAGAAAGCTATGGTGGTGTTTACCGGGCCCGTGGCGGTGATATGGATGTGGTCGAGAGCGATCTATGGACGCCACACCGGCTGGTGATTGTCGAGTTTCCCAGCATGGAGAAAGCGCAGGCTTTTCTTAGCAGCCCAGAGTATGCCCCTGTTGCCAAGATCCGTCATACTGCGGCGAAGTGCAGCCTGACCATTATTGATGGCATCTAATCTAAGCGGTAATGCCAGTTAGTTGCTCAGGCCGCCGCTGACGATGATGTAAGGTGCAGCATCGTTCAGGTTCAGAGCGGACCAATCACCATAGGAGGCTGTTGCGTGCAGGCCGACAGCTTCCAGCAAATGGCGGATATGGTCGCGGTGCACGAAGCGGCGCATGTTGTTCTTTGAATAATGCTGACCATCACTGTCGTAGTGGGTTTGCATATGGACGAGGCCGTTTTTGTCTGGTCCGGACGTATCCTGCCACAGCGATACGCGTTGCCCTGCTACCGAGCGAACCATGGTTGGTTTGCTCTTCTGGCCCCACTTCTCCCAAGGACGCGACTTCGGGTTTTCCATGCCGAATGCGAATTTGCCGGTTGGTTTGAGGTGGGAAGCAATGGTCTGGAGGACGAGGATCTGATCGGTGTTGGTTGCGAAGGCCTGGAAAGCGTTTCCGGTGATAATGATGCGGTCGAATTTCTGATTGAGGTGAACCGTTCGGGCATCTGCCTCTAACCACGTCACCGCATCTGTACGCTTCACAGCTTGTGCGATTTTCTTCGGATTTCGGTCGACCCCAACAACGTTTACGTCCTGCTGCGAGAGAGCGTTGGATAGCGCTCCTGTACCGCAAGCGATTTGCAAAACGCTACCGCCTGGTGTGCAGGCAAAGTTGAACAGGTAATCATCATCAGCTCCCCAATCTTTGTCCAGACTAGTAAAGCTGCAGGTGTTGCTCTCCATATCCGTGCGATTTAGCTGCATAATCATTGCCTTCCGGGTCCTGTCCTTCCTAATAAAAGTTAGGTTAAGAGTGTTAACGTCTTGTAACAGGATAGGCGGATTTACGGCTAAACGAAGATTTATGAGGTATTTAATCTGCCTAATGATTGTTTATAGATCTGTGTTGCAGATAAACATCATGCTCCTCGCCAGAACTGTCTAGTTCTTTGCAGCAGGATCTCAGGGTCACATGCGAGCAAATGCAAATCCACTTCAAGTACTGGCGTATTCGACTTGGCTTGCTTCAATCGCCAGTTCTTTCGCATGGCCAATCGGGTCAGGGATTGCGGTTCTTTTTGAACGAAACACTCTTCTAACGGGCGGTTGAACTGGATACGCAACTGATTGAATTCCATCGTGCGAACGGCTGTCGTGTAGATGGACAGTTCGGAGATGGCTGACCAACGCACGACGCCGAGCCGTTCCAGATACAGGCCGGTGTCGTTGGCGGCCATTTGAGGACGTTTGTCTATAAACGGGTAATGCCAGTAAACGCTCAGGAAGACGGGAAATGAGGCCAGTGCCGGGATGAGAGACCCGCTGACGATGCCGGTTCCCAGCAGGGCAGCGCCTAAAAGCAGGCTACCATAGACGACAGGTTCCCCTGTGCCCTTTTTGTATCCCAGTGTGAATGGTTCAGCCGAGCTTTGCTCTTCCTGCCATGGGTCAAGATCAAACTGAGACATGCCCCCGCCACTCTCCATATTGCGCCGGGGGCTAAACTTGTTAGTCCGCCGGGGTTTCCGTTGCTTCCACTTTCAGGCCAAAGCCTTCAAGGCCAACATAGTGGCGCTCACGTGAAGCGATAACGCGGATGGAGTTTGCACCCAGATCTTTCAGGATCTGCGCACCAAGACCAACTTCGCGCCAGTCTTCAGAACGGCCCTGTGCAGACTCATGCTGCTCATTTTCAGCCGCTTCCAGACCATCGCGATGACGGTTGGACTTGCTGGCAACGCCTACCGCACCTTCACGCAGGTAAACAATAATGCCTCGGCCTCTTTCCGCAAAGTCTTCCATGATTGCTTCCAGAGGTTTGGTTTGCCCAAAAACGTCATCGAGAACGTTTTCCAGATGCAATCTGACAGGAATATCCTGACCATCGCGGATGTCGCCGTAAACCAGCGCCAAGTGGCCAACATTGTCGAACGGAGTAGAATACACGATGGCGCGTGCCTTGCCCGCTGTGGTGTCTACGTCGAACTCATCGATGCGGCTGACGAGATTTTCGTGACGCTGACGCCATGCGATCAGATCCGCAACGGAGACCATCTTCAGGTTATGCTCTTTGGCAAAAGCTTCTACCTGCTCACCGCGCTTTACAGTACCGTCGTCGTTGACCAGCTCACTGATCACGCCAACTTCCGGCAGGCCGGTCAGCTTACACAGGTCCACGGCTGCTTCGGTATGACCGGAGCGCATGAGGACGCCGCCTTCTTTGGCGACCAGCGGGAAGATGTGGCCTGGACGGACGAAGTCAGCCGCGCCAGCATTTGGATTGGCAAGACCGCGAACAGTGGCACAGCGCTGTTCTGCGGAGATGCCGGTGGTCAGGCCCGGTGCATAGTCGACGGAAACGGTGAAGGCGGTTGCCAGTGGAGCGTCGTTGTTGGCGACCATAGGCTCAAGGTGCAGGCGCTTGGCTTCTTTCAGCGTCATCGGAGCACAGACGATGCCAGAGGTGTGGCGAATGATGAACGCCATCTGTTCCGGGGTGATCATGTTGGCCGCTACAATGAGATCGCCTTCGTTTTCACGATCATCATCGTCGGTCACAACAACCATCTCGCCGTTTTCGAACGCGCGCAGGGCTTCGGCAACTCTTGTTTGAGACACGACGTACTCCTTGTTTTCTTTTAGTCCGAGAAAATCGTTAGGGGTCACCTGATGGCCCGTCGCCTCAGCGATCTTCTGGGCCATCTCCCGAGAAATCCATGCGCTTGGGTCGTTGCACAGTGCGGTTACAGATGCAGGAGACAAACCAGCACGACGTGCAAATGCACTTCTGCTTTCACCATTGTCTTCCAGCCATTCAGTCAAGCGCATAATCCTAGCCCCTTGGCCTTGCAATTTTCAGTGATACTGAAATCGCTCTTTTAAACTCGGAAATCAAGGGGCAAATGGAAAAAAGCTTACCGCTTTCTACCTAGGTCGTATGCAAGTGCTCTGTTGAGGTGAATAAACGGTATGCGGCTTTGTGTATCTGCGCTGAGCCGGGCTCCCTCACCCTGCCTGCCTCTTGATGCAACCGAACAAGCACCAATAGCACCACATGGCATCCCATGCAGTGGTGAAGCTAGAATTCCCGAAGGTCGGGAGGGGCAAGGCGGCAGGCAATGCCTGCGCATTGAGTTAGTAATAGAGTCTTCGGCATTGGCTACGCGCCTTGCCCGGGCATTTTGGTATGGCCAACATCGCCTCTTATCCTGAAAGACACGATAGCCGGTTTCCCGGAAAGACAACGGCTTTGCTCAGATAAGTTTCCGTATCCGAACAGGTCCGCTGCCTATGATATGGCCAGTCTGGCTGGTCCATATCACTGCGTGATGCCCTTCAGGCTTGGGCCCTTCCTCTCAGACCATGCAGTCACGCCTGAAAATCGGTGCCACCGGACCTTTGCAAGATGCGTTACCTCTCACAAAAGCCCCACCCAGCCCACGACACGCTGACGGACGGTCCGCCAACTGCCCGTCACGTGGGCATGGGATTAGTATGAGCGCATAACTGAGCGAGGGGGATAAGATTTTTTCACCATCACACGTCTCAGGGCCATCTTGCATAAGCGCGGGGAGCAACAAAAAAGACGCCGGTTGTGCCAGCGCCTTTCAATCAGAATGAAATCAGAGGTTGAGAATCTTTTTAGCGCTCGCCGCACTGACCTCTGTCGCGCAGGACGTGATCAGCCAGCACGCACGCCATCATGGCTTCGCCAACTGGTACTGCACGAATGCCAACGCACGGATCGTGACGGCCCTTGGTCATCACGTCCACCTCTTCACCGCTACGGGTGATGGATTTGCGTGGTGTGAGGATGGAAGAGGTTGGCTTCACTGCAAAACGAACCACCACTGGCGCGCCAGAAGAGATGCCGCCGAGGACGCCGCCAGCCTGATTGGAGAGGAACTCCGGCTTGCCATCTTCGCCCATGCGCATTTCGTCAGCGTTTTCTTCGCCAGTGAGGCAAGCTGCTTCAAATCCGTTGCCAATCTCAACACCCTTCACAGCGTTGATGGACATCATGGCGGATGCCAGATCCTGATCGAGCTTGCCGTAAAGTGGTGCGCCCAGACCGACTGGAACGTGCTCTGCGACCACTTCGATCACCGCGCCAATGGAAGAGCCGTCTTTGCGAATACCATCGAGATACTCTTCAAAGAACTTTGCTGCTTCTGCATCCGGGCAGAAGAACGGGTTGTTGTGAACCTCGTTCCAATCCCAGTTGTCGCGATTGATCTTGTGCGGCCCCATCTGCACTAGAGCGCCGCGGATCAGGATGTTTGGGATGACTTTACGCGCCAGACCACCAGCGGCTACGCGTGCTGCGGTTTCGCGGGCGGAAGAACGGCCACCACCACGGTAATCACGGATGCCGTACTTTGCATCATAAGCATAGTCAGCATGGCCCGGACGATAACGCTCTTTGATCTCAGAATAGTCTTTAGAGCGCTGGTCGGTGTTCTCAATCATCAGGGAGATGGGCGTGCCGGTCGTGCGCTGCACGCCGTCTTCATCCACCATCACACCAGAGAGAATTTTCACCTGATCCGGCTCACGGCGCTGGGTCGTAAACTTGTTTTGTCCCGGCTTGCGCTGGTCCAGATACACCTGAATCTCTTCTGCTGTAATTGGGAGCAGAGGCGGACAACCATCGACAACGCAGCCAAGCGCTGGTCCGTGGCTCTCGCCCCAAGTCGTTACGCGAAACAGATGACCAAAGGTGTTGTGGGACATGTTCTAGTGGTTCACTTTTAGAGCATGAGCACGCTCACATTCGTCGACTCTCTTCAATCGAACGGAACGTACTCTGGAAATTAAAGTGGTTTTAGGAGGGTTCTCGCAAGAGGTCAATTGAGAGCCTTGCAGCACTTGCGTCAATTTCCCAAAAGAACAGGCAGATTTTGAGCTTGTTCTTCAGATCCAAGCTTCTGATCCATCGCGCCAGAGCAAGAACTGGTCCTGTGGGGTGTCCAGATCAGGGATTTCGGCTGGAGCGTAACCGCAGAGCAGGCCGCGCAGGACGCGCATGACCACGCCATGAGCCACGATGATCATGGGGTCTTTCTGCTCTGACATCCATTCAGCGATGCGGTCAGAGACCATTTTGTAGCTTTCCCCCTCCGGGTGAACGTAACCCCATTTGTCTTCGCGGCGCATGCGGATGACTTCAGGACGTTCAACCATCATTTCAGGAACTGTCATTCCCTCTACGTTGCCAAAGGTGATTTCGCGCAGGCGCTCATCGACTTTGTAGTCGTGCGGATCCAGCCCCATTTCCTTGCGCAGGATCTCCATGGTCTCGCGGGCGCGGATCATCGGAGAGCAGACAAAGATGAAATCATCTGGGGTTTTGCCGAGATCGACGAGGAAGTCTTTCATCACCATGCCATTGCGACGGGCCTGCTTGCGGCCAGTGTCGTTGAGCGGGATGTCCTGACCGCCCTGCATGCGCCCTTCCAGGTTCCAGTCGGTTTGTCCGTGACGCACATAAAGCAGCGGAGTTGGTGTGATCTTCGCGAGGGGCATCAACGAACCTGTCATTCCATGGGCCTTTGGCAATAGTTTAGTCGGCAACCGATTTGTAACGGCTTCTTACGAGGTAGATGTGTCATTCCTCGTTGAGAGACAACAGTTATGCACACATTCTTGATTTATGTCATACGTGGCTTTACCGGCTCCCTGAACGCAAAAAAGGCGCCCCGAAGAGCGCCTTTTCTCAAACTGATAAGCTTTGATCGCTTAGACGACGGAGATGTCCGGAGCGTCAACAGCCTTCATGCCGATCACGTGGTAGCCGCTGTCAACGTGGTGGGTTTCACCGGTGACGGAGCGGGACAGATCGGATGTGAGGTAGAGCGCAGAGTTTCCGACATCATCGATGGAGACGGTTTCACGCAGTGGTGCGTTGTACTCGTTCCATTTGAGGATGTAGCGGAAGTCGCCGATACCAGCTGCTGCCAGTGTTTTGATCGGGCCAGCAGAGATCGCGTTGACGCGGATCTTCTTTGGACCAAGATCAACTGCGAGGTACTTCACGCTTGCTTCCAATGCAGCCTTTGCAACGCCCATGACGTTGTAGTTTGGCATAACCTTCTCAGCACCGTAGTAGGTGAGAGTTACAATGGAACCGCCTTCGGTCATCAACTTCTCTGCACGGCGGGCAACGGATGCCAGCGAGTAGCAGGAGATCTGCATTGTCTTTGCAAAGTTGTCAGCGCTGGTGTCCAGATAACGACCAGTCAGCTCTTCTTTGTCAGAGAAAGCGATCGCATGAATGACGAAGTCAATCTTGCCCCATTTTTGCTCCAGAACTTCAAATGCTGCATCAATGCTTGCTTCGTTCGTCACGTCGCAATCACCTACAACAAGTGCATCGAGCTTCTCTGCTAATGGTTCAACGCGCTTCTTCAGCGCTTCACCCTGATAGGTGAGTGCGATTTCAGCTCCGGCATCGTGTAGTGCTGTCGCAATACCCCAAGCGATGGACCGATTGTTGGCCAGTCCCATGATGAGACCACGTTTGCCGGCCATCAATCCTTGCGCTTCTGCCATGTTTTTCTCCTGAGTGAATATCACTTTATCTGGCGAACAGATTAAAAATGCTATGGCACACTGTTCATTTGGCTTCAAGCCATCGAAAAAAGTCCAATCAGACATGGACGTGTTCTTGCGCTCCCATTATCTGATAGTGAAAGCCAGATCAACTTCCAACACTGCGACAGAAAAATGACTATTCCAAATTTGGTGAACGCGTTTGAGAGCATTATCGGGGCCGCACATGTGCTTGTCAGCGACAGCGACAAAGCCCCTTTTCTCGTTGAGTGGAGAGACAAGTTCAAAGGGGCCACACCCATGGTCTTGCGGCCCGGTTCCACTGCCGAGGTTGCAGAGTGTGTGAAGCTTGCGGCACAGCATAACCTGAAGGTGGTTCCGCAGGGAGGAAACACCGGTTTGGTGGGGGGCCAAATCCCCAACCCCGATGGCAGTGAAATCGTGCTATCCCTTTCTAGATTAAATAAAATTCGCCACATTGACCCTGAAGGGTATACGATGGTTGTAGATGCAGGGATCACATTACAAGCCATCCATGATGCAGCTGAAAAACATGATCGTTTGTTTCCTTTGACGCTCGCTTCACAGGGCACCTGTGAGATCGGCGGCAACATTGCAACCAACGCCGGCGGCACCGCTGTACTGTCTTACGGGAACACCCGCGACCTTGTTCTCGGGCTGGAAGTTGTGCTCGCAAATGGTGAGGTCTGGGAGGGACTTCGGACCCTTCGCAAAGACAATACTGGTTACGATTTGAAACAAATATTTATCGGCTCAGAGGGCACTTTGGGGATCATTACGGGTGCCAGCCTCAAATTATACCCAGCCCCGGCGTCAGTCGAGGTTGCTCTGGTCGCGCTAGATTCGCCCGCGAAGGCCCTCTCCCTGTTTTCATTGGCAAAAAGCCATGCGGGGAACATGCTCACCGGCTTTGAACTGATGCCGCAATCGGGCATGCAGTTTGTGTGTGAACATATGGAGCAGTCCCGCTATCCGTTCGAGGAGCAGCATCCGTGGTATGTGCTCATCGAGATCTCTGCGGGCACCAAAGACATCGACATTGCCAGCCTGACAGAGACCATCTTCACCGAAGCGTTTGAAGCTGACTTGTTGCGGGATGGGCTGCTGGCGCAGAGCAAAGCGCAGGCTGCTGATTTCTGGCGATTGCGGCATGGTCTGTCAGAGGCGCAGAAGTTTGAGGGTGGCTCCATCAAGCATGACGTCTCTGTGCCTGTCGCGAAGGTGCCGGAGTTTCTGGAAGAAGCGATTGCGGCTGTTAAGGAGGCCGTGCCGGGATGTCGTCCTGTGCCTTTCGGGCATATGGGCGATGGCAACATCCACTTTAACATCACGCAGCCAAAGGGCGCCGATAAGGCCGAGTACCTTGCCAAGTGGGATGATGTGAACCGCGTGGTGCATGGCATTGTTGCCAGCTACAATGGCTCCATCTCTGCGGAGCATGGCATCGGCATCTTGAAGCGGGATCTCCTGGCTGAAGTGAAGAGCGCAACTGAGATGAACATGATGCGCTCTATTAAAGCGGCGCTTGACCCAACCAACATGTTCAATCCGGGGCGTGTGCTCTAACAAGATTAGTCAGGTGCTTCCAATCCTTCCGGGAGCACCTGTCCTCCGTCGACGACGATCTGCTGGCCAGTGATGTAGGAGGCTTCATCGCTGGCGAGGAACAGGACCGCGCTTGCCACTTCGCGCGGGGCGCCCAGTCGTCCGAGAGGAACCATCTGGCCCATCTTCTTTAAATAGCCATCTCCGAGATCATCGAGCGCTTCTGTCTTTACATTACCAGGTAGCACCGCGTTGATGGTGATGTTGTGCGGGGCCAGTTCCAGAGCGGCCGTGCGCATGAAGCCGAGTTGGCCTGCTTTTGATGCTGCATAATGAGACCAGCCGGGATCACCGGTTACGGGGCCGGTGATGGATGAGGTCAGGATGATGCGTCCCTGCCCTGTCTCTTTCATATGCGGAAGGGCAGCTTTGGTGCAGTAGAATGCGGAGCGCAGGTTAGTGTTTTGCACCAGCTCCCATTGATCGGGCTCCATTTCCTCAATGCTTTGCTTTGGGAAGATGCCAGCGTTGGCGCAGATGATATCCAGTCCAGCTTGTTTGACTGTTTCATCCACGGTGCTTTTGACAGCCTCCCAGTCGGTCACATCACATTGGAGAAACTGCCCTGCCCCGCCGATCAAGGCGAGTTCCTTCACCGCATTGGCACCGGCTTCCTCTCCGCGGGCGGCGATGGTGACGAATGCACCGGCGCGGGCGAAGGCCAGAGAGATGCCGAGGCCGATCCCTTTGGACCCGCCAGTGACGATGACAGACTTCCCTTTTAGCGATGCGAGCATCCTCAGTCCCTCCAGATCATTCATGTGAGACTGAGTATGTTGAGCAGAGCCTAAAACAAATCTAACTGGCCGCTGTTTCCTGAAGAGCCACCGGCAGCCTTTTTCCGAGGTTTGGGTTTTGCCGCTGGTTTTGGTGGCTGAGGTGGGACGGCGATGACCTCGCGATCCCACAAAGACGGATCATCATTTGCTACACTGTTGACGCGCGTGGACACCGGAGTGGCAATCAGAAGTCCTTCATCCACAGGTTGCAGCAGTTTAACTGCGTCTCTGGACATCACAGTTCCGTTACTCAACCAGTCATTGAAATGCTCTGGAGCGATGATTGCGGGCATACGATGATGGATTGGCTTCACCGTATTATTAGCCTCAACCGTGATTACAGCAGCGGTATCAATGTCTCCGCCATCCGGGTGGGAGTAGGTTTCCCACAGGCCAGCGAAGGCTAGAAGGCGGCCATCAGCAGGTGCGATCCAGTAGGGCTGCTTTGCCGCACCTTTGCGTTGCCACTCGTAAAAACCGTTTGCAGGGATCAGACATCTGCGGTGGCGAACAGCGGCACGAAACGAGGGTTTCTCTTCCAAAGTCTCCGCTCTGGCGTTGAGCAAAAGCGTGAAACTTGCGGGGTCTTTGACCCATGAAGGCACGAGGCCCCAACGCGCTAACCCAAAGTGGCGCCCACCATTTTCGTGTTTTACGAGTGCAATTGGCTGAGTCGGTGCTATGTTGTATCTCGGTGGAAAGTTGGGCTGTTCGATGTATTCAAACAACGCTTTGACTTCTTCCGGAGACGCTGACAGGCTATATCTACCACACATGCAGATTACTCTGTTCACATTTTAGTAAAATTGCAACCAATCGAGAGATAGGTTCCGCGCGACAGATAGGAAGCTGGGAGGCTGCAATGGATATGTACTGCGATAAAATTGGCATAGGAGATCTTTCTCCTGAGCTTTTGACGCATGCAAACATCAATCCATCCACGGGCCTTGCAACTGACTATCTCAACCATTTCAATGAAGTGGTCATGCTTCTTGAAATGCTTCCTGACATTCCCGATTGTGCAGAAGATGTTCTGGCTTGGGAACCGGCAGACTATATCACACATTTCAGTGCCTCTAAGTTCTCAGAGAAGGAACTGGCCATTCGCGCGTATGGAGCTGTTGAAGAACGGCTGCGCAACGCGCTTGAGAAGTGTATTGCCGAGATTGATCAGGAAGTGATCTCACTTCAAAAGATGCTTGACTCAGCTGAAGTCACGGGTGAACTGCTGCAAATCGTTCAGGATAAGGCCGTTACCGTCATCAGACCGCTGCTTTCACAGGCAGGGTCTATCATCCATGGTCACTTGCCGGATGAGACAATCAGCACTGAGGAAAGCACTCAAGCGGATGTCGACGCCCTGTTTTCATGAGCAAGAAAATATCTCCGGAATACATCGAGGCAACCAGCGTTGCCTGTGTCCAGAACAATAAAGTGTTGCTCGTTAAGCGAGCTCAATCACCGTCCAAAGGCCTCTGGAGCTTTCCTGGCGGCAAGGTTATGGCCAGCGAAAGCCTTGAAGAGGCTGCGCAGCGCGAGTTCACAGAAGAGACCTCTCTGGCTGCAACTGACCTGAAAACATGGACGGTGTCCTACCCTTCACCTGAAGACAACAAGGTGCAGTATCGCATTCATGTTTTCACCTGCAGCCAAGTGGAAGGTGAAGAGAAGGCGAGCTCTGATGCGTCCGAGCTGGGCTGGTACACTTGGGAAGATTCCATGAACCTGCCATTGGCACCGGGAATGCAGCAGCACATTCTAAACCTTCTAAGATGTAGTTAGAGCTCGCGCGTATTCTTGTCCGAAAACCGGAACCACTTTTCGGGAATACGCTGTCACATCTTTCTGCCAGCGCTAGTTGCAACAAGGGAAAACAGGAAATCCCCAAGGTTCCATAGTGGACAGAGCGCGGGGAGACCGCCATCCTTACAGAATCTGAAGCAACCAGCCTGCTGTGAGATGTGGCTTGACTGAACTTGCAAAACGTAAAGCCTGGATGCGGTCCTGTGCGGCTCCTACTCGGTCTCTTGGCCGTGGGGTTTGTGCTGGCCTGATGCTTTTAAGTATTGCTGCTACGCCCAGCGCGTTTGCACAAAGTTCACCACAATCTCCGGGCAAGCCTGCTCAGCCAGAGTTGAAAGAGCCACCTTATGAGCAACAGCTCATCCGCCTTTCAGAAATTCTGGGTGCGCTTCATTATCTGCGCCCGCTTTGCGGCCATGACGAAGCTGATGAATGGCGCCAGCGCATGTACTCGTTACTGGGTGCAGAAGTACAAAATGAGCTGCGCCGCAGACGGCTTGTTGAGCGGTTTAACCAGAGCTATCGGGGATTCGCCTCGGTCTATCAAACCTGCACTCCAGCGGCGATTGAGGCCTCTCGCAGATTCGCGGACGAAGGTGTAATTATCACCCAAGAAGTCACGGGTAAGTACAGCCGCGATTGATAAAAAAGCCGGTTGCAACCATTTTCCACAGACAATTATTGCGTGTTTTTTGGATAACTCGGCTTTGCCACAAATATTAACCATAACTTACAGAAGCTCTGGACGAGTTTACCAAAACATCAGTGAGTCGGTTGTTCCTGCCGTTTCGCGTGTTAACGTCCGTTTAACAGATAAGGCATGCGACGCTTCATTTGTTTTCGTTTGCCCGTTACATGTAACGGCAAATAACAAGAAGCAGCACATAGAGGGACATGAGAGCCAGCATGATCAAGGACGACGCTATCGCCGGCGAATTCACAGAAGAGATCGATGCATCTGATGCAGACATCCGCCGACTGGCTCTGAGCTTCATTCAGGAAGCTTGGGAGGATGGTCTATCTCACGGCATCGACAGTACAGCTCTTGCGCATGCAGCGCTGTTCTCTGCCATGATGGATCTGGTTTCTCTTTACGGAGAAGAAGCCGTTTCCAAATTTGCGCAGGAACTGCCACAGCGCGTTGAGCGCGGTGACTATTCTCTGGAGCGCCGACTGCACTAATCCAGCTTAGCTGATTTTCAAAGAGCCCCGATTGATCGGGGCTTTTTTGATTCATGGGGCCACGTTTAGCAAAACAACTCGTAACCGACCTTTGCCAGAATGATCGCGGCGAAGACGAGAAGAACGACGCCCGCGCCGTGATTGATGGCGGAGAGCCAGTTGTCATTCATGCGGTTGCGCAGCTTTGAGACCAGAGCGGACAGGCACGCCCACCACAAGAGCGCTCCACTCAGCACGCCAAGAACGAGCGCAAGCGCGCCGATGTAGTCGCCCTTTTCCGGAGCGTGTTCGCCCAGTGAGCCAAAGATCGCGATGAAGCCGAGGATGGCACCGGGATTGGTGACCGTCATGGCGAACGAGACGATCATTCCCCGCCATACGGTTGGACCACCATCGCTGCCGCCCTTCAGGTGCGGATGAGAGCGAAACACGACGACACCGAAGATGATCAGCAAGAGGCCGCCGATGGTCTGGATGTAGAACTCGTGTCTTTCGACAAACTCAGAGATGGCCGTCACACCGAAGGCCGCAGCGGTGGCGAATACGCCATCAGCAAGCACGGCACCGAAGCCAGCAATAAGGCCTGGCAGAAAGCCGTAGTGCACTGCCCTTCTGATCGCCAACACGTTTACAGGCCCAATCGGCGCGGACGTGATGAGCCCGATGATCATACCCGTAATGAAGAGTTCTATATTCAACGCTTTAATCCAAACTTCCAAACTGCGCAGAAGACCTGTCAGATCTTCCTATAAATTCTCTAAAGGCCCTCTAGCTTGTGCATAGGCATTCTGTCGTTTCTTCCTTGATTCCCTACAAGCCCTTAAACTAGGGGGCAAAACACAAGCCCCTCGTCCGTTTCGGAGCACTTCATGTATTTTCGCCTACTCATCATAGGGTTACTTTGCGCCTCAGCCCCGGCTATGGCTGCAACACAGGCAATCAAAACCGAAACGATTCGCATTCAGCGCCCCAAGGCTGAGCAATTTCCGCTGTTGGACGAAGATTTCAACAGAGATACCAGTCTTGAAGATGCGTTGGACAACGAGTTTGCTGAAGAACCTCCTCTGCCAAAACTGGAAGTCTTTTATGATGATACAGGATTGCCGGAGGCTGTGAAGGTGACGCGCGCGGCGCTGATCGAGATCGCCCGTAGTGGTGACGTTTCTGCGCTGGCACCGCTGTTTGCCAAGCAGGAGCAACCGCCGGAACTGTCGTTTACTCCAGTTCGTGACCCAGTTGGCTTTCTGAAGGACAGCTCTGGTGATGGTGAGGGGCACGAGATCCTTGCGATCCTTCTGGACATCGTCACAGCTGGTTACTTGCGGCTGAATGAGAGAACAGAGGAAGAGACGTATGTCTGGCCCTATTTTGCCCGGTATCCTTTGCACGACCTGACCCCTTCTCAAAAGGTTGAAATGTACCAAATCGTTACTGCAGCTGATTACTACGAGATGCTGGATTATGGCGCATGGACCTTCTATCGCCTAGGCATCTCCAAGAATGGCGACGTCCGCAGCTTTATTGCCGGAGACTAATGCTGTTGCGATGACTGTTTGATGAAAGCCCATCAGAGGTTCTGGTGGACTTTTTGTTTGCGCGGTTGATTATCCGGCCTTGCGGATTTCGCGATGGCTTTCGTTTTCCGCTTCCAACAGGTCCATCTGCTCCGGCTTTTCCATGAAGCGCGTGTAGAAGCTGCTGTCGAGCTCCGCGTAGTAGGCATAGCCACGATAGAGCGGCAGGAAGCGCAGTTTGGCGCGTTGATCCTGCGCGATATCATGCAGCACATCCTGCAGGTTTTCGCGCGGCAACACATGGAACTTGCCGAGCCACTTTTCCAACATCAGCTTGAACAGGCCGGGCAGGCGTTCCTGCTGACCGAAGTCCACCACTGAGAGCTGACCGCCTTTTGCAAGAAGCTTGGTGCCGTTGCGCAGAGCTTCTTCCCATGGTGGGATCATGGAGACGCAGTAGGAAAGAAACACGCGGTCGAACGTGTCGATGCCGAACTTCTCGAAAGGATCAAAGCTGGTTGCATCGCCTTGAGCTAGGTGGATACGATGAGACAGGTCGGCTTTGTGAATGTTTGCCTCTGCCGTCTTCAGCATTTGCGAGGAGATGTCGACGCCGAAGAACTGGCAGGTTGGATAGGCCCGTGCGGCTTCGATGAGGTTCCGCCCAGTGCCACAGCCCAGCTCCAACACCGTGCTGCCCCGCGGCGCTGAGAGGTGTTTGATGAGATGATCGCGGCCAAGAAGGTAATGCTTTCTGGTCAGATCATAAAAATGCCGTTGGTTCTTATAGATTTTATCCATCAGTGAGGCTGAGGACTTTTCGTTCGCCATTTCACTTCCCTCACATACTTATTCTTGTCAGTTATAGATGTAGAGGTGGAAACCACCGTAGATGGAGGAGCGATCCAGCTTGTTGAGGCGTGCGCTTTCCGCCGCCTCATAGGTCCACTGCCCCAGTATTCCGTCTTGCACCCGGCCCGGCAGAATGCTTGGCTCGCCAGCTGTCCTGAAGATGACGCGTGCGCCTGTTCTTGCCGTTCGGGATATTCCTGCCCATAGATCGTTCAGCTGCCTGTCTGTCATCCAGTCCTGCGCATCCAGCAGGACGTAGGCATCAAGGCTGTTTGCATCCTGATTATCCAGATGCTCTGTGAAAGACCGATTAACAACGCGCACGCGGGAGGCTCTTTTACGGATTTCCGGGAAGTGCTGCGGCTTCAGATAGGGCGGCAGAGGGCCGGAGGGACCGGTTCTGCCCCTGTTTTCTGACGGGGCATAGCCACGGGTGAAGGCTTGCCAGGCGAAGTAGTTCTCTTCCATGGGAAAGTCGCAGGCCAGCTTTTCCAGACGCTGTTTGAGCACTCCAGCCATGTTCCCTCCGCCCTCTGCTGCAAGGCTTTCATACTGCGCTGGTGGGATGCCGAGGCCGTAGAGCGACATCTTTTTGGAGGTTGCCCAGCGGATCAGGCGTTTGTCGAAGAGCGGGGCCAGCGTTTTATCAAAGTACGACCGCTGCTCTTTTACATTCTGCGTGTCTGCCATCCTGGTCAGGTCGACGCCGTAGACTTTCGCGATGAGATGGCCGAGACCGATGAAGTAGCCGAGCATGCCGTGGTGGTAGAGATCCCGCGAGAAGAGGGTGATCCGCTTGCGGCCCCAGGCGGTCATGTCCCTGCCCTCCCAGTAGGCCATGGTTTCGGGATCGATGGCGGGTTTCAGATACTTTTCATAGGCCGCGATGTTTGCCTTTTCATCTGCTTCACCAAAGAAGCGGTAGAAGGTGGCGTAGTCGGGGAACTCCTGAAGGGCGGTGAGCTTGAGGCGGTTCAAGGCGACATGGGCGCGGTTGAGATCGACAGCAGTGATCTGCTGCGGATTGGCTGTGAGGTAGGACATGACATTGCAGCCACCCGAGGCGATGGTAACCATTCTGGAGTCGGGCTTTAACTGCAGGGCCTGCATGTCCACCTCCGGATCCTCCCAGATTTGCGGGTAGACCAGCCCCTTAAAAGCAAAAGTGAACAGGCGTTCCAGCACGCCTTCCATGGAGATCAGCTTTGAGCGATGTACTGCACGATCCAAACGTTTCTTTGACTGCCTGATAGTTGATGTCACGTGCATCTCCAGAATCAAGAACTGAAATCAATGTGCAGCAAGAGTTAGTTCACGCAGACGACAGTTTTGCGACGTCAAAACATCACGGATATTTGCAGAAACTCGCCATAAATCTAGGATTCCTGGATTGCTCGGATAAACACCTCAAGGCCTTTAGTTTTCTCTTTACCAGCCTTATCTTTTCAGAAAACATCGTTGCAAAGATACCTAGAGACGCGTCCGCTTCAGGGGCCGGTTCACCCACAGAAACAATTCTTTTTCCGTGGTGTGAGGCTGGCGGATGGGTTATGAAACACTCTTGTTGTTTTATTCATTGGAAGGACAGGCCCATGGCATCTGAACGCACCATTCTCACTTCGCGTAGGCTCGTGAAGGTTTTTGGCGATGATGCCAAGGAGTTCCTCCAAAATCTCGTCAGCTGTGACGTGAGCGAACTCAGCGCGACCTCCAGTGCATTTGGCGCTTTGCTGACACCGCAGGGCAAGATCCTCTGGGACTTTTTTGTGTTTGCGGATGAGAGCACGGATGGCTTCCTGATTGACGTGAGTGCTGATGAGCTGGATGCGTTTGCCAAGCGCCTCGCCTTCTACAAGCTGCGCGCCAAAGTGACTGTTGAGCCTGCTGATGAGGCCGTTCATGTGGTCGCTGAGTGGGGCGACGATCTGCCTTCAGACAAACCGCAGGATCCGCGCCTTGCAGAGATGGGCCTGCGTTACATCGTGACTGGTGAGGTAGAAGAGACGGCCTCTGAGGCTGATTATCATGCGCACCGGATTGGTCTTGGCATTCCGCAAAGTGGACAGGATTTCCAGCTGGCTGATGTGTTCCCGCATGATACGGACATGGACAGCCTGAATGGTGTCGCCTTCTCCAAGGGCTGCTTTATCGGGCAGGAAGTTGTTTCCCGCATGAAGCACCGTGGTACTGCCCGTAAGCGCGTCATCAAGGTTTCCGCAGACAGTGATCTTCCGGCCACCGGTAGCGATATTCTGGCAGGTGAGAAGAGCGTGGGATCGCTGGGTTCTTCTGCTGGCGGTGCAGGGCTGGCGATGTTGCGTCTGGACCGCGCGAAGGCGGCGATGGATGCGGGTGTGCCGCTGATGTGTGAGGGCGTTACGCTTTCCCCTTCCATTCAGGCGTGGGCAACCTTCAACTGGCCTTCATCTGACTAAGAGATATTGCTAGAAACCTAGATACCTCCGACGACTGGCTTGATTGACATATGTGTGCAGAGCTTTCCTCATCTTCTCCCCGTGCCTGGCAACGGATGCTTTCTGGCCGGAGACTGAATCTCCTCGATCCTTCGCCGCTGGATGTGGAACTCTCTGACATAGCTCATGGGTTGGCCCGTGTGGCTCGGTGGAATGGGCAGACGATCGGCGACCATGCCTTCTCCGTTGCACAGCACTGTGTGGTGGTGGAAGAGATTGCACTGATGCTGAAGCCTGATCTGGACATTCAATGGCGCATGGCGATCCTGCTGCATGATGCACCGGAGTATGTGATCGGCGATATGATCTCCCCCTTCAAGAACGTGATGGGTGGCACCTACAAGGCGGTTGAAGAGCGGCTACATCATGCCATTCATCGGGCCTTTGATTTGCCTGCTGATCTACCAGCCAGCATAGCCAAGCTTGCTAAGAAGGCTGATATCATCAGCGCTTATCTGGAGGCGATCCATCTGGCGGGGTTCAGCAAGGAAGAGGCTGACAAGATTTTCGGAAAGCCTGCCAAAGTGAGCGCCGCACAGCTGGACGTGCTGGCGGAGAGCATCACGCCTTTGCCGACCAAAGATGCGCAGGAGGCTTTTCTTGCGCGGTTTGCTGAGCTGAATGAAGCTCGCAAAGCTGTCGGAGGTCGCTGATGCTGCATGTG
Organism: Pseudovibrio sp. JE062; assembly: GCF_000156235.1. Classification (NCBI taxonomy): domain Bacteria; kingdom Pseudomonadati; phylum Pseudomonadota; class Alphaproteobacteria; order Hyphomicrobiales; family Stappiaceae; genus Pseudovibrio; species Pseudovibrio sp. JE062. Next base: position 396,817 of record NZ_DS996809.1, read on the forward strand.
TGTCCCCTTTCCAAGCTGGAAGACACATTGCATGTTGCAGCACCGACTCATGTGCTTTCTCTCGTTTCCCCGGGCACCGAGGTGGTTTTGCCGGTTGAGCCAAAGCCAGCACATCATCTGGTTTTGGAGTTCAATGACATTGCAGAGGAACGCGATGGGCTGATTGCACCTCAGATGGAGCATGTGGAGCGCTTGCTGGCCTTTGCAGAGCAGGCTCAAGCAAATGGTTCCTTACTGGTGCATTGCTGGGCTGGGGTGAGCCGGTCGACAGCTGCTGCCTACATCATCACCTGTGCAGCATTGCCGGAGGCTGATGAGCGCGCATTGGCGCAGCATTTGCGCAAGGTTTCTCCTGTAGCGACACCCAATCCGTTGCTTATCTCCTTGGCAGACACTCTTTTGCAGCGAAATGGGCGCATGATACAATCTATCAAAGAGATTGGCCGCGGAGCGGAAACCTTTGAGGGCAACCAGTTCTGCCTTGAACCAGCTGCCCTTGCTGAACTTGCCTAATGAACACGGAGCAGACTTTGATGAGCAATGCGATGGAAACAGGAGATGCAGCCCGCCCGGGTGCTGGCATGGAGCCTGTTCAGCTTGGCATTGGTCTGAATGCTGTCATCGTTTCCGTGAAAGACAAAGTCCCATTCGTTCTAACGGTGCCGCAGAAAGTGCAGGACGAACGTTCCGGTTTACCTTCTGGTCCGTTTGATCCACGGGTTCACCGCACCTTTGAACTGGGTCTGCGGGCTTTTGTTGAGGAGCAGACGGCTCTTCATATTGGTCACGTTGAGCAGCTTTATACATTTGGAGACCGGGGACGTTACTCACTGGCAAAAGCGGGTGAGCCGCATATGGTCTCCGTTGGCTATCTGGCTTTGACACGGCAAACACCTGGTTCGGAGAAGCTGCTGGCCAAGCAAGGGGCGCGGTGGCGCCCTTGGTATGACTTCTTTCCATGGGAAGACTGGCGCGGTGGGCAACCGAAGATGCTGGAGGAGATCATCCACCCCAGCATGGAAGCCTTCAGTAAGGCACCGGATGATGATGCCCGCACCTATCAGGAACTGAGCCGGAAAGATCGCTATCAGCTGGCGTTTGGTGTTGGCTCGCTGAAATGGGATGAGGAGCGCGTGCTGGATCGCTATGAGCTGCTTTACGGCTCCGGGCTGATCTATGAAGCCCTGCGTGACAAACAACCGACAGCATTAGAGCGTGGCACCCTGCCCGACCTTGGTGAAGGCCTTGCTCATGACCATCGGCGCATTCTGGCAACGGCCCTTTCCCGTTTGCGTGCCAAGCTGAAGTATCGTCCGGTTGTTTTCGAGCTGATGCCGCCGGAGTTCACGCTGACTGATTTGCAGCAGACTGTAGAGGCGATTTCCGGCCGGCATTTGCATAAACAGAACTTCCGCCGACTTGTTGAAACAGGACAACTGGTTGAGCAAACTGGAGGAACTTCAACTGCTACGGGCGGACGTCCGGCAGCACTTTACAGGTTCCGGCGAGACATTTTGAAGGAGCGCCCTGCTCCCGGTTTGCGGGTCAGCTTGCTCTGATTCACATTTTTGCCTTAAATGACGTTACGTTATCTACAATTTTTTTGAATTTTTTCTCGGCAGAATTTCATAGGAAAAACGGAGTTGTGGATTCAACGAGAGGCCTTATGGTTAATCTTGTTAAGATTTTGATTGTGTTGATATCCTACAGCCGATCCAAGATATCACAGGTGTCATTTTCTGCATGACGCCTTTTGTTTCCTATGATTTTTGGCCCGCTGAAAAATCCACCCAGACATGAAATAGCCCTAGTTTTTTGGTGAGTACTGCCCCTGCATATTAACCATATGCTGACTGTCAGCGGCGTGAACTGTGGCAGAATAACTGGGGTTTTGGCGGGCTTAACTTTATATCAAGGTTAAAAGCGAAAAATGCGCTCATCCGGAAAATTGACGGGTGGGAGTGATTTTATCGGGCTTCTTCATCCTGTCGATCTCAGAGTTTGGGGTTCCCTTTTCAGGGACTGAGAAGCGCTGAGTTTTGGGCGTTGATTTGGAGTAGATTGCGTATGTCGGGCCATGGGATGAAGAAGAATGAAGGACGCCGTGCTGTCCTCATGTACTTTAAGTACCCTATTCTAGCTGCAGGGCTTGCAGTTGGAACCTTTGCTGCATCTCCAGTTGCGTTGCAGGATATTCCGGCACTTACCGGAACCCTCGACGAAGATACACCGCGGTGGCTTCAGTCTGTTTCTGCAGGAGACAGCCAGAAGTTCGCGAAGTACTTCGTGCCTGCTGAGGAGAAAGCACCGCAACGTTATGCGGTGAACCGCACCGGCAAGGGTGATATGCAAATCACCAACCTGCCGAGCCGCGTTGTTGCCTTCATCCAGAACGCAGGTAAACCAAAAAGCACGGATCGATTTGTTTCCCAGCTTCCTCAGATGGCCTTCAACGGTCATTATGGCGGGGATGCGCTGGCAGGTCTTCCTGAACAGGATCAGACCGACAACTCTCCACTTGGCAAAGCCGCGCGCCGGGCTGCACTGGCAGCGCGCAAGCAGATTGCGATGGCCAAGGCCGCTCCGAAGCAGCCTGAGACGCTTTCCATTGCCAAGCAGAATGAAATTGCGCTGGCAACCGCTTATGCGCCAGCAACACCGCAGACAGACAAAGCTCCGTTTGATGCGCTGCTGAACAAGCCGCAGGTGTCCATTACGCCTTCCGGCAAGCCGCAGCTTTCTGACAAGGAGCTGGCGTCTTACTCCGAGACCAATCCGCACTGGTGGTACATGCGCCAGCTGCCGAGCTCGGTGAAGAACTCCAAGACCGAAATGCGCTGTCTGGCGGAAGCGATTTACTTTGAAGCCCGCAGTGAGCCGCGTGACGGCCAGATTGCGGTGGCACAGGTTGTTCTCAACCGTCTGAAGAACCCTGCTTACCCGAACACGGTTTGTGGTGTGGTTTATCAGAACAAGAGCATGAAGAACGCTTGTCAGTTCTCCTTTGCCTGTGACGGCATTCCTGAGCGCGTGACTGAGGCTGGCCCATGGGCCAAAGCGAAGAAGATCGCGCAGCAGATCGTGAATGGTGAAGTGAGCATCCCAGCCGTGGATGCGTCTACCCACTATCATGCGACTTATGTTCGTCCGAACTGGGCTCCAACCATGCAGCGTAAAAAGCGCATTGGTAAGCACATCTTTTACAAGACCTACAAAGGCGGGTGGAGCTAATCCCCTCCTCTTGGTCTTGATAAGTTTGGTAGCCTGACCGCACCAATTAAAAACCCCGCATCAGCAACCACTGATGCGGGGTTTCTCTTTGCTTCAAGCTCTTGTATTTGCGTATTTTTATCCGAAAACCGGTCCCCACTTTTCGGCGATACGCAGCGATTGAACGCTATTCGACTTCCACGATGGTACGACCGCGGACTTGCCCTTTGAGCAGCTTGGCGGCGCGTTCTTCAACGTCTGCCAGCTTGATTGTCTCGGAAAGGGTGTCCAGCTTGGTCAGGTCGAGATCCTGCACCAGACGGCGATAAGCTTGCTCCCGCAGAGCCATTGGCGCCATCACGGAATCCACGCCCAGCAGCGCGACACCGCGCAGGATGAACGGCATAACGGATGCTGGCAGATCCATGCCCTGTGCCAGACCGCAGGCTGCAACTGCACCGCCATAGTTGGTCTGCGCCAGCAGGTTTGCCAGTGTGTGGCTGCCAGCTACATCAACTGCGCCTGCCCAGCGTTCTTTGCCGAATGGCTTGCCCTTCTCCACCAGCTCGGCACGGTCGAGCACTTGCGTTGCGCCGAGGCCTTTGAGGAAATCGGCTTCTTCTGTGCGGCCGGTGAAGGCGATAGTTTCAAAACCGAGCTTGGACAGCAGGCTGATGGCAACAGAGCCAACGCCGCCGGATGCACCGGAGACAGCGATCGGGCCGTGGTCAGGTGTGAGGCCGTATTTCTCCAGCGCCATCACGCAGAGCATGGCTGTGTAGCCAGCGGTGCCGATTGCAGCGGCGCGGGCGGCGGAAAGTTCCTCCGGGCGGTGCAGCAGCCATTCTGACTTCAGGCGGGCGACCTGTGCGTAGGCACCAGTGTGGACTTCGCCAACGCCATAGCCGTTGAGGATGACCTGATCGCCCGGTTTAAAACGATCGCTTTCACTGGTGAGCACTTCGCCAACCACATCGATGCCCGGCACCATCGGGAATTTGCGGGTGATGCCCGGTGCGCCTGCCAGTGCCAGACCATCCTTGTAGTTGATGGTGGTGTGCGTGACTTTGACTGTCACGTCGCCTTCAGAGAGCTGGTCAACAGTGACCTTGTTCCACTTGGCAGGCAGCGGTTTACGACCGCTTTCGTCTGCTTCAATCCAGAGGGCATCAAACTCGCTCATGGCCAATCCTTCTCGCCAAATCATGTTGCATGAAAGCTGGCAGAAGGAGGGCCATAAGGCAAGAAAATAACGCTAGGCAATATTGCGGTGTAACACGCTGAGAAACCTAGCTAGTTCGACTAATGGGGGCCTTACGCAGGCTTGGCGACAAGTCGCCCTGCGGTGGCGGATTGTTCACGGATTGGCCAATGCACGATTGCCGCGAAAATGCCCAATGCAATTCCCAACCACCAGATGGCATCGTAGTTGCCGCTTTGCTCATAAAGCACACCGCCCAGATAGACGCCCAGGAAGGAGCCGATCTGGTGGGAGAAGAACACGATGCCGAACAGGGTTGCCATGTAGCGTGGGCCGAACATCACTGCCACAAGGCCAGATGTAGGTGGCACGGTGGAGAGCCACAGAATACCCATGGTGGCTGCGAAGATCAGCGTCGACATCTCGGAGATCGGCAGGGTGATGTAGAGCGTGATGGCGATGGCGCGGGCCAGATAGATGAAGGAGAGCAGATATTGCTTCGGGAAGCGTGCACCCAGAATGCCTGAGGACATGGAGCCCACGATGTTGAACAGGCCGATCAGTGCCAGTGCCCATGCGCCGACAGAAACATCAAAGCCCTGATCCACGATGAAGGTTGGCATATGCACGGTGATGAAGGCCACGTGGAAACCGCAGACGAAGAAGCCGAAAACCAGCAGGATGTAGTCTCTGGTTTTAAAGGCCAGACCCAAGGTCTGAGACAGGGTCAGGTTATCCTGCGGGTTTGCGGAGCTGCCAGCAGCAGGGGCAGCGGAGCGTCCGCGCAGGATGTAGGCGAAGAGCGGTACGATAGCGATGAGTACCGCCATATAGACCAATGCACTTGACCATCCGAAGTTTTCAATCAGACCAAGGCCAAGTGGCGCAAAGAGGAACTGACCGAAGGAGCTTGCTGCTGTGCCCATACCAAAGGCAATGCCGTGGTACTTGGGCTGAACCGAGCGCGCGAAGGCTGCCAGCACCAGAGAGAACGAGGTGAAGGCAACCCCAAGGCCGATAAGGACACCGGCAGACACCTGCAGCAGGAGCGGCGTGTCTGACAGGCTCATGAGGTAGAGGCCAATGGCGTAGATGATCGCGCCAAGCACCAGTGTTCTACCAGTGCCGAACTTGTCTGCCATCATACCAGCGAAAGGCTGCGCTGCTCCCCAAATCAAGTTCTGAAGCGCCAAAGCAAAAGCGAAGACATCCCTGCCCCAGCCGAACTCAGAGGACATAGGTGTCAGAAACAGGCCCAGTGTCGCGCGCGGTCCAAAGGACAGAATCCCGATGATACATCCGCTGATGATGATGAGCGGGACGTTTGGTCCACGTCGGACAGAGGCGTTGGTGCCAGCTTGGGTCGCTTGGGACATTGCAGCTTCCTTTCCTGCCTCCAGACGGGTGTACGACTGGTTGCCGGATCAATGAGGTCGGTATTTTCGCTGAGCAGCGGGGGAGTAATCAGGTGTAATCCAAAATCACACTCTGCAATAATTGAAATTACTTAGGTCATCCATCAGTAATTGGAATGAGTTTTTGACCCTAAGGTATTTTAGCGAGATACAACCACAGATGTAAACAAGCGCATATGTGAGAATACTAATATATTTCAATTTCCTAGCGAAACTCGCAGAGACGCTTGACTTTGATTTGGCTCCTGACCTAATTCCCCCATCTACATTTAGGGGCCGACCATGACCTACTCATTTTCTTTCGGAAAAACACTCGCAGCAGGCCTGCTTGCTTTTGCTGTAAGCGCACCTCTGGCTGCATCTGCTCAGGACGATGTTCAGAGCCAGGAAGAGCTGACCGCACGCGTTGAAAAGCATGCACCATCCAAAGAGCTTTACATCAAGGACCGTCCGATCCTTGGCTGGAAGATCACTGGTAACAAGCTGGCTGACCTGCCAGAAGCGATCCGCGGCCCTTTGGGCTCTGTTGATTCCACCAGCTACGACGATGCTTACATCGCGAAGAATGTTGGCTCTGTTGTTGCGCTGCAGATGAGCAAGACCGGCCCTGATTTTTACGTGATCGGCAAAGAGACCTTCGATTCCAAGTATGAAATAGTTGGTCTGGAAGAAGTTGCTGCGAAGAACACCCGCCTTGTGAAGCGTCTGGACATGGCTCCGGAAGTGCTGGCACTGTTTAACGCAAAAGACGCTGGCCTGACCGGTGCGCTGAAGACTGTTCCTGTTGAGATGGTTCGTATGTCCGCGATTGGTTATGAGCCAGCTGCTGAAGTGACCATCCAGTCTCCATGGGGCACTCAGACCAAGCCTGCTGATCAGGATGGTTTCCTCGTGTTCGACACCGGCGAAAACCAGTACTACATGGTCAATCAGGGCGCTGATGGCAATCCATCCAGCTATGTCCCTGCCAAGTAAGAGCAGTCCCCTGCTCTAACGTGCATTTTAAAGCCCGGCGGTTCTTGCAAAAGAGCAGAACTGCCGGGCTTTTGTTGTTTGTACCCTGCAAATTTAACAAATTAAGTGGCTATTTTGTAAGCTTATTTCCAGCTTAAACGCAGGGACCATATGCATTCGGCAAAAGAATAGGTTGTCGTTGGTGGGCAAGAGGTCTATAAAAACTCAAAATGAGCATAAGGGTTAGCATCGGCTTTCTAGCCGTGTTTTTTTATAGACCCCTTATACTCATACTGAGTATAATCCGGCTAAAGACCGGCAGAACAAGGGATAGCGCATGTCCGCCACGACTTCATTCGCTGAAACAGACAGCCTTGCTGTCAAAGACATTGCTGCCGGCATTGATGGTGCTGCTGTTCAGGCTGGCATGCCAGCAAGCGAGCGCTATGCGCCCTTAGAACGTCCAGACCTTGCCTATACTCCTGAAGTGGCTGCAGCGACCGCTGAAGCCTATGAGAAGGTGAAGGACTTTATTCCAGCCATCGAATGGGCTGCGCTTGCACCGCTCATCTTTGCGATCAACAAGGTGAAGAAAGAGCGCAACGCTGTCATTCTGGCGCACAACTACATGACACCGGACATCTTCCACGGTGTGGCTGACATTGTTGGCGACAGCCTGCAGCTGGCGAAAGAAGCTGCAAAGACTGAGTCTCAGGTTATTGTTCAGTGCGGCGTGCACTTTATGGCAGAGACCTCCAAGATCCTCTCCCCTGAGAAAACCGTTTTGATCCCGGATATGGATGCGGGTTGCTCGCTTGCTGAATCCATCACCGGTGCAGATGTGCGCAAGCTGCGCGAAGCCAATCCGGGCGTTCCGATCATCACCTATGTGAACACCTCTGCTGATGTGAAGGCTGAGTGCGATATCTGCTGCACCTCTTCCAACGCTGTTCAGGTTGTTGAGGCCATGGGCACGGACAAGGTTCTGCTGATCCCGGATCAGTATCTTGCTGCCAACGTGAACAATCAGACTGATGTTGACGTGCTGACTTATGCAGGGTCCTGCGAGGTGCATGAGCGCTTTACGGCTGATGAGCTGCGCGACTACCGCGCGATTGATCCGGACGTGAAGATCATCGCACACCCAGAATGTCCGCCGGAAGTTGTGGCTGAAGCTGACTTTGCAGGTTCCACCTCGCACATGATCGACTGGGTGAAGGACAACAGCCCTGAGAAGGTGATGATGATCACCGAGTGCTCCATGGCAGACAATGTGGCCGCGTCCACTCCGGGCGTAAATTACATTCGCCCGTGCAACCTGTGCCCACACATGAAGCGCATCACCCTGACCAAGATTTTGGATTGTCTGCTCGACATGTCCGGTGAGGTGATTGTTGATGAAAGTGTGGCCGATCGCGCCCGCGCCTCCGTAGAACGCATGATCAACTTGAAGAACTAGAGGCTTTCGTGTAGCTGGCTTATTGAAAATCTTCAGTGCACCCTGCTGCCTTTAACGGCAGCGGGCCTTTTAGATCAGGTCCCCATAGTCTGGAATAATCTCTGAAATGTCTCAGTTCGGTTCTTCTCTCGCCCCTGCTGTTGCTCTGAACGGCGTGGATGATGTTGTTATCTTAGGTGGTGGCCTTGCTGGCCTGTTTTGTGCGCTTAAACTTGCGCCGCGGCCAGTGACCATTGTGACCAACGCTCCAATCGGCGGCGGCACATCTTCTGCGTGGGCTCAAGGTGGCATTGCTGCTGCTGTGGCTGAGGGTGACCACCACTCTGCCCACACACAGGACACGCTGACTGCCGGTGATGGCATCTGCGAAGAAGCTGTTGTTGAAGGCATGACCCGTGAAGCGTCTGACCGTATTCACGATCTGCTGGATTATGGCGTTCCGTTTGATAAAGACCTTGCAGGCAAGCTGGCGCTTTCCCGCGAAGCTGCTCACTCCAGCCACCGTGTTGTGCGTGTGCGCGGCGACATGGCTGGTGAAGCGATCATGCAGGCGCTTGTTGATGCGGCTTACAAGACACCGTCTATCCGCATCATCGAAGGTTACATTGGCTGTCAGCTGATCACCGAAGGTCGTTATGTAACCGGCATCACCGCCCGTCGTCGTGGCGGTACGCAGCGCATCACCATTCCGGCAAAGGCTGTTGTGCTGGCATCCGGCGGTGTTGGCCATCTTTATTCCACCACCACCAATCCGGGTGAGGCAAACGGTCATGGTCTTGCCATGGCGGCCCGTGCCGGTGCACTGGTTTCTGATGCTGAGTTTGTTCAGTTCCACCCAACCGCTCTGGATGTTGATCTGGATCCTGCCCCGCTTGCCAGTGAGGCAATCCGCGGTGATGGCGCGATCCTCGTCAACAACGATGGCCGCCGCTTTATGGAAGGCCTTCATCCGGATCTGGAACTGGCACCACGTGATATTGTGGCTCGTGCGATCCACACAGAGATTGCTGCTGGTCGCGGTGCGTTCCTTGATTGCCGCGAAGCTATCGGCGCAAGCTTCACTGAGCATTTCACCCGCGTTTATGCAGCTTGTCAGAAAGCTGGCATTGATCCGATCAACGGTCTGATCCCGGTTGCTCCAGCTGCGCACTACCACATGGGCGGTGTGCTGACGGATGCCTCTGGCCGCACCTCCGTTGACAACCTATGGGCTGCTGGTGAAGTTGCTGCGACAGGCGCACATGGTGCAAACCGTCTTGCCTCCAACTCTCTGCTGGAAGCTGTTGTGTTTGCCGCGCGCATTGCAGAAGACATTCAGGCGCTCATGCCACATCACCGCGTCCATGCCTGGGCGGAGATTGATGACAGCGAAGATCAGGCATCCAAGCGCAATCCTCAGGAGCGTGCAGTGGTGTCTCTGGTTCGCTCTCTTATGTCCCGCAATGTTGGTGTTGTGCGTGATGCGGAAGGCCTGACCACAACGCTTGCCCGCCTGCACAATGCCGAGAAGCTGTGTCGTCGTGACTCCATCCTCAACATGGTGATTGCGGCCAAGCTGATTACTGGCTCTGCTCTGCTTCGTAAAGAAAGCCGTGGCGGACACTACCGCTCTGACTTCCCACAGAAGGCAGAGGCTGCCAAGCGCTCTTATGTGAAGCTTGCTCAGATCGAGAAACTTGCTGCTGATGCTGTGGCCAGCGACCTTGGCAAGAAGGCTGTTGCAGAGGAAGACATGCTATGAGCGTTTCTACCTTACCTGAACTCTCCCTGATCATGGTCGATGACGCTGTTAAGGCCGCTTTGCTGGAAGATTTTGGCCGCGCAGGTGACATCACCTCGCAAGCGACCATTCCGGCTGAGGCCATGGCGACTGGTGTTATCGCGGCTCGTAAAGACGGCGTGCTGGCTGGCATTGATCTGGCTCTTTCTGCATTTCGTCAGGTGGACCCGAACCTCAATGTTACCGTGCTGGCGCAGGACGGGGATAAGTTAGTGCCGGGCACCATCATTGCCCGCATTCATGGTCCTGCTCGTGCGCTTTTGACAGCTGAGCGTGTGGCGCTGAACTTTTTGAGCCACCTTTCCGGCATAGCAACGGCCACAAACGCATTTCAACGCAAAATTTCGCATACCAACGCAACGATTGTGTGCACCCGAAAAACCACTCCGGGTCTGCGTAGCTTTGAGAAGTATGCGGTGCGGTGTGGCGGCGGTATGAACCACCGTTTCGGTCTGGATGATGCGATCTTGATCAAGGACAATCACATCGCGGTTGCTGGCGGTGTTACTCCCGCAATTGAGAGCGCACGTGCCTTTGCTGGCCACCTTGTGCGCATCGAGGTTGAGGTGGATACGCTGGAGCAGCTGAAGGAAGCCCTGACAGCCAAACCTGATGTGGTGATGTTGGACAATATGGGCCCTGATCTGCTGAAACAGGCCGTTGAGATCAACAATGGTCAGGCTGTGCTGGAAGCGTCTGGAACAGTTACGCTTTCTACCGTTCAGGAGATCGCCGAGGCTGGCGTTGATATCATCTCTTCCGGCTGGATTACGCACTCTGCGCCTATTTTGGATCTGGGTCTCGATATCGAGATTGGTTAGAGCGCCAGAGCGTTTGATAAGTTGAATTGAAAAAGGCCCGATCTGATGACCGGGCCCTTTTCTTGTTCTGATGTTATCCAACAGCTTACATGTTTGGATAGTTCGGTCCGCCAGTGCCTTCCGGAACGGTCCAGGTGATGTTGCCGTTCGGGTCTTTGATGTCACAGGTCTTACAATGCACGCAGTTTTGCGCGTTGATCTGGAAGCGTGGTGGCTCGCCGTTTTCTTCCACCCACTCATACACGCCAGCGGGACAATAACGGTTCGACGGTCCATCATAAACATCGTGCTCAGAAAGCTTCTGCAAGGTTTCGTCGCGCAGTTTCAGATGGATCGGCTGATCTTCCTCGTGGTTGGTGTTAGAGAGGAAAACAGAGGACAGTTTGTCGAAGGAGATCTTCCCGTCTGGTTTCGGATAGTTGATCTTCTTGCAGTCTTTGGCTGGCTTCAGGCTCGCAGCGTCGGTCTTGCCGTGTTTTACGGTGCCGAAGAAGGAGAAGCCGAACAGCTCGTTGGTCCACATGTCCAGACCACCGAAGACCATGCCCATCAAGCTGCCGAACTTGGACTGCAGCGGCTTAACATTGCGTACCTTCCAGAGATCCTTACCGATTTCGGAATTGCGCCATGCGATATCGTACTGGTCCAGCTCTTCGTTTGCTTCACCACGGCCCAGAGATTCCACGACGATGTCAGCAGCCAGAATGCCGGAGAGCACTGCGTTGTGGGAGCCTTTGATGCGTGGCACGTTCACGAAGCCAGCGGAACATCCGAGGATGAGACCGCCCGGGAAGGACAGCTTCGGTACGGACTGATATCCCCCTTCGGAGATCGCGCGAGCGCCGTATGAGATGCGCTTGCCGCCTTCAAAAACGTCCTTCACAGCAGGGTGGGTTTTGAAGCGCTGGAACTCGTCAAACGGAGACATGTATGGGTTCTGGTAGTTGAGGTTCACAACGAACCCAACGGCTACCTGATTGTCTTCCAGATGGTAAAGGAAGGAACCACCTTGAGTTTTGCCATCCAGCGGCCAACCCATGGAGTGCTGCACCAGACCAGCTTTGTGCTTGGCTGGGTCAACTTCCCACAGTTCCTTGATACCAATACCGTATTTCGGGTGATCGCTGTCACGATCCAGATCGAACTTGTCGATCAGGGTCTTTGCCAGAGAGCCACGAACACCTTCAGAGATCAGCGTGTATTTGCCGAGCAGAGCCATGCCGCGCATGTAGCCATCTTTGTGAGAGCCATCACGAGCAACACCCATATCACCCGTTGCAACACCGATCACCTTGCCTGCATCATCGTAAAGCACTTCAGCTGCTGCGAAGCCTGGATAGATTTCCACGCCGAGCGCTTCTGCTTTTTCCGCCAGCCAGCGACATACATTGCCCAGAGACACAATGTAGTTGCCATGGTTGTTCATGAGCTTTGGCATCAGGAAGTTTGGCAGGCGAAGGGAACCAGCAGGGCCAAGCAGGTTGAAGTGGTCTGCGGTTACCGGTGTCTTGATTGGAGCGCTTTCGTCTTCGCGCCAGTCAGGGATCAGGCGATCAATACCGATTGGATCGATCACAGCACCAGACAGGATGTGCGCACCAATCTCAGATCCTTTTTCCAACACAACAACGGAGACGTCCTCTCCCTTTTCCGCAGCCTGCTGTTTGATCCGGATTGCTGCTGACAGACCTGCAGGACCACCACCCACAATTACAACGTCGAACTCCATGGATTCGCGTTCTGCCAGAGTTTCCCCTTCAGACATATTATTCTCCCTCTACACTTTATCCACTTCATTTCGCGTCAAATGATGTGGCAGCGCATTAATTCCACGCCCCTCAAGTGTCAAAACTTTATTTAGTCTCTGTGTAATTGACCGGATACTATAGCGCAATGCGTTTTAAGGTGCATTACGTGGCGTACCCCAATAAAAAAAGCTTCCTACACCGCAAGGATTTATTGTGATTTCCCCAAATCTACGTGCATGACTTTACACTGTTCCCAATTGAGTTAGCGCATTTACGTTTTTCTATTGGACACGTGCGCTCTCATATAGAATATAGGGCTAAACGGGCTGCTGCCCAACTATGGTGCATTGCAAAAGAGTTACTCCCTTTCATCTGCACCTTCCTGTGTGCCACAACTAGAAAATGGCTATGTCTGAAGTTCCTGTCGCAAATGCCGCCGAGCTGGAGGCTTATCTGGAGTTCCTGAGTGCTGTCGGTGTCGACTGCGCGATGGAAGATGCTCCGATTGATCGCTTTGCGCAAACGCAGGCTCAGATGGAGAAACAGGCACAGGCACGCCCGGCTCCGCAGCAGAACTTTGCACCGACCAACTCCTTTGCTTCACCAGAGCCAACCCAGTCCCAGCCGAAGAACCTTAGCGTTTCTCCTGCTGAGATGGCGCGCAATCTGCGTGAGAACGGCGTTTCGGCTGATGACAAGATGAAAGCAAGGCAGATTCTGGAGCGCCAGCGGGCGGCCAAAGAGTCTGCCGTGCAGACCGTCATGCCAAACGCTGCAGATAATGCTGTTGTGCCCAATGCTGAAACGGTTGGCTCTGCCAGAAGTGCTGCGAGTTCTGCTCAGTCACTGGATGAGTTGCGCAAGATCCTTTCCGGTTTTGAGGGCTGTAATCTGCGCCTGACCGCCAAGAACCTTGTGTTTGGTGATGGCAGCTCCAAAGCCCGCGTCATGTTTGTTGGCGAGGCGCCGGGACGTGAAGAGGATATTCAGGGTGTTCCATTTGTTGGGCGTTCCGGCCATCTGCTGGACCGTATGCTCAAGGCTGTCGGGCTTGATCGCTCCAACGTTTATATTGCCAACGTTGTTCCTTGGCGCCCTCCAGGGAACCGCACCCCTACTCCGCATGAAACCGAGATCTGCCGTCCGTTTATTCAGCGACAGATTGAGCTGGTGGATCCTGAGATCGTGGTGTTCCTGGGAGCAGCCTCGGCCAAGACGCTGAGCGGTGCCCGTGATGGTATTCGTAAGTTGCGCGGTAAGTGGCTGACTTATAACGGTGAAGGCACTCAGCGGAAGGCCATTGCGACCTACCATCCTGCCTATCTGCTGCGCAGCCCAGCGGAAAAACGCTATGCATGGCGGGACATGCTCCAGATTCGTGCTGAGCTTGAAACAACCGAATAATCCCCAGTGCTGCACATGAACTCTCTGAGTTCTTGAGGTGTAGTTTTGTTATAGAGATCACACAGTTGCGTTTTATTGCGTAAATTGCCATTTCTTTTGGCTATTGCTCTTCTCTCCTGACGATTGCTGCCTATATTGGATGGAACTGGGTCACCCAGCGACAGACAAGTTATCGACGCAAAGGAGAATTTTGAGTTGTTGAAGAAGCTGCGCAGCTACCTTCCGGGCAAGTGGGGAAAAGTAAGACCTGTTGTTCCCGTCGTCCGTATGAGTGGTGCTATCGGAGCTGCGTCTCCATTGAAATCAGGTTTGAACCTGAGCAGTGTCGAAGACGCGCTGGAAACGGCCTTTAGCTTTAAAGAAGCTCCGGCTGTTGCTTTATCCATCAACTCACCTGGTGGTTCTCCTGTACAGTCACACCTCATCTTCAAACGCATTCGCCAGCTGGCCGATGAGAACAACAAGCAGGTTCTTGTTTTCGTTGAAGATGTTGCCGCCTCTGGTGGCTATATGATTGCTTTGGCTGGTGATGATATCATCGTTGATCCAGCTTCTATCATCGGCTCAATCGGCGTTGTTTCCGCCGGTTTCGGTTTCACCGAGCTTCTGGAAAAAGCTGGCGTTCAGCGCCGCGTTTACACCAGCGGTGAGAAGAAAGTGACGCTGGATCCGTTTGCACCAGAGGTCAAAGAGGACATTGAGCACCTCAAGACCTTGCAGCACGAGATCCACGAGATGTTCATCGACATGGTGAAAAGCCGCCGCGGTGACGTGTTGAGCGATGATGACAACCTGTTTTCCGGTCTGTTCTGGACTGGAGCGAAGGCACGTGACCTTGGCCTTGTAGATGGGCTGGGTGATCTTCACTCCACAATCCATGAGCGGTACGGCAAGGAAACGAAAGTGAAAGTTGTTGGCACCAAGAAGCGTTTTCTTGGCCGCTTTATCCCGGGCGCAAGCCTTAAGGGTGGTTTGAATGAAGCAGCAGGCACACTGCCGGCTGCTGCACTAGCTACTCTGGAAGAAAAAAGCCTTTGGGCAAAGTTTGGCCTTTGAGCAATCTCCATAGGATTGCCAAAATTGCCATAAATAACAATGCTTCACATAAGTGATGGAAGGAAAATGCAGATGACTGAGGTATTGGGAACTGTTGCTTTGATTGCAGGTGGATATGCTCTTTACAAAGCCGTAAAGAAGGAAATTTCCAACATGGCATTCAAGAAACAGCCTGCCTATGCAACTGCTCGCAAGCGTCCGGTTGACCCAGCTTACACACGCCTGGTTCAGGATCCGGTCACAGGCAAATACCGCCCTACAAGCAACTACTAAGAGCACCAGCTCTGTAGTTGCACCCCTTGTGCCCGCATGACATCTGGTCTGCGGGCTAACGGTCGTTATCGACCACTCTCCCCTTTCTTTTTGCGCTGCCACCGCGAGATTTGTCGCTGCTGCGACATCATTGGGCACAACTGGCGTTCAGCCTGTTAAATACGCGGTAAACAGAGAAACATCCCTCTGGAATGCTTGACCTTCCCTGTTTGACGTGGCACCTGTGCCCCAACTTGGATTTTGCGTGGTTTTAGCGCAGTACATTTTGGATTTTCAGGAAACACTCCCATGTCTAGTGAAGCCGTTCCGGCACATATGCAGCCAACCAAGTCCTTTCAGGGTCTTTTGATGACCCTCCAGAGATTCTGGGCCGATCAGGGCTGCGTTATCTTGCAGCCTTACGACATGGAAGTTGGCGCGGGTACTTCTCACCCAGCGACGACACTGCGTTCTCTTGGCCCACGTCCATGGAAGGCTGCTTATGTTCAGCCATCCCGCCGTCCTACCGATGGTCGTTATGGTGAAAACCCAAACCGTCTGCAGCACTACTACCAGTTTCAGGTTCTGCTGAAGCCATCTCCAGAAAACCTTCAGGAACTGTATCTGGCTTCTCTGCGCGCAATCGGCATCGACACAGACATCCATGACGTTCGCTTTGTTGAGGATGACTGGGAAAACCCAACACTGGGCGCATGGGGCCTTGGTTGGGAATGCTGGTGTGACGGCATGGAAGTTTCTCAGTTCACCTACTTCCAGCAGGTTGCAGGTTTTGAGTGTAAACCGGTTTCCGGTGAGCTAACTTACGGTCTGGAGCGTATCGCAATGTACGTTCAGGGCGTCGACAACGTTTATGACCTGAACTTCAACGGTCTGGAAGGCGACGAAAAAGTCACTTATGGCGATGTGTTTCTTCAGGCCGAGCAGGAATATTCCCGTCACAACTTCGAGCATTCCGACACTGAAATGCTGTTCCGTCACTTTGCGGACCATGAGCGCGAGTGCAAGCGTCTGCTGGCAGCAAGTGCTGAAGCCATGGAAAAAGCTGGCGATGGCCTGCAGAAGGTCGTTCTGCCTGCATATGACCAAGCTCTCAAATGCTCTCACGTGTTCAACCTGCTGGATGCCCGCGGTGTGATTTCCGTGACCGAGCGCCAGAGCTACATTCTGCGTGTTCGCGAGCTTTCCAAAGCGTGTGGTGCTGCTTTCCTGCAGACCGAAGCTGGCGGTGTTGGCTACACAGGCTGATCCTAGTCAACCTGATGAATTTTCGAATGCCGGGGCAGAAATGCCTCGGCATTTTTCGTTGTCAGCCCTCTTTCACCTATGACTCCTTGAAAGATGACTGCTGAAAATCTGTAGGTTTTCAGAACCGCTACCAATTGGATATTTTCAAAGAAATATCCTGTTTGATTTGCAAATCGACTCCCCTGTTGCCAGAGGCCTGAGTTCCAGAGTTGCTTGTTAAAGTTCTGAAGTCTCAAGCTACTTGATGTTTGTTTCACCGCGTATCTTTAGCCGCTGACCTAAATTGGGGTGTATTCGCGGAGTTCTGACTTCCATGACTGTTGAAAGTACCGAGGTGCTTCAAGACGGCAACACTGCTGTTCCCTCTCAATCTCCTCCCAAGCCAGTAGAGCAACCGTCTTCTACGCAAAACCTTTCTGACGAGCAGATTGCCAGAGCGATCGTATCTCGCCTAAGCAGAGACGATAAACTGGCTATGCGTGATGGCGACAAAGCTTTCTGGCCAGGCATTCGCGAGATGATGAAGAGCGGTTCTCAGTCAGGTCCGTGGGCTGCAGGCGTTTTGCCAGAGCATCATTTGCCCGGAATCCATTATACGGAGGGTTCGCGCGGGATTGTCATGAAGGGGGCAACGACCTTTCCGGCAACGATAGCCCGCGCAGCGACTTTTGACCCTGAGCTAGAGCAGCGGATTGGTGCGGTCATAGGCTATGAGATGCGTGCTTTTGGGGGAACGCTGTTTGGCGGCATCCCTCTGAACCTGATGCGCCATCCAGCTTGGGGGCGTGCGCAGGAGTCTTATGGAGAAGACAGCTTCCTGATTGGTGCCATGGGGACAGCGCTTGTTCGCGGTGTTCAGCAGCATGGTATGGCTTGCGTGAAGAACTTTGCTTTGGCTTCCATGGAGCAGTCCAAACTTTCACTGAACGTGACAATTGGGCAGCGTGCCCTCTTTGAAATGTACCTCCCTCATTTCCGAAAGGCTGTCGAGGCTGGCGCAGCGGCGATGATGACCTCTTACAGTTCTATCAATGGAGAACTGTGCGGTCATAACAAGGAGCTGCTGACACAGCTCTTGAAATCCGACTGGGGTTTTAAAGGTTTTGTGCTGAGTGATTTCATCTTCGGTATTCGCAATGCCAAAGAAGCAGCGAACGCTGGTGTTGATCTGGAGATGCCCTTCCAGCTTCATTACCACCAGAGCTTGCCAGAGCTGATTGAAACTGGCGAGGTGAGTGAAGCCACGCTGGATGATGCATGCTATCGGCTTATCTTGCAGCAGCTGCGTGTTCTGCGAAAAGGGAACTACGAGAAGAAGCGCGTTGGATGTGCTGAGTTCCGGGCTGTTGCACAGGAAGCGGCAGAAAAGTCGATTGTTCTGCTGAAAAACGAAGGCGGTTTCCTTCCCCTGAAAGACATTGAAAGCATTGGTGTTATTGGTCGTTTGGCAAGTGTGGCGAACACAGGAGACAAAGGCACCAGTGATACACAGCCGACACATGTCATTACCCCACTTGCCGGTCTGCGGGCCTATTACAAACACAAGGTAGACATCTGGCAGGACCGGGGCCAGAACATCAATCGCGCTTTGCAAATTGCCAGGCGCGCTGATGCTGTGGTGCTTGTCGTTGGGAACGATCACAGCAGTGAGGGAGAATGGGTTTCTGCCGGTTTGGCGGCTCAGTTCCATGGGGTTTTGCCGCAGCCACGTAATCGCGAAGAAGCGCAGATTGCTTCGCAATTCCTGCGATCGTTTGGCAGTGGAGGATCAACAGGGAAGTCTGAGGGTTCCAGCGGGGTTAAGGACGGTTACGGTGCCGGTGATCGCTCCAGCTTACGCTTGCCGCCGCATGATGTGGAGTTGATCAAACAGGTGTGCGCCGTCAATCCAAACTGCGTTGTTGTTGTTATGGGTGGCGGCACGATTTTGATGAATGAATGGGAAGACAAACCTGCTGCTATCTTGTTGCATTGGTATCCCGGCATGGAGGGTGGAACTGCTCTTGCTCGCATTCTGTCCGGCGAAATCTCACCGAGCGGCCGCTTGCCCTTTGTGGTCCCCCGCCGCGAAAGCGACCTCCCCGACTTTGACCGCAATGCGCGCAAAGTGATCTATGATCTTTGGCACGGCTACAGGAAACTAGACAAGGATGATGTAACACCGGCGTATCCATTTGGTTTTGGTTTGAGCTACTCCCAGTTCCACTACTCTGAGCTTGAGGTTTCCCGGCCAGAAGAGCTGATGGGCGGAAGCATTCAGGTGCAGGTCTCTGTTGCCAATATCGGTCAGGTGAATGCTGAGGAAGTTGTGCAGGTCTACATTGCGCCCAAGGGCTCTGCGGTGGAACGAGCGAAGCAGGAACTGAAAGGGTTTCAGCGGGTTCCTATACCAGCAGGTGAGAGCCGACGCGTGACGATCACAGTCCCCATTGAGGAGCTGGCTATCTTTGATGGTGACCGGAACCAGATGGTGGTTGAGCGCATCCTTTACGACGTGATTGTGGGTGCCTCCAGTCAGGATCCCAATAGCCTGAGACAAGAGCTGAAATTGTTTGGCGAACTTGATGAAGTTGCTGAAGAACCTGCGTAAACCCACAGGTTCGTCCTCGCTGCACACGCCTCTGGTGACGGAGAGCTGTACACACCCCTGTTGATGGGTGGTCCTCCTCTGCAGTTTTTTGCTCAATTCCCGTGGTGCGCTGGCTATTGGGGGTGACAATGCCCTTTAGTATTGCTAGGCACTACGCACTCTAGAAATTTGCGATTGATTGACCAGTTAAAGGCGTCGTTCACCAATGCCAGATCTTCTCCTCGAACTCTTTAGCGAGGAAATTCCTGCCCGCATGCAGCGTCGTGCGGCTGAGGATTTGAAATCCCTCCTGACCAATGCTCTTGTTGAAGCAGGTGTGACCTATGAAGGCGCGAAGGCTTATGCCACTCCTCGCCGCCTGGCCCTGCACATTGCCGGCTTGCCTGCTGGCTCCAAAGCAACCCGTGAAGAGCGTAAAGGCCCGCGCGTTGGCGCGCCTGAAAAAGCACTGGCTGGTTTCCTGCGCGGCGCAGGTCTTACTTCTATCGAAGAAGCTGAAGTTCACAATGACCCTAAGAAGGGTGATTTTTACGTCGCTGTTATCGAAAAGCCTGGCCGCAAGACCGAGGACATTGTTGCTGACGTGATGCCTGACATCATTCGCAATTTCCCTTGGCCTAAGTCTCAGCGTTGGGGCTCCGGCAACTTGCGCTGGGTGCGTCCGCTGCATTCCATCGTCTGCACCTTTGGTCCTGAGACCGAAGAGCCGGAAGTCATTCCGTTTGAAGTTGATGGCATCACATCCGGTCAGACCACTTACGGTCACCGCTTTATGGCACCTGAGGCAATCGAAGTGCGCCGCCTGGAAGACTATATGTCCAAGCTGGAAGCCGCCAAAGTTGTGCTGGATGCGGATCGCCGTAAAGACATCATCGATACAGATGCGAAAAACGCTGCTATGGCGCTTGGCCTGGAACTGGTTGAGGATGCTGGCCTTCTTGAAGAAGTGGCTGGCCTCAACGAGTGGCCAACTGTTCTCATCGGTTCTTACGACGAGAGTTTCCTTCAGCTGCCTGACGAAGTGATCCAGCTCACCATTAAAGTGAACCAGAAGAACTTCGTTCTGCGTGATCCGGCAACCTCCAACCTCTCCAACAAGTTTGCGTTGACTGCAAACATAGTTGCGAAAGACGGTGGCACCAAGATCATCGCCGGTAACGAGAAGGTTGTTTCTGCTCGTCTGTCTGATGCGAAGTTCTTCTGGGAAACCGACCTGAAGACCAAGCTGGAAAGCAACGTTTCCAAGCTTCAGGACATCGTGTTCCACGAGAAGCTGGGCAGTGTGGCAGCTCGCGTTGATCGTCTTGAGCGCCTTGCTGCTGAAATCGCTCCACTTGTTGGCGCTGACATTGAGCAGACCAAGCGTGCCGCACGTCTTGCAAAGGCTGATCTTGTTTCCGCGATGGTCTTTGAGTTCCCTGAACTGCAGGGTCTGATGGGCCGTTACTACGCTGAAGCACAGGGCGAAGATGCTGCTGTCGCACAGGCGATTGAAGACCACTACAAGCCAGCGGGCGCTTCGGATGATGTTCCAACATCACCAGTTTCCATCGCTGTTGCACTGGCTGACAAGCTGGACATTTTGGCTGGTTTCTGGGCGATCGATGAGAAGCCAACCGGCTCCAAAGATCCGTTTGCCCTGCGCCGTGCTGCTCTGGGTGTTATCCGCCTTGTGCTGGAAAACGATCTTCGTCTGCCACTGCGTGATGTGCTGGTTCAGAGCCTGCGTCGTAATCTGGCTGACATTGCTGCTGCTCGTGGTGAGAGCGCTCTTTCTGATCTTCCATTTATCGGCAAAGGCAAAACCGGTGAAGGCGTTGTCAAAGACATCTTCTCCATGGTTTCCAAAGCTGCTGATGTTGTTCTGGCGAACGTTTCCGACAAGATCCCTGAGACTTCTCTGGAAACCGGCCTGATTGATGATCTGCTCGGCTTCTTTGCAGATCGCATGAAGGTGGTTCTGAAGGACAAGGGTGTGCGTCACGATCTGATCGACGCTGTGCTGGCACGTGGTGGTCAGGACGATATTGCATTGATCGTGAAGCAGGCTGAAGCTCTGGCTGGACTGCTGGGCAGCGAAGATGGTGCAAACCTTCTGGCTGGTTACAAGCGTGCAGCCAACATTCTGCGTGCGGAAGAGAAGAAAGACGGCAAGACCTTTGAAGGCAAGCCTGACGCTGCTTTGCTGGAAGAGCAGGCAGAAAAAGACCTTGCTGCAGCGCTGGATAGCGTTCTGGTTGAGATCAAGCCTCTGCTTGATTCGGCTGACTTTTCCGGCGCGATGGCTGCTCTTGCCAAGCTGCGCGGTCCGGTTGACGGCTTCTTCGACAACATCCACGTGAATGCTGAGAAGCCTGAGGTTCGTGAGAACCGCTTGAAGATCCTCTCTGAAATCCGTGCAGCCGTTCATCAGGTGGCAGATTTCTCGAAGATCGCTGGCTAAAGCAGTTCGCATTTAAGCTGGACTATTTGAACTGCTTTAGCTTTTGTGTTTGCGTATCTTTGTCCGAAAACCGGTGGCCACTTTTCGGAGATACGCACTAAGCACACTTCATAAGACATTCAAAAGCCCGGAACTCAGTTGAGTTACCGGGCTTTTTTGTGGACTATGTTTTGACGGCTTTGTCGTACTCAACGGCCGTTTGCGCGATCTCTTCTTTAAGCCAGTCCCGCAGTTTCCGAACGCTTGGGCTGCGAAGCGCCCCTTCCCTGCAAATGAACCAGTAGGACCTGCCGGTTGAACAGCGGTGGTCAAACGGGATCTTGAGCTGACCTTGCTTCACGGCATTGGCGACCAGAGTATCCCAACCCAAGAAGACACCGTGACCGGCGATAGCAGCGTCCATGCACAATGAGGCGTTAGAGAAGCCATGGCCTTTCGGCAGCTGGCTTTCCTTCAGGCCGAAGGGAGCGAGCCAGTCGCTCCAGCGATAATAGGAGTTGTAGTCGCGAATGATCACTTCATTAAGCAAGTCTTTGGGCTCTTTAAGACGTTCAGCGACTTCCGGAGAGCAGACAGGATAGATGAAGTGTTCGCAGAGGCGTTCGGAGTAGACATCATCTGGTGCGCGTTTGTGGACGCGGACACAGGCATCAACGTCAGAATGGTTGAGATTGACGAGTTGGTCGTTGGCATCCAGTCGGAGATTGATGTCCGGGTTGGCCTTCATGAAGCTGCTCAGGCGCCAGACGAGCCACTTTTCGGCAAGGAGTGGTGCAACAGACAGGAACAGGCTTTCTTCTCTATCCCGGTCTGCCAGAGCGACAGCTTCTGAGATCTGCTTCAGCCCTAATGTGAGTTCACGGCAGATTTCAGTGCCAAGGCTGGTGAGTTTCAGTCCGCCAGTCTCGCGTGTGAACAGCGGACGACCCAGCTGGTGCTCGGTTTTGTGCAATTGCTGGCTGACAGCACCGGACGTGATACCCAGCTCTTCTGCAGCATTTTTAAGAGATCCCAGGCGTCCAACGGCTTCCACAACGCGGAGGCCGGCGAGGCTGACCTGATTGAGATTTTTCATCGAGAACAGTTCCGAGCAGTAAATCTAAACCGGGGTTTAGTTATTCCAGATAGCACTTGCAACGCAATTGACGCATTGTCGCTCCATAAAGTCACAAAGGAAATGACAATGAAAAATCTTTTAAAAGATCTGTTGCGCGGAAAGTCCCAGCGTAAATCCAAAGCCCCAGCTGGCTCCAAACCATACTGTGCTGATCCGCTTGCACACCCTGCCCTTCAGCGGATGGATACCCGCGAAATTGGTGATGTTTACATCAACCCAGAAAAAACGCTGCCTTAAAAGCAGCGTTTTTTATTTTGTCCCTCAGTACGGGATGCCAACTTTTTTATAAATGAAATGCATCAGCCAGGCAGGCCCAACCAACAGGAACTGCAAGTCCTTGAAGAAGGATGGCTTTTTCCCCTCAATATGATGGCCGATAAACTGGCCGATCCAAGCAATCACAAACACTGCCAATGCCGTCTGCCAGAGTGGGATCCCAAGCCCAAACTGCTGATAGGTCATGTTGATCCAGACCATTAGCGCTGAGAACACGGCCATGCCGATGGCTAGTGTGATGGACAGTGACAGGTAGTAGATGATCGACAATCCCAAGCCGATCGTGCACCAATTTAGCCATGGTGAGATGTTTGAAAATCCGATTGGTGTTGGGACAGACCACAACAGTGCTGTGACCGTCCAGAAAATGATCGGCACACAGATCCAGTGAATTGCTTTGTTTTTATGATTTTGGTGGCTTTCGCCATACTCGCCCAAGAGGCGATCAATGCGACGCCCGGTCGCTTCTGAAAAGCTCATATTACCCTCCCCGTAATATCAAGCAGCATCAATGCAGATAGCATGCCGTATAGGGAAGGTATTATCAAGCTGACAAAACTTCGGCGGGCATATTAACCACTGCCCGCCGAAGGAGTTGTTTTAGCTATGCGGAGCCAGGCAAACCCCAGCATTTTCCTTACGACATTGCGCATCAACTGCTGAAAGCGCTGTCATATTTACGATACCGCGCGAGGTCACGGATGGTGTGATGATGTGCGCGGTTTTCTTAGCGCCCAGCAAAATCGGACCTACATGGAGTGCGTCTGTCATTGCTTTGATCAGGTTCAGTGCAATGTTGGAAGCATCCAGAGTTGGGAACACCAGCAGGTTGGCAGGGCCAGAAATATGCGCATCTGGCATGTAGCGTTTCAGGATTTCCGGCTTCAGCGCAGCATCACCGTGCATCTCACCTTCTGCTTCCAGATCAGGCATTTGCTTCCAGACCATCTGCAGGGCTTCCCGCATTTTGTTGGAGGTCTCGGACGGACGGGAGCCGAAATTGGAGTGTGAGAGCAGTGCAACGCGTGGGGTGATACCAAAACGCTTGATCTGCTCGGATGCCAGATGAGTGATCTCAGCGATCTCTTCCGCGGATGGGCATTCTGTGACGTAAGTGTCTGCCAGGAAGTATGCACCGCTGGTGTTGATCAGCAGGGAGAGCGTGGAGAAATCTCTGATGCCATCAGAACATCCGATGATGTTGTTGATGTCACGCAGGTGCTTATCGAAGCGGCCTTCAAGGCCGGTGATAAGCGCATCCGCTTCTTCCCTATGCAACGCCAATGCACCAATCACGGTGGTGTTGGTACGCACAATGGTTCTGGCTGCTTCAGGAGTTACGCCTTTACGTCCAACCAGTTGCACCAGTGTATCAACGTAAGAACGGTAGCGTGGATCGTCTTCCGGGTTCACGAACTCAAAATCTGTTCCCGGACGAATGCGAAGGCCGAAGCGCTCACAGCGGTTTTCAAGAACCTGCGGACGACCGATCAGGATCGGGGTTGCCAGACCTTCTTCGATCACCACCTGAGCGGCACGCAGGACGCGCTCGTCTTCACCGTCAGCGTAGATAACGCGCTGTTTGTCAGCTTTTGCCTGCGCGATGATTGGCTTCATCACCATACCGGAGCGGAACACGAAGCGGTTCAGCTTGTCCATGTAGGCGTCTAGATCTTCAATCGGGCGAGTTGCGACACCGGTGTCCATGGCAGCTTTTGCAACAGCTGGTGCAATGCGCAGGATCAGGCGGTTATCGAACGGAGATGGGATGAGGTAATTCGGGCCGAATGTGTGGGTGACACCGCCGTATGCTTTGGCGACCACATCGGTTGGTTCTTCCCGTGCCAGACCTGCAATTGCTTCCACTGCGGCCAGCTTCATTTCTTCGTTGATGGCGGTTGCGCCAACATCCAGCGCGCCACGGAAGATGTAAGGGAAGCAGAGAACGTTATTCACCTGGTTCGGGTAGTCGGAACGGCCTGTGCACATGACAACATCGTCACGAACAGCCAGCGCATCTTCCGGCATGATTTCCGGGTTCGGGTTGGCAAGACCCATCACCAGAGGACGTTTCGCCATCTTGGCGACCATCTCCGGCTTCAGAACGCCAGCTGCGGACAGACCGATGAAAACGTCCGCATCTTCGATGATATCATCCAGCGTGCGCTTGTCAGTTTTCTGCGCGAAGACAGATTTCCACTCATCCATAAGGGCTTCCCGGCCCTCATAAACAACACCCTCAATGTCAGAAACCCAGATGTTCTCGCGCTTTACGCCTGAAGATACGAGCAGGTTGAGACATGCCAGTGCTGCTGCGCCTGCGCCAGAGGCGACGACTTTGATCTCATCCAGTTTTTTGCCAGCCAGTTCCATGCCGTTGCGAACAGCAGCTGCAACGATAATCGCTGTGCCGTGCTGGTCATCATGGAAAACCGGGATATTCATCTTTTCGCGCAGGCGTTTCTCGATCTGGAAACACTCTGGCGCCTTGATGTCTTCCAGGTTGATACCGCCGAAGGTTGGCTCCAGAACGCCAACTGCATCTACGAACTTATCAACGTTGGTTTCATCAACCTCGATGTCGAATACATCGATGCCTGCGAACTTTTTGAAGAGGACGGCTTTACCTTCCATCACCGGCTTGGATGCCAGAGGACCAATCGAGCCCAGACCCAGTACCGCAGTCCCATTTGAGATCACCCCAACGAGGTTTTGACGTGCAGTGTAGTCGGCTGCTTTTGACTCGTCCTTATGGATTTCCAAACACGGAGCAGCTACGCCCGGAGAGTAGGCTAGCGCCAAATCTCGCTGGTTGCCCAAAGGCTTAGTTGCCTGAATTTCCAATTTACCCGCGCGCGGATACTCGTGGTAAAAGAGCGCTTGTTCATCGAGTTCGCCGGAGGTAGGGCGTTTTTTGTCCGTCATCGTCTATTCTTGCCTGACCTAGTGAATGAGCGGCTCGCCACCGGGAATCATTATGACTTCCGGTTCAGATGTCGCAGTTTGGCAAAACCTAGACCATTGCCTAGGATTCTGCACCGTCTAAGTACGTCTTAAAGCGTATAAATGCGCGAATTAGAATAAACAAAACGGTAGCATTCAAAATATGCCACAAGGAATGTGTCCCAACTGGCAAAATTGAGCAGATTGGCTCGTCCAGAATCCGGAATCCCATCGATATTGCGAAGACGATGCCTGCCAGCAGCAATGCATTGGATGTCTGCCGGTTTTTGCTGCGGGTGAGGCATGCAAAAAGTAGGATGGCAACGAGGGCTGGGAAGTAACCAGCAGTGGGGCCGATGATGCCCTCTACCATCCTTGGGCCGAATGCCATTGCCCCAAAGAAGAGCAGCGTTGCGCCCAGTGATATCAATAGGTTGGTGCCCATATAGCGCCGTGTGGCCAGATAAAAATACACCAGCATGAAGATCGCGATCGGGATCACATCTGCGAGCATGGACCAGAGGGTTGCGAAGGTGTGGAACAGGAACGATCCGATGCCGATGATGGCCAGCAAAGCGATGAGAACCAGCGCTGCGTTATCTTGTGCGTTGGTTTGCGTTGAAGCCGTGTTTTTTGCGTTGCTGCGTGCATTGAGCCAGATTTGAAGGGCAAACAGAGCGGCAATGATAAATGCCACATTGCTGACGGCATTGAGCGGCTCAGACCAGAAGGCAGCGGAGGTTCTTTCGCAGTATTGGTTCAGGTGCTGGTTCCAATCCATGAGACCTCCGAGCTGGTACCGGGTTACCTCGTGCTGTTTTGAAAGACCACTGTACCGTTCAACCAATGGACCCGGCTAGCCCTCAAGATTTTTTGGATCTGCTGTTGCCGGGTTTTGGCGGAGCTCCCCTTTAGCACTTTATGCAGGTGCTCTTTGTGCACGAGCATGGGCAGATCATGTGCAGACGACTTGAGCGTGCGATGCTTGGCGTTGATCAACTTCTGCTTGAATTGCGCCGCGGTGCCGAACTCTTCTGTCCGGCTTGGAAACACCGCGATTAAGTTATCCCCGTTGCCGACCCGTTCAGCCCGCTCGATGAAGGCAGCTGCTTCTGTTTGCCAGCCGGTTTGCAGGATTGCGCCGGGGCGGATGAGCAGCACCCAGTCGGACCGTGCGCATTTCTTTGCCCCTTCTGCCAGAGCGGATGCGGGATCAGCGCTGGCATCGATGAAGTGCGCGCCGGAGGCATCAGCGACGACTTCAGTTCCATCAGTAGAGCCTTCGTCTGCGATGACGACTTCTTTCAGGATGCCTTCTGCCGAGGCCGGGACCAGAGCGGACAAGGTGTGCACCAGTTGGTGCTCGCTGTTCTTGCTGAGAATAAGTGCGCTAATCATTCCAACAGCTTACAGTGATTTGCCAGAGTATGGGAAAGTAAAGGCTTGCAAATCCAGATATTTTGAGCAATGTTCCACTTATGTTCTCATAAGAAGATGAAAGTGCACGCCCCATGTCAACTGCACAAAATCACAGGGTCGAGGCAGACGCGACAGATCCGCTGGGTTCTGCTTTGCCGGTCAACATGACAGGCCGTGGACGGGCTGCGCATTCCAACAAGGCTGGGCGGTTTGAGGCGGAAAGCCGGGAACTGATGGATGATGGCTGGGGAACAATTGATGAACTTCCGCCGATCAAGACCGAGGTTCAGACGGAAGCTGCGCGACATGTGATCACCAAGAACACCTCGCCGGACCTGCCTTTTGACCGTTCCATCAATCCCTATCGGGGCTGCGAGCATGGCTGCATCTACTGCTTTGCGCGGCCAACCCATGCCTATATGGGGCTTTCGCCGGGGCTGGATTTTGAAAGCCGCCTGTTTGCCAAGCCCAATGCAGCGCAGGTGTTGGAACGGGAGCTGGGTGCACCTTCCTATCAGCCTAAGCCAATCGCCATTGGCACCAACACAGATCCCTATCAACCGATTGAGCGCACACAGAAAATCATGCGCGGTATTCTGGAAGTGCTGAACAAGACCGGGCATCCGGTGACCATTGTCACCAAGTCTGCTCTGGTGATGCGGGATATCGATATCCTTGCGGAGATGGCCGAGCGTAATCTGGCCAAGGTGGCAATTTCAGTGACGACACTGGACCGGAAGATTGCCCGCAGTCTTGAGCCGCGTGCGTCTACGCCAACGCGGCGTTTGCAAGCGATCAAAGCGCTGTCTGATGCGGGTATTCCGACTGCTGTGTTGGCAGCGCCGGTTATTCCCGGCCTTACGGATCATGAGCTGGAGAGCATTCTGGAGATCTGCAAGGAGCATGGCGCAACGGAGGCCAGCTACATTTTGCTGCGCTTGCCGCGCGAGGTTTCTGAGCTGTTCAAGGAATGGCTTTTGCGGGAAGCTCCGGGCAGTTATCGCCGCGTACTCAGCCTGCTGCGTTCCATGCGCGGGGGCAAGGACTACGATGCGCAATGGACGCAGCGTTTCAAGGGAAAAGGGCCTTATGCGGATCAGTTGGCGAAGCGGTTTCAGCTGGCTTGTAAGAGCAAGGGATTATCGTCCCGATCCCTCAAGCTCTCCTGCGATCACTTCATCAAACCGACCTGCGGCGGTGTGCAGCTCTCATTGCTGTAGATGAGGCTTGTTGTTGCGGTTGAAAGCGACCGGTCTGCATGGCAAAGAGGGGCATGTCGTATTTTGCAAATTCTCTCTTTGATATCGCCTTTCCTGATGCTCCGGACCTGCGCTTTGAGCGCTCTGTTGAGCAAGACTTGCAAGGGCGCTTTGCTGGCATTGATGAGGCCGGACGCGGACCATGGGCTGGCCCTGTGGTGGTGGCTGCCGCCAGCCTCAATTACGACAATCTGCCAGAGGGATTGAACGACTCCAAAAAGCTGACAGAAGCCAAGCGCGAAGAGCTTTTTGAGCAGATCCTTGAGGTGGCTGATGTGAGTGTGTGCGTGCAAAGTGCGCAGACCATTGATCGCCTGAACATTCGTGAGGCAACGCTGCAAGGCATGCGCACCTGCGCGCGCTCCCTTTCCGTTCCGGTCAAGCGGTTCTTTATTGATGGCAAGGATGTTCCGCATCATCTGCCACAGGAAGGGCAAGCGATGATCAAAGGTGATGGCCGCTGTCTCGCCATCTCCGCCGCCTCCATCGTTGCCAAGGTGACCAGAGATCGGCTGATGGTGAAGATGGACAGGTACTTCCCAGAGTACGGCTTTGCCAAGCACAAAGGCTACGGCACCAAACAGCATCAGGAAGCCCTCGCCGCCCATGGCGTCACCCCCCTGCACCGCTGCTCTTTCCGGCCTATCCGAGAGCTGATTGAGGGGTAGTCAGGTCAGCCTGAAAACAGGTGAGGCTTGCAGAGTGATATGATGACATCCGGCGATCTAAATCAGTTGCTCTCAAACAAGCTCACGCGCTTTTTCATTCTCTACTCTATTCTTTCTGTGATGCTCGCCATGCTCATTGCTGGCATTTCCTGGTTTCATGGTGGTAGTAAGTTGACCCATGTTGATCTGCCGCTCATTTCGGATAGCAAGCTGTCCGTTGATGGCGACTTCATCGTGACCCGCGTGCCAATGTGGAATCGTGTGCAGATCTATCATCGCGAGCGTGGTTTCGTCTCCGGCTTCTTTCTGGAATATCAAAGAGCGACCGGAGCGTTTAAGGTCTTTCCAAATCAACGGCTTGTCGATTGCGGCTCCAACTGGCCAACAGATTCCAGTTACCTACAGTACACCTTCAACGGAGAACCACTGGGCAGAACGCAATCAGCTGACGTTGCTGAAGCGTGCAGCGGTCATCACCGTCCAACACCCGCGAGTAAACTGGAACATCTGGGTGTCTTCTTCCAGTTTGATGGCTTTGGTTATTCTCTTCAGGCAGCGAGTGAAACAGGCCTGAAAACATTGAACCGCAGAAACATTTTTGCAGACCTGCTTGCGCTGTCTCTCTACCCATTTGCACTCATGAAAGTTTTTGCATTTCTGCTGGGAGCGCAAGTGATCTGGTTCTTCTACAAGGCAATGAGATTAAAGCCACGCAAAGAGCATCCGTGAGGATTAAATTGTTATCTGCTTACAGCTGTCTATCCGAAATGCTTTTGCCAAATCTCCTGGGTTTGCAGGAGCAGTCGCTGAACGTCGATCATCTCAGCTGATGCTGAGTTCTCGGATAGCTTGATAGGCGCACCTTTTGTGTAGAATCTCTCCATCTCTGTATTCGACAGTTCAATGAAACTGCGTGTTTCATTAGCATCAACGGACTGCACCTTAGCAGTAGTCCGATGACTTGCATTCGGTGAACTCAAAGCCTTGGTAAGCGGGAAACTGGCGGGATCTATCATTTGACCAGACTCCGATAGAGGGTGTTCGTCAGCCGGTTAAATCGTCAGCTCTACACGCAGTTGCAGGTCGCCGTATTGTTGGTAGGAGCCGCCAGTGCCCGGGCTGTCGGAGACTATTTCGGAGACGGCTCCGGCAGGGTCGTCCTTGAAGGCGCGTTTAGTTTCCGGGTCGACGATTTTTTCGAAATCTTTCAGGTAACGCTCGTATTCCTGAAGTTCCAGAATGGCGCTTTTGACTTCGGCGTGGGCTGCTTCTTCCTTCGGCGTGCGAGGTGCGAAGAAGTGCTTCAGAATGCGGGTTTCGCTAAAGTCCATCGTGATTTCCGGCATTGGCTTTTCAGGCTGTTTTGCTTCCTGACTTTGCCGGGCCGTGTTCATCAGTGTTGGAGTGGACGCAGCAGAATTAATTGGATTCATCATTTGATCTGAAACTCATTGAGCAAGCAATAATTTGAGATCAAAGATGCAAATTACATGCCATTAGAACCCGCAGAAAACTAAGACTCCTGATGGCTGTTTCGTGTTGAAGTCGGCAGAAACTTCCGAGATATTTGGCAGCCCGGCAGTTTCTTCTGACGCACGCGCAAACACTCTTGCGCAACTGCTGAATTTTCTGAGTGGAACGGAGGCTTAGAACGGAACGTTCAGGCGTTCGCTTTAGAGCTTGGCGCGTATGCTGAGTGAGTTGAGATAAGGGGTCATCGTTATGAAACGAGCAATTGTTACTGGTGGTGCGGGGTTAATTGGGACTGGTATCTGCGCAGCGCTTCTTAAGAAGGGTTGGGAAGTGGCGAGCTTTGACCTTAAAGAGGGCAGCTCCGGTGCGATGGATGTGCTCTGTGATATCAGCGATGAGAGCGCGGTTGATGAAGCGTTCAGCTCACTTGGATGGCCGCAGCTGGATTTGCTGGTCAACAATGGCGGTCATGCCACAAGTCTGCAGTTGGGGCTGAAGGAAGCCACCATGGATGACTGGCGCTCAACCTTGGACAGCTATCTGACAGCGACGTTTCTGATGAGCCGCCGGGCCTTGCCGCTGATGCCGGAAGGGTCAAGCATCGTGAATATGGCGTCTACCCGCGCTTTCATGTCTGAGCCCGGTGATTTCATCTATGCCACTGCCAAGGGCGGTATCCTTTCGCTGACGCAGGCATTGGCGATGTCGCTTGGCCCCAAGGTGCGGGTGAACGCGATTGCGCCGGGATGGATCTCGGATGACGCTGACCTGAGTGAGCGGGATCATGCGCAGCATCCGGTGGGACGGGTTGGTCGCCCCGCAGACATTGCAGAGGCAGTGCTTTACTTGAGCGAGGCCGGGTTCATGACGGGTCAGACGCTGACCATTGACGGCGGCATGACCCGGAAGATGATTTACGAGGAGTGATCACCTCAAAATGAAAGCCCCCTCTGGTGAGGGAGCCTTCCTGAGGTGATGAGGTCAGGCGAGCACGAACCAGAAATCAAGATCGAAACTGGTTTGATCGAAGTGTTTGAGGAAGTTTTGTCCGCTCTCATCCTGCAGATAGCCGTAGCAAATCTCTCTGCCCACGCCGATGTTCTCGGCAAAAGCAACCTCGGCATAGTTATCACCGCCGATGTGGCCCATCACGTGGGCTTTCGCCTCTGAGAAGCGGGAGAGGTAGTTGCTCTTGAGCTGTGCTGCAGAGGCCAGCATTTCCTCTTCTCCAGCAATGCCACTTAACGCGAGTTTGCCGATCTCGATGGAGGAAAAGCCGGTTGGAACCTGAAAGGCGTTATCCAGCAACCGGATCTGGGTGAGCTTGATGGTGCTTTCATCCAGCATGCTGTGAAAGGTTCTGGAGCTTTCGTCACCACTGAAGTTTTGGGACATGCTGGCAAAGGCTGCCGCGTCGCTCGCCAGGATTACATCCGCAAACTCTCCGGCCAGATTACCGACAAAAGCGTGCATGAGAATGCCATCCTGTTTGGCCAGATAGGACTTCTGCCAGTTGCGTGCTGCGGCGACCAGCTCGGCAGGCTCGATCTCCGCTTTTCTGGAATACCGTGCGAAGCCCATGACAGATGCGGTGGAGTTCTGTTTTAAAAGCATTTTTGTAAGTGCCCGTGTTTCTTTACTGCGAGCCGCACACTAAGATAGGCCAGTGACATTTTTTGTCAGGGGCATTCATGCGCAGTGTCAGGCTGTTTCAAATTCTGGATTTCATGCGTGGTCGGACACGGCCTGTCTCTGCTGAGGTGATTGCAGAGCGGTTCGGCACGTCTGTGCGCACGATCTATCGGGATATTGCCACGCTGCAGTCCATGGGTGCCCCGATCCGCGGTGAAGGCGGGCTGGGCTATCAGGTGGAGGATGGTTACTTCCTCCCTCCCCTCGCTTTTGACCGGGATGAGATGGACGCTGTGGTGTTGGGACTGCGGATGGTCACGGCACGGGGTGATACACCGCTCCGGCTCGCAGCAGAGCGTGTGCTGGGCAAGATCAGCGGAGCGCACCAGGAAAGCCCTGAGAGCGTCGACAGGCCACTTCTTGCTGTGAAGACGAAGACTGATACCAAGTCCGGCGATCAGATGACTGTACTGCGCTCTGCTATCCATGAACGGACTTTCGTCGGGTTCACATACACCTCGCTTTCCGGAGACACGTCACAGCGCTGCGTCCGGCCTCTGGGCCTCACTGCCTTTGAGAGCTCCTGGCTTCTGTCAGGCTGGTGCGAGATGCGGGAGGACTTTCGAAACTTCCGGGTGGATCTGATGAGTGATGTTGCTGCTCAGGAAAGCACGTTTGCCTTTGAGCGGGGCAAGGAGTTCACCGACTATCTGGCGACGCTGTAAGAAGCCGGCACTCCCTCCCAATAACGCAGAGTTGAATGCCCTAAGGTCACTTTCCCGTTTTGATGTTCATTTTAGCACATCGGGTTTTGGTCGCTGCTCGCATTCTGACAGGGTTACAACTCTAAGTTAAGGAGAGCGATATGCCTACTATCACGAGTGCGCCCCCTCAGGTGAATGTACCGATACAGCCTCAAGCCGTTCAGCAAGCGAACAGGCCTGCTGACATTCAAGACAGCTATAAGGAGCGTCATCTTGGGGACCTGGGTATCATGGTCAAGTACAACCCAGCGATCCCTGAGCATCAGGTGGATTCAAGTCTGGCTGCTGTCTCTGTTCATCGCACGGTGGCTGACAAGCTCGGCATGACCACACATGCGTTGCACAGCGTCGTCGAGAGCGGCAAAGATGCTGTGCTCTCAGCGCGTGCCCCTTTTCTTACAAGTGCTAGTCCAGCTCAGGAAACTGCTGATACGCATAAGTCCATTACTTCGAGTGCTAATGCCATCAAATCCCTTCCTGACAGTTCTTATCTGAAGACCGAAGGGCGGTGGCTAGATGCGTCCACGGTACAGGTCCCAGCACCTGGAAACGTTTTTGGTGCAAGCGGTCTCTTCGCATCTGCTGAGACAAGTCTGGAAATTCCTCTCGTCACGCCAGCAAGCCCAAACCGTGATGATATCGCAGCAGCGTTCGGCGTGAGGATCTTCGATGAAGGACAGACCATTCCGCTGAAGTTTGATGGAAACCTAAATGCCGTCGAGTACGAGTTTGGGAAAGCCTATCCGCAGTACAGACTGGATGTGGCCAATGGCTTCTTTATTGAGACACATGATTTTCCGCATGTGTTCATGCCAGCGTCAGAGCAGAGCGAGATTGTCATCACAATCGGGAAGCAGCTTGAAGAAAATCAGTTCGCCATGACCAACTTCCTTGTACCGCATGGCAGCGGCATTCTGGTTCCGGGCAATACCATTCATGCGGATGCTTTCAGCACCGGCAACATCATCGCGATGCTGACGCATTGTACAGAAGCGGATGTTGTCTTGATGCACCAACCTGATGATAGCCCGCTGCCAATCAAGGTTGATAGTTCTGAACGGTTGGGTCTGGCTGATTGGCACGTCTAAGGGCGTTGTCGTGACACACTGAGATGGACCAGTGTCCAGACAAAAAGAAAAGGCTCCCGAAGATCGGAAGCCTTTTTGGTGTTCTTTTCAGAAGTTCTGAGGATTAATTCAGGCTATCAGAAACCTGTTTGATGCTCTGCTTGAGCACCTTATCCTGAACTTCTGCTTTTGCAGCGCTGGAAGCGACAATGGTTTCAGCTGCCTGAACTGCAACATCTGCAGCGCGGGAGCGAACTTCTGCAATCGCATTTGCTTCAGCCTGAGCGATTTTCGCTTCAGCTGCTTTGGTGCGACGTGCAATCATCTCTTCGAGAGCTGCCTTGGCTTCATCAGCCAGACGATCAGCTTCGACTTTTGCGTCAGCAACGATCTGCTCGGCTTCGGCTTCAGCCTCTTTGCGCTTGCGCTGGTACTCGGCCATCAGAGCCTGAGCTTCTTCACGCAGCTTACGGGCGCCTTCAAGCTCTTGCTTGATGTTGTCCGCTTGCTGGTCAAGCATTGCACCAATCTTGCCAGGTACTTTCAGGTACCACAGCAGGACAAAGAAGAGGATGAGACCAACGAGTGCCCAAAGGCTTGCATCGAACATTCTGTCACCCCTTACTTAAGTGCAGCATCAACGGCTTTGGCAACTTCAGCTTTTGCTGGAGCGCGGCCACCGATAAGTGCCTTCACAAGCTCGCCTGTTGTCTCAGCGGCGATTTCGCCAACATGTGACAGGCTTTCAGCTTTGATCTTGGAGATGCTCTGTTCAGATTCGGAAAGCTTAGCTGCCAGCTGCTCTTCAGCTGCTGCGCGGGCGCCTTCTGTTTCTGCTTTTACCTTTGAGCGTGCATCATGAGCCATGGTGGTGGCTTTTTTGCGCGCGTCGGCAAGAGCACTTTCGTAGGATGCGATGGCTTCATCTGTCTCTTGCTTGAGACGGGATGCTTCAGCCATGTCACCTGCGATGCGATCGCGACGATCTTCGAGGATACCGCCGATGCGTGGCAGGACCACTTTCGACATTACCCAGTAGAAAACGCCGAAGGAAAGAACCAACCACAACAGCTGAGACGGGAAAGTCGTGCTGTCGAACGGAGGAAAGCTACCGCCATCCTCTACAATGCCAACTTCGGCAGTTGTATTCAGGTTGCCTTGAGTATTCGACATCAACTTCTCCGTGAACGCTCTTCGTAACGTTTTATGGTTTGGAGACGGTTCTTAAGGCTTAAGAACCGTCACGCATAAAACGCTCTAATCTTTCTGTCGATTATACTGCGAACAGCAGCAGAAGTGCGACGAGAAGGGAGAAGATGCCGAGAGCTTCGGTCACAGCAAAGCCGAGGATGAGGCGGCCGAACTGTCCATCTGCAGCAGATGGGTTGCGCAGTGCGCCGGCAAGGAAGTTGCCGAAGATGTTACCAAGACCGAGAGCTGCACCACCCATACCAAGGCAGGCGATACCGGCACCAATGTATTTTGCTGCTTCTGCTTCCATGACAAGTGCTCCTAAACTAGCAAATTCGTCTATGACTTTGTTTTGGGTTTGATACCCGGATTCTACACGTTACTTAGTGGCTCGGATGAAGCGCGTCTGCAAGATACATGCAGGTAAGAACGGTAAAGACGTAGGCCTGAAGGAAGGCCACAAGGAACTCAAGAGCCGTGATGGCAACTGTGAGAGCCAGAGGCAAGACCGCGGATGCGATGCCGACAGCACCTGCACCAGTGAGCATTACCACGAAGCCTGCGAAAACCTTCAGAGTGATGTGACCAGCTAGCATGTTTGCGAACAGACGAACGGACAAGCTAACTGGACGGGAAAGGAAAGAGATTACTTCAATCGCGGAGACGAGAGGAACAACCCCTGCTGGAACGCCGCTTGGGACGAACAGCTTAAGGAAGCCAACACCGTGCTTGAAGAAACCGTAGATCGTTACAGTGCCAATCACGAGCATTGCGAGTGCAAATGTCACGATGATCTGACTTGTAACGGTGAAGAAGTATGGGAACATCCCGAGCATGTTTGCAACGAAGACGAACATGAACAGGGAGAAGACGAGCGGGAAGAACCGCATTCCGTCATTGCCTGCTGATCCTCGCAATGTGGCAGCAACAAACTCGTAGGACATTTCCGCCATGAGTTGAGCGCGGCTAGGGACCAGACCACGTCTGTTGGTAGACAGAACGAGGAACAAGGTCGCTACAGCGACGGTGACAACCATGAACAAGGAAGCGTTGGTAAAGGAGAAATCAACACCGCCAATCTCCACAGGAAAGATCTTGGAGATATGAAACTGGTGGATCGGATCGATCGCGTTGCCTGAATTTCCAGCCACAGGTAGTACCCCTGAAGTGCCAATTTACGAGCGCAAGAGCGCGATGAATTAGTTAGTCCTGCTTCTTGCCGGAATTCATCCGCCTTTCAGGTGGAGCGACTTTGCCCGCCTCCCGAAGGACGTTTAATATTCCCGCTGCGAAGCCAAGCATCAGGAGAATAATCATCCCCCACGGCTTGGTCCCGAGCCAGCTATCCGCCATCCAGCCGAGTGCCCCCCCGACAAAGATCGCAGCAATAAACTCGGAAGACATCTTCCAAGCCTGTGATAGGCCCGCCATCGCGCCGGTCTTGTTCGGTTCCTCTTTAGCAGAGGCTTCGTCCAAGTGTGTATCCAGCGTTTTGCCAAGCTTTTCTAGCCGCTCAGACAGGTGACGATCAGTTTCTTTCATGTCTTTTTTCTTCTGCTTATTCTCTTCAGGAGACATCAACATTCTTCCTTCATAGCAGCAGATAGCTCAAAGACACGGACGCCCCTGAAAGTCGGGGGCACCATAATGCTCGTGATCTGCACTGTCAAGGTTAGAGCTACTTAAGCTAAATAACTGATATTTAAGTATTTTTCAGAGTTTCTAACAGAGAATACGTATAAAGGATACTTTCAAGGCCGTATTGTACCCTATTTTAGGCCTCTTCTGTGAATCGTTCAGCCGTCTCAAGATCTACTGATACGAGCTGAGAAACCCCTCTTTCAGCCATGGTTACACCGAACAATCTGGACATGCGCGCCATGGTGATCGGGTTGTGTGTAATGACCGTGAATCGGGTCTCTGTGTTCTGCGCCATGTTCTCCAGCAAAGCGCAATATCGCTCCACGTTGGCGTCATCCAACGGAGCGTCAACCTCGTCCAGAACGCAAATCGGGGCTGGATTCGTAAGGAAAACTGCGAATATGAGAGCCATGGCGGTAAGTGCCTGCTCCCCACCTGAAAGCAGCGTCATGGTCTGTGGCTTCTTGCCTGGTGGGCGGGCGAAGATCTCCAGACCAGCGTCCAGAGGGTCTTCCGCATCCACCAGTTTCAGCTCTGCGGTGCCGCCACCAAACAAGTGTGTGAATAAACGCTTGAAGTGGTCGTTGACCTGGTCAAATGAGCTCAGGAGTCGCTCACGAGCTTCCTTGTTGAGATTCATGATTCCTGTGCGCAACTTCCTGATTGCCTCAATCAGGTCGTCTCTTTCGGTGATCAGAGTGTCTCTTTGCTCCGTGATTTCCTGCATTTCCTCATCGGCACGCAGGTTTACACCACCCAGTCGATCACGCTCCGCTTTCAGGCGATCGAGTTTGCGCTCCGCTGCTTCTGCATCTGGCAGAGGTGCGTCCGGCGACAGGCCTGCCATTTCATGCAAGCGGGAGACGTTCACTTCCAGTGCTTCATCCACGCGGCGCTCGATTTCAGCGCGGCGTTCTTTGGCAGCTTCGAGGCGTTCCTCCGCACGGATTTTTCGTTCGCGGGCACCGGAGAGGCCTTCCATGGCTTCGCGGGCTTTTTGATCCGCGATCAGTTGGCGCTTTTCGCCTTCAGCCAGTTTGTCGTCGGCGGCCTTGCGGGCATCGTCTGCTGTTGCCAGATTGCTCAGCAGATCCTGACGCTTGAGCTCGATCTCTTCCGGGCTTTCCAGCAGGATGAGGCGTTCTTCGGCGGCATCATCGCGGCGTTGACGGAGAACGGAGATTTGCTTGTCCGCGTTCTGAGCCCGCTGGACCCAGTTCTGGCGGTCGCGCTCAATTGTTTCCAGACGCTTGGCGCGCAGCTCCCCTTCCCGTTTCAGGGCATCGGTTGCGCCTTTGGCTTCAGCCAGTTTGCTGCGGCAGTTGGAGACGTCTTTGGAAGCGTTTTCCAGCTCGGCGGAAATACCTTCAATGTCCTGCAGCTCGTCGAGCGCGCTTTCGGCCTCTTCGAGGGAAGCAGCAGTCTCTTCGTAATCTTCGTTGGCGCGGCGGAGCTGCTCTTCCAGCGTTGTTTTGCGCACGGAGAGTTCTGTCAGAGCACGCTCAGCAGCGGCCAACTCTTCACGCAAAGCGACGATGCGGGACTGCTCCAATCGCAATTTCTGGCGCATGTCCTGCTCGGCGACTTCGGCCCGACGGCGTTGTTCGGCTGCTTCTTCCAGAGCCGACTTTTTCTCTTCCACCAGATCCCGTGTCTGCTCCACCAGATCTTCCAGTTCGGCAAGGCGGTTTCTTTGGGCGAGGCGCTGTGCGGCTGGGGTTGGGGCGTCTGCTGCAACGATCAAGCCATCCCAGCGCCAGAGGTCGCCCTGCTTGCTCACCAGCCTTTGGCCGACTTTGAGCTGCTTCATCAAAGCTGAGCCGTGTTCAGCATCGACGAGACCGACCTGAGCCAATCGGCGAGACAGTTCCTGCGGGGCTTCCACATAAGCAGAGAGTGGTTCAGCTCCAGCAGGCAGGCTTGGGTCGCTGTCCTGTTTTGCGTTGAGGCTCCAATGAACCGGCGCAGCATCTTCCATTGCCGCATCAAGGTCTTCGCCCAGTGCAGCTCCCAGCGCAGTTTCCCAGCCTGGGCTGACGCTCATCTTATCTACGGCGGGTGTCCAATCGCCACTTTGACCAGCGGACAGGACGGCCTGAAGGGTTTTGGCTTCCGTCTCATATCTGGAGAGAGCTGAATGCGCTTCATTTAATGGGTTGCGGCAGTTGTTCTCTGTCTCGCGGGCTGTTGCCAGAAGCTCTTCCGCTTCAACAGCACTTTCTTCCGCCTCGGCCAGCTCTTCCAGAGCCATTTCCAGCTCTTCGCGTTTGTCGCTTGGGCCGCTGGCGGCTTTGATATCTGCCTCGACTGCTTCCAGCTGACCTTTGAAGCGGTCTGCCTCTTCTTTAAAGCGTGCGGTTTTCTGGCGGATGCCGGAGATCTGGTTTTCCAGCTGCGTGTGCTTGGCGAGGAGACTGGCGTGGTCCTGCGTGATGCGCGAGTGCTTCATCTCGCTGGCATCGAGATTATCTTCCGCGATCAGGACCAGCTCTTCCGCTTCTGCAGCACGCTCATCCATAGTCTCAGCAGCTTCAAGCAGCTCCTGCTTTTCCTCTTCCAGCTCTTCCAGATGGCTGGCGTTTTCGCTGGCGAGCTGGGCTTCGCGTTCGATGTCCTGCTCCATCTGAGCAAGGCGGGCCTGAAGGTCGACCAGCTTTTCCTTGATGCGGCGGTCTTCAGATTCCAGATCGTTCTTGGCGATGATGAGATGCTGGAGCGCGGCAGCGGCGCCGCCTGCGGCTTCACGCAGCTTGGGGATTTCGTGGGCGGCCAGTGCCTGTTCTTTGGCGGTGGAGGCTTGCAGGCCGGCAATATCGCGCATTCCGATTTCCGCTTCAGCATACTGCTTGCGAGCGGCATCCAGTGCTGCCGTGGCCTCATGCCAGCGCAGGTACAGGATGGTCGCTTCTGCTTTACGGATCTCGGAGGACAGGTTGCGATAACGGGTGGCCTGCCGGGCCTGACGCTTCAGGCCGTCGAGCTGCCCTTCAATCTGTACGACCACATCTTCCAGGCGTTCCAGGTTGGTTTCAGCAGCGCGCAGACGGATCTCTGCTTCTTTGCGGCGGCTGTGCAGACCGGAGATGCCAGCGGCTTCTTCCAGGATCTTGCGCCGTGAGGTTGGCTTGGATGAGATCAGCTCGCCGATCTGGCCCTGTCGCACCATGGCTGGGGAGCGTGCACCAGTGGAAGCATCTGCAAAAAGCAGCTGCACATCGCGGGCGCGGGCGTCCTTGCCGTTGATTTTGTAGACAGAACCAGCTTCACGCTCAATGCGGCGGGTGACCTCCAGCGTGTCACTGTCATTATAGCCGGATGGGGCTGTTCGGTCAGAATTGTCGAGGAACAGGGTGACTTCTGCGGTGTTTCGTGCCGGGCGGTTGAGAGAGCCGGAGAAGATCACGTCATCCATTCCGGAGGCGCGCATGTTTTTATAGGAGTTTTCTCCCATAACCCAGCGCAGCGCTTCAACGAGATTGGATTTACCGCAGCCATTGGGCCCGACAATGCCTGTCAGGCCGTCTTCAATGACAAACTCCATGGGCTCGACAAAGGATTTGAACCCAAGGACGCGGAGGCGCTGGAACTTCACAGAGCGCCCCCTACTCTTACAACAGGGTGTAAGCGATCATACGCGCATAGATCTGCGAGCAGGTTGTTCAGCCCTGAGGGCTGCCCGCTTTGCTTACAGATTCTTATCCACGTACTTGCTGAACTCCTCAATAGAGAGTGCTCCGCTTACTTTCTCACCGTTGATAAAGAAGGTCGGTGTTGAATCTACGCCCAGCTTCTCTGAACCGTAGTCACGAACCTTGGTTACTCCGTCTAGTATTTCCTGATTCGTCAAGCAAGCCT
Organism: Pseudovibrio sp. JE062; assembly: GCF_000156235.1. NCBI lineage: Bacteria > Pseudomonadati > Pseudomonadota > Alphaproteobacteria > Hyphomicrobiales > Stappiaceae > Pseudovibrio > Pseudovibrio sp. JE062. Next base: position 437,721 of record NZ_DS996809.1, read on the forward strand.
TTACAGCATCTTCAGTGAAACCGATCTGCTTACCCATATTCAACAGGGCGGAGTACGGATCATTGGTGAATGCCCAATTGCGCTGCTGTTCGAACATCAGGGTCATAATGTCGAAGTATTTGTCTTCCGGCGCACAGCGCGCAAGCATAAAGCCAGCTGCAGCGACTGTATCCAGCGGGAATTCACGGAAGATGAAACGCACCTTGCCGGTGTCGATGTATTTCTTCTTCAGCTCTTTATATGTGGTGTTGTGGAAGTTCGCACAGTGACCACAGGTCAGAGAAGCGTACTCGATGATGGTGACTGGCGCGTCCGGGCTGCCAATAACTTTCTCGCCCAGTGGGCCAACCTGGTTCAGGTCTGATTCAGAGTAGCTCTGTGCAGAGGCAACAGTTGGCATAGCGGCAAATGCGAGAGAAGCTGCTGTCAGAGCGCTGGTGCGCTCGAGAAACTTACGGCGAGAGAGTGTCACGTTTTCCTATCCCAAGTTATCTATGTGTTGCCCTGTCTACTAACCCACCACGTTTTATCGCAGTGGTAGCCAGAGGCCGGGTGCGAGTATAACCTCTCCTGCCCTTAGACCTCTGATCACAAGCTGGTGAACACCTGCCGTTTGCGGCACCTGCCCACAACTCGCTTTTCAGCAACAATTGGTTTTCAGGAAACTATGGCAAATACTTGTCAGAAGCTACTGAATATCCTGAGTAGTCATATTAATTTTTGGTAAGGCAGCCAGTTTGACGTATGCGTCAGGGGAGAAATCGATTTTCTTCGTTTAAAACAAAGGACTTCCGCTGTTTCGCGGCAAACTGGCGAAATCTGCCTCCAGATATCTGCCATGATTAAATTTGCACTGCTAATACATACCCACAGAATTTATGCATGGAAAACAACAATAATTTTTCGCGTTGTTTTGTTTTTGCCTCATTAATGAGTTATTAAAGATTTACCAAACTCACTAACAAGATATACGGATACACCATGAAGCGCTTGACTACCTTAATGCTTCTCAGCACTCCACTGATAGCCTGCCAAGCCTCTGTATCTGAAGATTTCGTCGAAGCTATACCTACAACTACTCAAGAAACGACGATTGAAACAACAGCTATACCTGCAGCACAAAACATTATCTATACGGGCACAGCAGATCTGGGCGCGCTTACCTCTACAAACTGGGTGGTGAGCGAAGGCAACGGAAACAGCGTTGCGCCGTGTCGTGTGCAGTTTAGCAAATCCGCTGCGGGCGCTGTAGCGTCCCCTTCTGCGGCAGCCCATGGCCTGCCTTCAGGACTGGCGGCGACAAGCGGTTGTTCCAATGAAGAATTGAGCAGTGTGACAGCCTGGGCGGTGAATGGGGACACCATTGAGCTGCGTAATGCGCAGGAAACCACCACGGCCTATCTTTTGATGGAGCGCCCTGACCTGTTGCTGGGTTACACAGCCAAGGGTCATGATCTGGTAGTGAGCCAGTAATCACTTTCCAACGTATAGAAGATGTGCTGAGGGATCAGGAGTTGCCTGCAGGTGTGCGGGCAATGAGGTTCTTGCCAAGCTTCTCTAGCGCGTTCTTCAAACGCTCATCGGAAACATGCGCCACCTTTTGCTCAATGCGGCGGTTTTCGATCTCGGAGAGTTTGCGCAATGGCTTGGGCGTGATCTTCTTGGTTCTGAGAGCTGGGCGTTGCACAACCTTGATGCGGCCAACCGCATTCCAGCCCAAAAAGGCATTTATACGATCACGCAGTTGCGGCGCTTCATGGGTGAAGAACAAAGCAGTGGGACCATCAGCATGAACAAGAAGGGTTGCAGGTTCGGCGACCGGCTCACCATCGGAGCTTTTGGTTCTTGGCCAGACAAGCCTACCGGGCTGTACCTTTCCGTGATACTGCTTGCCGACAAGTTCGGGCCAAGCGGCGAGAAGATCAGCACTGGCAAATCCGCGTTTGCGCGCGACAGGGTGCATCGTCTTACCGATCAGCTCGTTTAGCTGATGACTCGATCTTTTGGGAACCCGATTTTGCGCAGTTGCTTTCATCGTCTTCATCACGCCATTAGATTAAGGCACATATATGACCATTGCTTTATATTAGTTTTAATTTAGTCCCGTTTTTCGCGGTACCATGAATTACCAAGGGAACCCCAATTATTTAGGGATCAAAACCAAGGTTAACCCACAAAACCATGCAAGATAATCTAGTTCTTCTTTACTGGTATGACAGAAATTCTCGCCAACTGCCATGGCGAACAGCCCCTGCTGATATACTTTCCGGTGTAAAACCAGACCCTTACCACGTCTGGCTCTCCGAAATCATGCTTCAGCAGACTACTGTCGCGGCGGTAAAAAGTTACTTCGAACTCTTCATAAAGACATGGCCAACACTTGCAGATATGGCCAATGCGGAGGAGGAAGATATCCTGAAAGCATGGGCTGGGCTTGGTTATTATTCCCGTGCAAGAAATCTGTATAAGTGTGCAAAATATGTCCAATTGCATCACAATGGACGTTTTCCCGAGGAGGAAGAGCGGCTTTTGAAGCTGCCTGGCGTGGGTCCTTACACCGCTGCGGCGATCTCTACCATTGCGTTTGGACGGCATGCAGCCGTGGTGGATGGCAACGTGGAGCGGGTGCTTTCGCGCCGCCATGCGTTGCTGACAGAGCTCCCTGCCCTCAAGGCTGAAGTGAAGCCGCTGATGGCTGAGGTGACGCCCCATGACCGCCCCGGCGACTTTGCACAGGCCATGATGGATCTGGGCGCCACCATCTGTACTCCCAAATCACCGGCCTGTGGCATCTGTCCATGGATGGAAGTTTGCGAAGGCCGCAAGCAAGGCATTGCAGACACGCTGCCCCGCAAAGCGCCGAAGAAGGTGAAGCCGACACGGCGGGGCATGGCTTTCCTTCTGAGAGATGATAAAGGACGCATTCTGCTCCGCAAGCGAGAGGACAAAGGCCTGCTTGCCGGGATGAGTGAGCCAATCACCACACACTGGTCCGATGACGCTGCGCTGGAAGATCTGACAGCCGCCCCCATTCATGCGGAGTGGGTGCGGACAGCAAAAGATGTGAAGCACACCTTCACGCACTTCCATCTGGAAATGAGTGTCTGGCAGGCGGAGGCTCCAGCGAACTACGCAGAGCCAGAAGGCTACTGGTGGTCTGCTCCCGATGAGCTTGAAGGCGAAGCTCTGCCAACGGTGATGAAGAAAGCGCTGAAGGCGGGTGGGTTGATTTAGGAAGGCATTGACCAAAACAAGTTAGCCGGAAAGTACAGCTAATTGGCTTTACAGTCCCAGCACTGTTTTTACGGAACCAGCTCCACTGAAAGACCAATCAATCGAGTTGTTTTCGATCAAGAACATGATGGAGTTGTCGGGCTCAAAGCCAATGTTCGAAAGACGTTGGCGCATGTCTTTGTAAAGGTGTTCCTTCTGCTCATCAGAGCGCCCGCCTAGCAATGCGATCTCAATCACGATGGTTGCTTTGGGGTCTCTGTTTCCGAGGAAAGTCGGGTGAAACATCATATCTTCAGGTTCGTATCGAGAAACCAAAGTGAAGTCATCGCTGGGATTAACACCGCATGTAGCCACCAGACTTTCATGCAGCTGCTCGCTGATTGAGCGACACATTTGGGTAGGCAGTGCTTTGGGTACGTGGATCTTGTTAAAAGGCATAATTAGTCTCACTCAGCTGTTTGATAGGATGAATTGAAATCTACTGAAAATTAGATTGGTAAGATCGGCATAGGTTATCGCGCCTGGACATATGAGGCCAAGTCAGCAATCTGATTAGCTAGAGTGGAGAAACGACCTCAGGGGCAACAAACGCTTCTTTACAGCAAAAAGCCGGGTCGAGGCCCGGCTTTTCTTGTTCTTGTTGCTGCCAAATGGTGCTTATTGGAAAGCGGTTTCCATGAAGCTGCGGAGTTTTCGAGAGTGGAGGCGCTCTAGTGGCATCTCCCTCAGGATCTCCATGGTCTTCACGCCGATTTCCAGATGCTGATCCACCTGTTTGCGGTAGAAGTCTGTCGCCATACCCGGCAGTTTCAGCTCACCATGCAGTGGCTTGTCTGAGACGCAGAGCAAAGTTCCGTATGGAACACGGAAGCGGAAACCGTTGGCGGCTATGGTTGCGGACTCCATATCCAACGCGATGGCGCGGGACTGAGAGAACCGCTGCACAGGCTCGCGGTGGTCCCGCAGTTCCCAGTTGCGGTTATCGATGGAGGCAACGGTGCCTGTGCGCATGACGCGCTTCAGGTCATACCCGCTGTAGCCGGTGGTTTTCTCAACTGCATCTTCCAGTGCGACCTGCACTTCTGCCAGTGGTGGGATCGGAACCCATGTTGGCAAGTCAGCGTCGAGCACCTTGTCTTCGCGAACGTAACCATGTGCCAGCACATAATCACCGAGCTGCTGGCTGCTTCTGAGCCCAGCGCAGTGACCTAGCATCAACCAGGCGTGTGGGCGAAGCACCGCGATGTGGTCGGTGATGGTTTTCGCATTCGATGGACCGACACCGATGTTCACCATAGTGATACCGGAGTTATCTTCCCGCAGCAGGTGATAGGCTGGCATCTGCGGCAAGCGTGGAGGTGCCACACCTTCACGTGGCTCTTTATCACCAGCATAGGTGATGAGATTGCCCGGCTCGACAAAGGCAACGTAGCCGCTATTTGGATCGTTGATCAGCTCCTTCGCCATCTGCGCAAAGCCATCAATGTAGAACTGATAGTTTGTGAAGAGCACGAAGTTCTGGAAGTAGCGCGGTGCCGTTGCGGTGTAGTGCTGCAAACGATGCAGGGAGTAATCTACGCGTGGCGCGGTGAACGGGGCCAGGGGCTCAAAGCCATCTTTAGCACGGTAAGTGCCGTTTGAGATGGCATCATCCATAACCGCCAGATCCGGCACATCAAACACATCACGCAGTGTACGTTCTGCGCTGTCAGGCAGAGCGCCTTCAACGTGGGCGCCATCATAGAATGCGAAGTGCAGCGGGATTGGCTGATCACTCTCAGCGATCTCGACTTCTAGGCCGTGGTTCTTGATCAGCAGATCAATCTGATGTTCCAGATAGTGTCTGAACAAATCAGGCCGGGTGATTGTGGTTTTGTATTTGCCAGGTCTTGCTACAAATCCATAGGACAAACGAGTGTCCACGCGGATGTGGCTGGACATTTCAAAACGAAGTTCCGGATAAAAAGCTCTGACCCGGTTTGTCGGCATGCTGCCCTGAGCGGCAGACTTAAAATTCTCGCGCAAAAAGTCTGTTGCCCGATCAAACAGGAAGATCAGGTGCTCAACTGCTTCAGCGGCATCTTTAAAGGATCGTGGGGGAATTGTTTCAGGCGTGCGGATGGAACGGGTTTCCATCACAACGTCGCTATCGGATATAGTCGACACGTTCGGTTTCTCCTCTTTCGTGTCACTATATATCTGAGGGATGTTTACGACAGGGTCAAGACAATCCGCAGACAAATATGATTTATTTTTTAGTGAGTGAGGATATTTTCACGCAGCGTCAGATCCAGTTCTGCGCACAGAATTGCAATATCTGACTACATATTTACCCTTATCTCCTTCAGTTTATTCTGTAAAACTACATCCCAATTAAAAGGTGTGATTTCAGAGGAAGAGTGCAACGCTCTTTTCAGCACCACACCACAAAAGCATTCAATGATCGGGAGGGATCTTTTTTATGCACTTTGTTCGAACCGCCACGCTTGGGCTGATGGCAGGCGCTTGTTTTACTGCAAGCGCGCAGGCTGCACAGCTGGGCCCTCGCCCTGCTTTTCTCGTTGAGCAGATGCAGGAGAGCCCGCTGAAGGAAAAACTGCGGGCTTGTATTGGCAACCCTGCCACCACCTCCAACTTCTCCATTGGCCACCGCGGTGCGCCGCTGCAGTTTCCAGAGCATACTTTAGAGTCCTATCAAGCAGCTGCAGTGATGGGCGCTGGTGTGCAGGAATGTGATGTTACCTTTACCAAAGACAAGCAGCTGGTTTGCCGTCACTCCCAGAACGATCTGGCAACCACCACAAATATTCTGGCAACAGATCTGGCAGGCACCTGTGTCACGCCATTCACGGCGGCTGCGGGTGGTGAGAAAGCGACTGCTGAGTGTAGGACCTCAGAGATCACTCTGGCTGAGTTTGAAGGCCTGAAGGGCAAGATGGATGCCTCTGATCCAACCGCCACAACAGTCGAGGACTTCCTGAAGGGCACAGCAGACTGGCGCACTGACCTCTATGCAGCTGCTGGTGCTGGCGGGACTTTGATGACCCATGCTCAATCCATCGAGCTGTTCAAGGCTCAAGGTGCCAAGTTTACGCCGGAGCTGAAGCGCCCGAGCGTTAAGATGCCATTTGATGGGTTTAGTCAGGAAGATTACGCCCAAAAGCTGATTGATGAGTACAAGGCAGCTGGTGTTCCAGCCTCTGACGTGTACCCTCAGTCCTTCTTCCTTGATGATGTGCTTTACTGGATCAAGAATGAGCCAGAGTATGGCAAGCAGGCGGTGTTCCTTGATGGGCGCTTCCGCATGCAGGGCTTTGATACGTCCGATCCAACCAGCTTCAAGCCATCCATGGCTGAGCTGAAGGAGATGGGCGTCAACTACATCTCTCCTCCTCTCTGGATGCTTGTTACTCTGGATGATGGGAAGATTGTTCCTTCCGCTTATGCGAAGGCTGCCAATGAGGCTGGCATCAAGATCTTCGCCTGGACTCTGGAGCGCTCCGGCCTCATCTCTCACAATAAAGGTGGCTGGTATTACCGCAGCATCAATGATGCGATCACCAGCGAAGGCAGCGTTTACGAGCTGCTGGATGTGCTGGCGCAGGATGTGAAGGTGAGCGGTGTGTTCTCTGACTGGCCAGCAACTGTGACCTTCTACGCCAACTGCATGGGGATTGAGTAAGCCCCTCTCCTCACACTGATTTGCAATTTGGGAAGCGCGTCTATTATGGCGCGCTTTCTTTTTGTGCTGTCCGTTACGGGAGCTCTGCCATACTGATTAACCGATTTGCCCGCTGTCCCCGCAGTGCGTTTACCTTGTTCGTTTTAGTCAGCAAAAAAGCTTGACTCTCAAAAAAATATTTTAGCTCTCCATTTTCGCCATTTTAACTCCTCATAAACCTCTACCCCAAGGGAATCCGCGACCGAATATTAATGGGAGTTAACTTCGAGACAAATATTCGAATCTGTAAATAAAGCGTTGATTCTAAAAGAATAAAAGATATCCACCGTTAACCAGTGGTTTACCATATCCGGTAACCATAGCACTCAGAAATTGCGTGAGGTGCTGCGTCGCAATGAGAGTAAAGCGTAAAGAAGGGGTGTCCCTGATGACACCCCATACTTCCACCAAGCCAGAGTGGCTTGATACGATTATTAAGGGTGACTGTGTCGAGGCTTTGAACAAGCTTCCAGACAACAGCGTGGATGTGGTTTTTGCCGATCCCCCTTACAACCTACAGCTGGGCGGAGATCTGCACAGACCTGATCATTCAAAGGTAGATGCCTGCGATGATCACTGGGATCAGTTCTCCAGCTTTAAAGCTTACGATGAGTTCACTCGTGCATGGCTCACTGCGGTTCGCCGCGTGCTGAAGCCAAACGGGTCCATCTGGGTTATCGGTTCCTATCACAACATCTTCCGTGTTGGCGCGGTGATGCAGGACCTTGGGTTCTGGATCAACAATGATGTGGTTTGGCTGAAAACAAACCCGATGCCGAACTTCCGTGGCAAGCGTTTTACGAATGCTCATGAGACGCTCATCTGGGCCTGCCCTTCACAGGAGAGCAAGCCGACCTTTAACTACGATGCAATGAAGACGTTTAACGACGACCTTCAGATGCGGTCTGACTGGGTGCTGCCTATCTGCACTGGTCATGAGCGTTTGAAGGACGACAACGGCGACAAAGTGCATCCAACACAGAAGCCGGAAAGCCTGCTCTACCGTGTGCTGCTTTCCACTTCTAATCAGGGTGATGTGATCCTTGATCCGTTCTTTGGAACCGGCACCACCGGTGCTGTTGCCAAAAAGCTTGGCCGCCACTTTGTGGGCTGCGAGCGTGAAGATGCCTATATCAAGGCAGCTTCTGAACGGATTGACCGGGTGACACCAGCCAACGACGATTTTCTGGCGATGACACAAGGCAAACGTGCTCTTCCACGAGTTCCGTTTGGCAACCTGTTGGAAACCGGATTGTTGACACCGGGCGCGGAACTGACCGATGCCCGGGGACGTTTCAAAGCCACAGTTCGCGCTGATGGTTCTTTGATTTGCGGCGAGCATTCAGGATCGATCCACAAAGTGGGTGCGCTCGTCCAAGGCCAGCAAGCCTGTAATGGCTGGACATTCTGGCACGTCAAGCGTGGTAAGGCTCTTGAACCAGTGGACGCTCTGCGTCAGGTGGTTCGTTCTCAGATGCCTCGCTAACGCTGCAGCTCTTTCAGCCAGGCAAACGGTCTGGCTGTTTTACAGGGTTCATCATTGATCCTGCTTCATATCCATATGACTTGGCCCCTGCCCTCACCGGCGGGGGCTTTTTTTGTCACTTGGCAGAAAGCTGCTTTACCCCTTGCGTTTGCCAAAAGGCCAAAGAGATTTGCGAGACGGAGGAGGCGCAGACCGATCCTCGGCACCAACACCTTCCAACTCACTCACATCCGCATCAGGTAACACGACGTGCAACGATGGAGTTTCCGGTCGGTATCCCTGTGGTTTATGAACAACCTTGATCTTCTCTTCAACTGTTCCACCAACTGTATCGCCATGATTAATTACCGGGCCGTTTTTGATGAGGTAAACACCGAGATTCAAAACGAAATCAACTTTGTCAGGTGTCAGATTGGCAGATGCAGAGGTTTCAATCTCCCTGCCAATAAATGGACGAAAACCATTTGTTGCCATTATCGCTTTTTGCTTCCCATCGCTTGTCATGCCTCCGTTAAAGAACATTAGCGAAGTCCATGCAAACAAAGGAACTTCACCCTGAGCAAGTGATTGGGCATAGGTTTTAAGCTTCTCCGGTGAGATAACTGTTTTACCCTCAACGCCGATTTGCGCAGTTACAGGTAGCTTTTCGCTCAGATACGCTGCAAAGAGCGTCATTGTCTTCGCTGCGCTTAGAACTTCTTGGTGCTCCTTGGGGGAACCAAGAGCAGATAAAACGATATGTGATTTGCTCTCAGCCAGAATTGCTCCAGCTTCCGGCCAAAGCTTGTCAATTGCTACAGCTTCTTCGTAAGCATCAGCAGGCAGCGGGAATCCTATGTTCATTATGGCAACTGGAAGCCCATTTACATAAACGAAGTTAGCATCTTTTCCATCACTGTCATCTACGGGGCACTCAATGTGGAGCGGCTGGCCAAGGTATGTGCTCGCCGTGCTCTGGCACATCTCGGCTGCCGTCAGCTCGATTGGCTGTGCCAATGCCAAATATGTAAGAAATAAGCTCATACTATCCCCTCAGTGAAATATCTTTAAAATCAGAGCAATAGTTGCACCCTGACATCATAGTGCAATCTACAAAATCGGTGAGATCATAAGGACCTAATCAAGATCTGTAGAACATGATTTGATTGATAGGGGCAGAAGCTTTAGCGTGGCAGAATGACCATTGAGCAAACATTATTTGATGAAGCCAAGCTGCTGATTGAGCGTCGATATCCTACTGGCTGGGGCGGGGCAGCATCAGTCAGGACTGACAGTGGAAAGATCCTCACCAGTATAGCGCCGGACACCAAAAATGACGGGCTGTCTCTCTGTATGGAGGTTGGTGCTATTTTGGAGGCTCATAAGCTGAATGAGGCCGTGACTCATTCTCTTTGCATCTATCGAGAAGACGAGAATAGCCCCTTTGTTGTTTTGACGCCTTGTGGGATCTGTCAGGAACGGCTTGTCCATTGGGGTGGAGACGTTCTCGCTGCCATTTCCAACACGGACAATCAGTTGATCTTCAAGAGTCTGCGAGAACTGCAACCTCATCATTGGTCGATGGTGAATGGAGAAGAACTGTAGGCCTTGGCACAGCGGCCAGCTCAGGGCTGACCGCTCCCAATGTACTTATACAAACTCCACCAATGCCTTACGGCGCTTGCCGACAGCAAGTGTCAGCCTCTCACCTGGCTTTAGGTCTCCCTCAGAGATCATCCGGGTTTCCTCCAGAACTATGGATGTGTTGAGGCGGACGCCGCCGCCGCGGATGAGGCGGCGGGCTTCGCTGTTGGTGGTGGCGAAGCCAGTTTTAACCAGCAGGTCCAGCAGACCGAGTGGTTTGGCTAGGAGTGACAAAGGCAGTTCATGGGTTGGCTCGGTCAGGTCTTCCTGACCGTTGAACAGAGCCTCACCTTGCTGAAGAGCGGCTTCTGCTGCAGCCAGACCGTGGACAATGCCAGTGACCTGAGTTGCCAGTATCTTCTTGGCTTCATTCAATTCCTGACCTTTGAGGGTGGACAACCGGTCAATCTCACCCAATGGCAAATCGGTGAAGAGCTTCAGGAAACGTGGGACATCGGCATCATCGACATTGCGCCAGAATTGCCAGAAACCGAAACTAGAAAGGCGGGACGGGTTGAGCCATACCGCCCCTTCTGCCGTCTTACCCATTTTGCTGCCGGAGGCTGTTGTCAGCAGTGGCAGCGTGAAGCCGAAGAGCTGGCTGCCAGAGCGGCGACCGAGGTCCACGCCGTTGACGATGTTGCCCCATTGATCAGAACCACCGATCTGCAATGTGCAGTCGAAGCGCTGGTTGAGTTCAACAAAGTCAACCGCTTGCAGCATCATGTAGCAGAACTCGAGGACCGATAGTGGCTGCTGCGCTTCCAGGCGGGAGCGAACACTGTCGAACGTCATCATGCGGTTGACGGTGAAGTGGGTACCGAAGTCGCGCAGGAACTCGAGGAAGCGGAACTCGTCCAGCCATTCCGCGTTGTTGACGATCTGCCCCTGCCCCTCTGAAAGATCAAAGAGACGCTCTACGGTCGCGCGGATGCCAGCGAGGTTGTGGGAGATTTGAGCATCATCGAGCAGCGGACGGCTTTCACTGCGGAAGCTTGGATCACCCACACGCGTGGTACCGCCGCCAATCAGCAGGATTGGCTTGTGGCCGGTTTTCTGCAGCCAGCGCATGGCCATCAACGGCAGTAAGTGACCGACATGCAGGCTGTCTGCAGTTGCATCAAATCCAGCGTATGCGGTGATAGGACCTGCCTGCAGCTTCTCATCCAGCGCTTCAAGGTCTGTGCATTGATGCAGGAAGCCACGATCGATCAGCAGCTGAAGAGCTTCGGATTTAGGGCGGAAGCAACGAGTGGTATCGACAACAGTGTGTTTCATAATTCTCTCCTACGCCACGCAGGAGAGCTAAAACACGAAAGCCGCCTACGCGGCGGCTTTTGGTTCTGACCTCAATTTGACATGAGTTTATAGGAACGCGGCCGCCGATATGTCGGTCGCATAATAATAAACTGCAGAAATGATGGTCAGGTTCTTGCTCATGCCCAAGTGTATGACCGCAACCTACCGCCGCTGTCAAGAAAGTTTTGGCAGATTGTGCTGAGCAAGCATTCTCAAGCCGTGTTTTTGAGCAGAATCAGCTTTTGCATCAAACCTGCTAACTCTCTCATATCATTGAAGATTGCCAGAGGGTTTTGTTGGTCTAGTCGGCTGTGCAAATTTTGGGTGCCGTGAGTGGCACCGGTGAAGCCGAGGGCATCCATACCGGCAGCGTTGGCTGCTTTCAGACCCAGATGACTGTCTTCGATGACGAGGCACTTGGCAGGAGCAACACCCATCTCACTGGCTGCTTTGAGGAACACATCTGGTGCCGGTTTGCCCTTTGCGACCAGATCTGCCGAGAAGTATTTGTGTTCAAAACGCTCATGAAGATTAGTCAGTTTGAGCGTGTACTCCAGTCGTTCCATGGAGCTGCCGGAAGCAATGCACATCTTCATGCTTGGGAACAGTTTGTCCAACTCATGCAATGCTTCGTGGATGCCTGCAATTGGTTGAAGGTCTTTCTCAAAGGCTGCCTTTAGCGCTTCATCCTGATTTACGAGCGCTTCATGGCTGCGGATATCCCGTCCAATCTCAGCTTCCACCTGACTGAAAACTTCGTTGGCGGACACACCGCAGAAACGCGCGATCATGTCTTCTGTGGTGATGGGGTATCCAGCTTTGGTGAAGCCTTCAGCCTCGACCTGGCACCCAATCCATTCGCTGTCGATCAGACAGCCATCACAATCCCAAATGAGCAAATCGTAGTTCATAAACAAATCCAGTTGGTTATATCGGGCGCAGTGTTGCCAGCAAGCATGGCGTTTTGATGATGACATGATTTGGTATTGCAACTTATCCCTGTAGACCAAGCCGGTAAATGGGTGCCCCTCAGAGATTTACTCCCAAAAACCTAGTAGTGAGCCTTTGCCAAAGCTCCGCTAGGCTGACAGGTAAACAAGCTGATTTGTGTAGCGGGGGACGTATGTCAGTTGCTTCTCAGGTGCGAAGATCGGGAGCTGCGCGGCGACGCAAGCTCAAGCCAACATTGATTGTCCGTATCCGCGGGGGCATTGGAAATCAGCTTTTTCAGTATGCTCTTGGGCGAAAAATCGCGCTTGAAACAGGGATGAAACTGCGCTTCGACCGCAGTGAGTACGACCAGTACTTCAATCGCTCCTATTGCCTTAACCTGTTCAAGACACAGGGCTTATCAGCCACGGAATCCGAGATGTCAGCGGTCCTCTGGCCTGCGCAATCGTTTGGGCAGACGGTTAAGCTGTGCCGTAAGTTCTATCCGTTTTATCAGCGGCGTTACATCCGTGAGGATGAGTTGTTGCAAGACGGTGAAACACCAGCGCTGAAGCAAAGTGCCTATCTGGATGGGTACTGGCAGACCTGGGAGATTCCATTTTCGATCATGGAACAGCTGCGCGACGAGATCACCCTGAAGAAGCCTATGGTTCTGGAGCGCCTGAAGCTGTTGCAGCGGATCAAGTCCGGACCCTCAGCTGCGCTGCATGTGCGGTATGGTGATTACAGTCAGGCGCATAACTTGCAGAACTTTGGTTTGTGTTCTGCGGGGTACTACAAAGGCGCGATGGATTTCCTGACTGAGCGCGTGCCAGGGCTGACGTTTTATGTTTTTTCAGACAGTCCTGAGCGGGCGCGCGAGGTGGTTCCTCAGCAAGAAAACGTCTACTTTGCTGATCCGATGCAGGATGGAAAAGATCATGAAGATCTGATGGTTATGTCTTCATGCGATCATATCGTGACAGCGAATAGCACATTCAGCTGGTGGGCGGCGTTCCTCAATGGCAATGAAGACAAGCATGTAATTGCACCGCTCAAGTGGTTCAAAAATCCAAATCTGGATGACAGCCTGATCGTTCCGCCGCATTGGCAGCGGTTGTGAGGTCTAGGTCTCTGTAAGATCGCTAAGCAAACTCCAAGGCATCAACTTCATGCAGGATCTGCCCGATCGCAGTTTGTGGCAGAGTGAAGTGCTGATGCGCCCCGCTCATCTCGCCAATCACGGGGGCATATTCCAAACCTCTGACATGCGAGAGCCATGCATATGCACTTTGGATGTAGTCTGCTGGAAAGATCTCCACGAGCTTACCGCCTGCCTGCGTGAAGAGCAGGTTTGTGAGGCCTGCGCCGTGCGTACCCACGATGATCTTGGCGCTGTTGAAAAGCTTTACCTGTTCTCTGTGTGTCAGCTTGCCCGGCACCACGCTTTGGAAGCCGCGTGCTTCCAGTTGCTCGATGAGTGTTGTCTCATTGAGTATCCGCCGCGTTTTTGCGTCATCGCGTGCAATGTAGAGCTTTTGCGTGGGCGTCTTGTGCATATCGAGCCCGTAGGCTGCGAGATAGTGCGTCGCAACCATGGAGGCCGCCTGCTCGCTGGCTGGTGCCCGGAACTCACAGTTCATGGCGGGTGAGCAATGGTAGAGGGTTTTGCAGTGTATGCGTTCGTTTGTTCTGCACTCCTCCAATGTGAGGAGCGGCGTATCCTGAGCCAGAAATTCGTAAAACTCTCGCTGGAACTCCGGCAGGTCTTCTCTCTGAAGGATTTTGAGCGGAAATGTGCGTGGTTCCAGATGCTCTAACAGGAACAACAGCGGAAACGCTACATCACAGAGGAAGTGGTAGTAGTGGCGATACCCCGTCGCCATGCCGAGCATGTTGATCGCCGCAGATTGGATTGTCCGATCTTTAAGGCGCGCAAACCGCATGGTGTTGGGTGCTGCTGCTTCTATCTGGCGGTGCTGGCTTTTCAAGACCGTAGCGCCTGTGCTGCCAAGGACTAGCGTGTCAGCCAGTTTATGCAGTCTGAGCTGGGTGTGGCCTGATGGTGTGATTGGCAAAGGATAGCGACTCTGTTCAAGCGCCCCATGTTCCGTGAAGAATGCCTGCACTTGCTGAGGTAGATCCCGGGAGCTGCGCTCATCCATGGTGAGCAGATGCTGGTGCGGAGACAGCCCCGGCGCGGCGTTATCTGGAAAATAGTTATAACGGTAGCCGATTGCGGGGAAGGTTCTGGCGAGGGTTGATTGCAGTTTGAACCTGAGCTGCCTGCTTGTTGGCATCCAACTGCGCCATTTTGGTGCTTTACGCATACCCACCTCACCCATTCTTTGCGGAGCATGCATGACCGTATACTGACCGGGGAGTGCTCAGTATCCACGTATTCTGATCTATCAATTCTTGAGGATGTGGTCCGGGAGATGCCATTGGAGTTCTGGCAAAGAAAAAGCCCGGCGTCTTTTGCAAGAGCCGGGCTGTAAGTTTTACAGAAACCGCGTTGTTACGCGAGTTCTGGTTCCACCTTGGTTGGTTCTGGAGCCACCCATTTTAGGATTGGTTTACGCGCAGCGCCGGTTTCATCCAGGCGGCGGCGCGGAGCCAGGAATGGAGCACCTTCGAAGCGGTCTTTTTCGCCAGCTTTTGCACTCATCACCAGATCGCGCATGGTTGCGACGAACAGGTCCAGAGACGCGCGGCTTTCGCTTTCGGTTGGCTCGATGAGCATTGCACCACTTACGACCAGTGGGAAGTACATGGTCATCGGGTGATAGCCTTCGTCGATCATTGCTTTTGCAAAGTCCAGCGTGGAAACGCCGGTGTCTTTGAGGAAGCTGTCGTCGAAGAGGACTTCGTGCATGCAAGGTTTGACGCCGTATGGCAGGGTCATCAGGTCCTGCAGGCCAACGCGCACGTAGTTTGCGTTCAGCACTGCATCTTCAGATGCCTGTTTCAGGCCATCGGAACCATGGGACTGCATGTAGGAAAGTGCACGTACATACATGCCCATCTGACCGAAGAACGCGGTCATACGGCCAAATGGCTGTTCGCCTTCGTTCAGCTGGTCGTTGGTTTCTACGACTTCCAGTTCCTCACCATTCTTACGGATGAATGGAAGTGGAGCGTAAGGTGCCAGACGATCAGACAGAACAACCGGACCAGAACCTGGACCACCACCACCGTGTGGCGTGGAGAAGGTTTTGTGCAGGTTGATGTGCATGGCGTCGATGCCGAGGTCACCCGGCTTGGCCTTACCAACAATCGCGTTGAAGTTTGCACCGTCACAGTAGAAGTAGCCACCAGCTTCATGGATTGCGTTAGCAATCTCAATCACTTCCGGTTCGAACAGACCACAGGTGTTCGGGTTGGTCAGCATGAGAGCTGCCACCTGACCTGCGTGTGCTTCGATTTTTTCGATCACAGCTTCAACAGCCACAGTGCCGTCTTCGCGTGCCGGGATGGATACAACCTTGTAGCCAACGAGTGCAGCGGTTGCCGGGTTGGTGCCGTGGGCACTTTCCGGAACCAGAACGATGGAGCGCTCTTCACCTTTGGCAGCGATTGCGTGCTTAATGGCCATCATACCGCACTGCTCACCATGGGCACCCGCTTTCGGGCTCATTGCCACAGCGTTGGTGCCGGTGAGTTCCATCAGCCAGTCTGCGAGTTCAGAGATCAGCTCGAAAGCACCCGGAACGGTAGAGATAGGCTGCAGTGGGTGAATGTCTGCAAAGCCCGGCAGACGCGCCATCTTTTCGTTGAGGCGCGGGTTATGCTTCATGGTACAGGAGCCCAGAGGGTACAGACCTGAGTCAATCGCATAGTTGTTGCGGGACATGCGTACATAGTGGCGCATGGTTTCCGGCTCGGACAGAGCTGGAAGGTCTACAGGCTCGCTGCGCATGTGGTTGCCGAGGCGTGGAACGAAGTCCATCGGCTCGTCCAGATCCACACCGCAGTTGTCCATGTGGCCGATTTCAAAGATGAGCGGCTCTTCCATGTCCAGTGCGCGGTTACCAGTAAAGGTCTGGTGCGGCATTGGAGGGCCGGCTTCACCTGCGCGTGTCGGGCGTCCCTGATGGTTCATAGTCATGCCAGCACCTCCTTCAGAGCTTGCGCATAGGCTGCACGATCCTCATCGGTGTTCACTTCAGTGCTTGCAACAACGATCAGGTTGTCGATGTCACCACCGGACTTGTCCAGACGGCAGACAGGTACACCGCCCAGAACGCCTTTTGCAGCCAGTGCTTCAATCACTTCGTGTGCGTTCTTTGGTGTGCGGATGGTGAACTCGTTGAAGAATGAGGAGTTCAGCACTTCAACACCATCAATCGCGCCCAGAGCATCCGCCAGAGCGACAGCGCTCATGTGGTTGATGCGTGCAAGACGTGCGAGGCCTTTACCGCCCAGCAGGGTCATGTGGATGGTGAATGCCAGAGAACACAGACCGGAGTTGGTGCAGATGTTGGAGGTCGCTTTGTCACGACGGATGTGCTGCTCACGTGTAGAGAGGGTCAACACGAAACCGCGCTTGCCTTCCGCATCAACTGTTTCACCACAAACACGGCCCGGCATGTTGCGGATGTACTTCTGACGGGTTGCGAACAGACCAACGTAAGGGCCACCGAATGTCAGTGGGTTACCGATGGACTGGCCTTCGCCAACCACGATGTCTGCACCTTGAGCACCTGGGCTTTCCAGAAGGCCAAGGGAGACAACTTCAGTGAATACAGCAATCAGCAGCGCTTTGTGGGCATGTGCTTTTTCTGCAATCGGCTTCAGATCAATCAGCTGACCGTAGAAGGATGGAGACTGAACCACCACACAGGAGGTTTCATCATCGATCTGAGCCAGAATGTCTTCTGTGCCCATTGGGTCAGCAGGCAGCGCAACAACGGATGCGCCCGGAAGCTTGGCGGAAACGCCTTCAACCACTTCACGGTACTGTGGGTGCAGACCGCCGGAGAGAACCGCTTTTTTCTTGCGGGTCACGCGGTGAGCCATCAACACAGCTTCTGCGGTGCCGGTGGAACCGTCATACATGGATGCGTTAGCAACATCCATTCCGGTCAGGTTTGCGACCTGGGTCTGGAACTCAAAGAGTGCCTGAAGCGTACCTTGTGTGATTTCTGGCTGATACGGGGTGTAGCTGGTCAGAAATTCGGAACGCTGGATCAGGTGATCAACGGTAGCAGGAATGTGGTGTTTGTACGCCCCTGCCCCGACGAAGAACGGGAGTGATCCGGCACTGACATTCTTGTTTGCCATTGCAGAGAGCTGACGCTCTACCTGCATCTCGGTCTTGCGACGTGGCAAGGTTGTCAGTTCTTCAAGGCGAACGGCCTCTGGAATATCGGCAAATAGCTCATCGATTGAGTCTACACCGATACGCGCCAGCATGTCGGCGCGGTCGTTGTCTGAAAGCGGAAGATACCGCATGTTCCCTCTCCATCAGATTGTCTGATGCACATTGCAGCAAAAGCAAATAGGGCTTCTGCCATTTCCTGCCATGAGGTTGCCCGACATGGCAGGGGCTGAACGGCTTTTGGCTTATTGCGTATTCTTATTCCGAAAACCGGTCGGGCTTTTCGGGAGTACGCTTTGCCTTAAAGCGTTTCTACAAATGCTTTGTAATCAGCTTCGCTCATCAGGGCTTCAAGCTGTGCAGCATTCCCGAGCTTCATTTTGAAGAACCATGCAGCGCCCTCTGGGTCTTCGTTTACCTTTGCAGGCTCATCAACAAGAAGCTCGTTGCCTTCTGTGATCTCGCCATCCAGCGGTGCATATACTTCGGATGCAGCTTTCACGGATTCCACGACGGCTACTTCATCATCCTGAGCAACGGTTTTGCCGTTCTCTGGAAGTTCGACGAACACAACATCGCCCAGCTGGCTCTGTGCGAACTCAGTAATGCCGACGGTTGCTACGTCTCCCTCAACCTTCAGCCACTCGTGGTCTTTTGTGAAATATGTGCTCATTTAAGCGTTCCCTACACTGTCGTTTGTCGATTGAAATGTGATTGGGGCAGCCCGCTGCCCTCACCGGAATTATTTTGGTTTGCGGTAGTAGCGCTGTGCTACAAACGGCATCTCAGCTACCTTGGCTTTGAGTGCGCGGCCACGGACCACAAGCTCAACTTCTGTGCCAATTTCTGCCAGTTTGGATGGGACATAACCCATCGCCACCGGCGCGCCGAGTGTTGGGCCAAAACCACCTGATGTGACGCGGCCAATAACTTCTTCTGAACCCGGCACGCGGATTTCTGCGCCTTCACGTGCCGGAGCACGGCCATCAAGCAGCAGACCCACGCGGAGATTTTCGGTGCCTTCAGCCAACTGCTTGAGCACACGCTCACCACCTGGGAAGTCGCCTGCTTCTTTGCGGCGCTTCTGCATGCAGAAGGTGATGTTGCCTTCAACAGGTGTGGTATTTTCGTCGATGTCGTGACCATAGAGGCAAAGGCCAGCTTCAAGGCGCAGACTGTCGCGTGCTCCAAGGCCGATTGGTTCTACACGCTCATCAGCGAGCAGTGCTTTTGCGACAGCTTCAGCCGCGCCAGCAGGAATGGAAATTTCGTAACCGTCTTCACCTGTGTAACCGGAACGGGACGCAATCACGGAAATGCCGTCGAACTCAAGTGGACGCGCTTCCATGAAGCCCATCTCAGCAGCTTCCGGTGCATGCAGGGCCATCACTTCAGCGGCTTTCGGGCCCTGAATTGCGATGAGTGCACGGTCTTCAACGATCTCAAGTTTCACGTTGTCCGGCAGAGCAGCTGCGATGATTTTGTAATCGTTGTCTTTACATGCTGCGTTGACAACAAGCATCAGACGTCCGTCGTCTTCAGCCGCAAGCGGGCGAGACACCATGAGGTCATCGATGATGCAACCGTTATCGTTGAGCAGAACTGTGTAGCGCTGTTTGCCCGGCTTCAGTTCCTTCATGTTGGATGGAACGAGCGTTTCCAATGCAGCAGCAGTGGTTGCGTGGTCAGGGCCTACGAGCCAAGCCTGTCCCATGTGGGACACGTCAAAAAGGCCTGCGCTTTCACGGGTGAAGAGGTGTTCTTTCATAACGCCGAGCGGGTATTGTACCGGCATATCATAGCCAGCGAACGGCACCATTTTAGCGCCAAGCTCGGTGTGTAGATCGAAAAGCGGTGTTTTCAGCAGGTCTGTAGCTTCAGCCATATGGTCCCCTCAGACAGTGGCGTACACGTCAAAGACCATTCCCTGTGGAATGATCAAGTACGCCCCCTCTGTCTCGAGAACCTGAGAGATTTCCCGCACTGGCAGCTACAAAAACCAGAGCGATTACTCCTTCGGTGAGAGCCTTAACGTGCGATCCATACGGATAGCGCGCTCGGCACTGCTTTCCAGAGTGTTGCTTACTATGCGGTCCTTTTGCCTGAGAGTTTCCGGGGCGGTTGCTCCTTCGGCGATAACCCAATGGGTGGCTTATTCTCTCCCGCACAGCTCTGCACTCGCCAGCCCTCCTCTCAGAACCGGCGAATGTATTCCTTCTCAACGGCTGCAACGTGCCCCTGAGAAAGGCTGGCGCGACACTATGACGCCAAGCTGTGAACCCTTACTAACCTATTTTTTACTTTTCGTCGAATCCAAAGACGACATTTTGTCCCGGTTCATTCGGAAGAATAATATTTTCTTCCACAAATGCCCATGTCGCAGACGGCGATCCGGCCCCTAAAGTGACAGGAACGCTGAAGAGTTTGGAGTAGATTGTTTTTTCTCCGCCATCCACATCTTGTGTGACTGCTACACGCACAGGAAGCAGTACTTCGCCCCCTTTCCACGTCGGACCAGGGGTAATTGTACCTGCGATACCCAGTTTCATCGCTGAGTTCTGGCCTGACTTTTTACAGGTGCGTGCCCAATCGGTGATGATTGCCTGATAGCTGAGATTCTCAGGTGTCTTCTCTTTGCCGCGTGGGTATTTGGTCAGGATGGTTGTTCCTGAAAGTTCCTGCAAGGCGGGACATAAGGCGGGAGCCTGAAGCACGGACAGATCAAAGGTCTTCTCTGTTGCAGGCGGATTTGCTGAAGAAGATTCCAGCTCAGCATCTGATGACATGAAGCTTCCGCAGCCTGCCAGAGATGCACCGATTGCTGCCAGAAGAATTGCCCGTCCTGTGTTTTTGAGCAGTGATTTTGCCAATAAATTGCCCACCATACGAATCCCAAATTTATCTGCAGTTTTTGTTTCTATATCAGCCGCAAACGCAAATGGCGAGATACATCAGTCACCTGAAACACATTGGAGGAAGCTGACAGGCTGAATATTGGAGAAAATCAGCGCTTGATGCCCGATTAAAAACTCTTTTTCTTGACAGAGACAGCCAACATCCTTCAATTGCTCAAAGTCAAAATTCAGGAATACATCATGCAGGTTACGCCCTCCCCGAAGGCACCGGTCAAAATTTTACTTTGCGCTCCACGCGGCTTTTGTGCCGGTGTTGACCGCGCGATTCAGATCGTGGACCTCGCTCTGGAGAAGTATGGCGCTCCTGTTTATGTGCGCCACGAGATCGTTCACAACAAGTATGTTGTTGAGGGCCTGCGCAACAAAGGTGCTGTTTTTGTTGAGGAATTGGATGAGATCCCGGTTGATGACCGTCCTGTGATTTTCTCTGCTCACGGCGTGCCGAAGTCCGTTCCGGAGGCTGCACGCCTGCGTAATCTTTTCTTCCTTGATGCGACCTGTCCGCTGGTTTCCAAGGTGCATAAAGAAGCAATTTTGCATGACAGACGCGAGCGTGAAATTCTTCTGATCGGTCACAAAGGCCATCCGGAAGTCGTTGGCACAATGGGTCAGTTGCCGCGTGGGCGTGTCTCTCTGATTGAGACTGCGGAAGATGCACGCGCATTTGAGCCAAAGACAAATCGTCAGCTGGCCTGGATTTCACAGACCACACTTTCTGTTGATGACACCAAAGAGATCGTCGAAATCCTTGAAGAGCGCTTCCCGACTATTGCGAAGCCGCACAAGGATGACATTTGTTATGCGACCACCAATCGTCAGCATGCGGTGAAGGAAATTGCGCCTAAATGCGATGCGATGATTGTTGTTGGTGCGCCGAACTCCTCCAACTCCAAGCGTCTGCGTGAAGTTGGTGAGCGGGCTGGTTGCGAAAAGGCATTCCTGATCCAGCGCGCCTCCGAGATTTTCTGGGGTGACTTTGAAGGTGTGAAGACCATTGGCATCACTGCCGGTGCGTCTGCTCCTGAGATCCTCGTTGAAGAAATTGTTGAAGCCTTCCGTGAGCATTTTGATGTGACACTGGAAACCGTTACAACTGCTGAAGAAGACATTTCATTCAATCTACCGAAAGAGTTACGGGCTGCTCCTGCACCTAGCGGAACAAGCGCGGCAGAATAGTTATGGCTGTATATACCGATGTTTCCGATGAAGAGCTGGGCGCCTTCATCGACCGTTTCAACATTGGCGCACTGCTCTCCTACAAGGGCATTGCCGAAGGCGTTGAGAACTCCAACTATCTGGTTCATACGGAGACGGGCTATTACATCCTGACGCTCTACGAAAAACGCGTTAATCCTGATGATTTACCGTTTTTTCTGGGCCTGATGCAGCATCTCGCCGGGAAAGGCCTCAACTGCCCTACTCCGCTGATTGATCGCGATGGGCAGATGCTGGGTGAGCTGGCAGGACGTCCTGCTGCCATGGTCACATTCCTTGATGGTATGTGGGTACGCAAACCGCAGCTGGTGCATTGCTCTGAGCTGGGCAAAGGCATGGCGCGGATGCACCTGGCTGGCGCTGACTTTGAGATCAAGCGTCCAAACTCCCTGAGCGTTGATGGCTGGGCGCCTTTGCTGGATGCAAGCCGCGACCGTGCGCATGAGGTGAAGGCGGGCCTTGCTGAAGAGCTGACAGCTGAGCTGGATGAGTTGCAGGCGCTGTGGCCTAAGGATCTACCAAGCGGTGTGATTCACGCGGATCTGTTCCCGGATAACGTTTTCTATCTGGGCAAGGAACTTTCCGGCCTGATCGACTTCTACTTTGCCTGTAATGATGCCTTTGCTTATGACGTGGCGATCTGCATCAATGCGTGGTGCTTTGAGCCGGATGGCATGTTCAACGTGACAAAAGCACGTGCGCTGCTGGAAGGCTATCGCAGTGTGCGTCCGTTCAGCGAGCTGGAGTTCGACAATCTGCCGTTGCTGTGCCGCGGTGCTGCGCTGCGCTTCCTGCTGACACGTCTTTATGACTGGCTGTCTGTGCCGGAAGGCGCGCTGGTTGTTCCAAAAGATCCACTTGAATACCTGCGCAAACTTAGGTTCCATCGTGGCGTATCCAATGCGAGTGCATACGGGCTGGATAAATGAGCGATACCAAACGTGTTGAGACGTGGACGGACGGAGCGTGCTCCGGCAACCCCGGGCCTGGAGGCTGGGGTGTGCTGCTTCGCTTTGGCGAGCATGAGAAAGAACTGTGCGGCGGCGAGTCAGCCACGACCAACAACCGTATGGAACTGATGGCGGCTATTCAGGCACTCGAAACCCTGAAGCGTCCTTGCGCGGTGGATTTGTATACCGACAGCTCTTACGTGAAGAACGGCATCACGCAGTGGATGCACAACTGGAAGCGTAAAGGTTGGCGGACGGCCTCCAACTCTCCGGTCAAAAACGCAGATCTCTGGCAGCAGCTAGATTCGGCTGCACAGCGTCATGATGTTTCATGGCATTGGGTGAAAGGCCACGCCGGACACGAAGAGAACGAACGCGCTGATGAGCTGGCACGGAAGGGTATGAAGCCCTTTCAGAAGTCCAAGTAAGTCGGGAAGGTTCGGACGCACGCATGGAAAGCCCGCTTCCCCGCTCCCGGCTGGATAAACCTGAGAAGAAGCCTCGCAAAGCCAAACGCGTGCTTATTCTTGCAAATCCAACGGCCACGTCCTTCCGCTTTCAGCGCATCACGGAGATCGTGAAGTGTCTGGAAGAGGCTGGGATGAAGGTGGAGCTGAAGCTGACCAACCGTGCCAGTGAGATTACCGAGACCTGCACTGATCCAGACCTGAATACGGATATTCTGGCGATTGCTGGCGGTGATGCGTCCGTCAGTGAAGCAGCCTCTGCCATGCTGGGGCGTGGAATGAAGCCGCATCTTGCGATCATCCCATTTGGCACGGCCAACGTACTGGCACATGAACTAGGCGTGCCGAGCGCGCCGAAAGAGATCGCCAAGGCCATCATCGCCGGTAAGACGCAGAAGCTGCACAACGGTTATGCCAATGGGCGACCGTTTTTCCTATCGACGTCTACGGGCTTTGATGCAGAAATGGTGCATGTCGTACCATTGCGCCTGAAGCGTCGTTATGGTCGCTTTGCGTCTCTCTTCATAGCTGCTCAGCTGGCGTTCTCTCGCCGCAAAGGCAGCTTTAAAGTGCGAGCTGATGGTGAAGAACTGCAGTGCGCCATGGCATTGATCACCAATGGCCGTTACTACGCCGGAAAACATCTGGTGGTGCCTGAGGCTTCTATTTTGGAGAAGCAGTTGCACCTACTCACCTTCAAAGAGGATGGTGCCTGGGCGCTCTTCAAATACGCATGCCGCTTACTTACTGGCAGCGTGGTAAAATCGCGCAATGTTGAGTGCCGGACCATCAAAACAGCTCGCATTGAAGCCTATCGTGCTGCGGCTGTTCAGATTGATGGAGAGCCATTTGGCGGGACACCGCTTGAAGTTTCTGTCGGTGACTGTGAACTGACTGTGATCTGCGGAAACTAGAACAGTCTTTCCCTTCTGCGCTTCATTTGATGGCTACAACCTCAAATTTACGTAGTGCTTCCCGCAGGTTATAACCTGCACGTCACCCTTACATATTTTAGAGTTGAAACTTTTCCAATTTAGCTCGTGAAATGAGTAGCTTAAGCAATGTACGCTACCTGGTCACGCGTTAACATCTGCGCAATATATAGTTGATACTGCGTATGTAAGTTTCCAAACTAACGATTCTAGTTATTGCATTTTTGACGTAAAGGCCGGCGGTCTCATGATGTTGCCTCGACCGAAACTTTTAGAGATAGAAAACAGAGGCCATAAACGGCATTCCTGCCACTGGCCTGCAGTGTTGTTTACAGACAACTTCAACCGATCCTGTGTGATTGAGGACATCAGCAATGGCGGATGCCGTTTGCTGGTCAACACGGGCAAGTTGACTTCAGGGTCTAGCGTGAAGATTCAGGTGCCAGCCCGCAAGCTTTCGTTCACGGGCAAGATTGTCTGGCTTCACTGCGAAGAAGCAGGCATCAAGTTCACGTCCAAACCTGCTCGCCTTTGAGCGTAGCTGGGTGAGTTACTGTGGTTTAGGCGTTGGCAGCGGGCTTCCAAAACCGATCGCAACCTTCCATGTACGGATGCTGTAGCTTTTGTGCTCTGTGCGGGCTTTCAGGTAGCTCTTGTTCTTGCCGATCCCCATTGGGTAGCGCTTGTTCTGTTGCGCTTCGTAGGCTTTGCTTTGGCTGGTGCAAATCCGTTTGCGCATGTCTTCAGGCTGCCGCTGCAGGTCGTTTGCAATATCCTCGAGCTGTTGACCATTTGGTCCCAACTCTCCAGTCATAGCCTCAGTCAGAAGTTTTGCAGCCCGTTCGCTGCGTTCCCGCCCGGTTGTTGCTCCGAGTACGACGGCCATATAGCGCTGCCCTCCCCGGTCTGTCAGTGCAACGATGTTACGGCCCGAGGAACAAACAAAGCCTGTCTTCATACCAACGGTTCCCGGCAGTCTTGTGAGCAACTCATTGAAGGATGTGATTGCCTTGCCATCAATGGTGACTTTCGATGTGGCGAACACGTCGTGATACTGCGGGTAACCTAGGTAGATTTCTCGCGCCAGTACGGCCAGATCACGGGCGGATGTTTGCTGGGTGGCATCAAACAATCCATTGGCATTGGCAAAATGGCTGGCTGTCATGCCAAGGCGCCGTGCTGTGGCATTCATCCGCTGCACAAAGGCCTCTTCGCTGCCGGCAACGCTCTCTGCAAGTGCAACGGCAACATCATTGGCTGACCCGACAAGAACCGCATAAATGGCATCTTGCAGCGTCATGACGCTTCCGACCTTCAGGCCCGACTTCAAAGAGGCCTGCCTCATTGCCCATGGCGACATCACCACAGACGTTTCGTGGTCGATTTCTCTGTTTGCAAGAGCTTCGAAGGTGACAAGCGCTGTCATCAGCTTGGTAGTAGAAGCCGGATACCACGGATCGCCAGCATCTTCCGCATAGAGCACACTCTGCGTGTCCAGATTCAGCAGCAAGGATGGTGTGGCACTTGCTGGTGCGAGGCTACCATATGAAATCAGGATCAGGCCCAGAGCGGCGTGCACTTTTCGACACGCATTACCAAAACAAAACATGCAGCTATTAAACTCAGATAAGGAAAAGAGAGCCGGACCAGATGCCCTTAGAAAATTGCCTCGAGTGTGTCACCACCTGAGTTATTCAGAGAATACACAGAGGTGAATGATCAAAATTTCTCCAGCAATGCTGCTAAAGCCGAGTGATCACAAAATTCCCTTGTAACCACTCGGAGCCTTTTGGCTTTGACAGCCCGTGTTAGCTCTGATTACTGCGGTCCTGCTGAGCGAACTGCTCTTTGAGCATGCGGCCAGCTTCAGCAGCGCGCATTGGCTGACCGAAGTGGAAGCCCTGCACGTACTCGCAGCCCAGCTGGAACAGCTCCAGCGCGTCGGATTCAGTTTCAGCGCCTTCAGCAACCACTTCCATGCCAAGATCATGGCCCAGTGCAACGATGGTGCGCAGGATGACAGGGCGTGCGCTCTGGCCGTTTGGACGGACGAAGGACTGGTCGATCTTGATGGTGTCGAACTGGAAGCGCTGCAGGTAGCTCAGGGATGAATAGCCGGTGCCGAAGTCATCAAGAGACAGACCAGCACCCAGACCTTTCAGGCGTTCAAGAACCTGCACGGAGAATTCTGGGTTCTGCATGACCAGAGACTCGGTCAGTTCCAGCTTCAGGGAGCCCGGAGTGAGCGCGGTGCGTGCCAGAACAGCTTTCACATCGTTGATCAGATCAGGCTTCAGCAGCTGGCGGCTTGAGATGTTTACGGAGACAAACAGCGGCAGAGCGTGTTTAAACTCGCGTTGCCATTGTGCCAGCTGACGCGCGCCTTTTTCCATCACACGTAGACCGAGCTCGTTGATCAGGCCGCTTTGCTCAGCAACCGGAATAAACTCGGATGGTGGGATCAGGCCGCGGCTTGGGTGTTCCCAGCGCGCCAGAGCTTCGAAGCCCGCAGTGGTCTTATCAGACAGACGCACGATTGGCTGGAAGACAACCTTGATCTCATCTTTCTCAAGAGCGGAGCGCAGGTCGTTGTCCAGAGCAAGTGTATTGCTGGCCACTGGCTTCAGTGTCGGGCGGAAGATCTCAATGCGGTCCCCACCAAGGCGCTTGGCGTGGTTGAGTGCGATTTCAGCATCGCGCATCAGATCCGTTGCTTTTTCAGGGCCACCGTCAAAGATTGAAGCACCAATGGACGCCGTCAGGAACACTTCCTGATCGCCAAAGGTGACTGGTGTACGCAGAGACTTGCGCAGCTCATCTGCAAAGGAAGCAATACGGGTTGCGTCCTGCTCAGAGATCATGAGCACCGCGAAGGTGTCTGCGGAGATGCGAGACAGGGAGTCCTGTGGCTTGATCAAACGAGACAGGCGACGCGCTGCGGTGAGCAGCATGGAGTCACCAGCGGTCTGGCCGATGCTGTCGTTGACCTGCTTGAAGCGGTCGAGGTCGATCAGGATCACAGTTGGGTTGCCGCTGCCTTCTGCTCTGGAGCGAGCCAGCGCAGCGACGAGACGGTCCATGAACAGTTCGCGGTTTGGCAGGCCGGTCAGATTGTCATGCACGGCATCGTGCATCAGGCGTTCTTCAGCGGTCTTCTGCGAGGTGATGTCCAGCAGCGTACCAACGCAGCGGATGACTTCCCCATCAGAGCCGAGCACCGGACGGGCGCGCATCTTGAACCAGCGGTAATGGCCGTCTTCTCCACGGAGGCGGAACGCCTGATTGACGCGGCCACGGCGGTGGTCGATTACAGCATCCAGAGTGCCACGGAACAGGTCACGATCCTGCGGGTGCAGAATTTCGAGCCAGAGGCGCGCGGGTCCATCCAGGAGGCCCGGCTTGATGCCAAGCGCTTCTTCAAGGCCGCCGCTGGTGTGAATCTTGTCACGGTCCACATCCCAGTCCCAGATGATGTCGCCTGAGCCTGTCAGAGCCAGCGCGCGGCGCTCAACATCGCTCACCACGGAGTGGGAGAGACCGGAGCCAGCAAAGGCGTGCTGCATGACCGTGAAGCCGAGTAGCAGAACAAAGAGAACGAGACCACCTGCCAAAGCTGGCTGCACCAGATCGCTCTGCAGCATGCCGGTTGTTGCCATCCATGCTGCAAACAGCCATGCGAGGAACAGGAACCATGTCGGCAGCAGCATAATCGCGCGCTCAAACCCACGGACGGTGAGCATCAGAATGACGCCAAAGCCAGCAATCGCCACACCGCCCATCAGGATACGAGAGATACCCGCTGCGATGGTTGGGTCCCAAAGGGCCAGACCGAACAGGCTGATCACTGTGATGAACAGGCCAATGGCAAGGTGCGTGTAATGAATGTGCCAGCGGTTAAGGCCGAGATAGGCGTAAAGGAAAACCACAAGGGCGGCTGTCAGACTGATCTCCGCGACCGCTCGATAAAGCTGGTCATCCCCCAGCGTTCGCCCGAAGACCAAATTCCAGAACCCGAAGTCGATACACAAATAGACCAGAACAGCCCATGCAAGCGCTGCTGTCGCTGGGAACAGGACGGTTCCCTTCACCACAAACAGGATAGTGAGGAACAGCGCTAGCAGGCCTGCGATACCAAGCACAATACCGCGGTAAAGCGTATAGGCGTTGATGTTGTCCTTGTAGGCCTCAGGCTTCCAAAGGCGGATTTCCGGCAGGCTTGGGGTGTTCACTTCTGCAATGAAAGTTACGTTTGCACCTGGATCCAGCGTGATGCGGTAGATGTCGGCTTCGGTGCTGCGCTCGCGGATTGGCGGGATGCCCTGACTCGGTGTCAGGGAGACGATGCGGCGCTGTCCAAGGTCCGGCACCAGCACACCACCGCCGGTCATCTTGTAGTACGGCGCAACAAGCAAGCGGTCGATCTGCTCTTCACCCGGGTTGGAGAGTGCGAACACAGCCCAGGAGCTGGCGGTATCATCAACGGAGCGCACCTCGATGCGGCGGACGATGCCATCAGAATCTGGAGCGGTGGAGACCTGAATGCTTTTACTGGTGTTTGGATAGATATCGACAGAGCCGGTCAGATCGAGTGCATCAACGTCCTTCGGGACGACAATCGCCTCCAAAGCTAGAGCTTGTGATGCAACCACAATGAGCAGGAGAGCGCTTAACAGAACAGCCTGAATAACGTTCTGCATGCGCTGACAATAAGTCCCTGACACCGGCTTCTCCACGATAACGAAAAATTAACTGAA
This sequence comes from Pseudovibrio sp. JE062, assembly GCF_000156235.1. Lineage (NCBI taxonomy): Bacteria > Pseudomonadati > Pseudomonadota > Alphaproteobacteria > Hyphomicrobiales > Stappiaceae > Pseudovibrio > Pseudovibrio sp. JE062. Next base: position 466,567 of record NZ_DS996809.1, read on the forward strand.
TTCCTTGCCAAGATCATTACATCGTCAAGGCGCCAGTTTCATGGTTCAAGCATGTGTTACAGGCAATTTATCCCCATCTGCCTCTGATTGTGGCAGCACTTTGGCTGGTAAAGGCGCAGAATCCCGGATTTTGCCAAACAAAATATGGTCTTGCCACATTCCGTTGATGAACAAATAGGAAGGTGCGTAACCCAATTCAGAGAATCCGACCTTTGTTAAAAGTGCTCTGGAGACTTCATTGGAGGGTAAGCAGGCGGCTTCGATACGATGCAAGTGCAGATCATTGAAGCAGAAGCAGCAGACCCGTGTGACCGCTTCTTTCATGTACCCACTACCTGCAAACTGAGCGCCCATCCAATAGCCCAATGAGGTTGCCTGCGCGACACCGCGTCGGACATTGGAGAGGTTTAGGCCACCCAGCAGCTCATCCGTATCCCGATTGAACAGGAAGAATGGATAGTGAGAACCTTCGCGTATGTTGCGATTGTAGCGACGGATGCGTTTGCGAAAGGACGTCTTGGTCAGGTCATCGGCTGGCCATGTCGGTTCCCATGGCTGCAGAAAGTCTCTGCTGCGTGCGCGAAGATCAGCCCATTGGGCGAAGTCCGCCATGGAGGGTGCGCGCAGATAGAGGCGCTGGGTGGTCAGAGTCGCAAGAGACTGGGGAGATGTGCTTGTTTTAAAAAATGACACAGCTTCTCTCCCCTCTAAACTAGAGCTCCATTATGCAGAAAGCGTAGCCTGAAATGCAACAGGCTTATGCCTTGATGCCAGCCAAACGCTCTTTTAGTTCAGCATAATTTAGCATAGGTGCCTTCGGTCCAACCTTCACAAATGTGGGATTGTCGGTGGCAAACAGCTTTTCAGCCAGCACCTGCAATCGATCAGCAGAAACGGCGTTGAGGCGCTTCTCCAGCTCTTCGATCGCAACCGGATGACCGTAGATCATCACCTGACGCGCCAGCTGTCCTGCACGTGCTGCTGGGCTTTCCAGAGCCATCAGCAAGCCGGAGCGCAGCTGTGCTTTAGCGCGGGACACTTCCTTCTCAGAAACACCTTTTGCGATCTCTTTCAGCTGATCGACAAGCACTTCTGTCAGTTCAGCGGCGTCTTCCGGTCCGGTTGCAGCATGCACGCCAAAGAAGCCAGTGTCTGCGAAGGCCCAATGGAAGGCATAGACAGAGTAGCAAAGGCCGCGCTTTTCACGCACTTCCTGGAAGAGGCGCGAGGACATGCCACCGCCAAGGATGGAAGCCAGCACCTGAACGGCGTAATAATCTTCGTGCTCGTAAGGCAAGCCTTCGAAACCGAGGATGATCTGCAGTTCCTGCAGGTCGCGCTCAATGGCGCCTTCCCCGCCCACATACTGAGCCAGATTGTCTTCATCCGGTGCAGAGTTGGAAAGCTTGGAGAAGTTGGCTCTTGCCAGATCTACAAGCGCTTCATGCTCTACAGCACCTGCTGCGGCGAGTACCATGTCGGATGCGGTGTACTTGCGCTCAACGTACTGGCGGATCGCGTCTGCGGAGAAGCCGTTTACGGTTTCCGGAGTTCCAAGGATCGGGCGACCGAGTGGCTGGTTTGGCCATGCGGTTTCCAGCAGAACATCAAAGACCTGATCATCAGGCGTGTCCTGTGCAGCGCCAATTTCCTGAAGGATAACGTGTTTTTCACGCGCGAGCTCATCAGCATCGATGATGGAGTCCTGCAGGATATCGGAGAGAATATCCAGTCCCAGAGGCACATCATCGGCCAGTGTGCGCACGTAGTAATTTGTATGCTCAACACTTGTGGAGGCATTCATCTCGCCGCCAACGGCTTCGATTTCCTCGGCAATCTCGCGGGCATTCCGCTTGGTGGTGCCTTTGAATGCCATGTGTTCAAGCAGGTGTGTGATGCCGTTCTCTTGCTCACCTTCTGAGCGGGAGCCAGCTTTCACCCATATCCCAAGAGCCGTTGTCTTGAGGTACTCCATTTGATCAGTAACTACAGTCAGGCCATTTTCTAGTTTTGTTAGTTTGACCGCCATTAAACGCCTGCTTTCACGGCACGTGCACTGCCTTCAACGAATTTCGCAACTTCCAGAGCATCTGCCGGAAGAACAGAGAATTTCTCTTCGCGTTCCATCAGATCAGACAGGTGGGCTGGCAGGTCAGGATGGATACCTGATGCACTTTCTACTGCCGCCGGGAACTTGGCCGGATGCGCTGTTGACAGCACGATCATCGGAGTTACGCCGTCATTGTGCTCTTTGGCTACATGGATTGCGACCGCGGTGTGCGGGTCAAGCAAATAGCCGCTTTCTTTGAGCGTATCAGTGATGGTCTGTGCAGTGTCTTCTTCACTTGCACGACCAGCAGAGAACTTCTCCTTGATAAAACCTAGGGCTTTTTCGGAGAGAGTGAAGCCGCCGGACTGCTTGAGGCTGTCCATCTGGCTCTTCACAGTGGCGCTGTCCTTATCGTTCGCCGCAAACAGCAGGCGCTCGAAATTGGAAGACACCTGAATGTCCATGGAAGGTGCAGTGGTAGCTACCACGCCGCGTGTCTCATAACGACCGGTTTCCAGCGTACGTGCCAGAATGTCGTTGGTGTTGGTCGCGATCACCAGCTTCTCAATTGGCAGACCCATCTGCTGTGCCACATAGCCAGCGAACACATCACCAAAGTTGCCGGTTGGAACAGTGAAGGACACTTTGCGGTGCGGTGCGCCCAGAGATACTGCGGAGGTGAAGTAATAGACCACCTGCGCAACGATACGCGCCCAGTTGATGGAGTTTACGCCAGACAGGCCAACACGCTCGCGGAAGGAGAAGTTGTTAAACAGATCCTTCAGGATGCCTTGGCAGTCGTCAAAGTTGCCTTTGATTGCCAGTGCGTGGATGTTGTCTTCCTTCGCAGTGGTCATCTGACGCTGTTGAACAGGAGAGACACGGCCTTCCGGGAAGAGAATGAAGACGTCGGTGCGCTCACGGCCGCGGAATGCTTCAATCGCTGCGCCACCAGTGTCGCCAGAAGTAGCGCCAACAATGGTTGCACGAGCACCCTTCTGTGCAAGAACATAATCCATCAGGCGACCAAGCAGCTGCATTGCAACGTCTTTGAATGCGAGTGTCGGGCCGTGGAAGAGTTCGAGAACGTATGTGTTTGGAGCTGTCTGGACGAGAGGTGTGACTGCCCTATGCGCAAAGCTTGCGTAGGCTTCGTCAATCATCTGCTTCAGATCGTCATGCGGAATGGAGTCGCCAACGAATGGCGCAATCACCTTGAGCGCAACCTCGCTGTAAGGCTTTCCAGCAAATCCTGAAATTTCCTCAGTAGATAATTGAGGGAACTCTTTTGGTAGATACAAACCGCCGTCGCGTGCCAATCCCGTGAGCAGCACCTCAGAAAAATCGAGTTCTGGTGCATCGCCGCGCGTACTTACATATCTCACCGTTACATCCCTTCTCGCTTAACCTGAATCAGAGTAGTTTCGTGCCGTACCCTATTGGTATTCTTCAGGTTTTCAGCTGGAACCCAAACACAGATTCCCAAATCAGTCGCATTTGTGTTTCAAGTGCGCACAGGGAAATAGCAGAAATTTTAAGAAGTTGCACGGCGAAATCTCGTTTAGGCACGTAAGATCATGCGTGACCAATGTCGCTGGACAGCATTCCCGGATCGATACCAAGAATTTCAAGAGCATTGTGCCACTTCTGATCGCCTTCACCTTCAAAGATCAGCGAAGGATCTGTTTGGCACGTGAGCCAACCATTGGCCTGCAACTCTGCCTCAAGCTGACCGGGCGCCCAGCCTGCATAGCCAAGTGCCAGAAGGGACTTCTTGGGGCCTTTACCTGCTGCGATGGCACGCAACACCTCTACGGTGGCTGTCAGGACAACACCCTCCTCAATCTTGAGGCTGGTTTCTTCCAGGAAGTAATCATCGGAATGAAGAACAAAACCACGACCAGCATCAACCGGGCCACCGCGGTACACTTTGCGGTCTGCAATGTCGATGGCCAGCTGGTCATCGTCTTCCTCATCAATGATGTTCAACTGACCTAAAAGTTGCCCAAATGTGATGTTAGGGGCCGGCTGGTTGAGCACAATCCCCATCGCACCCTCTTCAGAGTGAGCGCACACGTAGATGACGGAATGGGCAAAACGGCCATCCTCCATTGTGGGCATGGCAATGAGATATTGTCCGTCAATGTAACCCGGTTTTTCACCAGACATGTTGGGGGCGCTCTCCTCATGCTTCGAACGGATTGCCTCTTACTTGAGTGTAGAGGCAATTATATTATAGGTACTCACGGATTTTTCCGGTGATCAATGATCAGTGAGAAAAACATGGGATTGTTCACGGATCATTGATTGTCTGAGAGGCAATCTTAATGGGAATTCGAAAAGGGACCGTTTAAATAGACTCTATGATTTCTAGATTCTTCAAATCGACCCTCATCGCTGCTGCGGTGCTATCCGCCTCTGTTTCAAGCGCCTTGTCATCAAGTGTGTCTGAATGGGTAATAGTTCAAGGTGGTGCTGTCCGTCTTATTCGTGCGAGCGAGCCAACACCTGATGGCCTGTATCGCGGCGGGATTGAATTTCGCCTTGAAGATGGCTGGCATACCTACTGGAGATATCCGGGTGAAGCCGGTATCCCGACAGAAGCCAGCTTTGTTAATTCAGTCAACATAGCTAGCGCGGAGCTGATGTTCCCGGCGCCCAAGGCTTACTCAGACGGATTTTCCACATCTCTGATCTATTCAGAGAAAGTGGTGCTGCCTGTGCTGCTCAAACGGATGGACGATGCACGTCCGGCCATTTTGAATGCAAACCTGACCTTTGGCATCTGTAAGGATATCTGCATTCCTGGGCAGGCTGAGGTTTCTCTCGTTTTTCCAGCGGTAACCATGAAAGATGAAGTTGCTGACAAGCTGGTCAACGATGCGTTTGCACTGGTGCCCATCGCACAAGGTGATCTGCCAAGCCAGTTTCCTGAGATCAAGGTTGTTGGTGAAGGCAAGGAACGCCAGATTGAAATCAGCGCGAAAGTGCCTGCCAAAGAAAAAGCCCCGGAGCTTTTTGTTGAGGGCCCTGCCGGCTCCTACCATGGCGTGCCGAAACTAACTTCTGTGAAGAAGGGCAAGGCCCATTGGACGCTGCCTTACATCGGTCTGCCGGAAGATGTGAGTGAGCTTGAGCTTCGCCTGACGCTGGTGACCAAAGATGGCGCCTTTGAGGAAACGCAGAATGTCTCTGTTCCTCAAACCACAGCTTCAAACTAAGCTTTTCTAAGGGCTTTAGTTGTATTTGCGAAACGAAGAGCTCGCGGCTACAACTAGAGCCCGATTCTTTTCAGATGCAGACCTTAAGTGGAAGGGTCTGCTATTTTGTCATCCAGAGTCCTGAGCGTATCTGATCTGAAAGCCCAAGCACTTTCAAAGGTACGCCTCAAACGAGCAAATTGGGGAGTTTTCCATGGTCATTCAAGTGGGCGATAAGCTGCCAACTGTCACATTCAAAACCATGAGTGCAGACGGGCCAGTTGATGTCACCAGTGAAGAGCTGTTTGGCGGTAAAACTGTGGTGCTGTTTGCGGTTCCGGGTGCATTTACACCAACCTGTCACCTGAACCACCTGCCGGGCTTCATCGACAATGCAGAAGCCATCAAGGCCAAGGGTGTTGAGACCATCGCTGTGGTTTCCGTGAACGACGCTTTTGTGATGAGCGCATGGGCACGTGATACTCGTGCAGACGATAAGATCCTGTTTCTTGCAGATGGCAGTGCGGACTTCACCAAGGCAATCAGCCTTGAGCTGGATGCATCCGCGTTTGGCATGGGCATCCGCTCCAAGCGTTACTCCATGATCGTAAAAGACGGCGTGCTGTCTTCCCTCAACATCGAAGAAGCTCCAGGCGAGGCTACTATCTCTTCTGCTGAGAATATTCTCTCTCAGCTTTAAGGGTCTCAACCCAAGAACGTTTAAGGGGAGCGATGCTCCCCTTTTTTGTTAGTCTTCCCAAAGAACCTAAAGCTACCTGCGAGGTCGACGAGCAGCATCCGAGATCATCTTGTAACGATCCGCTTTTCGCTTTTCTTCTTCCGCATCGTAGTCGTCATCTTCATCCTCATCATCGTCTTTTACGACCGGCTTGTCCTGATTAAACCAAGCCTTGATCAGGAACGCGAAATAGACGCCTACCAAGGTGAGAGCCAGCCCTGCCCATGTGAATGCATATTGCAGGTGGTTGTTAGAGAACGTCATGCGCGTTTCACCCGCCTGTGGCAGGTCACCGGCGACACTGACTGTCTCCTGTAAGTCAATGGTGTATGGCGCAGTCTGATCAGCCAGCATGCCCATGGCTTCTGCCATGGCCTTTGGTTCGCGGACATACCATTCATTGGTGCTCAGGTTCGGCTCAGCTGAGAACATGCTTGCTACTTCAGCGCGGCGTGCGAGACCTGTAATGGTCATCTGACCGCGCGGTGGAGCAGAGCCCAGACGGGTGCTGAAATCCTTGCGATCAATCGGGACGAAGCCGCGATTGACCAGCACAGTCCATCCATCATTGGTGATGAACGGTGCGTAGACGAAATACCCCTGTCCTCCCAGCGGGCCGTTTGGCTTGGTCAACGTATCGAAGTAGAACAGCTCACCTATGATGAACTGCCCCGAGACTTCGACTGGCATGTAGTCGATCTCGTCGCTGGACAGCTCCTCCCAGGTGGCTGGTCCAGGTGCGGCGACAGGCGCTTCTTTTGCCCGCACCTCAGCACGTTCGATCAGCGCAACTTTTTGGTCCAGCCGATCAAACTGCCACAAGCTCAGATTTGCTAGAATGGCCAGGCCGATTGCAGCGCACAGGTGCAGGATCCAGTAGCGCTTCAGAAACGGTATGAGTCTGGACCTGCTCGCGTCAGCATTTCCAGCCTCTTCATCGTCATGTTCTAATTGATCATCAGTCACGGCGTTATCTTTATTATTTTTTGTGTGTTGTGATGGGTTTTCCGGAACCGGCTCAGGCTCCTCATGCCATTCGACATCATTTTTGCGCGCAGGCTTTGCATCAGGTGATACATCGCCAACCTCCCTCTCAGCGATCATCAAGTTTTCCTTCCGCTGCATTGTTCTTGTACTGCAACGCGATCAACAGGCCCTTGAGAACGCGCAGAAGCGTTACGCTCAACACCACAGTGACGGGTGCCCATATGATCATATGCAGCCATAATGGTGGTTGATACGCAAACTCGACAAACAGCACACCACCAACAAGAATAAACCCCAGAATGAGAACGGCAAAGACTGCTGGTCCGTCTCCAGAATCTGCGAAGTCATAGGTCAGATCGCATCTGGAACAGGACGCCCGTAGTTTCAGCAGGCCCTGAAACAATGGCCCCTCCCCGCATCGTGGACATTTGCCGCGCAGGCCGGCGGACAATGGATTAGCGGGAAGGCCTTGAAAGGCCTTTGTCTTTTTCCTCTCACTCATGTGGAGCCTCGGATCCAAGGGTGCCCGTGAGAACGCACAGCAGACACCTAGGTCATATACATATAGAAAAGGCGGCTTGCGCCGCCCTTATCTTTTTCGAGTTTTTTTTTGGCCTGAGATCCAGACCTACTCCTGGCTAATGCCGGCTGCTTAGCCGCCCCAGATGTAAACTGCCGCGAACAGGAACAGCCAGACCACATCCACGAAGTGCCAATACCAGGCAGCTGCTTCGAAGCCGAAGTGCTTGGTGGTGGTGAAGTGGCCAGCCAGAGCGCGGAACATGCACACAGCGAGGAAGATGGTGCCCACGATCACGTGGAAGCCATGGAACCCGGTCGCCATGAAGAAGGTTGCGCCGTAGATGTTCTCAGAGAAGCCAAAGGCTGCATGGGAGTATTCGTAGGCCTGACAGATGGTGAAAATAACACCAAGGACTACGGTTGCAATCAGACCCCACTTGAGGCCTTCGCGATCACCATGAACCAGAGCGTGGTGTGCCCAAGTTACTGTTGTACCGGACAGCAGCAGGATCAGGGTGTTCAGCAGAGGCAGATGCCATGGATCGAAGGTTTCGATGCCCTGTGGAGGCCATACGCCGCCAGTGTGCTCAACACGGCCAAACTGCGCTGCTTCACCTGCGAACAGGGATGCATCAAAGAATGCCCAGAACCACGCCACGAAGAACATAACTTCTGACAGGATGAACAGCAGCATGCCGTAACGCAGGTGCAGAGACACAACGCGGGTGTGGTGACCTTCGCGGGACTCGCGCACGGTATCACGCCACCACATAAACATGGTGTAGAGAACGATCGCCAAACCAATGGCAAACAGCGCCCAACCGCTTAATGTGAAACCGACAGGCTGAAAGTCAGTCCAGCCTTTCCAGTAGGAAAGGTCTAACGAAAAGTTGATACCGCCTTCGCCCATCCGCATAAACGCAATGGCACCAATTGCCATAACCAACGCTCCAACAGACCCGATAAAGGGCCATGGGCTTGGCTCGATAATGTGATAATCGTGGTTCTTCGCACCAGCCATATCTTTCTCCCCATTTCAAAAAGGTCGCTTCTGCTAAAGCAGATCCGTCTCGCGACCTAAAGCTTGTCAGTGGCCGCGTCGCTTGGAGAAGCCACTGCAGCTGTTTCTTCCTCGCCGTCTTTCGGCAATTCAAAGAAGGTGTAGGACAAGGTGATTTCCTTGATGTTTTTCAGGCTTTCGTCCTTGTCCAATTCCGGATCGATGAAAAACACGACCGGCATATCGATTGACTCTCCTGACTGGAGCGGTTGCTCGGTAAAGCAGAAGCAATCAATTTTGTTGAAGTAGCCCCCTACTTCGAAAGGGGCCACATTGAAGGTGGAAGTTCCGGTCGAAACCTGCTGCGCGAGGCTTTTGGCTTCGTACATGATCTCAGTCATCTGACCGAGCTTCACGCGGACTTTCTTCTGTTTCGGTTTGAAGTCCCAATCCAGACCCGGAGCGACGTTGGCGTCAAAGCTCACGATGATCTCACGATCGAGAATTGTTTCGGATGCCTCTTCCGCACGCTGTGTGGTTCCGCCGTAGCCCGTCACCTGACAGAAGAGCTGATAAAGCGGGACAGCAGCGAAGGATAGACCAACCATTCCGAAGAACACACCAGCGCAAATCACGACAACGGTTGCGTTGCTGCGTTTCGCTTTTGCCTGTTCTGCAGTTTCTGAGTTTTGATCAGTCATCAGCGTCTCTTACAGCGGGCGATCAATGATGCCCGGGCCGAGCTTTACGATGGTGACGACGTAAAACATGGCAACCAGAACGGCCAGAGTGACTGCAAGCGCCACAGAACGGCCACGACGGGTCTTGATTTGCTCTTCAGAAAGAACTGCTTTTTGCTTGCTCATTTTCTTCTCTTTCCTGTTGTGCGTTAGACCAGACCAATCATGTTCTCAGCGAGCAACCCAGCGAAAATCAGCATGAGATAGAACAGTGAGAACTTGAAGAGAGACATTGCTGCTTTCTTAGCTGCATCGCCTTCGCGCACTTTCCAGACGCGGATTGCGTAGCCAAGGAACACCAGACCAAGGATCGCAGAACCAACACCGAAGAAGGCAGATGCGAAACCCAGGAAGTATGGAGACATGCCAACTGGCAGAAGCAGCAGGGAATAGAGAACGATCTGATGACGGGTTGCGGTTTCACCAGCAACGACCGGCAGCATAGGGACACCGGCTTCCTGATAGTCGCCGTTTTTAACCAGCGCCAGTGCCCAGAAGTGTGGAGGTGTCCAGGTGAAAGTGATCATGAACAGGGCGATGCTGACCAGAGTAACGTCGCCTGTGACGGCTGCCCAACCCACCATTGGAGGGAGCGCACCAGCTGCACCACCGATCACGATGTTCTGCGGTGTGCTGCGCTTGAGCCACATTGTGTAGATGACAACGTAGAAGAAAATTGTGAATGCCAGCAGGCCAGCTGCGACCCAGTTCGCGACCAGACCGAGTGTCAGGACGGAACCGAAAGAAAGCACCATGCCGAATGCAAAGGCTTCTTCGCGCGTGATTTTACCTGCAGGGATCGGGCGCTTTTTGGTGCGGGACATGACAGCATCAATGTCTGCATCCCACCACATGTTTAGCGCGCCAGATGCACCGCCACCAATGGCGATACAGAGAATAGAAATGAAGCTGAGGAAGGGGTGCTGGTTGCCCGGCGCCATGACAAGGCCAACAGCTGCTGTGAACACAACAAGGGACATTACCCGCGGCTTGAGCAGCGCGATGTAATCAGAAACGCTGCCACGACCGCCCAGATCGGTAGCGTCTTCCTGAAGTCCTTGTGTCTGATCCAGCATTGTCATGCCTGTACCTCTGTCGCGATGGAGAAGCCTATGCTGTTTTCAGCGTTCTTGGCTTCATTCCCGGAACATTGGAGCACTTCCGGGTCTTGTGCTTCGGCTAGCACCGGGGGCATTGAGCGCCCCCGGTAATTTCAGGCCAGTTATTTGATCTTTGGAAGGATCTCGAACTGGTGGAATGGAGGAGGTGAAGACAGTGTCCATTCCAGAGTGGTTGCGCCCTGACCCCATGGGTTGTCACCAGCTACACGCTTCTTGAGGAATGCATCAGCAACACACCACAGGAAGATGAGCACGCCAATGCCGGAGATATAGGACCCATAGGAGGAAACCATGTTCCAGCCAGCGTATGCATCCGGATAGTCAGCGTAACGACGAGGCATACCAGCAAGACCAAGGAAGTGCTGCGGGAAGAACACCAGGTTCACGCCGATGAACATCACCCAGAAGTGCAGGTTTCCGAGGAACTCGGAGTACATGTAACCGGAGATTTTTGGGAACCAGTAATACCAGGCTGCGAAGATCGCGAACACGGCACCCAGAGACAGAACGTAGTGGAAGTGAGCCACAACGTAGTAGGTGTCATGCAGAGCGCGATCGAGACCTGCGTTTGCCAGCTGAACACCGGTTACACCACCAACGGTGAACAAGAACACGAAGCCGATTGCCCAAACCATTGGCGTGCGGAACTCGATGGAACCACCCCACATGGTCGCGATCCAAGAGAAGATCTTAATGCCGGTTGGAACCGCAATCACCATGGTCGCGAACAGGAAGTACGCCTGAGTGTCAGCAGACAGACCAACGGTGAACATGTGGTGCGCCCACACGACGAAGCCAACAACACCGATCGCTACCATCGCGTATGCCATGCCGATGTAACCGAACACTGGCTTATGGGAGAAGGTAGAGATGATGTGGGAGATGATGCCGAATGCAGGCAAGATCAGGATGTACACTTCAGGGTGACCGAAGAACCAGAACAAGTGCTGGAACAGGATTGGGTCACCGCCACCAGCAGCTTCAAAGAAGGTGGTGCCGAAGTTACGGTCTGTCAGCAGCATAGTGATCGCGCCAGCCAGAACAGGCAGAGAGATCAGCAGCAGGAATACAGTCACCAGTACTGCCCATACGAACAGTGGCATCTTGTGCATGGTCATGCCTGGAGCACGCATGTTGAAGATGGTGGTGATGAAGTTGATTGCGCCAAGAATGGAGGAAGCACCTGCAACGTGAAGTGACAGGATTGCAAAGTCCATTGCAGGACCAGGCTGACCAGAGGTGGACAGCGGAGGATAGATGGTCCAGCCACCGCCAACACCGTTTGCACCTGGAGGCCCTGGTACGAACAGGGACATGAGCAGCAAGATGAATGCTGGTGGCAGAAGCCAGAAGGAGATGTTGTTCATGCGTGGGAACGCCATATCAGGCGCGCCGATCATGATCGGAACAAAATAGTTCGCAAAGCCACCGATCAACGCTGGCATAACCATGAAGAAGATCATGATCAGCGCATGCGCTGTGGTGAACACGTTGAACATGTGTGGATCTGCGAAGTATTGCATTCCCGGCTCTTGCAGTTCCATACGCATAACGATGGAAAGAAGACCGCCGATGATGCCAGCCATGATCGCGAAGATCAGGTAAAGGATACCGATATCCTTGTGGTTGGTGGAGTAGACCCACCGCACCCATCCGGTTGGATGGTCATGTGCATGCGTTTCAGACGCAGACATAGTTGTGCTCCCTCGTAAAGTTCTTGCTCGTATGCGCAGCAGCCCTTGACGCGCGCATACTCGGCTAAATCAGTGGTCCCGATTAACGGGACGCAACCTTCACGTCGGTGGCTGCGGTGGCAGCAACCTTCTTCTCATCAGCAATCAATTTTGCGAGAAGTGTGTTCGCTTCGTCGATGTCGGACTTCGCAGCTTCGGCCCAAGCCTGGTACTGCTCTTTGGTCACGACCTGAACGGCGATTGGCATGAACGCATGGTCCTTACCGCAAAGCTCAGAACACTGGCCGTAGAACATGCCGGTGTTATCAGCACGGAACCAGGTTTCGTTGAGGCGGTATGGAACGGCGTCGATCTTGATGCCAAATGCAGGAACAGCGAATGAGTGGATCACGTCAGCTGCTGTCACCTGAACACGCACGGTGGTGTCGACTGGAACAACGATGTTGTAGTCCGTTGCAAGGAGGCGAGGAAGTTCTGCATCTGTCAGGCCTTTTTCAGCCATGATGCCAGCGCGCTCGTCGTCCTGAATCATCAACGCATCAAAAGACACGTCTTCCATGCCTTCGTCGGCATATTCGTAACCCCAGTACCACTGGTAGCCAGTAGCCTTGATGGTCATTTCGTATTCAGGGATATCAAGCTGCTTGAAGAGCAAACGGAAAGACGGAACTGAGATCATCACCAGAATGAGGATTGGAACAACGGTCCAGACAACCTCGATCATGGTGTTGTGTGAAGTGCGAGATGGCGTTGGGTTCGCCTTCTTGCGGAACCGGATCATCACAACGAGCAGCAGAATTGCTACAAATACTGTCACGCCGGCCATAATGATAAGGGTAAAATCGTTAAACCAGCGAATGTCTTCCATCACTGTTGTCGCCGCAGGCTGCATACCCAGCTGCCACGGCGTTGGCTGTGCAGCACTGGCCGCACCTGCCATAAAACCCGTCAGTCCAATTGCTACAATCGCAGCAACGGCCGCCAGGTGATGCTTCAAGAGCTTCATCACGTCTTGCGCTCCCTGTCCCTCTTAATGCCGCCGAAGCGGCAATCCTCTTCTTGTTCACGCACGTGGGGTGCCCACTTTGGCCCGTCCGACCAGTCCTCACACCTGCGTGAATCCCTGCGACATATTAACCCAATAAGGGTTTCTACGCGATTCCCCTTAGGTTATAGCGACTATAAGTCGCAGTATCATTTGACTTTGATCAATGTGGGTGACAAAAAACATAAGAAATCCGCAGATGCAATGGGATTTTGAGCCCGCTCTGGTGTTTTCACCTAGTTACTTTCCCCTATAAAGAAAATCGATCATTTCTATCCACGCGTCTAATTTCACACACCAAATCGTCACTTTATCGGCAAAAAGGATCGTTACCTCGGCGTGAACAAAGTGAGTCGGAACCCTCCTTCCCCGTCAGTTAAGTGGACAGCGAATAATGCCAGTTTGCGCTTTGACATCAGGAGCGGTATTCCAATATTTTAGGGAAGCACCCCTCGCCGACTGGTTGAGGAGACAGGCACTGCGTAGCCAGTGAACTGGAGGAAGGTTTTTTGAAGCAGTTTTTACGCACGCTGACTTTAACAGTTGCGATGACAATGGCAGGCACCGTCGGGTTTTCCGGTGCAGGCTATGCGCAACAGGCACTCGGCGAACTGAAGGGCGAGTTTGGTGATTGGCAGCAGCGTTGCGCCACTTCTCCGGGATCCAACGTCGAGCAGTGTGCTCTTATTCAAAGCGTTACAGATTCTGCGCGCGATACCGTGGGCCTGACAGCGATCATTCTTAAGACGGCTGACCAGCAAGCAACCGTTTTGCGTATTCTCGCTCCACTGGGCGTTCTGCTACCTATGCAGCTTGGCCTGAATGTCGATGGCAAAGATGTTGGCCGTATGCCTTTCATCCGCTGCCTGCCAGCTCCAAGCGGCTGTGTTTCTGAAGCGATGCTGGAAAAAGACCTGATCGACAAGCTGACCAATGGCCAGACTGCGACCTTCATCATCTTTGAAACACCAGAAGAAGGCATCGGTATTCCGATTTCCCTGACTGGTTTGAAAGAAGCGATTGCGGCTCTTCCATAAGCCCTTGCCCTTTTAAATGTAAGCTGAAAGCCGATGTGATGTTGATCGCTTCGGCTTTTGTCTTTTCAAGGGCGCATTGATCCCGTTTCTCAGCCCTTCTGCTTTTCAGGCTCAGGCCAGATATCCGCCTCAGTAAAGCCCAGAGCTGCAAAGTCGTCTTTACGGGCGGCCTGTTCCAACTCATTCCCCAGGAAGAACTCATCCAGCTGCGGAGGTTTGACGGAGGTTCCGCTCAGCATGGCATGCACTTGCCCGCGGTGGTGGATCTGATGTTGGAAGAGATGAAGTAGGATCCGGTCCGCTTGTTCACTCATCGGCCTGTCATCTCGTAGCACGAGCATTCGCGAAAGATCAGATAGTTCCAGAGCTTTAACAAGACCAATCAGCTTGGTATCGCTCTTTCTTTGCGCCTCGAAAAGCGGTGCGAGCTCGTCGAATGGGTACTCAGGATCGAAAGCACGGATGCCGAGTGGCTTTCCTTCCAGAGCGCTGACATAGAACCAGTCAACGGTGAGGATGTGGTTCAAACTCATCAAAATGGAGGGGAAAAAGCTGGTTCGCTCTGCAGTCAGCTCTTCTTTTGACAGGTTTTGACAGCAGGTGAGGAGCCGGTAGTTGGCCCAAGCGTTGTTCCTTGCCTGTGCTTTAAAGTATTGAAGTGTCGTCATTACATTATCTTATTACATTGAAATAGAACGCCATCGAACCCAGAGCCCTCTTAGTTTTCCTAAAAAGATGATGGCCGAGCAAAGGGTTTTTGCACCCTATATTCGATAGGCAGTTTTTTATGAAGGCACATTCTGATTGATTGCGGCTACATCGGCCCGTCAGAACAAAAAAACAGCCCATTGCAGGTGAGCCGTGCCCATAGCGATGCATGTCTATATCGCGTTTGTTGTCACGACATTAATGATTATGTCCGTGCCTGACGCCAGCAAAATGCTGATTCTTTCCAGATCCGCATCCGGTGGCACTTTTGCTGGACTCTTTACCCTTATTGGCGTGAAAGCTGCTGAAGCCATTCAGGTGATATTGGTCTCCTTCGGACTTTCCTGGCTGATTGTGAGCTATCCTTATGTGTTTGAAGTTGTGACCGTTTTGGGGGCAGCCTATCTGATTTATCTGGGCATCCGCAGGTGGCGAGCTGCGGATGGGAAAATCCAGGAGCCCAGCGGTCAAGGCTCAGATTTTCTCACCGGTTTCACTATCAGTATAGCCAATCCCAAAACCCTCATCTTCCTCGCAGCTCTGTTTCCTCATTTCCTCAATCATACTCACCCCGTTGACGGCCAGTTTGTTCTTCTTGGTACTACCTTCCTACTCATTGCCACTTGTCTGGACTTGCCGCTTGTTCTTGGGGGCGGATTGGTGGAGCGCCTGATCCGGTCGCCGCGGATTGAAGACATACTAAAGCGGTTTAACAGCGGCGTGCTTTTGACGGCGGGGGTTTTTCTGATGGGGCTGCTGGTTTTCAGATGAAACAGAGAGCTTGCTTAAAACTCTCGCAGAAATCCCAAGGGTTTGATTGTGGAACCTATGCATGTTGGGAGCATCTCCCTGCAGCAGTTTGCTCTGCGCCAGCTGCCCTCAGGAACATCGCGTCGGGTATTGGATCCAGATGATGACTATCAGCCTTTATCTTGGGTTTGTTGCTGCAACCTTCATACTGCTTGCCATTCCCGGCCCCAACATAATGATGATACTGGCAAAATCGACACGTGAAGGTACTGCAACCGGATTGATTGTCATGGCTGGCATGACCATCGCTCAGGCAGTACAGATTCTTGCCGTTATTCTGGGTCTTTCCTGGGTGGTGCACACGTATCCTGATGCATTTGAGATCATTCAGCTGGGCGGTGCTGCCTATCTGATCTTTCTTGGGATTTCCAGCTGGCTACGTGCGGGGCGGCATGACAAAATAGAGAGCCATGGTCGTAAACACTTGAAAATCGGCTTTCTGGTTGGCCTCTCCAACCCGAAGTCCTTGCTGTTCATGGCGGCTTTCTTTCCGCAGTTTATCGACAAGGCCTCCCCTCCCGATCCGCAGCTTGCTCTTATGGGCGCGACTTATCTGGTGATGGCGGTTTTGATTGATGGGTTGATTGCCATTCTTGGCGGGTATTGGCGCAACTGGATGTCTGCACCATCGGCTAAGTTCAGGCTTGATCGGGTTTCCGGTGCGGTTCTGGTTTGCGCTGGTTTGGTGCTTGCCTTCCTGCACTGACCCTCAAATACTTGGGAGCGATGGGCTTCCCTCCCCCTTTATTGACGAGTAAGCCTTGAAAGTGCACGGATTGTTCGCCACAACAGAGCAAATCCATTTATTTCGGAGTTTTACCCATGAGCGATAAACCGATTGATCTTCTCCAGACCTCAGGACTGGACGAGGAGACAGCGCGCCAGATCACTGCGGCAGCGCTGAAAGGCGCCGATGATGGGGAACTTTATCTGGAGTACAGCCAGAACGAAGGTCTGGTGTTCGATAACGGGCGCCTGAAGTCTTCCAGCTTCAGCACCGGCCAAGGCTTTGGCCTGCGCGCTGTTGTTGGTGAAGCCTCTGGCTATGCCCATTCCGACGACATTTCCGAAGCAGCGTTGAAACGTGCGGCTGATGCTGTGGCATCCGTGCAAAGCGGACATTCCGGCACGTATGCGGCGCCTCCGACCCGCACCAACCAGAAGCTTTACACGGATGAAAATCCGATTGGCAGCCCGACTTTTGCCGAGAAAGTTCAGCTGCTGCAAGAAATTGACGCCTATGCGCGTGCGAAAGACCCTCGCGTTCAGCAGGTGACTGTTTCTTTGGCAGGCAGCTGGAAGACCGTTGATATTTTACGCGCTGATGGGCACCGTATTCGCGATGTGCGCCCGCTGGTTCGCCTCAACGTTTCCATTGTGGCAGGAGATGGCGACAAGCAAGAGTCTGGGTCCTATGGCTCTGGTGGCCGCGAAGGGTTTGGTGAGTTTGTGGCAGAGACCAGCTGGCAGCATGCAGTTGATGAAGCGCTGCGTCAGGCCTTGGTCAATCTGGAAGCGATCCCGGCTCCGGCTGGCACGTTTGATGTTGTACTTGGCAACGGCTGGCCAGGTATTTTGCTGCATGAAGCGGTTGGCCATGGTCTTGAGGGCGATTTCAACCGCAAGAAGACCTCTGCTTTTGCAGGCCTGATGGGTCAGCAGGTGGCCGCAAAGGGCGTGACGATTGTTGATGATGGCACCATTGCCAAGCGCCGCGGTTCTCTTTCCGTTGATGATGAAGGCACACCAACTGGCCGCACGACGCTGATTGAGGACGGTATTCTTGTTGGCTACATGCAGGATCGCCAGAACGCGCGTTTGATGGGTGTTGAGCCAACTGGTAATGGTCGCCGTGAGTCCTTCTCACATCAGCCGCTTCCACGCATGACGAACACAATCATGGAAGCCGGTGATAAAGACCCGAAAGAGATCATTGAGAGCCTTGAGGACGGTATCTATGCTGTTTCCTTTGGTGGTGGTCAGGTGGATATCACTTCCGGCAAGTTCGTGTTCTCCTGCACAGAAGCTTACCGCGTTCAGAACGGTAAGATCGGAGCTCCTGTGAAAGGTGCGATGTTGATCGGTAACGGTCCTGATGCTCTGACCCGCGTGTCCATGATTGGTAATGACCTGAAGCTTGATCCGGGTATTGGTACTTGCGGTAAGGCTGGTCAAGGAGTGCCGGTGGGCGTAGGTCAGCCAACCATGCGCATCAATGAGATGACCATTGGTGGCACAGCGACCTGATTGGTTTCAGATCATCTTGAGAATTTTAAAGGGGCAGTGATGCCCCTTTTTCTTTGCGGTTCGCTTTAGTCTCGCAATGGGATAGCTGGCACTTTACCAGCACGGATGCGGTTGGTTTTCCAGTTCATCACATGACGAATGCCGTTTTCATAAAGCACTTTCATCACTGGCGAAAACGCCTGCATATGATCCGCAAAGAAGTCATCGGGACTATCGTAGATTCCGAAATCATTGTTGATGCCGGTTTTCTGAATGTAGGTGTCTTCTCCCTGCCAATCGACCTGAGGCACACTGAGGCAGTTGGTGCCGACCCCGTAACCACACAAGGATTGTCGGTTTGGGGCAAACTCTTTTTGCAGCGCTGTCAAAAAGGCCTCATCCAGAATAAAGCCCTCCAGATTGATCCAGCGGTCTTCCAGCCAGATCTCCACCCAGGAATGCAGGATGTTCTCTGGTGCGATTTTATAGACAAGCTCCGGCACCACACCACGCTGCAGCTCCTTATGGATGGTGAAGCCATGTAGGCGACAGGGGATGCCAACTGCGCGCATCAGGGCCATGAGCAGTGTGCCCTTGGTGTTGCATTGACCTATACCGTCGGCGAGCACCTGACTGGCCGGGATGTTGTCGGCCTTGTTGTATCCGAACATGATTTCGTTGCGGACAAAATCATAGACAACGCCTGCCCGGTCAAAAGGTGATAAGTCCTTCCATTTTCGCTGATCGACAAGCTTGCGGATGGTTGGCGCCCGGAAGTTTAGCAGTGAGGTTTCCTTGAGCAGGGCGTCTAATTGAGTGTTCGGTTTATCCAGCATATGCGCCTCCAATCGAGAATGAATCGACTGTAAAGGCTCTAGTCACTGTAGGTTCAAGAGCTAAATTGCATCTTTTTTCACTACAACCTGATCTCCAGAAATTGCAGTTCGTTAAGGGTCCTGAAGATTTGCCTTAGCTTGTCTGCATTGTGTTGAAGCCGAATTTACGATGGGTCTGTAGCTTTTCCTGCAAAAATAATAATGAGCCGCCCCTTTTCATGATCTCACTCCACCAACTGGATTTTGTCGCAGACATCATGCTGTTTTTGAGCATGGCGATTCTGGTGGTGCCGTTCGCCAAGCTGATCCGGGTCGGAACGATTGTGGGCTACCTGATTGCAGGTGTCATTCTTGGCCCCTGGGGGATCGGGCAGTATCTTGGCAGCCCCTTTAGCACGCCAGATGAACTTCGCCCTATCGGTGAGCTTGGCGTGGTGATGCTGCTGTTTCTGATTGGGTTGGAATTAAATCCCGGCAGGTTATGGTCATTGCGGCGTGAGATCTTCGGGTCAGGGTCTGCACAAGTCGGGTTTTCTGCCCTTCTGATTGGTCTGGCGATCTATTTTGCAGGGCTGACCTGGCAGAAATCGCTCATAATCGGGCTTTCCCTCGCCCTCTCCTCAACCGCCCTCTCCTTGCGCATTTTGCAAGGCAGTGGGGACCGGACGACTCCTATGGGGCAAACCTCCATCGCAATCTTGTTGTTTCAAGACATGATGATCGTTCCCATTCTTGCCCTGATGGCGATTGTGGCGCCGGTTCCGATTGATACGGGACAACGGCCCGGTTGGGAGACTGCATTGATTATGGCGTCCACCGTGCTGCTGTTGGTCGCGGTTGGACGATATCTGCTGACACCGTTGTTTCGCCTGTTTGCCCGCATTGGTGCCAGAGAGATGATGACAGCCTCTGCCTTGCTGACGGTGCTTGGAGCTGCAGCGCTGATGAAAGCCGTTGGGCTTTCCAGTGCGCTTGGGGCGTTTATAGCCGGGGTGATGTTGGCAGAAAGTTCCTTCCGGCATGAGCTGGAGGCGGATCTTGAGCCGTTTCGTGGCTTGTTGCTGGGCTTCTTCTTCATCACCGTAGGCATGTCCATTGATATGAACTTTGTCTTCCAGAACTGGGTGATGGTGCTGGCTTGCAGTTTTGGGCTCATGGTACTGAAGTGCCTGAGCATCTTCACTGTGACCCGTGTTTCCGGACACACGTCAGAGAACAGTTTGCAGATTGGCGGGTTGCTGGCGCAAGCGGGTGAGTTTGGTTTTGTTATCTTCTCTGCGTCTGTTGCCGTTGACCTGTTGAACCCGCATCAAAGCAGCCTGCTTTCCGCGATTATCTCCTTCACCATGGCCTTCACATTGCTCAGTGTGAAGCTGACACAGTGGTTCGGAGTGAAACTCAGGCCGGAGCCGGTGAAGCCGGATATTCCCAATACAGA
This sequence comes from Pseudovibrio sp. JE062, assembly GCF_000156235.1. Taxonomy (NCBI): domain Bacteria; kingdom Pseudomonadati; phylum Pseudomonadota; class Alphaproteobacteria; order Hyphomicrobiales; family Stappiaceae; genus Pseudovibrio; species Pseudovibrio sp. JE062. The sequence continues at coordinate 486,720 of NZ_DS996809.1, forward strand.
AGGCGGGCGTACCAATGTGCTGGTGATCGGCTTTGGGCGTTTTGGACAACTTGCCAGCCAGATGCTGATTGCACAGGGCTCTACGGTGACGGTTCTTGATATGGATGCCCAGCACATTCGGGAGGCTTCGCGCTTTGGCTATCGGATCTACTATGGTGATGGGCGGCGGCTCAATGTTCTTCGGGCAGCGGGGGCAGAAAATGCCAGTGTGATTGCAGTGTGTACGGAACGTGCCGAGACGACTAGCCAGATTGTGCGTATGACCAAAACACAGTTCCCGCTCGCCAAGATATTTGCGCGCGCTCATGATCGGCGCCATGCCATTCAACTTGTCACTGCCGGTGCGGATTACCAGCTGCGCGAGACACTGGAGTCAGCGCTGGAGTTTGGTCGTGAGATACTGGAGGAGCTTGGAGAAGACGAGGATCACACCCACGAAATTCTAGCTGATGTTCGCCGCCGTGATGCGGAGCTGTTGGCCTTGCAACAGGTTGGTGGGCTTTACTCTGGTTACAAGCAGTTCAAACTGCCGGAAGTGCCTGTGAAACCACTGATCAAACCGAAGTCCGAATCCACGGCTTTGAACGAACCTGCACGGCGGTTGGCAGAGGCTGAAAAACAGGCGGAGAAGGAGCAAGCGGACAATTCTGAAAAAACTTCAACACATAAGCCATCATCTAACTAGCTTTATACGGAAAACTACATTTTCCCTTAGATACAATTAAGGTATTTCCCTCAGAATCGACAGAAATCAGCAAAGTCTGTTTCAGTATTTGAATTTTTGTTTTTAGGGTGCCAATGGCAGAAGCTCACGTCCCTCCGTTTTTTATTGAAACCATTGTGGTTCTCTCCGCAGCCGTCATCGCCGTTCCAATTACCAAACGGCTTGGTCTTGGCGCGGTTGTGGGCTTCCTTGCAGCGGGCATGGCAATTGGTCCCTATGGCATCAGCTTCTTCAACGAGCCTGAGCGAATACTGGGCTTTGCGGAGCTTGGGGTGGTGCTGCTGTTGTTTGTGATCGGGCTTGAGCTTGAGCCCGCCCGATTATGGACCATGAGGCGGGACATCTTTGGTCTTGGCACAGCACAGGTGCTGATTTCCGGCCTTGTGCTGACATTGGGCGCTTTGATGTTTGGCCTTTCCTGGCAGGTGGCGCTGATTGCCGGTCTTGGCCTTGCACTATCTTCAACCGCGTTCGCATTGCAGATGCTGCAGGAGCGTGGACATCTAAGCACCAAGTATGGCCAGAGGGCCTTTGGTATTTTGCTGCTTCAGGATATGGCCATTGTGCCTTTGCTCGCCATGGTCGGCATTCTTGCCCCTGCCGAAGCGGACGTGGAAGAAGCTTCCATTGCGATGCAGGTGATCACAGTTATTGCCGCCGTTGGTTTCGTGATCTTTGCCGGACGTTTCTTACTCTCTCCCCTCTTCCAGCTTCTAACCGCATCCGGTGCCCGTGAGTTGATGATTGCAGCCGCCTTGCTGGTTGCCCTTGGCAGTGCAGGCCTGATGAGCCTTGTGGGATTGTCCATGGCTCTCGGTGCGTTCCTTTCCGGTGTGATGTTGGCAGAATCCAGTTATCGGCATACATTGGAAGCCGATATCGAACCATTCCGATCCATGCTGATGGGCTTGTTCTTCATGACCGTGGGCATGGCGCTGGAGCTGGATTTGATTGTCGCCAATTGGCAGCGCATCGTTTCTGCAGTGGTCCTGCTTATGATCACCAAGGGTGTGTTGCTCTGGGGGCTCTCCCGTCTGTTTGGATCTTCCAACTCTGACGCACTCCGTGTGGCTGTTACTCTGCCTCAAGGTGGTGAGTTTGCCTTTGTGTTGTTCTCAACGGCGACCGCTGCGGCCATATTGCCAGAGGAAACAGCAAACATCCTGAGTGCCGTTGTGATCCTGACCATGCTGCTGACACCACTTGGCGCCGTGGGTCTGGATTTCGTGGCCGAGCGCATGAAGAAGCATGGTGACACCACCAACAAGATCGAAACCTTTGAAGATGCATGCCCAAGCGTACTGATCGTTGGCTTTGGTCGCTTCGGTATGATGGTTGCGCAAATGCTGACTTCTGAAGGCATTTCCGTGACTGCTCTCGACAACAAGCCGGACCGTATCAACTACGCACGTCAGTATGGCTACAAGGTCTATTATGGTGATGCGACGCGGCCTGATGTTTTGAAAGCTGCTGGCGGAGAGAATGCAACCTTGATCGCGCTGTGCATTGAGAACGACCGCGTGATGAAGCAGGCCATTTTGCAGATCAGGTCCGCCTTCCCGAACGCAGCTCTCTATTGCCGTGCAACAGATCGCGCGCATGCATTGGATCTCACCCGCCTGGGCGTTGACTATCAGATCCGCGAGACCTTCGAGTCCAGCCTCACGTTTGGCCGTAAGGCACTTGAGTACCTTGGTTTGCCAGCGGACCGTATTGATGAGGTTGAGGATGATGTTCGCAAACGGGACGATGAACGGCTAACAATGCAGCTGGCTGGTGGTGATCTGGCCGGTTCTGATATGCTGCATCAACGCACTCCGCGTGACGAAGGCAAATCAGAAAAACCTGATTGATTTAGTCAAGATATCAGCCCACTACTCTTGACCTCTATTGATTTGAAGCACATTTAGAGCGAGGGTGCATTGCATCCTCTTTTCTACATTTCGTGATCTGTGGCACTGCATTCCCACGAGGTCCACATTAATCCCTATGGTTCGATATGGCTGGTGAATATTCAATCGGTGATCTGGCGAAGAAGGCTGGCGTTAAAGTCCAGACAATCCGGTTTTACGAGCAGAAGAAGCTGCTACCGGAACCTCCGCGGACAGAGGGCGGACAGCGCCGATACGGCGAAGACCACCTGAACCGACTGTCTTTCATTCGTCATGGACGAGATCTTGGTTTCTCTCTTGAGATGATCGAGAGCCTTATGCTGCTCAAGGAACATCCGGAAGATGACTGCGAGGGCGCAGACGAGATCGCACGGGCTCACCTTACTGAGGTCGAAGACAAGATTGTTCGTCTGCAAAGCCTGCAAAGTGAACTGAAAAAGATGCTGGTTCATTGTTCCAGCGGCAAGATACATGATTGCAGGGTCATCGAGGCCCTCTCCTGCGATTGCTATCAGCAACGCGAAAAGTGAGTTTTTATGTCCAAACCAACTAGATCCGGCGCACGGGATGCAAAGTTTACCTATGGCTCGACCATGCGCCATGTGCTGGTGATGACATCTACCGGCTCTGTCGGATTGATTGCTATTTTCCTCGTTGATTTTGCTAATCTTTTTTACATTGCACAGCTGGGTATTGAAGAGCTGGCTGCGGCTATCGGTTATGCCGGTACGGTAATGTTCTTCAACTCCGCTATTGGCATCGGGCTTTCCATCGCCGCCAGTGCTTCTGTTGCCCGCCGTATTGGACAAGGTGACGCCAGAAGTGCAAACCGGCTCGTTAGTATGTCGTTGATCATCTCCACTTTGATCTCACTGGCTGTTGTGGCCGGGAGTCTGGCGTTTCTGGATGATCTGGCGATGCTGCTTGGCGCGAGCGGACGCACGCTCGAGTACACTTTGCATTTCCTTTACATCGTCGTGCCCTCCATGCCGTTGCTTGTTGGCGCCATGGTCCTCTCCGCCCTGCTGAGATCTGTTGGCGATGCGCGCGGTGCGATGTTTGTGACGCTTTCCAGCGGGTTTGTGACAGCAGTTCTCGACCCTATCCTGATCTTCGGATTTGATATGGGCATCACAGGCGCAGCTGTTGCCTCTGTCATTTCCCGTGCGGTGATGGTTGGGGTTGGTTTTTACATCCTGATTGTGAAGCACAACATGATCGGCAAGCCAGAAATCTCAGAGGCTGTGAGTGATACGGTGGATCTATTCAAGGTCGCAACACCTGCCATGCTGACGAACATCGCGACGCCAGCAGGCAACGCCTGGATCATTGCCGAGATGGCTCAGTTTGGTGATGGCGCTGTTGCAGGTTTTGCGATTGTTGGCCGTATCATCCCTGTGGCCTTTGGTGCGCTCTTTGCCCTTTCCGGTGCTGTTGGTCCGATCATTGGGCAGAACTTTGGAGCCTTAAAGTTTGATCGCCTGAGCAAGATCGTGAAGGATTCTCTTCTGCTGATCGTGGTCTACACGCTGGCTGCCTGGGCGTTGTTGTTCATGCTGCAAGAGCCGCTGGTTGAGTTCTTCAACGCAGAGGGTGACAGTGCCTCTCTGGTATTCTTCTTCTGCACCTTTGCTGCAGCTGGCTTCCTGTTCAACGCAGCACTGTTTGTGACCAATGCGGTCTTTAACAACCTCGGTTTCCCAATCTACTCCATGCTGTTCAACTGGGGCAGAGCAACACTGGGCACTATTCCATTCACCATTGCCGGTGCTTACTTCTATCAGGCAAACGGTGTCTTGGCGGGACAAGCCATTGGTGGCGTGGTCTTTGCCTTTCTTGCTCAGTATGTGTGCTGGCGGACAATCGAGAAAATTCGCAGGGAAAAACTGGCTGCAGCTTAAATGCTGCCAGAATTCATTGCTTAGGATATCCTGACTTACCGCTTTGCCGTTTCAAAAGGCATATTTGACCAAAAAACTGCGTCTCTATTTTTCGGAGATACGCGGTAGCCTTTTTAGAGTTTGAGCGGTAAGAAGAGAGAAATGAAACAATTCCGGATGCAGAAATAATGAACCGTTTTGAACAACCGCGCATTCCAACAGAAGCACGTATCCGCTACATGGATGGTGATTATCAGGTGAAAGCACCGGGTAACTTTGTGAAGTGTGCGATCACTGGCAAAACGATTATGCTCGAAGAGCTCAAGTACTGGAGTGTTTCCCGTCAGGAAGCCTATGTGGATGCAGATGCTGCCCTGCAGGCTTATGAAAGCAATGATCTGAAGGCTTAAGCTTTCGCTGATCCAAGCACTGGTTTCAGGCGCTCAAGCAGGGCGTCTGGTTCTTCAATCTTCATCTCCACTTCCAAAACACTTGCAACATTTGCAAGCCGCGCAATGGACTGCTCTTCGCGGCCATCCAAACGCACATAGTCCTTGGTTGTGGTGATCGGCAGCAGATCCTGCGCTTCTGCCACGCGCAAAATCAGGCGCGCGTCTTCCTTTGTAAAGTAGTGATGGTCCGGGAAGGACATGGTCTCAACGACCTCAGCACCCGCTTCCTTCAGGCTGGCAAAGAGTTTTTCAGGCCGGCCAATACCTGCAAAAGCCAGTACCCGCTCGCCTTCCAGTGCATCTGCTGAGACTGGACGGATAGCAGCGCGCATCAGGTCGATACCGGCTTGCTGGGCGGCTTCCTGTTGCGGTGTGCTCTTATCCCCCTCACCCACAACCATCAGCAGGCTGACGCGTCCCAGTTGCTTCTTAAAAGGCATTCTGAGTGGGCCAGCTGGAATGCATCTCGCATTCCCGATACCGGTTTTGGCATCCAGCAGCACGATGGAAAAGTCTTTGTGCAGAGACGGGTTCTGAAAGCCATCATCCATGATAATGACAGAGATGTCTTGCTGTTCCAGAAGCTTCGCACCTGTAGCGCGATCTGCCGAGATTACCGTCGGGCCACGACGAGCTAACAAGAGGGCTTCATCTCCAACTTCAGCAGCCGCATAACTGGAAGGCTCCACAAGCAGCGGGCCTTTGTTGGTGCCGCCGTAACCACGCAGGAGAAAACCTGGGGTATGGCCCGCTTCACGCAGCAGTGCATTCAATGCGAGTGCAAAAGGTGTTTTTCCTGTTCCACCAGCTGTAAAATTGCCGATGCAGATCACTGGCTGCTTGGCTTTGTAACGTGGATTGTACTTGAAGCGGCGTGCTGCCAAGAAGCCATAGAGTGCACCCAATGGGCTCAAGAGCTTTGCTTGCCACGTTCCATTTGGCGTCCACCAGAAATCAGGAGCGTTCATAGCTTAAGCCTCCCCTATTTCTGTTGGTTTCACCGGAAGATACTGTTGCAGCTCAAGCTGTGTTGCAGCGAGCGCACCGCGTCCGGACTCCACGAGAGCTTTCGCCTTCTCAGCACGCTGCTGAACCTCTTCTGGTTTATGGAGCAAATCTTCGACCTGTGCAGCCAAATCACTTGCATTGTGCACCAGAAGCACGCCCTCTTCTTTAGAGAAGTGGCGATAGATCCATGCAAAATTCTGAGTATGAACACCAGAGAGGATCGCACAGCCGATCTGAGCTGGTTCGAGCAAATTGTGTCCACCGATTGGAGCGAAAGAGCCACCCATGAAGACGATTGGAGCTACGCGGTAGAACAGACCTAACTCGCCAAGCGTATCTGCGATATAGATGTCTGTTGCATTGGTGATTGCCTCGCCTCTTGAGCGCTGCGTGCACACGAGACCCATTTGCTCCAGCTCTTCCCGGATTTCTTTAGCCCGGACCGGATGGCGGGGAACAATGATTGTGAGCAGGCGATCGAACTTCTGCTTCAACTCCAGATGAGCCATACCGATTTCGGCTTCTTCTTCAGGATGTGTGCTGGCTGCAAGCCATCTTGGTCGACCTTCGAGCTGATCTTTGAAGTCAGCGAGTTCGACCGGGTCACACTCTGGAATGTTGCCATCAAACTTGATGTTGCCTGTCGCCTTTACACGGATGGCACCAAGCTGCTTAAAGCGGGCGCCATCATCATCAGACTGCGCGAGCACACAGTCTACAGTGCCAAAGACAGAGTGCGCGAAGGATGGAACACGGTTCCAGTTTGCAAAGGAACCTTCTGACATACGTCCGTTGACGATGATCAGCGGGATCTGGCGCTTTTCCAACTCATGGAAGGTCGCAGGCCAGATCTCGGATTCAACAGTGATGGCCAGACACGGAGCCCAGTGGTTCAGGAACCGTTTGATGTTGCCGCGGGTATCATAAGGGACAAACTGGTGGATCACACCTTCTGGTGCAGATGCCTCTACCACTTGCGCAGATGTCAGTGTTGCAGTGGTGAGCAGGACATGCGATCCGCCATCAACCACCTGCTTGGCCAGCGGCAAAACGGCATTGGCTTCGCCAACGCTGGCCGCGTGGATCCAAATCAGATTGCCAACTGGGCGATCCTTTGAAGCGACGCCGAAGCGTTCGCCTTTGCGGTTCTGATCTTCTTTGCCCTGTCGGGCGCGCAGCTTGTACAAGCCAACGAGCAGAGGCGCGGCCAGACGACCGAGACCTTGATAGACTCTGAAGATCACTGAACTCATGGGACCCAGTTCTGCCAGTAATTATTTTTTGCCTGATTTGGCGATTGCGTAAGCTTTGTCAGTCGTTTCGTTCATTCTGGTTTCCAGAAGCTGACGAATTTCCTCAAGCTGTTCATCGCTTGCATCAGCCGGAACCGGAATAGGCTCACCAAAGCATAACGCAATATGGCTGAACGGCAAATTGATGGAAGCCTTATCCCAAGTATCAAGGTCATAATGACGGCTGGTCGCAATTGCGACTGGCAGGAGTGGCCGACCGGAATGTTTGGCCAGCTGGACGATGCCTTTACCTGCTTTACGAGAAGGGCCTTTTGGCACGTCCGCCGTCATAGCGACGTTGCCACCTTCTTTGAGCGCGCGTAGAGCTTCGATAAAGCCACGCATGCCGCCACGTTTGCTGATCTGGCTGGCGCGTTGCGCACCAGCGGCCCGGATGAGACCGAGCCCCAGTTTTGATGCGCAAATCGCCTGCATTTCGCCATCAGCACTTCGGGAAATCATCACCCGCACGTCCCAGTCTTTTGGGCGCGCAAAGGGCATCATGAAATGCTGACCGTGCCACATGGACACAACGTATGGAACAGTGTCCTCGTGATCCTCATAGAAGTTCGGAGGATCGAGAGTGAACTTACTGCTCTTGCGCACGAAGAGCAGATAATACGCCATGGCATTGCCCACCAGCTTCATCACAAGCGGGTGTTTGCCGAGTTTTTTCAACATTTCACAGGCCCATTTGGTTTCGGGCGGAATTCCCGGGAGGCGCAGTACTTACTTGGTTTCTGCGCCCGGATCAAGCAGACGGTGCATGTGCACAATGAAGTAACGCATCAGAGCGTTATCTACAGTGCTTTGCGCCTTTGCTTTCCACGCTGCGTGTGCTTCAGCGTAGTTCGGGTAGATTCCTACAATGTCCAGATCCTTAAGATCCTTAAAGCGAACATTGCTGATATCTTCTAATTCGCCACCAAACACGAGGTGAAGTAGCTGTTGGTTTTCTTCTTGAGCACTCATGGTGTTCGCTCACCTTCTCCACAAACAGTCCGACCGAATACCGTAAGGATTAATCCTCTACGGATATTCCCTGAAGCCTTTTAAACAATTTGGCAGAAGATGCCACTAGTCCGGGGTGATTTGTTCTAGTTTTATTGTAGTAGAGCGTTGATCCAGACAAGTCTACTAACTGCCCACCAGCCTCGCTTATGATTAAATCCGCTGCGGCAAGGTCCCAATCACGGGCTCTGGCGCGGGCCAAACCGGCATCCAATTTCCCACAGGCGACCAGTGCAAAACGGTAGGCAAGTGAGCCCAAATAGGGGCTAAAACGAATCTGCTCGCTTTTTACGCCTTCCTTTTCGAGGAAGCTGACCGGACCAGCAATGTAGGATCCGGTGACAGATGGGCGAGCGGAAACACTGATTTTTTCCTGATTGAGGTAACTGCCACCACCACTGACTGCGGTGTAAAGCTCATCGCGAACCGGACAATAGATGACGCCGACGGTGGGGCGGCCATTTTTGACCACGGCCAGAGACAGGCACCATTCATCGCGACCATTGAGGAACGCGCGGGTTCCGTCAATCGGATCTACGATAAAGATGGTTTCGTGATCCTTGCGGGCTAGATCGTCTTCAGTTTCTTCCGAAAGCCAGCCGTAATTCGGGCGTGCTTCGCGCAGTTTGGAAGCCAAGAACTGGTCAACTTCGATATCTGCGACAGATACCGGCGAGTCGCCTTCTTTGGTCCAGTTTTTTGGTGAGTTTCCAAAATAAGAAAGGGCGATCTTGCCGCCCTGCAGAGCTGCTGTGACCAGCAGCTCCAGATCTTCCTGCAGGCTATATGTATTAGCTTCCGGCAATCGTCAGTCCTTCGATAACCACTGTTGGCGTTGCCACTGCATATCGCTCGTCCAGATCAGATGCCGGTGTCAGGTTCAGGAACATGTCCTTGAGGTTTCCTGCGATGGTGATCTCGCTCACCGGGTAGGCGATTTCGCCGTTTTCGACCCAGTAACCCGAGGCACCGCGGGAATAGTCACCTGTGACACCGTTTGCACCGTGACCGATCAAGTCTGTTACCAGCAAACCTTCGCCGATATCTCTTAAGATTTCATCCGGTGTTTTCTCGCCAGCCTGTAGTGTCAGGTTGGTTGCACTTGGAGATGTGCTTGAGCCGGAGCGGCGGGCACGACCGTTGGAGGTCAGGCCAAGCTCACGGGCGGCGTAACCATCCAGGAACCAATGACCGAGAATACCATCCTCAATCATGTTGAGGTACTCAGCTCCGGTGCCTTCTGCATCAAACGGGGCCGTTCCGCCACCACGTGCTTTGAAAGGATCATCGGAGATGGTGATGCCTTTGCCGAACACCTGCTGGCCCATCTTGTCTTTCAGGAAGCTGGTGCCGCGGGCGATGGATGCACCGTTGATTGCACCTGCGAAGTGACCAAGAAGGGAGCGTGCAGTACGTGGTTCGTAAACCACGGGTGCCTTGCGGGTTTCCAGCTGGCGTGGATTGAGGCGACGAACTGTCCGCTCGCCTGCGATGCGGCCAACTTCTTCCGCAGACATCAGATCATCCCAATACGTGCGGGAATCGAACTCGTAGTCGCGCTCCATGCCAGTACCCTCACCCGCGATAGCGGTCATGGAGAAACCGGATCGGGAGCGTTGGTATGCACCGACAAAACCGTGGCTTGTGGCAAGCACGATGCCGGAGAGGCCCCAGCTTGCTCCAGCACCGCCGGATTTGGACACGCCCTCTACAGCGAGTGCTGCGGCTTCCGCATCCAGAGCAGTTTTGGTCAGCTCATCCGGGCTCACTTCGCGTGGGTCGATCAGGTCCAGCTGCGGGATTTCTTTCAGGAGGCGCTCAGGTTCAGCAAGGCCAGCATATGGGTCTTCCGGAGTGACTTTTGCCATTTCCACTGCGCGGGCAGCGAGTTCGGCTGGGTCATCACTGGCGTTGGAAGAGATGCTGGCGACTTGTTTGCCAACAAAGACACGGAGTGTCACGTCGTTGCCTTCGGCGCGGTCGGTGTTTTCAACCTTACCTTCGCGCACGGAGACAGACAGTGACATGCCCGTAACTGCGATTGCGTCTGCTGCATCGGCTCCAGCTGCTTTTGCAGCTTCCACCAAGCTGACTGCCTGTTCTTCAAGCTTTGAATTGGCAATTGCGTCAGACATTCGCGCGGACCTCCTGTTGTCTTGCTCTTCGTGTTTAGGGCGTGCCTGACATAAGAGCAAGCACACCTGCCAAGAATCGCGGGGCTGTACGCAGAAATTGCGGGGTTCTGCTTGCAGTTCGCTGCCCTACCGATGACCCCACCTAAAGATAGTTAGAATTTTATCAAGTTCGGAAGAGGTTCGCTAAGCCTCTTTAAAATCAGAGTTTTTTAACCATTCGAGTTAAGGAGTTACGCAGATTCTACCCTGTAATTTTCCTCTAGTTTGAAAAGAAGATGAATTGAAACCTCCACACCTGTGGAGGGAGGGGCAGTTCCGTGATCAACTACAAATCGCAGTTTTTGGGCCTTGCGAGCAATGACAACCACATTAATCGTGTGCGTGTCTCGCTGCCGTATCGTATGCAAGCGGACCTGCCGGATGATCTTCTTGAAACACCGGGTGTTAACAGATCCGATATTCGCATTGATCCGGACAAGGTGCTGATCCGCCGGGAGATGGGGGGCTTGCCTCTTACTCTGTCGGTCCCGCTTGGTTCGTACTCAGGTATCGCGGCTAAGGTTACTGTCAACGAGATCACTGATGAGCTTGAGTATCAGGTGGTTCTGCTGCACCGAGATCATGCTCTGAGCATTCCCCTTCTTACCGGTACTGATATGGAATTGACGGCGGATTACTGGGAAGCGTGGTCGGATGCTTTGGCGCTGCCGTTGTTGACCATCGACAGTGATGGCACATCCAAGCTTGCGCGTCTTGGCCTGAACACCTGTTCTAAAGGGGAGCCGCTGCCACGCAGAAAATTGCGTGCGCTCACCGGACGTCGCCCGCGGTTTCTTGTGGGACGTGAGACAGGTAAGCCGACGAAGCTGCAGAAGGTTTTTGCCAGCTCTCGCCGCTTCACATCCCTGCGTCGCCGGAACTCTTAGAGATAATAGGCAGCCAGACCGTCCAGCACCAATCCAATAAACAGGATCAGACCGAAGGTGGAGTTGGACTTGAAGAGCTCCAGACACTGATCCCCGTCATCGATGTCCAGCACACGGATCTGGTTGAACAGGTGGAAGGCTCCAATAGCCAGCCCTGCAAACGCTAGCGGACCGCTGCCAGCGAGAACGAATGCGCCTGCAAACAGAACCACAGTGGCTCCGTAGAGAATGACCAGAGCCTGACGGGTTTTCTCACCAAACAGACGTGCCGTTGAACGCACTCCGACCAGAGCGTCGTCTTCTTTGTCCTGATGTGCGTAGATGGTGTCGTAGCCGATGGTCCAAACAATACCACCGCAATAGAGCAGCACAGGTGCCAGCGACAAGCTGCCGAAGACCGCTGCCCAGCCCATCAGAGCACCCCATGAAAATGCAAGGCCCAGCACGAACTGCGGCCAGTCGGTGATGCGCTTCATGAAAGGGTATGCCGCCACAATGGCAAGGGACGACATGCCCAGAATGATGGTGAAGGTGTTGAACTGCAGAAGAACAATGAGCCCAGCCAGAGCCTGCAGGATCATGAAGATCTTGGCTTGCTTGCTGGTGACCTGACCGGATGGGATGGGCCGGGAGCGCGTGCGCTCAACCTTGTCATCAATGTCCTTGTCGACAATGTCATTATAGGTGCAGCCTGCGCCGCGCATTGCCACTGCGCCAATGAACATCAAAATGGCATACCAGATGTTTGGAATCGGCGCACCCGCTGCATTAGAAGCCAATGCAAGTGACCACAAGCATGGCCACATGAGCAGGTACCAGCCGATCGGGCGTTCCCATCTTGCAAGGCGGGCAAACGGGCGAAGGCCCGCAGGCAGACGTGTATCAACCCAATGACGCTTTACCGCATCAGCAACAGGCCCAGTGTCTTTGGTATTGAACATTGCCACCTCACCGTCATGACCGGAGTTTCTCCGCATCTCATCAGGATGACGCGGCACACTCCATATTCGCTTTAAAAGCTAAGAGGGAATTCCTCTTCGTAGTGAATGGTCTTTTCCAACAGATCGACACTTTGCGTCAAGAAGCCAAATTCTTCGAAGAACCGTTTTCTGGTCTTTCCCTGAGGCTTCTTGAGCGAAACCTCCATTTTAACGACAGACTTTTGCGCCAGATCATCTTCCAGCTCATGCAATATGGAGGGCAACAGCCGCTCTATTCCTTCAATCGGGGCCAGAGCAATCTGCTCAATGAACCCGACCTTGCCACCTGCCCGCACGCTATAGCGATAGCTGACGAGCACAAATCCGAGGCTTTTTCCTGTGCTTCTGATCAACCAGGCCTGCCCTACACTTGGGTCTACCAGCAGTCGGCGGGCGGTTTCTTCCAGCGAGAGAACTGGCTCTGAGAGCGTGTCCTGCTCTCCCCATTTTGCCAGCAGCTCGAAGAACTCATTCATAAACAGCGGTGTAACCAGCAGCAATTCGACTGATGGACGAGGCATTTTTGGGTCTCTCCGGAGCTGTTGTTCGTTTACTGACAGCGTTACTCATGCTACACGCTGCATCACAATCTAGACGCACAACTCGGGAACCTGTTCCCTTCTTAATTTCAGGGTCTACCTCTCATGAATATTCTGCTGATCGGTTCTGGCGGGCGTGAACATGCGCTGGCATGGTCTTTGGCAAAATCTCCTGTGCTCAATGAACTGTTTGTTGCTCCGGGCAACGCAGGCATTGAACAGTTTGCCAAATGTATTGCACTGGACCTGACTGATCACCGTAGTGTCATCGAGTTCTGCCGTTTGCACGACATCAACTTCGTTGTGATTGGTCCGGAAGCACCATTGGTTGACGGCCTTTCCGACAGCCTGACACATGCTGGTCTGCGCGTGTTTGGTCCCTCTTCTGCGGCTGCGCAGCTGGAAGGCTCCAAGGGCTTCACCAAAGACATGTGTGCCCGCGCGAATGTGCCAACCGCTGCTTATGGCCGCTTTGACAACGCAGATGCTGCCAAGACCTACATTCGTGAGCAAGGCGCTCCGATTGTTGTGAAGGCAGATGGCCTTGCGGCTGGTAAGGGCGTGATCATCGCCATGAACGAGCAGGAAGCGCTGGACGCAGTCGACAGCTGCTTTGATGGTGCATTTGGCGATGCAGGTGCCGAGGTTGTTGTAGAAGAGTTTCTTGAGGGTGAAGAAGCCAGTTTCTTCGTTCTGTCTGACGGTGTAAATGCGCTGCCACTGGCCACTGCACAAGATCATAAACGTGCGTTTGATGGTGATGAAGGCCCGAACACCGGCGGTATGGGTGCTTACTCCCCTGCCCCTGTGATGACCGAAGAGATGATGGACCGGGTGATGAAAGAAATCATCCATCCAACCATCGCTGATATGAAGGCGCAGGGCTGCCCGTTCAAAGGCGTGCTTTATGCTGGTCTGATGATCACCAAGGACGGTCCGAAGCTGATTGAATACAACGTTCGCTTTGGTGACCCTGAGTGTCAGGTGCTGATGATGCGCCTGAAGACCGACCTGCTGCCAATTCTGCTTGGTTGCGCGGAAGGTACTTTGGATCTAGTCGATGCGGAATGGCATAGTGATCCTGCCGTCACAGTTGTGATGGCTTCTAAGGGCTATCCGGGTTCCTATGAGAAGCTGACTGAGATCAAAGGTCTGGTGGAAGCTGCGGCTGATCCGGACGTAGAGATCTTCCACGCAGGCACCGTGGTTGCTGATGAGAAACTGCTGTCCAATGGTGGCCGTGTTCTGAACATCACCGCACGGGCGGCGACTGTTTCTCAAGCACGGGCGAAAGCTTATGCTGCGATTGAAAAAATCGACTGGCCGGAAGGGTTCTACCGCAAAGACATCGGCTGGCGCGCTGTTGAGCGTGAGCAGCAGAGCTGATCCGGTTCAGCTTTGATCTTTGAGTTTTGAAGGGAGCGGCTGCAGGGCCGCTCTTTTTGTTTGTGGCTTGGGGGTGGGCAAAAAAAATCCTCCGAAGCTGGCTTCGGAGGAGTTGTATTTATCTACACTATTCGGCCGGGCCACGACAGCCTGTGCCCAGACCAACAGATCAAATTGATAAACTACCACAAACAACTGCACGAGGCGAAAAAGTGCCATGCAGGAGCTAAAGTGCAACCTCTAGCAAATGTGAGTATGCATAAATGCACAACTCATAACAATGGGGGATTTTCCCTGATGCCTTAAAGTTGCAAGTGCCTAAGGTGAAAGCAACTGAAAGGTCATTGCACGGGCCACAGCGTGCGTACGGTTGGTCACTCTAAGCTTTTTGCAGGCCCGTTTTATGTGGTGTTCTACAGTTTTCTCAGAGAGATTCAGGATATGGGCGATTTCTTTATTTGCCCTCCCCGCCGTCAACCAAAGCAGGCATTCATGCTCCCGCGGCGTGAAACCAAAAAACTCGCTTAGGGTTTCGGGTTCTTGCGCATAGGTATGGAAAAGGTGCACTGCACCCTTCAGAACCGGGTAGTTGGAGGTCATCTGCGCATCGAAGCCCAGCTGGGTTCGTTCGCATGAGGCAAAGCTGGCCCCACCGACCAAATGCTTGTTGGAACACTCCAGAGGGATCGTGACACCGAACTTCAGACCAGCGGAGCGGACATCATTGAAGAAGTCGCTGTCCACCTTGCTGGTGGGACGCACAGTGTAATCCGTCCAGAGCTGATCAACCTTCCTGCCGCTGAGCAGGTGGTCCATACCCGGGTCTTTGAAGTAGTAGTGATGGGAGTTGTAGTGCTCGACCCAGTCCTGCGAATGGTTGGACAAGCAGATTGGCTGGCGATCCTCTACACGGCCCTCAATCTTGGGCACGATGATGTAGGCGCCTTTTTCAAAACCGAGCTTTTCTGCAAATCGAGTGAGTTCTTCCCAGCGTGCTTGTAGGGATGAACAGTTCCATAGCTCTTGAGAAAACTGCAGGAGATTTCGGTCAAAGCCCGCCGGATAGCCCATGGAATAGTTCATCGTAACACCGCAAGATTGGAGCCCCGCTACACATCAGCCAGCCGAGCCTTGCTCAACTGCCGCCAAATAAAATGATATGTTTGCCCCAACGCCCATCTATTGTTTATCTATGTTCGTCGCGGTGATTATCACTGTATTCTTCTCGGTTTTCAATTGGAAAGCTGAGGGGAACACCTATATTTTTATTATAGATATTAAAGGAACAGGCTTTCAATGAGTACTCCCAAGATCGGCGTTGCCCTTGGTGGCGGAGGCGCCCGCGGTCTCTCCCATATTCCTGTTTTGCAAGCTCTTGATGATATGGGCCTCACCCCTCATGCCATTACGGGCACTTCTATCGGTGCTTTGATTGGCGCTGGATATGCTGGTGGGATGAGCGGTGACCAGCTTGAGGAGTACACACTGGAGACGCTTGGCGAGTGGAAGAAGGTGCTGGGTAAGCTGGTGGAAGTGAGCATGCCCAAACGCTTTGCCGACCTGATTGGCGGCAAGTCCAGTTTTGGCCAGTTCGATTCCAAGCGTGTTCTGGAAGTCTTTGTCGGTGATGTGCTGAAGCAGGACTTTTCTGAGCTTTCCATCCCGTTTCAGGCCATTGCAGCGGACTACTACAAGGCAGAGGAAGTGCGCTTTGCGGAAGGAAATCTGGTGGACGCGGTTTCTGCGAGTATCGCCATTCCGTTTGTCTTCAAGCCTGTGCACCTGAACAACACTGTGCTGATTGATGGCGGGGTGGTGAACCCCCTGCCCTTTGATGTGCTGCCCAGCGATTGTGACATCGTGATAGCCGTGGATGTGGTTGGTACGCCGAAGAAGGATGAGAAGCGCGCTGTGCCCAGCGCGACCGAAAGTGTGTTCGGAGCCACCCAGATCCTGATGCAGACCATTTCTCAGGAAAAATTGAGAATACGGGCACCGGACCTTTCCATCTTCCCGAATATCAAGCAATATCAGGTACTTGATTTCCTGAAGGCGCGGGAAATTCTGGAAGATAGCTCTGGGTTAAGGAATAGTGTGAAGGTTGAGCTTGACCAGAAGATCGAGAACTACCTAATCTCCTGATAAGAAGAATAGAAAGAAGTGGAGTCTGGGTTGTCTATTGTAGACCCTGAGTGGCAAACACCTATCAATGACGGCAGAAAGCTACCTCCTGAAGTTCCGGTCGCGGTCACGCTGAACGGAGAGGGCTTTGCTGTGTTCATGGCCACGCCCAGAGACCTTGAAGATTTTGCCGTAGGATTTGCGATCAGTGAGTCCATCGTCTCCGGTATCAAGGATGTGCAGTCCATTGCCTTGCATGAACATGGCGAGGAAGGCATCAGCGTCAATCTGGAGATTGAAGACGAGCAGTTCTTCACCGCTGTGAAACGCAAACGCCTGCTGACCGGGACATCCGGGTGTGGGCTGTGTGGTCTTGATAGCATTCGCGCGGCGTTGCGTGCGCTTACTCCCCTTTCCCCGCAGCCTGCTCCCAAAACGGAGAGCATCAGCGCCATGTTTGAAGCGATGCAGTCCAAGCAGACACTCAACGACATTTACGGTGGTGGCTTGCATGCAGCTGCCGTGTGCTGTGGTGAGGACATTCTGGCTGTACGTGAGGACATTGGCCGTCACAACGCCATGGACAAGGCGCTTGGGGCCGGTGCGCGCAGTGGTGAGCCGGTTGATCTTGTCATCACCACGAGCCGGTGCAGCTCTGATCTGGTGCAGAAGGCTGTCAGCGCCCGTGTGGGCACGCTTGCTGTTATGGCAACGCCCAGCGATCTGGCTGTCAAGCTGGCGCGAGAGAATTGTTTAAATCTGTTTAGTTGCAACCGTGGATACAGCTTCACACGCTACAGCTAGCGACTCATCAAGTTCGTGGGCGATTTAAGAGCCTGAGGAGTCCGGCGTGTCCGACAATATTATTGCAAAGAAATCAACAGCTCCCGCTGGTGGCTGGGGTGCCGTGTGGAGCTGTGGTCAGGCTCTGCTGCAAAACACGTCGCTCACTTCAGGAATCAAAACAGTCTTAAAAACCAACCAGCCTGACGGATTTATTGGCCCCGGTGTGGCGTGGGTGGACCCGGAAAAAACAACTTCCATCGAATTTTGTGAGAACGGTGTGAAGGCTGTGGCCGCGGAAATGACCGAGAAGCGGATCACTGAGTCGTTCTTTCAGGAGTACACCGTCTCTGAGTTACAGACGTTTTCTGACTTCGACCTTGAGGACCAGGGGCGACTGACCTGCCCTTTGCGCTACAACAGGATTACGGACCGCTATAACGAGATCACCTGGGCTGAGGCTTTCAAGGAGATTGGCGCGGAGCTGCGGGCGATTAAAGATCGCAAGGAGGTCGTGTTTTACACCTCCGGGCATGCCAGCAATGAAGCTGCCTTCCTCTACCAGTTGTTTGGCCGCATTTACGGCACCAGCAACTTCCCTTCCAGCTCCAACATGTGCCACGAGGCCAGTGGTATTGCGCTGGAGGAAGCGATTGGGTGCGGGTTGGCGACGGTTCGGCTGGAAGACTTTGCCAAGGCGGATGCGATCTTTGTGTTTGGCCATAACCCGGGCGCGACGGATCCACGGATGCTGCCTGTTCTTCGTGACGCAACCAAGCGTGGTGCGCAGGTTGTGTCCTTCAATCCGCTGCGCGAGCGTGGGCTGGAGCGGTATGCAGATCCGAAGAACCAGCTGGAGATGGTGCGCTTTGGCTCTCGCCCCGTCGCCAGCCACTTCTTCACGCCCAAGCTGGGCGGTGATATGGCTGCTGTGCGCGGTATGGTGAAAGCCATTCTGGCGTGGGACAACGAACGCATTCTCACCCATAGCATCATCGACCGTGTGTTTATTGAAGAGAACTGCGGCGGGTTTGAGAGTTATGAGAAGGCGCTGGAGCTGACCCCGTGGAAAGAGATTGAGGATCAGTCTGGTCTGACACGTGATGAAATCGAGAAGGCTGCCCTGCTCTATGTGCAGGCGGATCGTCCAATTATTACGTGGGGCACTGGCATCAGCCAGCACAAGCACTCTGTGGCGACCATTCGCGAGATCATGAACCTGTTGTTCATTCGCGGCAATGTTGGCAAGCCGGGCGCAGGCGCCTGTCCGATGCCGGGGCATGCGAACACGCAAGGCATCCGGCGGATGGGCATTACCTCTGATCCATCCGAGGAGTTTTTGCTGGCGCTGCAGGATGTGTTTGAGTTTGAACCGGAAATGCACGCGGGTGTGGATTCGGTTGAAGCCATCAAAATGATGAATGAGGGCAAGCTGCGGGTGTTCATGAGCCTTGGCGGCAACTTCACCCGCTCTGCACCGGATACAGGCCTGACGGAAGAAGCCATTCGTAAGTGTCGCCTGACCATTAACATTGCGACCAAGCTGAACCGGAGCCACCTGATGACTGGCTCCCTCTCCTACATTCTGCCGAGCCTTGGGCGCACAGAGTATGATGAGCAGCGATCTGGCGATCAGATTGTGACCGTGGAAGACTCGCTCTCCAAGATCCATAGCTCCGCCGGGGTTAATCCCCCAGCCTCTGATCTCCTGATGTCCGAGCCTGCCATCATTGCCGGGCTTGCCAGAGCAACCATTGGCAACAAGGTGGTGAACTGGACGCATCTCATTGAGAACTATGATCGCATTCGCGAGAAGATTGAGGAATTGCTGCCGGAGTTTGCCGGTTTCAACAGTCAGGTGCGGACACCGGGTGGGTTTTATCTGGCCAACCCGATTGCAGACCGCCGGTGGGCGACCAAATCCGGTAAGGCTGAGTTTTCTGGTTACTCCCTACCATTGGCAACCGCTGCCCAGCTGACCTCCAAGGCGCCGAAGCTCACCTTCACATTGCAGAGCATGCGCTCCAACGACCAGTTCAACACCACCATTTACTCGCTGAATGACCGCTATCGGGGCATTTCAGGTGGACGTAAAGTGGTGTTCATGAACCCGATCGACATGCGCCGTGCTGGTGTTTCCAGAGGTGAAAAGGTTGATATTGGCACTGTTAGTGAGGATGGCCGCAACCGGCGCGCGCTGGATTTTCAGGTGGTGCCCTACGACATCCCTGAGGGCTGCATCGCCTCCTATTTCCCAGAGGTGAACGTACTCGTTCCGGTGTACTCCACGGGCAACCAATCCAACACACCCACAAGCAAGGCTATTCCGGTGACACTGTCGAAATCTCGTCGGCGGGGGTGATTGTGTTGCTTTGAGAGAAGCACGATCATGTGAAAATAATTTATATGTAGTCAGAATATTTCCGTAGTTAAATAAATACGCTCCAGTAAGGGAAAGTCTCCATTTCTTCAGCTTGGAGTTTATGTTGGGCTTCTGTTGCATTTAACTTTATGTCCCCCAAGTCGAATAAGTTTCACAAGAAGGATGATGCTTTGCGTAGTTTGTTTCTGGCTTCAGCTCTAATACTTGGAAGTTTGTATCCCGCCATGGCTCAAGATATTATCAAGGTCAACACCAATAAGGCAGTGCAAGAGACTATGGATGCACTGGAGGCTACTGCTCAAAAGGCAGGGGCAACCATATTTGCTCGTGTTGACCATGCAGCGGGAGCCAAAAAAGTTGGCATGTCCATTCCAGCGAACCAGTTGCTGATTTTCGGTAATCCGGCTCTTGGCACACCTGCGATGGAAATCGATCCGCGGGCAGGTCTATTCCTACCACTCAAAGTGCAGGTCTATGAGGATTCCGAAGGTCAAGTCTGGTTGGCTTATGAGGATCCGAAAGAAACAATGAAGGATCTGGATGATGTCGATAAATCCCCAGTAATCAAGAAAATGCGCGGTGTTTTGGCGAAGCTGACCTCCAAAGCTGCCCAATAGTCGAGACTTCACGTCAGAAACTTCAGTCTATTCCAGGGTCTGTAGAACGACCCTGGATATGTAAAGACTAGAAAGACTGAAACCTTTACTTTCCTAAAGTCATTCCAGCACCGAAATATTCCGTAGGATTGAACTGCCTCTTACTTCCCACGGATAAGTGCGCACGTACTGCTGTCCCTCACCAGAGACCAATCCAGCACGCCAACAGCACGCGCAATAAGTGCCTGATCTGCTATATTCTCGTAGAGTGCACCAGTATCCCATAACGATTTGGTGCCAGAAACCCAACTCAACCATTCTTGCATTGCAGAGATGGGTAGATTTGGTGTCAGCATGTTGCATTAAAGCTCCCACCAATGCGTTGTTTCATTGCAGTTTTCTGGAAGCCCAATGTCGCGACGAAGGTCGTTGCGTTCAGGAGGTAACGGCTGGACAGGCTCTCGCAACTGACCAACAGCAAATTTTCTCATGATGCGGTAGATTGACTGAAGAATGAACATGTCGTCATATGCCCATGTAAACAGCGATCATGGAAATGAAACATATTTAAAAGTACTATGAAGGATTTTCATGATAATTCCAGCTAATGCGGTACCTCCTCTCCAATGCCTTCGTGCTTTTCTAGCAGTCGCCCAGCTTGGAAACTTCACCCGCGCGGCCGAAGCTTTGGGGCTTACTCAAACAGCCGTTAGTCATCAGATATCACAGTTGGAAACCCATATTGGCGCCCCGGTCTTTGTTCGCAATCGGCCAAACGTACAGCTTACTGCCCTCGGACAAAAACTTCTTCCTAAGGTAGAAACCGGATTGGGCGATATTTGGGATGCATTCAAAGAGGCACAGAACTCCGATAAAACACAGAGTATCGTGATTTCAGTCGCACCCGAATTTGGCACGCAATGGTTGGCACCTCGACTTGAAAGATTCTTCAATTTGTTTCCGTCGATCAGCTTGAACATGATCCTTGAGTATCGACGGGCTGACCTCAATTCGGGGAAAGTCGATGCCGCGGTATGGCTTGGAGCAGGTGATAAAACTTTATCCGCGACTAAACTCGGTGTCGAAGAAGAGTTTGCTGTCTGTTCACCAGTACTGGCTCAAGATTTGCCTAATCAGAATGCAATGTCCGCCGCACCATTGCTTCAGTATGCTGGAGCTCGGCACACAGTTCTCGATTGGGAGCGCTGGTTTCAGCAAATATACGGTGTCTCACTCGCTGAGGAAGGGATTTGCCGCAAAATTGAATATGGTCCGGTATTTGATGCATTTCCTGATATGTTAGCTGCCTGCCAGCGAAGCGAAGGTTTTGCGCTTGTTCGCTCGTCGCTGGTAGCGGATGCGCTTTCCTCCGGACAACTCAAGCGCTGCTTCATTGAGACCGTTACCTCAGATCTACACTACCATATCGTTACACTACCCAAAGCCCGACGCAGACCTGAAGTTGAGCAGTTT
Source organism: Pseudovibrio sp. JE062 (assembly GCF_000156235.1). NCBI lineage: Bacteria > Pseudomonadati > Pseudomonadota > Alphaproteobacteria > Hyphomicrobiales > Stappiaceae > Pseudovibrio > Pseudovibrio sp. JE062. The sequence goes on from NZ_DS996809.1 coordinate 508,301, forward strand.
TGCCAATGGATTATAGCTGAAGCAGCATTAGGGACAGATGTAGATTAAGTTGCGTTGTACAACACAGCCACTTAGAAAGCACTGTGTTCCAACAGATGGCCGTAATGAAGCTCAAGCTATCCTTTCCGGCCTGTATCCAAGCAAGCATTGGCACTAGCTTGCCTGAGCAGATCAAACCTATCTGTCGACAGCTGTGAATGAAATTTTGCTTCCCCACTTGATGCTGCCAATTTTGGTGAATTCGATGAGTTTGTGCATGTAGGGATTACGGTAGTGCCATCCTGATCATGCTCCATCCTCTCCCTGGCCAATGCATAAGCCACGGAAAGGTTAGTGCCTGTTGATCCATCGCGTTTGCGCGGGATTACACCTTCCAGCCATCTCGATATCTCAAAGGACTACGTTACCTCTTTCGGCTCAAGGAGTGCGTTTCAGTTCCAATGACACTCTCAAAACTTCGAGGTCAAAAGAGGAGATGTTGACATGTGGCTTTATGCACATAAAGTATAGTAGCTATATTTATGTTATGGAGAGTCGTTATGTTGTTTAATTCATTGCAGGGTAAAGGCGCTATTGTGCGTCGGTTTGCTCTGGGTTTTGTTGCTTCTTTTGCGTTTGCAGGCGCTGTTTCGGCAGAGCCGTTTCAAGAGGTGACTGTTGGGGTGCCGGTGCCTTCGCTGGCGGAAGCAGAAGCGTGGTACGCAAAGTTTCTTGGCCCTGACACAGAGGTGCTCAGACCTGTTCCCGGAATTGTGGAGTTCAAGGTAGCGCCGGGGGTTTGGTTCCAAGTCTTTGAGGTCGATGACACTCAGCCAAGCGGCGCTATTGTCCGTTTTATGGTGGAGGATATGGCAGCGAGCCAAAACGCACGCACAGCACTGAAAATCGACACGGGAGAGGCCGTGGAGATACCTGAGGTCGTAACATATTCCGAGTTTGCCGACCCATTCGGAAACGCTTTGGGGCTCTATCAAATGCCTTAATTCAGCAGCCGAGCAGTCTTAGGGCTATC
>NZ_DS996808.1:0-30384 GCF_000156235.1 Pseudovibrio sp. JE062
GTCTGTTTCCAAGCTTGTTGCATCTGATGGAGCAAGTGGAGATAGCTTTGGAGCTTCAGTGTCGGTGAACTCGGCTGGCAGTGTTGTTGTCGGTGCTCGCTATGATGATCAAAACAAAGATATGTCCAATTCTGGCTCAGTCTATGTTTATGCTTCCGATGGACAAGGCGGTGTTCAGCAGGTCCAGTTGACCGCTTCTGACGGTATTAAGAACGGTTATTTTGGTCATTCTGCGGCGATCAATGATGCCGGTATTGTTGCCGTTAGTGCTTATGGTGACGACGACAAGGGCAATCAGTCTGGTTCCGTTTATGTTTACCGTCCAGATGGGTCCGGTGGATATAGTGAGTTCAAGATTACGGCTTCAGATGGTGCTGAGGGAGATCGTTTTGGATATCAGCTGGCCCTTAACGACAGCGGTGTTGTTGTTGTTGGCGCCCGCTATGATGATCATAGTACTTCCGTAGTCGATGCCGGTTCAGTTTATGTTTATACGCCAGATAGTTATGGCGGATATTCTGAAGTTAAGCTGGTTGCTTCTGATGGTGCTAAGAGTGACTATTTTGGTCATTCGCTATCCATCAATGATGCCGGCATTGTTGCTGTTGGTGCTTATAGCAATGATGATAAGGGGAAGAACTCAGGCTCAGTTTATGTTTATCGTCCCGATGGTGAGGGCGGATATTCTGAAGTTAAGCTGGTTGCCTCCGATGGCGCCGAAGGAGATGTCTTTGGTTACTCTGTAGCTGTTAATGACAGTGGTGCCATTGTTGTTGGCGCTCATGGAGATGATGATAAGGGGGAGAGTTCAGGCTCAGTTTATGTTTATCGTCCCGATGGTGAGGGCGGTTACAGTGAAGTCAAACTGACCGCGTCAGATGGCGCTCTAAGTGATAACTTTGGTTATTCTGTTGCCAGCAACCAATCCGGTGTCATTGTTGTTGGTGCTCACAATGATGATGATCACGGCAATGGTTCTGGTAGTGCCTATGTCTATGTTCCTGACGGAAACGGCGGGTATACGGAATATAAGCTGACCGCTCCAGATGGCGTCGCTTCTGCCTACTTTGGTTACTCAGTTGCGATCAATGATGCCGGTGTCATTACTGTTGGAGCTCATAATGATAAGAGCCAGGGTGCGTCTTATGTCTTCCAGCCAGATGCTTCGGGTGCTTATGGGGTGATCAACGAGGCTCTCGTTCTTGATGAGAGCACCGATTTGACCCCATTGTCAGGTGATATTGAGATCGTGTTTGCCGACGAAGGGGTGGCAGTCCATACCTACCAGGCGAGTGTGACAGGGGTTTCCAGTTCCGGTCCGGTTGGAGAGTTGACCACGGATGCCCTTCTGGCTTTGTTGAGTGTTGATGATATCTCGAAGAACCCAGGTGCTGAGCAGGGCTCGGTGCATCTTGACTTCACAGCAGCATCCACGGTGTTTGACTATCTTGATACAGATGAGACGCTGACGCTGACTTATACGGTTGAGCTGGACAATGGCAACGGCGCACTCACAACCCAGCAGGTCACTGTCACAATCAATGGTAAGGATGATCTAGGAACATCAAATAGTGACACTTTGGTTGGCGAGAGTCAGAATGATATACTGGATGGTTTGACAGGAAGTGATGTCTTAACTGGTAGTAGTGGTTCGGATATTTTTGTGTTTAGGAACTCCACGTTCGGTAATGACACTATAACGGACTTTGAAGCTGGAGCAGGTTCAGACGATACTATCCGGTTTGACAGTGATACCTTCGCAGATTTCGATGCTGTAATTGCTGCGGCAAGTGATGAGGGAAGTAGTGTCGTGATTACAGTAGATGATCATAATTCGGTCACTTTGAATAACGTGTCAATGTCAGAACTGCATACAGATGACTTCCAGTTTGTCTAAATGAGCAAAGGCCACGCTCGTCTTGTTTACACGGGCGTGGCCTCGCTTCTTTCAAAAATTAGCCTGAGCATCTCTGTGTCCTTCCCAACCGCTTGCTGAACTCTTCCCCGCGCAAAGTGATTTCCTTCTCAAATCGGACAGCAATATCCGACATGCTTTTGCGCAAATCAGCTCCTTTTGCATAAAGCCGTGCCATGGCTTCTGTCTCATGTCCCAGTGCAGCGGCAAGGTCTCTGTCATTCAGCCCAATCTCCCGCAAAATAGTCGCCACTGTATGCCGCAGACTTATAAAGCGTAAGGCCCGGCTCAATCAGGTTCCTATCCTCTAATTGGATGTGTAACTTTCTCCATGATGCTCTGAACCTCGGAACAGTCCATGGTTGCCCTCTGGAGTTTGCGCAAAGCGTTAGGGCCGAGTGGGTAGGCGCATCATCAAGAGCTGCTTTCAAAGGTGCAATGACAGGCCAAAGACCGGAGCCCCCGTTTTGGCTCGCCGTGTTGAGATGAAGCCATGTTGGTATTGCTGCTTGGCAAGCGTAAGCGCGTCTGTGGTCACAAGCGGACCTCAGAGTAACTCCTGAAGACATTGAAAAGAACAATGCCTCAATAGTGAGTTTCCTTATCATTTAAGCTGCCCTTGAAATCCAACTAGCAAAAAAATCTTGCAATAAATACAATAGTATTTATAAAGATCTGTGTTAGCTAGCTCACTTCAGCTCCGGAGCGTCTCCAATCGCGAGGGACTAACAGCAGCTTTCTTGGATGACGGTAAATCCGCAAACCTAATCCAAAAGTAAGGCGCCACCTCCTTCCCCAACGTAGGAGGTGGCGTAATTCTTGAGACCTGAGTGAGCTATATGTCATCAGGCGCGCAACTCATTCGTAGCTTTACAAGACAACAAAGCACGCGATTTGCGCCGAAATAATAAATACATATGTATTTTATTTCGCTCAATTCCTCGGCAATGTTAAGAGAGAGAAAGATGACAGTTGCACGCTGGTTTTTCGCTTTACTGGCTATCACCGGTCTCGTCGGTGGACTTGGCTACATTAAGTTTACTCAAATCACTGAGGCTATCGCTCAAGCTGCGCTAATTCCGGAGCATTCTGAGGCAACAAAGGCAGTCTATCCGCAAAGTACATTGTATGCACCTCAAACGCAGGTCATTGGTGAAGTTGTAGCGCCCAAGCAAGTTGAGCTACGTACCGAAATCTCTGGCCGAGTTGTAAACCTAGGGTTCAAACCCGGAGACTGGGTTGGGAAACATCAACTCCTCGTGCAGATGGATGTTTCGGAAGAAACAGCGGAATTGGCTGCAGCAGAAGCAGATGTAGAACTTGCCGCGATCAAGTTTGAAAGAGCTCAGAAGCTTCGTTCTACTGGAAGTGGGAGCCAAAGCGCGCTTGATAATGCACGTGCCTTGCTGGATACGTCAAAAGCCAAAGTAGGTCAGATTAAAAGCCGGATCCAGAAAAAGACTATCAGAGCGCCTTTTGCAGGAAAGACAAACACAACTGTCTTATCTGTTGGGGAGTTCTTAGGTGTCAATGAGCTGATAACTCAAGTGGTAGGCGATACTGACGACATCTGGATAGACTTCAAATTGCCTCAACACCAAATGGAAATAGCCATCGGTGATGAAGTTACGGCGATTGGAGCAGACGCTAAGCCGGTCACTGCTACTGTTATTCATCGTGATGCTGCAATATCTACAAGCACCAGAACGCGTGTTCATCGAGCCACTGTTTCTGCAGCAGATCTGCAGCTGATCCATGGTGCTTTTGTGGAAGTACACATACCTGCAGCCCCTGCAAAGAACTATAGCGAAGTCCCCAGTTCTTCCATTCAGTCTGACAGCTACGGTCAGTTTGTCTATGCGCTTGCGCAGGATGAACAGTCAGCTTATCGGGCAACACGTAAGGACATTGCTGATCTTCAATACCTAGGTGAGACCGTTCTGATCGGCCAAGGCATTTCTCAGGGGGATCTTATCGCGACTGATGGTGGGTTTAAGTTATCTCCCGGCATGCTTGTTGAGCTGATTACACCACAGACACAACAGCAGATCTCCTCTGCAAGCTCTGCTGGAAAACACTAGGAGGGACCTATGGATATCTTTGTTAAAAAGCCCGTCCTAGCGATCGTAATTTCACTCTTGTTTGTCTTGCTGGGATTGGTATCAGCGCTGCGTCTGCCTGTTGTGCAGTTTCCAGTTATAGAAAGCTCTGCCATCGAAATCACAACTCGCTACACAGGTCTGGCCGCAAATGTCGTTCAGGGGTTTGTAACTGAGCCAGTAGAACGAGCAGCCATGAGCGTGCCGGGTGTGGACTATGTGGATTCCAAGACGGTTGCCGGCCAAAGTACAGTGACTGCGTGGCTGAAGATCAATGAGGATCGCACAGCTGCGTTGTCTGAGTTGACTGCTAACCTGAACAAAATCCGGTCTGATTTGCCGGTTGACGCTGAAGAACCTGTTATCTCACTCTTGCGAGCTGATCGGCCTTATGCCTCGTTCTACCTTGATGTTTCATCAGATTACTGGAAACGTTTTGAGATTACAGACTATCTGACACGTAACGTCGTACCTGTACTGTCTTCAATCGAGGGCGTTCAACGCGCGAGAGTGGAAGGTGGGCGTGAGCCTGCGCTCAGGATTTGGGTCGATCAGGTTCGATTGGTTGGTTACAACCTTTCTTCGCAGGATCTGGTCAATGCTCTTGCCTCTAACAATGTTGTTGCGGCGATCGGTGATGTCAAAGGCGAAGAGCAGCAGTTCAACATTATAAGCAACTCAAACCTGAAACTTGCTCAGGATTTTGAGGAGTTGGCAATCAAGGATTTTGGCGGGTACACCCTGAAGCTCAAAGATATTGCCCGTGTTGAGCTCGGTGAGCGGCCTGGTATTGTCGAAACACGCTCAAACTTTGATGAACGTGTATTCCTCTCCGTCTGGCCTCTGCCAGGTGCAAATGAGATTGCCATTGGGGATACGCTCTATGAAAAGCTGGAGGAACTCAACGCCGGGTTTCCAGATGGCTTGCATGTCGGCATCGCATTCGACTCTACACTCGCAATGAGGGATTCCCTCTTTGAAATTGTGAAAACACTTGGTGAAACGGTCTTACTCGTCGGTCTCATCGTACTCATCCTGATGGGCTCCTTCAGAGCTTCACTTGTCCCTCTGACAGCAATTCCTGTCTCCTTGCTCGGGAGTGTTGCTGTGATGTACACCCTTGGCTTCACGCTTAACATTCTGACAATCCTGGCAATTGTCCTTTCCGTCGGCCTTGTGGTGGATGATGCGATTGTTGTGGTTGAGAATGTTGCGCGGCATAGGCAGCAAGGCTTGTCCAAGTTTCAAGCCGCGCTGCAGAGCTCAAAGGAGCTGTTTTCACCGATCATCGCAATGACGCTGACACTAGCAAGTGTCTTCCTGCCGATTGGTTTTGTTACCGGCTTGTCAGGGAGCCTGTTCCGGGAGTTTGCTTTTACGCTTGCTGCTGCGGTGCTCATTTCTGGCATTTTTGCTGTTACGCTTTCTCCAATTATGAGCGCCTATGTGGCCAGTCCGCAAGGCAAGGAAACACGTTTTGCAGCCTTTGTAGGCCGACTGTTCACCCGTACAAGCAACTCCTATGGCAACTTGCTCATCCGGTTTCTGAACTGGCGTGCGCAAATACTGACCTTCAGTTTTGTGTTTGCTCTCCTCATGATCCCGTTTTTCATGTTTTCAGCCAAAGAGCTTGCACCAATTGAAGATCAGGGGAACATCAACTTTATCGTACAGGCTCCTCCCGGAAGCACTCTGCCTGCAGTTTCCGAAAACTTGAAACCAGCAATTGAAGCTGGAAAGCGTGTAGAAGGTGCGGGCGAAATCTGGCAGGTTCTGACAGCGAATGGTGGTTTTGGCGGCATCCAACTTACCGATTTCTTTGAAAGAGAACAGAGCGTGCAAGAGATTTTGCCGGGTCTGTTCTATGAACTCTCTCAGGTTTCGGGTCTGAAAGTGCTGCCTTTGCTGTTGCCTTCGCTGCCAACTGCGGGTCAGTTTGATGTTGAGCTGGTGATCAAAGGGCCTGACAGCTATGAAAACATGCTGAACTATGGCTACCAACTTGTTGGAGAAGCCTATCAAAGCGGCATGTTTATGTATGCTGACACTGATCTGAAAATTGATCGACCGCTTGTTAAGCTGAAACTCAATCACACAAGAATAGCTGATTTGGGCCTAACCTCGAAGGATGTCAGTGATCAGTTGTCTTTCATGCTGTCGGATCAATATCTCAACCGGTTTGATGCGGATGGTAAGGCTTATGTTGTTGTGCCTATGGTTGAGAAGGATGCCCGGCTAGCTCCTGATCAGATCATGAACCTGCAGATCAAAGGGCCTGAAAGCACTTACATTCCTTTGTCTTCCATTGCTTCTTTGGAAGTTGCTGCGGCACCAAGGACACTCGGGAAGTTCAACCAGCAACGTTCTTTCAGGATACTCGGATCAGTGGTTCCGGGAACCACCAAAGCGCAAGCACTGGAGTTTATGGAGCAGAAAGCTAAGCAAATTCTCCCGGCTGGATACTCTCTCGATTACGCTGGCATATCCCGGCAGATTAAGCAGGAAGGCAATAGTCTGATGTTTGTCCTTCTTGCTTCCATCGCGGTTGTCTATCTAGCCTTGAGCGTGCAGTTCAACAGCTTCAGAACTCCGCTCATTGTTGTTGTTGGCTCTGTGCCATTGGCTTTGTCCGCAGCTCTTGTGTTTACCTTTTTGGGGTTCACCTCGGTGAACATCTACTCACAAATTGGAGTGATCACACTTGTTGGGCTGGTTGCTAAGAACGCAATTTTGATTGTTGAGTTTGCAAACGTTCTTGTCGAGCAAGGAAAGGATCTGACAACAGCGATCATTGAATCTGCAAAGACGAGACTGCGCCCTGTTATCATGACAACAGCAGCGACAGTTTTAGGTCACTTTCCTCTGGTTCTTGTGACAGGGCCGGGTGCAGAAGCCCGCAACAGTATTGGGATTATTCTGGTAGCAGGTATGGTGATCGGTACGATGTTTACACTGATAACGCTGCCTTACATTTACTTGCTGTTTGCACCCAAACACTCAGCTTCGGCTGATGTTGAACGAAACGAGCAGGTCGCTGTTTAAGGCAAGCTGATGAAACTTTTAGGATGGGGTGTCGTTTCTGAACACTCCATCCAGATCATCCCAAACCTCGTCCCAATCATCTTCAGAAAGCGGTGTCAGTTGCATCGAGTGAATGACAATCATCGCTTCGCTAACAAGCAGGCGGAGACGTTCAAGGCGCTTTTGCTTGTCTTCAGAAGGTATCAGACTCAGTTTGTCCGCCATCCATTCATGAGAAGCTTCACGGTGCGCCTGTGTTTGCATCGTTAAAATCATCATGGCTGACATCTGCTGAGGTTGTTGCTTGTGCTGCAACCGGGAGGCTGCAAGAAAAACATCCAGATCGCTGATGTCACTGCGCGCGCGAGAACGTACCTCTTGCTTATAGCGCTCAAGATCTTGATCCCACCGGTCAAACAGTGCATCAATCAGCTGAGCTCGCGTGCCAAAGTTAGACTGTATCCCACCACGAGAAACCCCAGCTTCTGCTGCTACTGTGCCAATAGAAAGCGCGTGAGCCCCCTGGTTCTGAATAACCCTCTCAGCAGCATTCAGAAGTTCATTTTTATCAAGCTTTTGATACCGCGACATTCCAATCTCAACACACAGAACAGACCCTAAAATTACCCCTCCTATATGCACCAGTTTCCGGCCCGAAGCAAAAACCAGAGAGAAGAAATCTTCGTAAGTGGATAGTTATTGGTTGCATTTAGTAGGTCACTGTTGAGGTTGAGCGTCCGTCCTGTGATACGACAACGCTCCACAACAATAAGCTGTGCATAGCCTTCTATATATTGACCGCCTCCTACGCAAATGCACTATATGAGCTGTCTTGGTTCTTGTGGGGTGACTCGCAAGCTAAGAGGGAAGCCGGTGAGATTCCGGGACTGCCCCCGCAACTGTAAGCAGCAAGCGGGCTCTCATTTATGCCACTGGATCGTGTTCCGGGAAGGTAGAGAGCCTGTGCCAGAGCTGTGAAGTCAGGAGACCTGCCAAGGGACATTTTAACAACCACGGGCGGAGGGCCTGTTTGGGTTGCGGGCACATTTGCGTTCCAACGCAGCGTTGGTCTCTCATCCCTTGCTTCTTCGCCCATGCTACGGGGTTTGAAGCATGAGCATTACCGTATATTCCAAACCTGCCTGCGTGCAGTGCACCGCCACCACTCGTGCGCTGGACAGTGCCGGAATCTCCTACGACGTGATTGACCTTTCTCAGGACACAGATGCTTTCGCTGCTGTGCAGGAGCTTGGATACCGCCAGGTTCCTGTTGTGGTTGCTGGTGATCAACACTGGGCTGGTTTTCGCCCAGATAAGATAAGCGCGCTCGCCTGATCTCGTGAGCGGGCTGGTCTACTTCTCAAGCCCATCCGGAAACACCCACCGCTTTGTTGAATGCCTCGGCCTGTCGGCAGAGCGCATACCGTATCGTGCTTCTGAGCCTATGCCTCAGATGACGCATCCCTTTGTGTTGATTTCGCCAACTTATGCGGATGGCGAAGGGCGGGGGGCGGTGCACAAGCAGGTGATCCGATTTTTGAATGATGCGGCCAATCGAAACTTGCTGAGAGGCGTCATCGCCTCCGGTAACCGAAACTTTGGGGCGTTCTTCGCCCATGCAGGCACAATTATTGCCGCGAAATGCAACTGCCCATGCCTTTATAAGTTTGAACTTGCTGGCACGGAAACAGACATTGTGCGGGTTCGTCAGGGGCTAGATCTATTTTGGAAACAACACTCTTAGAGCAACCGGTCAGCGGCCAGCAGGGTCTTGATTACCATGCGCTGAACGCCATGCTGAACCTCTATGACGCAGAGGGCAAAATTCAGTTTGACGCTGACCGCCAGGCTGCGCGTCAGTACTTTCTGGAACATGTGAACCAGAACACGGTGTTCTTCCATTCTCTGGAAGAGAAACTGTCGTATCTGGTTCGTGAGAACTACTATGAAGCAGAGGTTCTGGACCAATATGACCTTGCTTTTGTGAAGGCCATTTTTGTGGCCGCTTATGAACGCAAGTTCCGCTTCCCAACGTTCCTTGGCGCTTTTAAGTTCTACACCAGCTATGCACTCAAGACATTTGATGGCAAACGCTATCTGGAGCGTTATGAAGACCGCGTGGTGATGACCGCACTGGCTCTGTCTCGCGGTGATGAAGACCTGGCTATGCGGATGATGGATGAAATCATCTCCAATCGGTTCCAGCCTGCGACCCCGACTTTTCTGAATGCAGGTAAGAAACAGCGCGGAGAGCTGATCTCCTGTTTCTTGCTGCGTCTGGAAGATAATATGGAGTCCATTGGTCGCTCCATCAACTCTGCCTTGCAGTTGTCAAAGCGTGGCGGCGGTGTAGCTTTGTTGCTGACCAATCTGCGTGAAGCTGGCGCGCCGATTAAGGGCGTTGAGAACCAGTCTTCAGGTGTGGGTCCCGTGATGAAGCTGCTGGAAGACAGCTTCAGTTATGCCAATCAACTGGGCGCACGCCAGGGTGCTGGTGCGGTTTATCTGAATGCACACCACCCGGATATTCTGAGTTTCCTCGACACTAAACGCGAAAACGCAGATGAAAAGATCCGCATCAAGACCTTGTCTCTTGGCGTGGTTATTCCGGACATCACCTTCCAACTCGCCAAACAGAACGAAGAAATGTACCTGTTCTCGCCGCATGATGTTGAGAAGGTCTACGGCATACCATTCTCCGAAATCGCTGTGACAGAAAAATACCGGGAGATGGTCGATAACCCGAAGATCCGCAAGAAGAAGATGCGGGCCCGTGAGTTCTTCCAGTTGCTGGCAGAAATCCAGTTTGAGAGTGGCTACCCATACATTCTGTTTGAAGACACTGCAAATGCGGTTAATCCGGTGGCTGGCCGCATTAACATGTCCAACCTGTGCTCAGAGATCTTGCAGGTAAATGAGGCCAGCACTTTCAAGGATGATTTGTCCTATGCCCACCTTGGCTCTGACATCTCTTGCAATCTCGGTTCCCTCAATATCGCAAGGGCTATGGATGGCGGAGATCTGGGTTCGACCGTTGAAACAGCAATCCGCGCGTTAACAGCTGTTTCTGAAATGAGCGCTATCGTCTCCGTACCATCTGTGCGCCGTGGCAATGATGAAAGCCACGCCATCGGCCTTGGACAGATGAACCTGCATGGGTTCCTGGCACGTGAACTCATTCATTATGGCAGTCCGGAAGCTATCGACTTCACAAACATCTACTTCTGCATCGTGCTGTATCACTGCCTGCGCGCTTCAAATGCAATGGCTCGGGAACGTGGTGTTAGCTTCAAGGGGTTTGAAGACAGCCAATATGCTTCGGGAGCGTTCTTCGACAAATACGTTGAGAAGGATTGGCTTCCGGACACAGAGCGGGTTGTGGCTCTTTTTGAGAAGTTCGGCATTCATATTCCAACCCGTGCGGAATGGGTGGCTTTGAAAGATGCGGTGATGACGGACGGCTTGCTTAACCGCAACTTGCAAGCCGTGCCTCCAACCGGATCAATCAGTTACATCAACAACTCCACGTCCTCCATCCACCCCATCGTTTCCAAAATTGAGATCCGTAAAGAGGGGAAGATTGGCCGCGTTTACTACCCGGCACCGTTCATGAACAATGACAATCTGGAGTACTATCGTGATGCCTACGAGATCGGACCAGAAGCATTGATCGATACGTATGCCGCCGCCACTCAGCACGTGGATCAAGGCTTATCGCTGACGCTATTCTTTCCGGACACTGCAACCACCCGCGACGTCAATAAGGCGCAGATCTACGCTTGGAAGAAGGGTATCAAAACAATCTACTACGTGCGCCTGCGTCAGATGGCTCTGGAAGGCACAGAAGTTCAAGGCTGCGTGGCCTGTTCACTCTAAGATCTGAGGAGTTCATATGACCTTACATAGCGCCATTCACCCAGTGGTCAAAGCGGTGAACTGGAACCGGCTGCAGGACGACAAAGATCTTGAGATCTGGAACCGCCTGACCTCCAATTTCTGGCTGCCGGAAAAAGTTCCGCTGTCTAACGATGTGCAAAGTTGGGCTTCGCTCACTCCAGAAGAACAACAACTCACCATTCGCGTCTTTACTGGCCTGACGTTGCTGGATACCATTCAGAATACAGTTGGCGCTCCAGCACTCATGGCTGATGCTGTGACACCCCATGAGGAGGCAGTACTCACCAACATCGCCTTCATGGAAGCCGTCCACGCCCGCTCTTACTCTTCTGTCTTCTCCACCTTGTGCCGCACAGCTGAGGTGGATGATGCCTTCCGTTGGTCAGAAGAGAACGAGTTTCTGCAGGCTAAGTCCCGCTTGATCTTGGAGGAGTACAACGCGACCAGCAGTCCATTAAAGAAAAAGATCGCCAGCGTGTTTCTGGAGAGCTTTCTTTTCTATTCCGGCTTCTATCTACCGATGCATTGGTCCAGCCGAGCAAAGCTAACAAACACTGCAGACCTGATCCGTTTGATCATCCGCGATGAAGCGGTGCATGGGTACTATATCGGCTACAAGTTCCAGCGTGGTTTGGAGCGGTTGTCAGAGGCTGAGCGAACCGAGATCAAGGACTTCGCCTTCACCCTGCTGTTTGACCTTTATGATCTTGAGACCAAATACACTGAGGATCTTTATGATCCGCTCGGTCTGACTGAGGATGTCAAACACTTCCTGCATTACAACGGCAACAAGGCCCTGCAAAATCTTGGCTTCGAGGGCCTGTTCCCTGAAACAATCTGCCAGGTAAACCCGGCGATTATGGCCTCCCTCTCACCAAACGCCGACGAAAACCACGACTTCTTCTCCGGCTCTGGCTCCTCCTACGTCATCGGCAAAGCCGTTGCTACTGAGGATGAAGACTGGGATTTTTAGAAGGTAGTTTCTGACTGGACCAAACTAGTTTTGCGACACCTGCATTCTCTTTTAAATCAGGTGTCGCTCGATAACAGTTATCTCTTTATTGCCATCAGGCGCAAACCAAGATCACAAAACGCCTTTACTTGCTTCTTTCAGTTCGGCCAAAAGCGTTGTGTTTTGATAGCGGTCCAGTGAGAAATCATTAGCGTACTTGGGCTTCAGATCGTCTGCTACCCATTTTGCTACCAGATCAGCTGATGCGCAGGCGGCCATCGTACCGAAACCAGATAGGGCAGTGATCATGAATGCGCCTTTCTGAGCGCCGTTTTTACCCATAGGCCCAATCAACGGCCAGTTCTCCTCAGTCATTGTGTACCAGCCACCATAGTGGGTCATGCTTCTGGGAAGTTTGCCGTAATACGCCTTCAGTGATGGATTGAGCCGCGCAGCTCCTCTCAACACAATTTCTGGAAACTGATCGTTTAGCTGAGGTTCCCAAGTAGCGTCTTGGGGCGTTTCGTTGAAAGCCCAGCCTAGTTTTAGCCAAGTACCATTGTCACCACCATCCGGTCGACAATGGATAGCTCCAGGCATCTGCTCCGTCAGCCATTTATACTCATCGTCGCTTGCCAACCATTCTTTTTCATCATCAGACCAGTCAATGAGTTGCTCGTCCAGATCGATAGAAAAAGGTAGTTCTCGAGGGATGACTCTTTCAACGTCCTCAAATGCTATCTTTTGCTGGAAGGTATTGTAAACAGGAAGCGCCTCGCCAATCATTTCGGCAACTTTGGCCGCAAAGGGACCTGCTGCATTGACTATTTTCTCAGTCTTGACCTGCACTAGGCCTTCACTTGTTTCAATCTCCAGCACATAGCCATCTTGTTGGTTGATTTGTCTGACCATCCCGGTAAGGCGCCGACCACCCTTTGATCTATAATTCTCCAGCATATACATCCCCATTTGCTGGCCGGAGATGTCTCCGCCGCGGCGGATATGCAAGACAGTCTGAATGTCTCCGGAAAAAGAAGGAAATGCCTTTCGGATAAGCTCTTGATTCTGAATTACGTCTACGCCATCGGGAGCGATCTCCCAATCTGGCTTTTCAGCAAACTGATAACCCGAACCTTCCGCGCTGGAATGGAAACGAATTAAGTCATCGCGTTTATTGTCGTACCCATAACGAACTTGATCTATCAAATCGTCTACTTGAGTGCGGCGTGTTGCTAAAGCATAGCCGCGTCTGTTCATATGTAAGCGGTTGTCGCTATCACGCGCAATTTTCTCCATCAAATCAATAGAATGATTGGTGAAGTCTACCATGCTGGGATGTGGCCACCAGTTGCGATAGTTCTCACCAGATTGAGCTGAGGTGAAAGCCATGGGTTGGCCTTGCTCAATTAGAAGTACGTTGGTGATGTTGTGATGTTCGGCTAGATAGTAAGCAGTTGCGATACCGGCAACACCCGCGCCAATAATGGCGACCTCTGCTGAATGCTGTGTCATTTCTCTAGGTTCTTTTAGTCTTGACTATTTGATGCCGATTTCGGCGTACGGTTCATTCTTGTAGACACGGCTCATTTCCATGCGCGTCAGATCTAGTGACTGATAGGAGCCGGTGAGTGCTAGTTCTGCCAAGGCTCTGCCCACTGCAGGTGCATGCATTATGCCATGTCCAGAAAAGCCGCAGGCCGTAATGAGATTCTCATGACCAGGTGAGTATTTCCCAATGATCATGTTCCCATCCAACAAGTTTTGTGCGTAATGTCCCGCCCAGCTTCGGTGTAGTTTGATCGCTTCGAACTTAGGCACAAGGCTGGCCATCATCGGCCAAATGACCTCTTCGAAATAGTTCGCGAAGAAACCGCTATAGATATCATCGACAAATCCTGGCTCAATATCAAAGCTTGGACGCCCGCCAGCAAATCCATCCCCCTCAGGTCTGAAGAACATGCCGCTTTCATCTTTGACTAAGGGAAGAGTTTCTAGTTCGTGAGCACATTTCCAAAAATGCTGAACACGACACATTGGCACCACCGGAAGAGATGAGCCCGTCATAGCTGCTAGTTTATTTGCCCAGGGGCCAGCGGTATTGATGAAATACTTACCTCCGACCGTAGACCCATCAGCCAAAGTAACTGTCTGCAACTTCGTTCTAGAACATTGGATGTTTGTCACACTGGAGCGAATGTAGGTGACCCCCAAGTGTTCCGCTGATCTTCGAAAACCTTGGAGCGCAGCATAAGGGTCAATCCAACCATCATCAGGGGTGTAACATGTGAGTGCAATATCTTCGCGATTGATGCTGGGAAATCTGCGGGCCGTTTCGGCTTTGTCCATAAGGTTCGCTTTTACTCCCATGGAACTTTGCAAATCGACATTCTTGCGCAGTGTTTCTTCGCCATCTTTTCCTACAACAAAAAGATAGCCTTGCTCACGAAAGCTGATGGACTGGATATCTGGTACGTCCGCCATAATACTTTCGAAGTTCTTGTAAAACTCAAGGCTATAAGTCGACATGGAGATATTTTCGGGCAGACTGAACTGCTGGCGAACTCCACCCGCACCCTGAGGGGTAGTGGCTTCTTTGTAGGATGGGTCAGGCTCTATTACTGCCACAGAGCCAGCTTGCCCACTGCGAGCCAGAAAGTAGGCCGCGGCAGACCCCATAATTCCGCCGCCCATGATGACGATGTCGTAGTTCATTTTTCTTGCTGAGTGCTCCGAAATGGAGGTCCCGGGTGGGCCTAATAATTGGTATTACGTATTTGATGTTGACAAAATCGTATACGTTTTGCAAGTTTCTAATACGTATTAATTCGGAGTATTTGATGAACTCAGCTCAAGAAGAGCTTGGCACTCCTATCAAGGCTGGTAGCGCTGCTGACCCAATCTATCGTGATTTGAAGTCCAAAATCATGAAGGGAACGCTCGAAGGCGGACTGCCGCTAAGACAAGACGAAATTGCTGCCGCACATGGAGTGAGCAAAATCCCCGTGCGTGAAGCCTTACGTCGTCTCGAGATTGAAGGATTAGTGGAGTTTCGCCCTCAAAGAGGTGCGATTGTCCGTAAGCTATCTGCAGAAGATGTGCTGCAATTTATTGATATCAGACTGGCGCTTGAGTGCCGGGCGTTGGAGCTTGCAATTCCAAACATGATTGAGCGTGACTTGGAACGTGCAAGATCCCTGCTGGATGAGTATGCCGCAGAAACAGCCATTGAGCGTTGGTCTGATTTCAATTTGCAGTTCCATCGACTTCTATATGAGCCATGCGGTAACAATCACCTGCTTGCGATGATCTCCGACCTGGAGCAGCGCATTGGGCCATATATGCGCTTGCAAGTGACGGAGGCCAGTGGCTTGGATCGCCCAATGCGTGAGCACCACGAAATGCTGGAAGCATGCGCCCGGGAAGATGTTGAGCGTGCAGTGAGTACGTTGCGAAAGCACATTCAAACTACGCAAAAAGAAGTCGCAGCCTACCTACGACGACGCGGTGCGTAATTCTGAAATGGGCCCATGGGAGGGGTCCTTGCATAAATGCAAAAATAATTATGAGGAGACGTCAATGAAAAATCTTTTCAAGATAACTGTTGCCGCTGGAGCTTTAGCTGCTGTTGCAACTGGTGCCATTGCGGCTGAGCGTAAGTTCGTAAACATTGGAACTGCTGGTATCGGTGGTGGGTATTACCCAACAGGCGGTTTCATTTGTAATGTTCTGAACAAAAGCCGCAAGACGCAAGAGCATAATATCCGTTGTACTGTCGAATCCACTGGTGGCTCGGTTGCAAACCTTCGTTCAATTCAGTCTGGAGAGATGGACGTTGCGATTGCACAGGCTGACTGGCAGTATCACTCTTCTAAAGGTTCATCGAAGTTTGAAAAAGATGGTGCCAATGACAAACTGCGTTTCTTGTTCTCATTGCATTTGGATACTGCCCATCTAGTTGCACGCAAAGATTCAGAGGCAAAAGATTTTGCTGATCTGAAAGGTAAAGTCGTGAATATCGGCAATGCAGGTTCAGGCACAGAAGCGACCATGAACTTTGCTTTGGGTCGTTATGAGACAAATGCAGATGAGTATTATGGTCAAGCAACACGTTTGACATCTCGTGAGCAGGCACAAGCACTATGTGATGGCAAAATTGATGCTTTCTTTTACACGACAGGCATCACAGCTTCTTCAATTACAGAGGCTACAAACACCTGTGATGCAGAAGTGCTGAACTGGAATGATGATGTCACCGCAAAGATGATTGAAGAGTTCCCATATTATGGTGTTTCTGTCATTCCTGAAGGAACGTATCGTGGTCAGGAAGGTGAACGCACAACATGGGGATTGCCTGCAACACTCGTTGCTTCTGCTGATGCGGATGAAGAAGTGATCTACAACATGGTCAAAGCAGTGTTTGACAACTTCGAAGACTTCAAAAAGCAATCCACCCTCTACATCGGCGTTACGCGCGAAGGTGCTGTAAAGAACGGTCGCTCCGTTCCATTTCATCCGGGTGCAGAGCGCTATTTCCGCGAAGTCGGTCTGATTAAGTAACGAAAACTCAGCTGAAAGCGATATGCGAAAAGAGAGGCGGGCAATGACTGTTGTCCGTCTTTTTATCTAGTCCAGAGAGGGGCGAATGGACCAACAACACCAGAACGAACTGCAAGACTTGATTGCCGAGAATGATACTGGCGCACGTGATCCATCCGGCCTCGCAAAGTACCTCATTTTTGCAGTGGGCTTGTTGTGGCCTCTCTATCAACTTTACATGGCGTCACCATTGCCCTTCTCGACAGGCATCGGACTCATTGATGATACACAGCAACGCGCTATTCATTTGGCATTTGCACTCTTTCTTGGGTTTGCGACTTTCCCGGCATTAGTCACGTCCCCACGCAAGTACATTCCATTTTACGACTGGCTATTTGCGATCGTTGCAGCCTCATGTTCTTTATACATCGTTGTGTTTTACAGAGATGTTGTCGAAGGGGCAGGAGGTATTCGCCCAACACAGGAACTGGTGATTTCACTTGTTGGTATTGGCATGCTTCTGGAACTTACCAGACGCGTTCTTGGTCTGTCGCTTGTAGTTGTCGCACTAGTCTTTTCTTCCTACGTGTTCTTGGGCCCACTCCTACCAGAATTGATTTCGCATCGAGGATTTAGTCTAAACCGGTACGTAGATCATATGTGGCTCACCACAGAGGGAGTTTTTGGTCTCCCACTCGGAGTCTCAAATTCATTTATCTTCCTTTTTGTGTTGTTTGGCGCTTTGCTGGATAAGGCAGGTGCAGGCAACTACTTCATCAAGCTGTCTTTTGCTCTGCTGGGACACTTAAGAGGTGGTCCGGCGAAAGCTGCAGTGGTTTCTTCTGCGCTGACCGGATTGATTTCAGGTTCTGCAATTGCCAACGTTGTAACGACTGGCACCTTTACTATCCCATTGATGAAACGGATTGGCTTTTCTGGCGAAAAAGCTGGCGCGATCGAAGTTTCATCTTCCATCAACGGCCAGATCATGCCTCCTGTCATGGGAGCCGCTGCGTTCCTGATGACAGAGTTTGTCGGCATCACCTACTACGATGTGGTCTTGCATGCCTTCGTACCTGCGGTGATTAGCTACATCGGCTTGTTCTACATTGTGCATCTGGAAGCAGTAAAAGCCAACATGCCTGTGCTTGCCAAGCTTCATCAAAGCACACTTGGTCAGGCTCTTTGGAGCTTCTTGTTTGGTTTTGGAGCAATCGCTGCGGTTGCAGGGGTAGTATATGGCTTGGCAACTTTGCTAAAACTGGTCGCAGGGGCTGCAACTATACCAGTGGCTGCCTTAGCTATGGTTGCCCTCTACATTGTCCTTTTAAAGGTTGCGGCACGCTACCCAGAACTTGAGATTGACGATCCCAATGCCCCTCTCGTAACAATTCCGGAGTTGAAGCCAACTCTTATGGCCGGTCTCTATTACATCATTCCGATTGGTGTTCTGATCTGGTGTTTGATGGTAGAGCGCCTTTCTCCGGGGCTCTCGGTATCTTGGGCTATTGTTGTTATGGTTGCCGTCATTTTGACACAGCGCCCATTAATGCAACGCTTCAGAGCTCAAACCTCGAGCTCAGTAAAAGAAGCCACTGTCATTGGTTTCAATGACCTGCTGGATGGAATGACTTCCGGTTCTCGCAACATGGTTGGTATTGCCATCGCGATGGCTGCTGCTGGCATTATTGTTGGTGTTGTTTCTCTCACCGGACTTGGCCTGCTTATGACACAGATCATTGATGCAGTCTCCGGCGGGAATGTTGTTCTGATGCTGGTGTTTACAGCTGTGATGTGTGTTGTGCTCGGTATGGGGTTGCCAACGACAGCTAACTATATCGTAGTTGCAAGTGTCATGGCCCAGCCATTGGTGACCTTGGCTGCACAGAATGGACTTACTATTCCTCTGTTTGCCGTACACCTGTTCGTGTTTTACTTCGGTCTGATGTCTGGTACGACACCTCCGGTTGCTGTAGACGCGTTTGCCGGAGCTGCTGTTGCTCGTTCTGATCCAATGCGCACTTGTGTTCAGTCGTTTTATTACAGCTTGCGTACGGCGATTCTGCCGTTCATCTTTGTGTTTAACCCGCAAATGCTTCTGATTGGCGTAGACAGTATTCCTTACGCACTGCTTATTATCACTATGTCCACGATTGCGATGTTGGTGTTCGCCGCTGCGACGCAGGGATACTTTTTTGCAAAGAACTACAAGTGGGAGTCCGCTGCACTCCTTCTGGTTGCTTTTACTCTTTTGCGCCCCGGCTTTTTGCTGGACACGGTCAAGCCGCCGTTCGAAAACTTGAAACCCACTCAGATACTGCAAGTTACAGAAAATGCTGCAGACGGAGCCAATTTGCGTCTCGTTGTAGAAGGGGAGAACTTCAGCGGAGATATTGTTCGAAAGGTCGTGGCCTTTCCGCTTGGAGAAAAGGGTCCTTCCGGAGAAGAGCGCCTAAGCCTGCAAACTGGCCTTATGATCCGTGAGAAGGGAGCACAAGTTTGGGTAGATGATGTCTCCTTCGATAGTCCAGCTCAGAAATGGGGCATAGACTTTGACTGGGAGGTACTGGAGTTACATAAACCAAACAATCGATTTGCAAAAGAATGGTTCTATATCCCGACACTGTTCGTTTTGGCTGGGCTTGTCTTGTTTCAGTTACGCCGCAGAAAAAGCGCAAGAAACCATGAGGCCTTAAGCTATGTATAAGGACATTCTTGTGCCTGTAGATCTTGACCATCCTGAAGCAAGTAAAAAAGCTGTTGGCACGGCCTGCCAAATGGCAAAAGACTATGGTGCTGTGCTACATTTTCTGAGTGTTGTACCACCAGTTAGCCCGCTCATCGCTTCATACTTTCCAAAAAACTACAGGTCCAGCCTTAGCGCAGCTGCTAACGAGCGCTTGCACGCCTTTACTGCACAGTACGTTCGTAGTGATGACATCAAGCGACAACACGTAATCGCTCACGGCTCAGTTTATGATGAAATTTTACAGATGCGCGATCAACTTAACGCCGATCTCATCATCCTAACGTCTCATCGCCCGGAGCTGAAAGATTACCTCTTGGGTCCAAACGCCGCCCGCATAGTCCGCCATGCCCCATGCTCAGTAATGGTCGTCTGGGAGGAGTAGTCTACCTGCATTACGACTTCGCACTGTTTAAAACTAGATCGTCTTAATGATCTGAGCTTTCAATCTTCCTTTTGCAATAGTTTGACCTCCTCCAAACCTCCTCATCAACAATGGCTCCCGGATGCCGTATCACCTTGGCCGCTATAGTATGCGCTAATACTGCCGCGCTTCCGATGGGCTGGCTTAGTAAGCGGGCGCCTAGGTAGCCGGCGGCGAAGGAGTCGCCGGCGCCGGTGGTGTCTGTTGGGGTGATTTTTTGAGGAGGTGGAGCTTCGGTCAAACCGTCTTGGTTCAGGATTATGCAGGTGTTGGCGCCTTCTTTGACGATGACTTCTTTTGCACCCCAGTCCCGCCAGTTTTGGGCAATGGCTTTGGGGGTGTCTTCTTGCCAGAGAGCTAAGTGGTCATCAGTCGTGACCAAGGCAATATCAGCTATGGAAGCTGCTGTCTGGAAGAGTGATCGGCAGCGCTCTTGATTGGGCCAAAGACGGGCCCGGAAGTTGGGATCAAAAGCGATTTTTGCGAATCCGGAAAGCTCTTGCAAGGCATTCATGAGAGTGTCTTGCTGTTTTGTGTCCAGAATTGCAAGGGAGATGCCTGAGAAGTAGATCATCTCAAATGGCGACAAGTACTCGCAGATCTGATGAACAGACCAGCCAGCAAACATCTGGCGAGCTGCCGAGTTTTCACGCCAGTAATGGAAACTGCGTTCGCCTTCATCATCTGTTTCCACCATGTAAAGGCCCGGCTGCCCCTCAGAGATCTCAATAATATGAGAAGTATCAATACCTTCTTTGACCATGACTGCACGCATTGCTTGACTGAAACTATCTGAACCAAGGCCAGTGAGATAAGATACTTCCAGATCAGGAGAAAACTGTCTGGAGAGATAGACTGCGGTGTTGAAGGTATCTCCTGCAAAACCTTGCTTGTACTGGCCTGAACCTGCCTCTGCCAATTCAATCATGCATTCACCAAGAGCGACAATTTTCATAGGAGATCTCCTGCCGCCTGGTGTTCTCCCGTTGAGTGAGAAGGCACAAAGGCGCTGTTCCTGGCTTCATAAAGCCAAGCTTGAATCAAGTTTGTTTTTGGTCGATTTGCGGACTATCAGCCTGTAGGAGCAGACTGATAGTCCTTTTTCTGCCACTGGTTACCCCTAGTTCGCCTCGTGAGGTCGATGTTCACCAGTGGCAGGGAGGTTCTTAATCCCGTTGTACGAGGACTTTGCCAACTGCTTTACCGCTGTTCATGAACTCGCAAGCTTCCTGAACCTGTGAGATTGGATAGCGACCGGCGATGATTGCATCAAAGTTCACCGAGCCGGATTCAATCAACTTCACAGCTTGATCATATTCGTTGGTGAAGAGGATGCTGCCGATGGAACGGACCTCTTTAAGAGTGTTGAGGTGTAAGTTTATCGGAACAGACGTTGGCTGGATCAAAGACAGGATTGAGATTGTGCCCTGCTTGCACACTGATGCCAGCGCCTGATTGTAAGCGTGCGGTGAGCCGCTTGCTTCAATCACCACGTCATATAGGTTTTCAGGCACTTTCACATCTACATCTGGGCCGCCTAGGTATCCTTTGGAAGCCCCAACAGCTTTAGCCGCTTCAAGGGCTTCAGTATTCAGATCAGTTGCGTGCACTTCCGCTCCCAATGCATGCGCCGCGATGGTGGCTAGAAGACCCATTGGCCCCATACCCGTGACGAGAACTTTATCGCCTGCTTTCACCTCTGCGCGGTTCACTGAATGCATCGCACAAGCCAATGGTTCGGCAAATGTCAAATGCTCAGGATTGGCATCCGGAGAAACCGCACGCAGACAGCAGGCAGGAAAATCGAAGTACTCACGAAAGAACCCGTCAATATGCGGTTTTGTGGTTGCTGAACCAGGAAAGCGCTTGGTGGCACACATGTTGATGTCGCCAGACTGACATTTCGGACAGGAACCACACTCGATCACCGGATTGATTGCGACCAGCTGATCGGTTTCAAAAGAGTGACCGTTGGCATCGACAACATAAGCACTGGCTTCATGGCCCAATGTAACAGGATAATCCAAGTAGAAGCCGGAGTTCGCGAAATGGCGGAAGTAGTGCATGTCTGTGCCACAGATGCTTGCCGTTGCCAAACGCAGGCGCACATGATCCTTTTCGATGGTTTCAGGCATTTCTGCCTCAACCACTTCAATGGTCTTTGCGGAGGTCAAAAGAGATTTTGTGTAAGAGATAGTCATGATCAGAACCCTACAGAAAAGCCGCCATCGACGGCGATGGACTGGCCGTTGACGTAAGCTGCATCTTCAGAGCAAAGGAAGGCGACCATCGCAGCGATCTCTTCAGGCTGGGCAAGGCGTGGCATTGGGATGCGACCTTTGATTTTTGCACCGCGGACTGGATCCCCATCCAGAACTGCACGGGTCATTTCCGTATCGATGAAGCCCGGACAGATAGCATTGACGCGGATGTTTTCCGGTCCCAAGTCCACAGCAAGGTTACGGGTCAAACCAATAACTGCCGTTTTTGTGGTGACGTAGGCTGGTGCCGTTGGCAGGGCCAGCAAACCGCCCATGGATGATACGTTCACGATGGAACCATCCTTGCGTGGACGCATGTAACGCAGCACTTCGCGGGTCATCACGAACAAGCCGTTCTGGTTGATGTTGACTACATTCAGCCATTCCTCATCAGTCACATCCCAGATTGGCTTTTTCAGGTGAACGCCAGCGTTGTTGACCAGACCAAAGATAGGGCCTTCCTTGGCTTCAATGTCGTCGACAAGCGCAGGTGTGCTGTCATAAGCCGTCACGTTGTGAACGCGATGGGAGGCATTTTCTCCAAGTTGCTCGCATGCAGACTTGAGGCTCTCTTCCTGAAGATCAGTGATCACCACCTTTGCATTGGAGTTGATTAGCCTTTGCGCCATCGCGAAGCCGAGGCCACGTGCACCACCGGTTACAACAACCAGTTTGCCTTTGTAATCGTAGTTTACGGACATTTTTGTTCTCGTTTGTGCTTGTATTGTCAGGACTTGAAAGATTTTCGGTAGGCTGTGTCGATGAGATGCAGGGTCTCTTCTGTGCCCATATCTCCGCGAACAAACGCGTTTACATAGTCGCCTGCGTCATCAATGAATGGGAGGAAGCCTGCATAACGCGGGCGTAGCCAGCTGCGGTCCATCGTCTCGCGGACATTGCGGAACCAATCATTTGACAGCTCATTAGCCGCGTCATCGTTCCATGCCGCAGCATGTCCGGGTTGACCGTTGTTCTGGACGTAAACGTCGGTTTGGCATTCTTTGCCAGCAAGCCAGTAAGCGAACTTGATGGCTTCTTCTTTGTGGGTGCATTTAGCAGAAACGCTGATACCGGTACCGCCGATGATGGAACCAACAGGCCCGTTATCACCCAAGGCAGGCAGGTTCTCCTGATGAACGATCTTCTCGCGGAAGCCTGCCTGAGAATAATTGACATAGCCAAACAGCACAGGCGCGTAAGAAAAGTCATCGCAGGAAGACAGGATGTCCAGTGCGCCAATCGGATTCATGTCGAAGCAGGAGGTGTAAACGTTCTTAGCGACAGCGCGCATTTGCTCAAGCACAAACCGTCCTGTTTCGCGAATGACCAGATACTCCTGCGTCGTGCCGCATGGGTCACCAACGTTTGCGCAAAGGCTCATGAAGCCGTCAATGGCATCAACTGGTTTCAGCGGATAGAGCACCTTACCCTGCTCTGCGAGGCGGATCACCTCATCCCACTTAGCCACCGGTTCCTCAAGCAAGTCGCGGCGACGGGCAGACACTTGGGCAGCAGCATCAATTGCCAGTGCCCATTGCGTTCCATTCCACTCATAGCTTTCGTGAGATGGGCCGATTGTGTTCTTGGCCAGATCAGTAAGTTCATCGGCGTACTCTGGCAGCGAAAGAGAGGCTAGAATATTTTGCTCACTTGCTTCGCCAACATGCGGATGGTCAATGACCATGAAGTCATAGGTGGAAGCGAGTGTGTCGAGGGGCTGATCACCGAACGCCTGTAAGGAGCGCTTCTCCCATTGGAAAGAAACACCAGGGTTTCGTCGGCTGTATTCTTCTGAGGCTGCGATCAGAGGATCTACACCGCGCGGGTGATCCCACGTCATACCTTTGAAATTAATCATTTTATCTCTGTGCAACTGTGTTCTGTTTTTTGGAAGGATCAGGCCGGATGCAGAACCGGACGAGAAAGGCCTTCGTTTTGGGAGGAGCAGAGAAAGAGCCATAGAGGGGAAGTCTCTTTAGGGTGGCTCTTTCTCTAAGTCGGGAGCTACATGATGCTCGGCAGGTAATTGGTGACCATTGGCACCTTCACCAGAAGGATGATCAGGATAAGCAGCATGATCCAGTAGGGTGCTGCCCCCTTGAAGATCTGACCCAAGCTGATTGCGGGGTCATTGAGCGCCGCTTTCACCGTGTAGACGCAGAGCCCTAGTGGAGGTGTCAGGATACCTGCTTCGATTGCCAGGATCGCGATGATTGCAAACTGGAGGGGTTCATAACCTGCCGCGATTGCAATCGGAGCAAAGATCGGAATGGACAGTAAAATGATCGAGTTGGAGTCGATGAACATGCCCATGATGAACCAGACAAAGACCATCACCACCAGCAGCATTCCCGGAGACAGACCCCAGCCGCCAATCACGCCATCTACCAGATCAATAACCCCGCCGAATGCCAGCAGACGACCATAGAAAGAACCAAAGATTAGCAGCAAAAGCAAAGGTGCTGAGACGCGACCTGTGTGCAGGATGGATTCAACGATCTGGTCTTTCTTCAAGCCTTTGATCAGTGCCAAGATGAAGCCCAGCAGAGCACCGAAGCCAGCAGCTTCAGTCGGCGTAAACCAGCCAAACCAGATACCGCCAAGTACGAGGAAGATGACACAGATGGTGCCCAGACCGCCAATGTATTCAACACGGCCCAGTGGTTCCTCATTGTACTGAACCTGATCATTGCCCTTGGTTTCACCGAGCCATTCCGGTCTGAAGATCGCCAGTCCGACAACATACAGCGCGAACAAGGTTGCCAGAGCAAGACCCGGAATAAGGGCAGCAGCAAAGAGTTTGCCAATCGACATCTCTGTGAGCATGCCATAGATGATCAACAGCGTGCTTGGCGGAATGAGCATGCCGAGACACGCACTGCCAGCAATACAGCCAAGAGAGATGGAGTCATTGTAGTTCTGCTGCTTCATTTCCGGATAAGCAATCCGGGTGAAGGTCGCTGCAGACGCAATGCTTACACCAACAGCAGCTGCAAAGACCGTGTTACCAGCAACTGTTGCCACAGCCAGCCGGCCAGGAAGGCGACGGAAGGCCTTGTTCATGACCCTGTACAAGTCTTTCGCTGCGCCACTGCGCGCTAGAAACTCACCCATCAGAACGAACAGCGGAATGACCGCAAAAACGTACTCTCGCAATGCTTCAATCAGCGTGGTGGAGAGCAGCGTCATGGCCAGATCAAAACTGCCGGAGAAAGCCCAAACACCCGCGATTGTTACCAAGCCCAATGCGACAAAGATATGGAAGCCAGCAAAGATCAGAAGCAGCAGACCGCCAAACATGCAGGAGACAAGCGTAAGTTCGGACATGATCAGAGCTCCTCTTGAGAAACTGAGGAATTACTGCCAGTCACAGCATCAAAGGCGCGAAGCAAGTAATTGAGGAAGGCAAGACAGCAGCAGAAAACCACGACTGTTCTTACCGGATAGACGGGAAAGCGAAACTGGCCGCCGCCAAAGTACTCGCCAATGCTCCATGAGTGCAGCATTGGTTCCCACGAGGCATAAATCATCATTCCGAGCAGTGCTGCACCTGCAAGCTCACCGAGCAGTCGAACGAATTTCTTCAAGCCTTCGGGAAGTAAATTTACGAACATGTCCGTGTGGAACATGCCATTTGTCTGGATGGAGTAAGAGATTTGAAGAAATGCGATAACAACAATAATATTGCTCACAATTTCTACTGTGCCAGTCAAAGGCTTATTGAATAAGCCACGCCCCAGAACATCCAACACAATCAAAGAAGTGACAAACAGTATTAGAAGCGCACTCAACATGTACACCCCTCTGTTTATGGCACTTATTGCGCTTCTTATTGTCATCTGCGCCCCACATACGCACTAAAGGTAGGAAATAACCAGAGGATCCAGAATCAGGCCCTGCAATGACTTGCCGCTTTAAACTCAGAGCAAGTGGCGCCACTGGCCGGGAGGGATCACCTCCCGGCCGAACGCAGTCCTATTTGATCTGGTATTCGTGTGGCCACTGATAGCCGAGTTCTTTCAGGTTCTTGATGTAAGTTCTGAAGATCTCGGTGCCAGGAGCACCACGAGAGGTTGCTTCTTCTGCCTGACGGTTTGGATACTCAGCCAGACCACGAGCCCATTTTGCTTGTTCTTCAACTGGCAGGTTGATGATGTTTGTGCCAGCCGCTTTCAGGTGCTCTAGCCCTTTCGCATCTGCTTCGTTCGCCAGCTCTGAAGAGTGGACTTCATACTCAGCTGAAACTTCGAGGAAGATGTCCTGAACTTCTTTTGGAAGCTTGTTCCAGCGGTCCAGATTCATATTGATGGAAAGTGCAGATGGGGATCCGAAGTTCGCCACGGTAAAGTTCGTGCCCACTTCCTGCAGCTTGAAGCCATAGTAAGGTCCAGGGAAAATAACCAGGCCGTCATAAATGCCCGACTTCAAAGCGTTGTAAGCTTCGCCCAGGTTGGTTGTAACAGGCGCAACACCAGTGCCTTCAAACCACAGCAGGTTTGGTCCGCCCGCACCAACCTTCTTGCCTTTCAGGTCTTCAAACTTCTCAAATGGGAAGGTTGTGCCAATACCGTAGTTGCCGTTTGCACCAATTGCGAGCAGCTTCTGGTTATATTTTTCTTCGAAAGACTTTGTGAGCCAAGGCACTTCATCAAACGTTGCGCGTACAGCTTTTGTCGCCATAACAGCGTCGCCAGTCTGGAACGGGAAGTAGAATGGGAAGTTCTGAACAAACAGCTCAGTGATATGAGGGTAATTGATAACGCCAATATCAATCAGACCCTTCTGGGTTGCACCCAGAGTTTCTGGCAGTTTGACCAGTGAGCCAGAATAAGCTTTGATCCATTTGATTTTGTGGTCAGTTCGCTCTTCAACACGTTTGGCCACTTCAGGAAGGAATTGATATTCCAAGGCTTCCATATGGGAGAGGCCTTTGACAGGGTGGCCGGAACCTACCCGAAATGAAAAGGTATCTGCAAGTGATGTTGATACTAATGCAAGACTAGCTGCTGCAAATACAGCACTCCCAAGGGCAGTGCCCAGTGTTAAGCATGATCTTTTAACGTCGTTTTTCACGATTTTCTCCCTGTGTAAAGTCACTTAACTTGATTATTATCTTTTTGAGACACTCGATCTTTCTACAAGCAATGGGGCTTGATCGAGAATTTCCAGTTTCTTGTTTGAACTTGTTTTGCCAGAGCAAATCATCCGCACTGCTTCTAATCCCATAGTGCGAAGAGGCATTTTCACAACTGTCAGAGCCGGCCGAACAAACTCAGCCAAGTTGACGTCATTAATACCGATAACAGAGACATCCTCTGGAACGCGTTTTCCAGCATCGTTCAGATAAGCCAGTGCTCCCACGGCTGACATAGCGTTCGATACCAAAATCGCTGTAATGTCTGGGCGTTGATCAAACAGCTCCTTTGCTGCGTGATATCCGCTCTCATAATTAGGATTTGCCGCAGCTATAGCGCTTTCACTGATAGGCAGGCTTGCTTCCACAAGTGCCTGCTTCCAGCCATCTAATCGAGCCTCACTGAACTGAAGGTTCCTTTTGGTGCTGATAACACCGATATTCTTATGTCCGTGATCAATCAGATACTTCGTCGCCATTTTGCCTGCGAGAAGGTCATCCATACGCAGAACCGGGGCAATGTTGATGTCGCCAGATTGCAGGAAAACGAGTGGTATTTTGCGACTGACAGCATGCTCGATCGCTTTGTCGAGCTCTGTGCCTGCACCTTGAAGTATAAGTCCGTCTACTCCGCCACCGGCAATAAGGCTTTCAATCTTGGATACGTTGGCGCCAAGACTATCAGCCTCTCCAACCAAAATAATCTTGTCGAACTCAGAGGCACCAGCTTGCGCGCCAGCAACGATCTCTGAGTAAACGGGATTAGTAATGTCATGCACAACGAGTGCAAGAAGTCCTGTTTCTGAGGATCGAAGCGACCGGGCTGCCACGTTTGGCTTATATCCGGTTTCCTCAATAATCGCCTGAACGCGTGCTCTGGTTGCAGTACTAACACGGAGTTTTTTATCTCCGTTGACGATCCTCGACACAACGCTTGGAGAGACACCTGCACGATTTGCAATGTCTGTTATTGTAACCACCCTAGGCTCCCCTGTGTTGGCTCATCGAAAAAACTCGATTCGAAATCAACTCGTAATTTTGGTAGCATTGGTAAAACGATTGCTCAACACTTTTACCAAATTTTTTTTGAGTGGTAAAACGTTGTACCCGTGAATACGGATTCTCTGAAAAAGATATTTTTTGCTCTTTACAAAATTCAAAATTCGGGAAACGTTTGGCGTAACGGATGAACCCTTCACACAAAAACAGGGCCATTCGCTTCTTTCAATTTATCCCACTTAGCGCCTCGAAATTACGTTTCGAGCGGGTTGCTTCCTGCGGCCTGCGATAGCTCATGGGTTTTTGAATATTGAGATAATCTAAAGAGGTAAAAATGAGTACTGCTAAGCAGGTTGGGGCTCTTGAAGGGATCAGAGTACTTGACTTTACGCAGATGATGCTTGGTCCACTGTGCACACAAAACCTGGCTGATCTTGGAGCTGATGTCATCAAAGTTGAGCGCCCGGGAAAAGGCGAATGGATTCGTTCTATGCCTATTCTCGGTGAGCTGGTTGGCGGTGATGGTGCTGCATTTCATGCATTCAACCGCAACAAGCGTTCCATCACTGTCAACCTGAAGGCTGAAGAAGGCCGTGCAGCGCTCCTTGAGATGGCAAAAAACTGCGACGTTGTCGTCGAAAATTACCGATCGGGCGTCATGGATCGTCTCGGGCTGGGATAC
The DNA here is from genome assembly GCF_000156235.1 of Pseudovibrio sp. JE062. NCBI lineage: Bacteria > Pseudomonadati > Pseudomonadota > Alphaproteobacteria > Hyphomicrobiales > Stappiaceae > Pseudovibrio > Pseudovibrio sp. JE062. The sequence continues at coordinate 28,667 of NZ_DS996808.1, forward strand.
GAGGACTTCAAAAAGGTCAATCCGAAAATCATTTACGCCTCCGGCAACGGTTGGGGCACCTATAGCTATCTCGCTAAAGACAACTGGCCGGGGCAGGATCTTCTGATTCAGGCCATGTCCGGCATTATGTTCAACACCGGTAAAAAGAGCGACGCCCCAACAGCTTGCGGTACCGCAGTTGCAGACTTTGCAGCCTCACAAGCATTGGCGATTGGCATTCTCGGCGCAATCATCGCCCGCAACACACACGGTGTAGGCCAGAAGCTGGAAACAAACCTCTATTCAGCAACCCTTGCCATGATGGGACAGGAGAATTTTGCCGTTCTCAATCAGGACATCGCTCTGGAGCGCTCCGAAGCAGGTATTGCATCTGCATGGAATGATGCGCCTTACGGCAGCTACCCAACAAAAGACGGTTGGGTCTGCATCGCAATGTGCCCGCTGGACAAACTAGGCGACATCCTTGGCAGTGAGGAACTCGGTAAGTTGGATTCCTGGGAAGAGCGCAACGAAGCAAAACGCCTCATTGAATCTCTGACAGTCGCCAAAACCACCGAAGAGTGGATGAAACAGTTCCGCGAACAGGATGTTTGGGCAGCACCAATCCGAAATGCGCATGAAGCCATGCAAGAACTGGTTGATCTGGATTCTGGCCGACTGGTCACTATGCAACACCCGGTAGCGGGCGAAGTCAAAGCGGTGGGCAATCCAATCACGCTATACGGAACTCCAGTCCAGACAAAATCCGCTGCACCAACTGTTGGCCAGCACACCGAAGAAGTCATCACTGAAATGCTGGGCGAGGACACCTATCGCAAACTCAGCGAAGCTGGAGCACTCTGAGATGGAAGAACGTCTCCATAAACATTTGGTACTTGAGCGCAAAGGTCCCATCGAGATCTTGCGCATTGACCGGGAAGAAGCTCTGGGTGCTCTCAACTTCGATATTCAGGAAGCCATCGGCAATTATGTGAATGAGCTTTATGCACGTAAAGACGAAGTTCGCGTGTTGATCATCACGGGAACTGGCCGCGGTTTTGTGGCTGGCGCAGATATCACCGGTTACCACAATGTAGGCCAGACAGTCTTCGACGACTTCCAGCGTCGTTCCCGCCAGACCTTTGATGCCATCGCGAACCTGCCACAAGTCACCATTTGTGCAGTCAATGGATATGCTCTGGGCGGCGGTTTCGAGATCGCTATGTGTTGCGATTTCATTCTGGTCAACGAGAAAACCAAACTTGGCCTACCGGAAATCAAACTTGGCCTGCTGCCAGGTGGCGGAGGTACACAGCGACTGCCACGCCTTGTTGGGCCGATGCGCGCAAAAGAAATCCTGCTTACAGGTCGCATGATCACTGCGAAGGAAGCTGTTGAGTATGGTGCCGCATTGGAAGCCTGCGCGCCTGATGAACTGATGCCTCGCGCTATGGAACTGGCAGAAACTCTTGCAACTCAAGCCCCCGTAGCTTTGCGGGAAGGTAAACGCGTCAACGATGATGGCTTGGATGCAGCGCTGAGCGCTGGCCTGACATTTGAGCAGCGTGTTCTGGGCGCTCTTTACGCGACCGAAGACGGAAAAGAAGGCATCGCTGCCTTCATTGAGAAACGAGACCCTGTGTTTCAGGGCAAATAGTAAAATTCATAGCGAAGGAAGAAAAATGTCCGATAGCGTCATTAGTTATAGAAAAGGTCCATTTGCGACAGTCAGCATGGGT
>NZ_DS996808.1:30678-513533 GCF_000156235.1 Pseudovibrio sp. JE062
TGCCGAAGATCAATCCAGTTCTGTACCTCTACGAATGCCCAAAAACCATGCGGGCAACCTTCGATAAGCTGGAGCGTTTCCTGAAGGAGCGTAATGTAGAAACCGTGATCTTTGCACACGAAGAACCTATGGGCGTAGAAGGCACCATTGAACTTCTCAATGACTGCCGTCGCCGAGTGGATCAGGTTGAAAAGTCCATTCTGGACGCAATTAAGGAAAAGCCGGGCATTTCCTTCCGGGAAATCCGTGACCGTGCTTGCGACGATCAGGGCATGGTTCGCGAATGGCGTGCACTTGTTTCTGTCAACGCGAGCCTGAATGCCTTCGAAATGAAGGGTGTCGTGAAAAAAGAAAACAACGGATGGGTATACTGCGGTGAGTAAACTGCCAAAATGCGCCGTGATTGGCGCCGGCACCATGGGAACGCACATTGCGTTCTCATTGGCCTTCGGTGGAGCTGAAGTTGCTGTTTGGGATCGCCCGGAAGCTGATCTAGCAGATTCTGCAAAACGTGCAGAACAAGCTTTCGACTTTGTGGCTTCTGAAGGCCTCGCCAAAGCAGAAGACAAAGAAGCTGTTCTCAAGCGCATTTCCTTCACCAATGACATGAAGGAAGCAGCTGGACCAGCAGGCTTTATTATTGAGGCTGTGCTGGAAGACATCAGCATCAAACAGGCGGTGCTGAAACAGGCAGAGGAGTTTTGCTCAGAAGACGCAATCCTGTCTTCAACCACATCTGCTCTGAGTGCAACCTCCATCCAGGCTGCCCTGAGCAAACCAAGCCGCTTTTGTATCGCTCACTACGCACAGCCAGCGTATTTAGTAAAGCTTGTAGAGGTGGTTCCGGGTGAGCAGACGGATGAAGCAGTGACTGAAGCTGTTACACAGCTGCTGAACGGTACCGACAAAACGCCTGTTCTCTGTCCGGATATCCCAGGCTTCCTCTGGGCACGCATCCAGCATGCAGTCCTGCGGGAGTTTGTTTGCCTCGTGGACAAAGGCCTTGTCACTCCGGAAGCTTGTGACACCATCCTGAAGCAAGGTTACGCCTCACGTCTCCCGGCAATGGGCGCATTCGAACATGCTGATCTTGCCGGTCTGGACCTGATTAGTGGCGACGCTGCACAAGCCGTCTGGAAAGACCTTTACAACGTCAGCAACCCACACGAGACCTCAATCGGCAAACTCCTGAAAGAAGGCCACACCGGCATGCGCTCCGGTCAAGGCTTCTACAACTGGAAAGACCGTGACCCCGACCAATTCAAATCCAACCGCGACGCCGAAATCGTCCGCCGCGTGAAGATTCAGGCAGGTGCTAAGGTTGTGATGTAAAACAAAAGACAAAAGAAACGGTGGCACGGGAGGCCTGTGCTGCCGACTACCAAAACTGATTTAGCTATTTGACCCTAACTTGATGATCTCTACCTGAATTGTGACGCATTAAGAATACTAGTAGTTCTTAATCTTCAAGTTTAAGATGATCAGCCTGCATATTAACTGCGGACAATTATCTAAGCCTTAGAGACATAGGCCTTAAGGGGGAGTGAACTGGCGTTATCTGGAACTTGACTTGGTATGCAACTCGGTTGCTCTGTAATAAGTGAGCTACAATTAACTCCTGGTTGTAATCGTACTTTAGCTGGTAGATCTTGGATTTGGGTTAAAGTAAAAAAATGTTTGCTGTGAAGGTACGCAAGCCTAATTTAGACAAGATTGTACTGTCACCAAAGACAGCACAAACTCACAACACCTGCCTAATAAGTGAATGATTGGGGCGGCTTACTGGGACTAGTGTTCCATTTTTTAGCTCTATGTGGAGTTTGGAACCAGTTTCTACGGTTTTGAACACCGCGCTCTTTCGTACCCAGTGTGATCGATGGACCTTGAAACCTTCTTCACCTGCAAGATCCTTTAGCGCAAGACCGAACCTATAATGAATTAGCTCGTGCTGACCTTTTCCAGAAACGCAAGTGTAGTGTTCTTCCGCTTTCACATGATCGATTTCATCCAAGCTGCTAATAGACTGTAGGCGTCGCAACAACTCATTTTCTGATTTTATATAATCAATGGAAGAGTTCTGTTGGGGTAAATCTTGTGTTTCATATCTAAAACGCGGGTAGTTGAGCAGTCTGTCGAAAGCATAGTTTGATGTAAGCCAGAAAATGACTGCTCTAGCAGTTTGCATCAACTCTTCGCTCACAGGATTGGTTGCAGCGTGATTAAGCAACTCAGAGTCACGTTCTGTTGGCCAGTATTCAGCGAATAAATAAGAAACTTGAGAAACTAAAGGCACGACCAAAACGCATGCCAATGTCACACCAACGCTGCATATGACCCAAAGAGGAGGCCGATAGGCTCGTGCTGATACCCAAACAAGTTTTGTCGTCAGCTCTGCAATCCACCAGGATACGAGTGCAATGAAACTAATGTAAATTATAGCACCGCTGTACCCAAGGGTACGATTGTATCCAGTCTCTGTTGCGGTGAACGCAGCCAATGCTAGTGGGATAACAACGAAAAAACTAAATCCACGCATGTCACGACGGCTCTGGAATGTAAACGGCTTGCTTTCGGTTTTTTCGACGGACAATGAACACTCCCAGAGCTTACACAACAACCGCATCACATGTCGGGCTGCACTACCAGTTTGTGGGAGGACAATTAACATAGTCTTCGTGAGGATCGAAGCCTAATGAATGGTAGGTTCGTGAAAAAGAGGCGGAAACCAGCCACTTTCAAGCAGCACACTTATAGGATTCAACCCAACCATGACGATAGGTTCCCAAAAATTCAATGAAGTAGTGGTTCGGGAACTCTATGCCAATCGTCCCTCAAACAGATCAAGACACAAGCCTACTTCTACGCTCTTTCCAAATTGAGCGTGAAGAGCAGCAAGATGAGAAGTCTAACAGCAAAATAATACCACTGGTTCTGCTGTTCGCAGCCGTTGCTTGTGCAGCAGTATTCTTTTTTTGGTACTTTGGCCAAGCCAATCAGCGGCCTACAGCCGCTCAAATAAGACCTACAGAGATACCTAGTGTACCTCCTCCAACTCCACCTGCAGCAAGTTGGATCGTAGCCGGCTATTTGTCCGCCGGGAATGAAGCAATCATAAGTACAGAGGTTTCGTCCACGTTAACTCGCCTACTCGTTGAAGAAGGCAGTACGGTTATTAAAGGACAAACTATTGCTCTGCTCGACAGTACCTTGGTGGAAGCAGAGCTGGAAATTGCAAAAGGGCATAGAAAAGCAAACTCATTGGCGGCTCAAGCGATTGAAGTGGAGTTGCAGGAAGCCAGACGTGTCTTAAGGCGTGCCACTCAACTTAAAGAGCGCGAGCTAACGAGCCAAGCAGAGCTAGATAAAGTTCAAACCCAGGTTGCTGTTTTAGAGGCAAAACATAGAGAGGCTGTTGCCAGGCATGAAGTGTCAGCTCATGAAGTCGATCGAGTAACTACCCTCCTAAAGAAACATACATTGACGACCCCTGTCTCAGGTGTAGTGACAAATTGTGGTGCTCGTCTGGGAGCGACAACATCACCAGAAGCTTTTGGCACCGGAGAAAATGGCGGCCTTTGCTCCGTCGTAGACATGTCTTCCATCTACATCGAGATCGACGTTCCTGAGACGATGCTGCACCGAATTAAACTCGGAGCAACCGCTCAGGCTTACTTGGATGCATATCCCGAAGACGCATTTACGGTAACAGTGCAATCCATTGCACCGATCGCAAACCGCGCAAAGTCGACGGTCCAAATCAAACTCAGCTTTGCCCGACCGGATGAGAGACTGCGTCCAAACATGATCGCAAAAGCGCACTTAAAGACTAATCCAGAGAGGACTGAGGATGACTAAGACACCAATTATCAAAGTTGTCGATGGGTGCAAGACGTATAGCAAATCCAGAAATGATGCAGTTGTTTTCGAACACCTGAACCTATCAATACAACAAGGAGAGTTTGTTGCATTAATGGGCCCATCAGGTTCTGGAAAAACAACGCTTTTACATTCTATTGGAGGTCTTGAGAAACTCACAAGTGGCCAGATCCTTATTGGAGGTCAGCAAATTGACCACTTCAACGAGCGACAACTTGCCCGTCTGCGGTCTCAGACAATTGGTTTCATTTTTCAGTTCTATAACTTGATGCCAATGTTGAATGCAGCAGGGAACATTGAGTTACCTCTGATGCTTACTAAACTTGGACAAAAGGAAAGACGCCGCAGAGTAGATGAAGCTGCAGAAATGGTGGGAATTCGACACCGTTTGAAGCATCGCCCAAATGAGTTGTCAGGAGGAGAACAGCAACGTGTGGCGATTGCACGAGCTCTTGTCGCTGACCCACCCATATTGCTTTGTGATGAACCAACTGGTGATCTTGATCGCGCGACAGCTACGGAAGTCATGAAGATCCTGCAGCTGTTGGGCGAAGAACTTGGTAAAACCATCGTGATGGTCACACACGATCCGTCAGCAGCAGACTACGCTGATCAAACTTACACCTTCAACAAAGGTGAGATCAGCAAGATGGATCGTGCGGCATGAACTCGGCTAAGTTTATTGCACTGAACTTTAAATCAGCATGGCTTCGTAATCTTCTCCTGATGTCTTCGATAGTAATCGCATATATTTTGTTCGGGATACTATCAGCGTTCCAGCAGTCTTACGGAGCAACCAGCTCAGACGATGATGCGAGCCGAATGATCACTGCAAACAAGATCAACTTTACTCAACCACTGCCTCTTTCTCATTTTCATGAGGTTCAAAAGATCCCAGCAGTAGGAGAGCAAACATATGCGGCTTGGTTCGGCGGTTATTATCAAGAGCCTCGCAACTCGCTTCACGCCATTGCGGTGGAGCCACAATCTTATCTAAAGGTCTACGGCAAAGATCTGCACTTAAGTGATAGTGCCCGGAAGAGTTTTCTCGATGATCGCTCTGCAATTTTAGTCGGTAAATCCATGGCAGAACAGTATGGCTGGCATGTCGGTGATCAGATATCTATTCTCAATAAGCGCATTACCCGAGCCGACGGGGCTCACAATTGGGTCTTCAGAATTGCAGGCATTTTTGAAGGCGCTACGGAGCAAATAGATACGTCCTTTCTCTACATTCACTACCGCCGGTTAAACGAGGCACGTGATCAGAATGTGGACACCATTGGCTGGATTGTTACCAAACCAGAAGTTGGAGAGAGTCCCTCTGCCATGGGGCAGGCTATTGATCAACATTTCAAAAGTTTCACTGACAGAACAACGACAGAAAGTGAACGCAGCTTCTCTCAGGCTTTTGTAGCCCAGTTTGGGGATCTGGCACTCGTAACCCTATTGGTTCTTGCAGCCGCATTAATGAGTTTAATTATGATCGTCGGAAGTACAACAGCTCTTTCTGTCCAGCAAAGAGCTCGTGAAGTTGGTATTTTAAAAGCCCTTGGTTTCACTCGCCAACAAGTTCTCCAACTCATCGTAACAGAGAGTTTTAGTGTCACAATTATATCGGGTTGCTTTGGTTTAGCGATTGCAGCTGGATTACTTGAGAGCATGGCTGAGAGCTTCGCTTCAATTGCACCTGGAATTGCCATTACATCAGAGATTTTTGTTGCCGGAGTTCTCTCTATGATTGCTCTTGCATCATTAGCTAGCGTTATACCCGCTCTGAAAGTCGTAAATGCAGACACAGCAACTTTGCTGCGAAGGAGCTGATGGAATGCAAAGTTTTGTGAGCCAAACAATTGCCATCACAAGAATGAACCTGAGAGGGTTAAGTGGTCGGGTAACGCTTACAGCTGCCACAATCATGTGTGTCGCGTTAGTAGTCGGAACATTGCTGGGACTAACTGCTCTTTCAGAAGGTTTGAGGTTCAGTCTTAGAAACTCTGGAGCTGCTGACGTCGTTATTGTTATGCGAGGCGGCAGTCAATCTGAGTTGAATAGTGAAGTGAGCCGGGAGCAAGTTCAGGTCCTGCAAAGTGCCGTTAACACCTCCGCAATTTCTCCTGAAGTTAGTCTCATTGTCGATGGTTGGCGAAAGAGCGACAACAAGCGAGCAAACATCGGATTGCGAGGTATTTCCGCTGCCGGAATAGCTATGCGTGATGGTATTGAAGTTGTTCAAGGACGTTGGCCTCAGGTGGGAACTGCTGAGCTCGTTGTCGGCAATAATGTAGCCAAAACCTATCAATACATGGAGGTCGGTGACACGATTACATTTGGCACAACAGCCTGGACCATCGTAGGCATATTTCAAGCGAATGGCAGCATGTCGGAATCTGAAGTCTGGGGGGACCTGACTGCGGTCCAAAGCTTCTTTAATCGTGCCGACCAAGTTCAAAGCGTTCGCCTCCTGTTGCCAGATCCAGCAGCGTTTGCAGACCTCTCGAATTTCAATGAAACAGACCCTCGCTTATTGTTGTCAATACAAACCGAAAAAGCTTATTTCGCTCGACAGGCTGCAAAGAGTAGCGATCTTGTACAAAAGCTTGCCTGGCCGCTGACCACTCTCATGGCAATTGGCGCGATTATTGGTGTGTTAAACATCGTAATGTCATCTGTAGCAAAGCGAACTACAGAAATAGGCACCTATCGCGTTCTCGGCTTCACTCGTTCCGCGATTTGCGTGGGATTGATACTCGAATACCTAGCGATTTGCTTTGTAGCAGGATTGCTAGGTGGGGGAGCTGTTTACCTATTACTTGATGGCTTTCAGGCATCAGCTCTTGCAAATGGCGTGACAAACATTGGCTACACCTTGAGGTTTTCGCATGAAGGATTACTCCAAGGTCTCATGCTCGCGACTACAATCGGTTTTTTGGTGCAATTTGTCCCGCGATAATCGTTAGCCTGCGCTCTCCCATAAGCAATCTTAAAAAATGATGCAGGCGAGCCTTTAAGCATTTGCCGTCATCAAGAGCCGTTAAAGCGAGATTGAGTGTGGGGAAGAACAACTAACCGCAACTTTCCCTACTCAAAGCGTCGCCCTTTCCCCAACACAAAGGGCGACGCATCAAAGGCAAAACGGCTCATCAGCCCCCTTAAGTTGGTTTCGTCTTTATTGACGATTGCTCTAAGCGACTCGGAAAGAATGATGATAGATCCCCTTTTTCCGTAGATATCGTGCCTCTCGCGCAGCGGATATTGCAATCGTTCGCTGCGCTGCGAGAACGCAGGTAAATAAGTGGCAGTTGCCAGCATTTGAGGCAGTTAGCAGACATTCAGACTACTCTATCAAGAGTTGAAGAATTAACGGATCGGTAATGTTGTAAAGCTTTTCTCAAACTCCCCTCTAACATGACTTCGCGCGTGAGTACCTCACGAAGAGAGTTTAGCTGATCTGTACAAACATCTGGACGAACAGACATAGAGCAAGGACCAGAGTGGCCTGATGGACACTCGCCTATTTCTGCATATTTTCAAGTGCATCGCCCCTTCTGTTGGGAAAAGGGGCGATGCTTTGGAAGGAGATGAAAGATGCGGTAATTTCTTTCATCTCCAAACTGCATAGGATGTGGTTAGCTGTATTTAGGGTTACATGACTTTTTTGAAGTTAGACACAACACCCCAGCTCAGCTGTCGTATTGCAGATCTGCTCTTACCTGTAACATCACCAAGCACCACCAGTTTTGTGTTACCACCTGCAGTATGCTTGAGAGACGCTCTGAGCTTTTGCAAGTTTGCCTCATTTTTATGGGTCCAGCTAAACCGGTCGTACGGCAAGATGACACTTGTTGCGTTGCCATGGTGATACGCAATCAGCTGCCCGTTGACGTTTTCAATCTTTGTGATTTTCTGCTTACCGTGCAGAGTATTGAGCATTTTGATCGCAACCACATTGCTGAATGCTGTTGAGCGGTTGCGCGGAGTGCCGCCAAACTCGACAAGTGCTGTTTTCGCCCCCGGAATCCGCTCTAGAGCTTTCACGTAGCCGGTATAGATCGTCTTTTCGCTAGGTGTGTATTGTGAGTTGAGCAGGAACTTATCGACTGCCTTGCGGGAAGTCCCGTTACCGAGCAAACGCTCCCTATTCACCTCAGCCATCTCCTTCGGAGATTTGTTCAAGGTGCGTCTGGTGATGCTATCAACTGTTGTAACGCTCAAGACCACATAACCGCCGACACCTGGGATCATTCCAAGGCCAGTGTCCACACCGAAGCTACCAGCTGCTCTGGCGCTTGCGTAGCTTTTCAGCTCAGAACGCAGAGGTTTGTAGTGGGTGTATGGATCAACTTTAAGCTTAAATGCCGCTTCACGCAGTGCATCGGGACGTCCAACAATCCCTGCAATCATGCCGTCTTTCTCACGCTTTGCAGTCTCTTTCGGCAACTTACCCTTGTTGGTGACAAAGGTCTTGGCTTTAGAGAGGCCTTTCTTCGCGCTTTTGTAGGTGTCCTTCGCATTATCATATGCGTTATTTGCAGCTTTGACGGGAGACGTGACAGTCGAGTAGACAGATTTAATCGGTGTTACTACCGCATCGCCAGCCCCTTTTGCAAAAGCCACCACCTTGTTTCGCTCTTTGAGCTCTGCAAGAGCCTGTAACTCACGGGTATGCTTGCTCATGAGCTGATTGCCATGAACTTTATATGTACCTTCCGGCGTTTTGACTGTGTAGATGTAATAGCGCCCATCCGTTTTCACCTCTGGGGCAATCGAATAACCAACTCCTCTCAGGGACGTTGAAAGCGTTGAAGACGTATTTACTGGGGCTAACTTGTCATAGTTTCGAGTAGTTCTACCAATTTCTGATTGTGCAGCAATCGAACTGTAAGTCTCTGTCATTTTTGCATCAAACAAAGACGTGTCACTACTATTGGCCATACAGGCAGTTAGAGATATACTCATGGAAGCGCAAATAACAATATGCGATGGACGCATGACTTTAACCTTCGTGTTGCTTGATTGTGTTCTTATGTAATCATGCAGTACATTTCTTTACTGCAGTTCCGGTATCATGAATGCATCACTTATTCTTGCATTCATGACTTTCAGTGTCGAACTCTCCAATCATGCGGATTAGAATGAGTGCGAAGAACACACCTACGACCAAGTCTAACAGACAAATTACCCAAAGCATTTATGTCCCATATGATAATATAATCGACACCCAATCATCATTTATATTCCATGATTCGAAATATAAAATACCAACGTCATCTTAAGTTAGATCACATATTCTTGTTGCAACCCCGTATTAGATTTAAATATAGTAATAAATATCTGCACTATTCCTCGCATTATCATTTGTTAATGGATTTCCACTTTGTAGTTATTGGCAAGTATCCTATGGTGAATAAGCATAACTCAAACTGGCCAGGAGGAGTGGAGATGCCTTATCGTCATCTAATAAATGCCTCATAAGCCTCCTTCTAAAAGGAGGTGATGATATCAATTGGCAATCTAAGAGTACTACCCACAAACCCACGCAGGTTTTGCCCCAGTCCCTTTGGGCTTTTCGAAGTGGAATCCGAAATCAGGTCTGATTGCTCAAGTGTCTTTCGAAACTCTGGACTAAACTCTTCCAACTGTGAGAACTTGGTGTGATGCAGTCCATCAAGAGCATTTAACTCTGTGATGTCCACCACCGTCGCGCCAAGTTTCGCCAGCTCCTTCTCATTCGGGTAGGCACCAACTCGTTCTTTACCGCCAGCAAGCGCTGTTGATATGCGAAGTGCTCGGTCATCGCGGGAAACAATCACGGTAAAGGAGCTATGGGAGAAATTGAGTTCACTTAATTGCGCCCTGAACAAATCGATGTCGATGTCCGGGGCTGCAAGAATGACATGCTTTAGCTTCTTTGAGAGGAGCTGGCGTTCTTTTTCTGTTGCTTGAAGGACCGTTTCCATGAGCAGCCAAGTTCCCATGGAATGGGCCAGAACGGTCACTTCCTCTGCCTTGCTCTGCGCAAGCATAACCAATGTGTCTTGTAGAGCCTTCCGTGCGATGGCCGCGCTGTTTAAGTCGTAAATATAATCCTGCGCTTTGCCTCTTGAAGCCCAGGAGAAGAAAACCGGGATCGCATCTGTTTTCGTATCATGAGCTATCTGTGCAAACCGGTATAACCCCTCAGGGAAATGTATATTGTAACCATGAATAAAGAGAAATATCTGCCGTTTTCCTTTGGGAAGCTTTGATAGCCTTTGGTTCAGTTTTTCCTTAAACTGCTCCTTATCAGCGATGTAGTTTGCCTTACGTGCTACAAAATCTGTGCTTGGATTTCCCGGTAACTCCTTAGGCCATTCAATCGCACCAAGCTTATGTTTTGGAGGTACTGAGATGGACGCCTCCGCATAGCTTGCCCCACTCGCCCGCTCACCGTTGAAGTAGGTGTTGGGGCGTTCATCTTTTTCTCTAGTGGTGACAATCATGATGTCTTGCTGCTTTGCACCTTTGGCAAAGCTGTCGTTCAGCTCCAATGCGCCAACCGATGGCCTGCTCATACATGAACACAGTGAGAGAGAGACAAGCAGCAACAGCGCAATTTTAAGAGGATCAAGTTGTATTTTAGAAGATGTGATGCAAAGTGACAGCTGATGCATTGAGTTAATTTAGTCTAGTAAACCAGGCCTCTTCCTTCTTTTCTGACGAAGTGTTCATTGCAAGCTACAAAGCGTTTGGGAGCATGGCATTATACCTTGTTAAGAAAGAGAGTTTTTTGTAATTCAATTACTTATGACTGCAGGGGCAGGCCTTTTCTCTGACCTGCCCCTGCAACCTTTAGCATCACTCCGGCTGTGCTTTAAACTTCCCAAAAGCAAACAAAGTTCGATAAAGAGATGGCACGAAAACCAGCGTGATTGGTGATGCTAGTAGCAGCCCTCCAATCATCAGGGTCGCCATTGGCTGGAACAAAACGCCACCTGTCAGCGCCATAGGAACCAGTCCCAATACCGTTGTTAAGGACGTCAAAAGAATAGGCGTCACCCGCTTCTTCGCAGCCGCAACGATTGCCTCATCCAGTGGAAGGCTCCGTCTCTCAATGTCTATCTGATCGATAAGGACAATGGCATTGTTGATGATGATGCCCGCAAGAGAAATCAATCCCAAGATTGCGAAGAAAGAGAGCGGACGACCAGTGACATAAAGCGCAAGTGGCGCGCCGATAACCACCAGTGGGATCGTCATGAACGTTAAGGAAACGCGGCGTACAGAGTTAAACTGAAGCATCAATGCTGTGAGAATGAGTAGCAATGCTGGCGGCATACCATTCATGAGAAGCTCGTTAACTTCTTCACTCGTCTCGGATTCACCACCGACACCAAGAGAATACCCCTCTGGCAACTCAAGCTTTTGCAAATGGGGTTCCATAAATGCCTGTAACTCGGGGGCTGTTAAAGTGGCGCTTTTTCCAAAAACGGTAATCTGCCGAACCTGATTTTCTCTACGGATCTGCGCATATTCGAAATGAGGCTCGATATCTGCTATCTGATCCAGCGTGATCATTCCGTTTGGAGTTACGACAGCAAGGTTTTGCAAGTCGCCGATATTCGTCCGAAAATCGCTCTCAGCCCTTAAAACAATTGGAATAGACTCAGATCCTTCACGATAGATGGACTGTTCTTTCCCTGAGAAGAAGGTATCCATCATCTCTGCAATCTGTGCAGAAGAAAGACCGTGCACTCGCGCTTTGTCCTGCGAGACATCCATCGTGAGCTTTACACGCTTGTTACCCCAATCATTTTCGTTTGTGGTTATGCCGGGAGCAAGCGCAAGGCCAGCTTCGATCTCTTTTGCTTTGGCAAGCAAGACATCACCATCTGGACCACGAAGCTTGTATTCAACAATTCCGGGCTCGCCTTCCCCCATGGAAAGGCGCGTCACCCGATAGCGGGCCGCTGGACGATGATCAGTCAGATATGCCCATGCTCTATCAGCAGCTTCTGCAACTACCGTGCTATCGCTCGCATTGACGACAATGAATGCATTGGCTGGATCACCTTCAGCAGGGTCCAAGCCGATGTAAAACCGCGGTCCGCCACTGGCAACATAAACCGTTGTGTTTTCGATCTCAGGGTTGATTTCTTTATCGTTCAACCAAGTGTCAACGGCCCGCGCTTCTTCAATAGTTGCTTCAACCGTGGCACCCCGAGGCATATCCAAATAAACAAGGTATTCGTTTCGCTCAGAAGGTGGGAAGAGTTCAGCCTTGAGTACGCCAAAAAGAGAGATAGAAGCGGCCACTGCTCCAAGACTGACGATGAGAACAAATAACCCGTGACGAATGGTGCTACGGCACAACTTTCCATATAGCTTTACCAGTAAACTCTCTCGCTCTTTCTTCTTGGAAGGTTTGAGAATGTGAACTGCAAACAATGGCAGCAAATAGTGGGCGCTCAACCACGAACCTGTCAGCATGAAGGCCACAACTGCCCCCAGCGAGAAGGCCATTTCACCTTCAGCTCCATCCAGTATGAACATCGGAATGAAGGCAGATATGGTCGTAATAGACGCCATGGCAAGTGGAATGAGGAACTGCCCACCTGCCTGACACGCAGCTTCCTTAGGCGGAACGCCAAGATCCAGTTTCTTCTGAACTTCTTCAACAACGACCAGACCGTTGTCCACCAGCAGTCCGAGCGAAATTATCACAGCAGCAATAGAGATCTGCTCCAATGCAACACCCCACCGAACCATCACAATGAGTGAGAACATTGCCGCAAACGGAACAATGCTTGCTATCACCAATGCCGGACGGATACCGAGGAACAGAAGGACTGCCAGAAACACAACTGCAAAGGTTTGTCCGACATTTTTGAGGGCTCCGTTGATTGTCTGTGTTACGACCTGTTCTTGGAAGGTTGAAAATTCAAACTGTATGCCTGTTGGATGTTTCTGCTCAAAACGTGGCACCGCTTCCTTCAGCATATTGCCGATCTTTTGCACGTCCCGGTCCTCAGCCATTTCAACGGAAAGGATGAGAGCAGGTTTCTCGTTATAATAAATTGGTGCAGTTGGCGGGTCGGCATACCCGCGCCTGACGCTAACAAAATCCTTGAGGCGCGTGAAACCACTTTGCTCCGGAAGCTTCGTCAGCAAATCTCCGATGGCGTCAACAGACTTGAAATCACCATTGACTTCAAGAGAGATCCGTTGTCCACCAGCTGTGAGGGTGCCAGCAGATGCAATGATGTTTTGTGCCTTTAGGTCATCCAGAACCTGATTTACGTTCTTACCGATAGAGGCAAGTTTCCTACTATCAAGATCGAGCCAAATGCGCTCTTCCTGACGGCCAAAGACCGTAACTTTCTTAATGCCATTCAGCGTGTAAAGATCCTCACGCAATCCATCAGCCGCATCCCAAAGCTCTGCGTAGTCAAAACCTTCGCCCGTTACAGCAATGGTTGCAACACCAACGTCGCCAAAATCAGTGTTCACCATAGGCCCAACTGTCCCTTCAGGAAGCTGGCCTTTGGCATCTAGCATTTTGTTTCGGATGTCCTGAAAGACCCGATCCAGTTCGCTTGTAGGCACCGCCGCATAGATCGTCACAGAAAGCTCAGCTTTCCCATCTGTGACCCATGTTTCAATGTCTTCAATTTCGCCCACTTCTCGTGCAACACGTTCAAGCGGTTTAGCAATCAGATCTTCAACCCGTTGCGTGTCCATACCGGGAAAGGAAGCTTCAATCTGCGCGATACGGATGGTTACAGCAGGGTCTTCACGCTTGGGGATCTGGATGTAACTTATCACTCCCATCAATAGGATACCCAGCGCGATCAGGCAGGTCAGGCGGGAACGTTCCAACCCTACGCGGGTCAAAAAACTAGTGTTCATCACTCTGCCCCTACATCCAAGAGGCGTACTTTTTGACCATCTCGCAAGAATGCAACACCAGCAGAAGCAATACGTTCACCGGTTTGTAGACCATCAGTTACAACAATGAACTCACCCAAAACACCAGAGGTCTCAACTATTCTTTCAAGAACACAATTGTATTTTTCATCGTAGACGAAAACGATAATTTGTTCTTCGCCATTCTCCACTTTGCTCGCATCCGTACTGATTGCAGAAAATGGAATGAGATACCCCTCAGGCTTATCTAGCGGTATTTTGAACTCCACTTGTGCCGCCATGCCTGCACGAATATCAACGTCACTATCTTCAACGAGCGACAACCTCACAGGGAAGGATGAGACCGCGTCCGCTCTTTGGCCTAGCTCAGTCACAATAGCAGTCAAACTAACATCTGGCTGATCAGTGAGTGTAACTTCAGCAGTCGTACCGATGTGAAGCTGAGAGGACAGCTGGTAACCCGCTGAAATTCTCAGCTCGAAGGCATCTTTTTCATAAAGCGTCGCAATTGGAGAACCAACGCTGACCGTTGCATGAGACACCGCTTCAACCGAGTTAATGACACCGTCGAACGGGGCATGGAGCGTGGCTTTCGTCAGGTTGTTTTGAGCCGAAGCAACAGCTTGTGTGGCTTGATCCAGACGGGCTTTGCTTGTGATTTCAGTTGTTTCCGCATTCTCAATGGCAACTTTGGAAGCAGCACCACGAGAAAACAAAGTACGCGCCCGTTCCAAGGCCCGCACTGCGTTTGAATGCTCCGCATTAGCAAGGTTAAGCCGTGCTTGCGCTTCACTTAACTCAATCTTCAAAGAAGTCGGATCAATCTGCGCAAGAATCTCGCCTGAGGAAATTGGCTGCCCGATCGTTAAATCAAGCGGTTTTAATGTTCCGCCAATCTCGAAGGACAATGCGTTTAACTCCGCAGGTTCCAACACACTTGGAAAGCTACGCAAACTATAAACGGGACGCTCTTTGACCAGATAGGTCTTGAGCGGGCGGGCTTTCGGTTCAATAGGATCAGTTGTATTCTCCTGACACCCCACAAGCGCAAGTGTTGCGAGTAGGACCAAGATTTTGCCGAGTGTAGACATACGTATCATCTTCACCAGGCCTGCTTATCTTCTGTACGACTTTGAACTGAGAGAGAGCAGCTATTAGCAAACACCTTTTGAGCGCAATAGGACAGCGGGTCCATTCTCGTAAGGAAGCAAAAGCTTACAAAGGAAAACGGGGTAATTTTGTTTCCGACACGCACTGAGCAAACTCCTTACCTGAATCTGCTTCAGAGATACCTACAAGGGCGCGCGTGCGACGATAACCTTTGTTAAGAATTTTTGATTTTTGACCGAATTCGGCTCAAAGAAACTGCTGTGATCCTGAGGTAAGACGCAATGTAATAAACGAGAATCATTTTAAGTAAATAGGCATCACCTCCTACTCTTGCGTGTGAGAACAGCTGCTCTTTTGAAGAACTCTGGATCCCAGTCGGTGATTGAAGTTTCTTCTACGGCGGATTGGAGGCGGAGGGTTTGGTCGGAGACGAGGGCGGAGAAGCCGGAGAGAGCGAGGTCTTCCAGCATTGCCAGTTCCATGAAGGCTTTTTGGCGAGGGGAGCGTTGGGATTTGTACTCGCCGTTCCATTTTGTTGCGAGTTTAGGATTGCTGACGAAGTCAGTCAGGCCTTTTTGCTCCTGCGGTACGCTTAATAGATCGGATGTTTCGCTATTCAGAGGCTTTGAGTTGAGCCATTCGGTCGTTTCGCCTTCGATGAAAGGCGTTCCATCATCAAAACACAGTTCGCGCAACTCAGGGACACGACTAACAAAACTCTGAGTGCTTTCAGTGATCGCATTTGCGACCTGGATGTGATCGGCTTTGAGTGCCAGTTGTGCGGCGAGATACTGGCCTTCAATCCAAAAGGGCATGGAAAAAAGTGTTGTTTCCAGCTGGTGAATGATCGAAATATCTGGCGTGCCTTGCTTTAAGGCATCCCTATACTTGTCGCAGGTATCGATAGATATTGCCGGGATAATGGTTCGTGGTTCTGAAGTGATTTGCGGAGCGCCTGTTATCTCTTGCCAACACGCGTGGCGACGGAGTTGGTAGATAAAGGGCAGAGACGGGTCTTGCTTAAAGATGAGTGTACAGATCTCAGCTGTGAGGCGCTTAAAGGAGCGAGCATCCATTGCTGTCGATGAGCCGATTTGACCGGCACTTGTTGAATCTGCAGAGGTGCCGGAACTGGAGGCTTTGCGTGCTTGCTCGTTCTCTTGCTGTTTTTTCTCCAGCTCTATGCGTTCTTGAAGGACACGAAAATCTTTTATCAATCCATGTTCAAGCAAAAGCTCGTTTTTGATCAGGCGGGCAAGACTTTCCTCAAGCTTATCTGCCTCTGATCCGGGTTTTCCGGGTAAAGTATCCAGACTGAAGAGCCCGCAAATGCGTCTTAGGATGAGCTCAAACCTGCGATCTTCTTTGGGGTGAAGCTCTGACTTGGGTGTGGTTAAACATGCATCGAGCGCTCTGATGCAACTGGCCAATGCGCCACGAGTTTTCCGCGTCATTCTTGCCAGCAGGAGTGCTTCGAAAACGGCCAGGCTCTTTTGCGTGTTCTGCAACAGTTTAAGGGCTTCTCGCTCCACCAGGTTCCAATCGATCGAGCCATGTGAGAGTGTGCCGCGCTTCATTAACTCGTCACTGACGGCATCGAAATCTGGGTGATCTTCGATATCATCTTCAAACTCTTCCGAAATAGGCGAAAGAACCACCTCTGCCAGATCATCGTAGGATGTCACGAAAATGGAAGAAGCAGCCGGAGCTACCTCTTCAGAGTTTGTGTCTAATGTGGTCATAGGCATCACATCTTTGCTGGCAGGATAAGGCCAGAGAGCGGCTGCTTGCGTGCCAGTGAACTGGCTCCTTTATGAAGCAAGGAGTATGTTGCTTTCTGCCCGTTGAAGCTGAATTCGATCAGCGCGCCATTGCTATCAAAGCCTTTTGTCGTGGCAAAATCCAGCAGTCGGAAGCCAGACCACGGCCCCTTAAAGGTGGTGGTGTGTGGACGACCACGACCCGCTGGGAAGACTGATAGGCTGCTCTCAGCTTCATTTGTGAGAACATTCGGCCAAATCACTCTAATAGGGCGACGTGGGCCGTGAGAATAAGAGATGATTTGTCCTTCAATATTCATCACGGCGCGGCGGAGTTTTGCGGAAAGAGAGACTGGCTGGATGTTGTACTCCACACCGATCAGTCCTTCTGAGTTGAAGTAGCTTCTGCGCAGATCTAAGATGATCTTGAGATTATCCTGAAATTCCTTAGCGATGGCGAGATGGCGACCATCGATGGTTTTAGGCTCGCCCGTTGCCTCATCAACAAACACGATCAGGTTCTTTTTGTAGAACGTTTCGATCTTGCCACCCGGACCGAAGAAGCTTTCAAATTCTTCAAGTGGGATCTCTTGCTCAGCCTGCTTGTTGAAAGGATAAAGCTGTGCGTAGTTGAGGTTATAGTCTGCATAGATTTCCTCGTTCCAACTGCGTTGCAGCTCTTTCTTGGCTTCTTGCAGTAACACTTTCCAACTTTGATCAGCCAGTTTTGCGAAGAAGCGATTGAGTGGGCTGGGAAGATCCACACCAATGCGTTTGAGTGTGTAGATTGGGTCTTCGCCCTGAAGATCAATTCTGGCTTTGGCGCGCGACAAGGCCACTTCGCCAGATCGTTCTCCAGCTTGGCGGATGTCTTTCAGATACTCATACAGAGTATTAAGAGCCGCATCGAGATCTTCAAGGTATGCCTTCTCGCCCTCTTCAGCTTCTACCAATCCATTGAGATTGGAAAAGGCGCGGCGAACGCGGAGACCTTGCTCTCTGTAGATGTCAAAAGGTAGGTCAGAGTTGACGGCTTGCTCAGCATTGAGCTCAATGAGCTTACTCTCGTAAATTTCTGTTTCACTCTTAACCCGGTTGATGAGCCGATTAAGAGGTCTGTCTGGCCCAGTTAGTGTTTCCAGAATATCTACGGCGTGATCCAGATTTCTGAAGTCCGTAATTTCCAAACGGTTCAGCGCGTCATTCCAGTTTGAGATGTAGTTCGTTGCATAGCGGGATGCGATTTTGCGACGGAACTCTTTCAGGTCAGCTTGGGAATATTCAACGGTGTCCCGCTCATCGGCCACCCAGGCATCTTCCACGGCGACGACGGACAGGCCGTCATTCATTTTGACGAAATAATCGAGATAAGCATCTTTTGTAAAAAACTGCTTTACCCCAATTGGTTGGTCGTCATGAGCGGTGTTGCCGGTTCCGCTGAAAACGATGTTGTATGCCGGCCCGATGTCGTTTCTGAAGTTCACAGGAGAAGCCAGTTGTCTGTCACTCACTTGCTCGATGTTGCGGTAGAGACGCAGATCTCGTGGCACTTCTCTCAAATCTCGTTGAGAGGTCTCGACCAGATCTTTGTCCAGCTTCGCTTCTAGCTCGGCAGTTTCGATGGCAAAGACAAGGTGATCGCGTAGCGCTTTTTGCAGCTTGAGATTGCCTTCAAACTGCTCCTGCCATTTCTGTTCCATCCAGGATTTGACGAGAAGCTCATTCCGCCGGGAAGCATCGCCCAGCATTAGGTAGACGCGCAACGCTTCCAGCCGTTCATTACTGTCTTTGCTGGGTTCATCATTCCCAAGAGCTGCGATCTCGTTTCGAACATATGCTGCAACCTCTGGCAGGAAGTAGCGGGCCAGCATATCGACGTAGGCTTTTTCAACTTCCGGGCCGATCTTATAGCCCTGATAAAGTGAGAGTTGGGAAACAAGCCAGTTTCTGCCGCGATAATTGCCAAAGATGTCGCTTGCAGATGTGAGTGCGCCAAGAGGACGGATGTAGTTCTGCCCAGAGGCGTTAAGATTCTTATCAGGACCTTGCTGAAGCAGCTCTTCAAAGCTCTCGGTGATATCGACGACCTCATCAGCTCGTGCCCGATTATTTTCATAGCCGACCCAGTAGGTGCTGAAAAAGCCAACATAGAGTAGTGAAGCGGCAATGCCAGACCCGACGAGAGCAAAGCGTTTGGCACGTTCAATCTTGATGTTGTCACCCGCCAGGCCAGCTTCTTTGAACACGACCTGATCAAAGAGCGAAGCAGAGAAGTACTGTTTGGATGGGCCGCTATGAATGGGCAGGATAGGTGCTGCGATCTCATATTTCTGCGAAGTTGCCAGTAAAACCGGATTAGTTGGAATGGCTTCCTGACGTGCAGAGGAAAAGAAGACACCACGGATATGAGGAGCGGTTGAAAACTTGTCCTGGTGGAGGGCTTTCCCCAGAAAAGAGCTCAGTATGTTGCTCAGACCAGCCATTTCGCGCGTGAACAAGTATAGCTGGCGCCTTTGATGCGCCGACCGCATTTCAGAAAGTCGGTCTACAACGGTGTTGTTGAGGTCATCAAGAAACTTGGCAAAGGCTGAGTTGAACTCGTCCAGCCATTTATCCTGATCACGGCCATCGTGAAGATCAAATGTAAAGCCGAAGGGTTTTGCTCTTTCGGCAGCAGCCAAACAACCAATAAACTCATGGAAGCCATCAATCAGGTCAAACTTTGTGAGGACCACGTGTACGGTGTAGCGAGTGCCGAGCACTTCCGTCATTTCGCTCAGGCGTGCGTGAACAAGGGCAGCTTTCGTTGTTCGTTCTTGCGAGCTGAGTGAAAGCAGTTCGGAGAGGTCCAGACACAAAACGACGCCATTGATTGGCCTACGAGGCCGGTTATCCCGCAGAAGTTTTAGGAAACGCCGCCATAAACCCGAGTAATGCGTTTCTTTGGAGTCTGGTTGTTGTCCGTTTACATGTTCAACGAACTGGCCTGCGACATCAAAGAGAACAGCTTCATCAGTTACCCAGCAATCGACGTCTTTGGTTGGTTGAACGTGTTTTGCATCTTCCTGAGAGAATAGGTGGGCGAGCGGGAACTTTAAGTTCGATTCAACGATTAGGGATGTCTTACCTGAACTGGGAGAGCCCAATACGACGAACCAGGGAAGTGCGTAGAGGTTCTTTCCTTTCTTCCGTTCACCCTTGCCTGCCCAGTTTCTGCTGATTGTTTGGAGTGCCTGTGTGAAGCCGCGTTCAAACTCATTCAGATAGGATAGATCAGGTGTCTTTGGCTTTTCTTTTTTGTCTTTATTTTTACTTAAATCAATCTTTTTCTTCTTTATGCTTACATAAACTAAGTTACTCACGCCCCAAATGACAGAAAATATGGCCATTGCTACTGTTGCATAGATTAATTTTCTTTCGTCTGTTGGTGCGAAAGAGAAGATCGTATCCCTGAATAAAAATACGCATAAAAATAGTAAAATTAGAAATGTTAGGCTGATAAATATATATGACGTAGTTATTTTAATAATCGATAATAGTATTAATTTGATTATTGAAAGGGATTTAGCCATTACTACGCTTCTCTGATTGGTGTTAATAGGCGCGAATCACGTGTTGTGTTTGAATAATCTATTTGTTTCAGAATATTTACTTTGCTAATCAATATGACTAAAGTCTAATAATGCAACTTTTACTTTTCTGTTGTCGATCGTTTTTCTTTCCGATAGGCCTAAAGAAAATTTAGAGTCGAATTGACGCTAAAGTGTTTAATTTTAGATTTGAGTATAATCTTAGGTAAATCCTAAGTTGTTTTCTGATTTTCTAAGAAGAGATGGGGAAGTTCTATGGCTGGCAAGGAAGGTTCTGTTGCGCCAAAAGAGCGAATTAATATTCGTTATGTTCCGGCAACTGGTGATCAGCAGGAAGAAGTTGAACTGCCGCTGCGTCTAGTCATGCTGGGTGATTACAACGGTAAAGAAGATGACACGCCTCTTGAAGACCGCGAGCTGCTTTCCGTCGATAAAAATACCTTTGCATCGGTTATGAAAGAAGCTGGTCTGGAGCGTGAGCTGACAGTCAAAAACACCCTTGTTGAAGATGAGGATGCACAGCTGGCTGTGAACTTGAAGTTCGAAGGCCTTAAAGATTTCGAGCCAGACTCCATTGTTAAGCAAGTACCTGAACTTAAAAAGCTAATTGACCTTCGCGAGGCGCTGGTTGCTTTGAAAGGACCGCTTGGGAACATTCCGGCGTTCCGTAACCGGCTCGAGCAGATTTTGCAGGACAAAGAGCAAAGGGAAAAGCTTTTGTCAGAGCTGGATGCAGTCGTGTCTTCTCAGGAAGAAACCAGCTGATTTCGAGCTGTTGCAAGTGAAATTTCTGTAAAGCTGCGGAGCTCCATAGTTTTGATCCGCAAGTACTTTTCTAATTAAAAACATGGATATGATGACATGGTAGATGTATCAGCCTCTGCCGGCCAGCCGGATGTTGCCGGTGCGGGCGCCGCGATTTCTCTTTTAGATCAGATTATGGAAGAAACGCGCATTCGTCCGGAAGATGAAGAAAGCTATTCCATAGCGCGCAGAGGCGTTGAAGCGTTTATTTCTGACCTCCTTTCCAGTCAGGAAGTTGATCAGCGGATCAATCGCGTTCTGGTAGATCGCATGATCTCCGAGTTGGACTTGAAAGTTTCCTCGCAGCTGGACGAAATCCTTCATGATGAGAAGTTTCAGGAACTTGAGTCTGCCTGGCGTGGACTGAAGCTGCTGGTCGATCGCACGGATTTCCGCGAAAATATCAAGATTGATGTGCTTTCTGTTTCCAAAGACAAGCTGCTGGAAGACTTTGAAACGAGCCCGGAAGTCGTGCAATCCGGCCTTTACAAGCACGTCTACTCTAGTGGTTATGGTCAGTTCGGTGGCGAGCCGGTTGGCGCCATGATTGCGAACTATGACTTTGGTCCGGGTGCTCGCGATGTAAAACTGCTGCAGTTTGCTGCTTCTGTCGGTGCAATGGCACATGCTCCATTCCTTGCGGCTGCCGGTCCAAAGATGTTCGATGTTGACGAGTACGTGGACCTGCCTGCACAGAAGGATTTGTTCTCCATCTATGAGGGGCCACGGTTCCGCAAATGGATGGGTTTCCGCCAGAGTGAAGACTCTCGTTATGTTGGCCTTACCTGTCCTCGTTTCTTGCTGCGCATGCCATATGATGCAGAAGAAAATCCGGTTAACTCCTTTGTTTATAACGAGAATGTAACCGAAGAGCACGAGAGTTACCTCTGGGGCAACACATCGTTCCTGATGGCAACTCGACTGACTGAGAGCTTCGCAAAGTATCGTTGGTGCCCGAACATCATTGGTCCTCAGTCTGGTGGTGCTGTTCACGATCTTCCAGTGCATGTGTTCGAAGCATTTGGTCAGCTTGAAGAGAAAATCCCGACAGAAGTTCTCGTCACAGATCGTCGCGAGTTTGAGCTTGCAGAAGAAGGCTTCATTGCGCTGACCATGCGCAAAGGCTCGGACAATGCCGCTTTCTTCTCGGCTAACTCAGCTCAGAAGCCAAAAATCTTCCAGAACACCAAGGAAGGTAAAGAAGCAGAGACCAACTATAAGCTCGGCACGCAGCTTCCTTACATGATGATTGTGAACCGTCTGGCGCACTACATCAAAGTACTTCAGCGTGAGCAAATTGGTTCCTGGAAAGAGCGTGAGGATCTGGAGCGTGAGCTGAACACCTGGCTTCGCCAGTACGTGGCCGATCAGGAGAACCCACCTCAAGATGTGCGTTCACGCCGCCCATTGCGTGCTGCTGAAGTTATCGTCTCCGATGTTGAAGGTGATCCAGGTTGGTATCAGGTGTCTTTGAAGGTGCGTCCGCACTTCAAATACATGGGTGCAAACTTTGAGCTGTCGCTCGTAGGTAAGCTGGACAAGGATAGCTAAGGCTGACTTATGAGAAAGCGCGAAGATACCGTTGTTTGGGACAGTAGACTTCGGACAGCTCGGGGCAGTTTGTTTGAGCGTTTGATTGCTGATGAGGAGGAGGTAGCTCCTCCTCAGAGCGTTGATTTGCTGGAAGCCAAAGTAAATTCGATCAAACGTCACTTGGCCAAACTGTTGAACGCCAGAGCAGGGGCTTCTGCTGCTACTCCGGATTTAGGGCTGGTGGATTTCAACCTGTCCAGTGTTGCGACCAACGATCTGACCCAACACATCGCAGCGTCTATTCGTCAATGCATCGAAAGATATGAACCTCGGGTGAAGGTGCGATCAGTCCATTTTGTCCGTGATCCCGACAGGCCGTTAGAACTGCGCTTCAAAGCAACGTTGCTCATGCCCGCCCTTAGCAAGGGAGAGCAGGTGCAAATCGATATCCTCATGAAAGACGGGCATGTCGCCCACATTGTTTAGTTAAGCAGGCAACCAGCTGTGAAAGCTTCTTACTTTCAGGACGAACTGACTTATCTGCGCGAGAGCGGTCGGCTTTTTTCCGAGCGCAATCCGAGGCTGTCAAAGTATCTGTCTGATGCCTCCACGGATCCTGATGTGGAACGGTTGCTGGAAGGCTTTGCGTTCCTGACATCAAGATTGCGCGAAAAGCTGGATGATGAGCTGCCAGAGCTCACCCACTCACTCGTGCAGTTGCTTATACCGAATTTCCTGCGGGCATTTCCTTCAACAACACTGATGCAGATGGTGCCCGTTGAAAAAGCGATTACAGAACGTCAGGTTCTACCTGCCGGTTCGCAAATTCTGTCGAAGCCCGTTGATGAGATTGTTTGCCCGTTTCAAACCACTGCAGATGTAACCGTTTATCCGCTTGATATCGTTGAGCAGGACGTTCAGCGCTCACGCGAGAGCACGGTCCTAACGCTTAAATTCCAGACACTATCTGGTTTGCCGTTGTCCCGGTTGAGCTTCCGTGATCTGCGTTTATGGATCGCAGGAGATGAAGTCGCCGCGCAGATGCTTTATCTGTGGCTGGGGCGATATCTGAAGGACATCAGTGTTTGCTTTGACTCCGAAGAGGCAGGGGATGACGAAGTTACTCGCTATAAGCTTCCGATCTCAGCATTACAGCCGGGCAGCTTTGGTGGATCAGAGGCCCTGCTTCCCAATGAAAACTCGGCCTATGAGGGCTATCGCTTGCTGCAGGAGTACTTCGTCTTTCCTGCGAAGTTCCAATGCTATGATATCGATGGACTGGAACCGTTTTTCCGAAATCGCGAAGAGACAGATTTCTCATTAGAGCTCACGTTCTCCAGACCTCTGCCACCAGAGGTTAAAGTCCGCCCTGGAACGTTCCGTCTTTACTGCGTGCCAGCAGTGAACTTGTTTGCCTATGATGCTGAGCCGATGAAGATCGATCATAGCCAGATGCGGTATCCAATCAGGCCAACTGCCAATGGGCGCGGTGCGATCGATATCTTCTCTATCGACCGCATTATGAGTTGGCGTGCTGCAAAAGATCCATCAAGTGGGTCTCATTTGCGAGAGTATCCGTCTTTTGAGTCTTTCCATCACGAAGTTGAACGGGCAGACGGTCTCACTCAGATTTATTATCGCTTGCGGCTTCGCGAAGCCTTGGGCAAGCGCGGCATGGAACATCTGGTTTCATTCGTGCGCCATGATAATGAGCGTGCGATCCCGGAGCATGAAGTTCTGTCCGCAGACCTGAAATGCTTTCATCCCAATCATGCGATGGAACTGGGAGCAGGGGATGTGTGTGAGCCAACTGGTGAAACGCCAAGCTTTGTGACCTTCAAGAACTTGGGTCAGCCAACCGCGCCAGTTTATCCGCCACTGGATGGATCGCTCTACTGGAACCTGATTTCCAATCTTTCTCTCAATTACGTCTCTCTTCTTGAGAAAGAAGCGTTGAAGACCGTGATTGCGACCTACGATTTTCAGGCGCGCCTGAACCGGCAAGACGAGCGGGTCAGTAAGCAGCGTATTGATGGCATTGTTTCGATTGAGACAAAGCCAGTCGACAAGCTATTCCGAGGGCAGGCTGTTCGAGGTTTGAAAACAGTCATGTCCCTCAATGAAGAGGCGTTTCAGAGTGAGGGCGAAATGTTCTTGTTCTGCAGTGTGCTCGCAGAGTTCTTTTCTCTCTATTCAAGTGTCAATTCGTTCCACGAACTCATCGTAAATGGAACGCAAAATAATGAAGTTTATCAATGGCCAGCGAAAATTGGGCGACAGCCTCTGATTTAAGAGGTGACATGCAGTTTAATGCTCGCAGCTGGTCCTTCTTCCAAGCTGTTGAGTTGATCCAGCGTTGTTATGACGAAAGCACTGAAGTTGGCACGCATCTTTTGCCAAAAGATGAGAAGATCAACTTCAGTGTCATGCATTCACTCGGCTTTCCGCTCTCTGATATTGCCAGTATCGAGAAACGAGGTGAGGCAGAAGATAGTGACGAATCGATCAGTTATGCTGACTTCAATATGGAAGTCACATTCCTTGGCTTGCATGGCTCAAGTTCGCCGCTTCCCTCTTACTATCAAGAGGTTATAGCCAAGTATGATGCGCAGGGCTCCTTGATGAAGGGGTTCTTTGATTTCTTCCATAACCGCCTTGTTGGCCTCTTGCACCGTTCCATGCGCAAGTATCGCTTCTACGTGCGTTATGAACCTGGGGCGTTGGATCCGTTCTCTCAATGGGTGTTCTGCATCTTCGGGCTTTCAGATCAGGAAGCTCGTCGCAAATCCCCGATCAATTGGGCACGCTTGCTCACATTTGCGGGTGTATTGGCCTCCCGAAATCGCTCACCGGCTGCCATTGCCAGTGTCGTCTCACATGCCTTCTTTCATAAGGATGTTGAGGTGGAAGAGTGGGTCGCTCGCAAGGTGGACATTCCTGCAGCTCAACGCTCCGAACTTGGACAGCACAATATGCTTCTGGGTGAAGACACCATTATCGGGGACAGCGTTTCCGATATCTCTAGCAAGTTCAATATCTTTATCAAGAACCTGAGTTTCGAGCGTTTTCAGGATTTTCTCCCGCACGGGCGTGACTACAAGGCCCTGCGAGATTTGGTGGAGTTCATGCTCCGCGATCAGCATGCTTACGACATCAAACTGGAACTTGCACCCAAACAGGCCGCACCTGTTGAGCTTTCAGATGAATATCAAGGACGGCTGGGTTGGTCGACGTTTCTCGACAAAGGCGATGAGAGCCCTCGCGAAGTTCTCATTTCAGCGCGGTTGTAGGAGGTAAAATGAAGCTGGTTTTAGTCATCAACAACACCTCCACGCTAGAGAATGGCAGCAAAGCCACCGCCACGTTTGAGAAAACCGGCGGAAGCATCGGCTCTGGAGCGCAGTGCCATTGGCAGCTGATGGATCGGCACAACTCCGTCTCTCGCGAGCATGTGCGCGTGTTCTTTCAGGATGGTGTCTATTGCGCCGAAGCCGTTGGTGATGAAGGGATCATCGTAAATGGCTCAAACCGACCAATCCCGTCCGGGCAACGCTTTCGCATTTCAGATGGCGATGTCTGGAAGGTTGGGGCGTTTAAACTGACAACCTATGTGATCGCTGAAGGAAGCGAACTGGAGGACCACAGCGAGCAGTGGGCGGGCCGGTTTGCAGCTATTGATACCATCGTGTCAGGGCATTTGCAGGACGAAGACGAACAGTCTCAAAGCAACATTGAATACATCTTGGCCGATCGCCTTGAGAGCGATCTGAGCGAAGACTTTTTCGCAAGCAATCAACGCTCCAACGCGCTTCTTTGTGATCCGGTTGAGGTTCTTGACCAGCAGGATGAAGAAGGCCTGCCAGGAAATCAGGACCCTCTCTCCCAACTCAATCACGACAGTGAGCCTGAGCAGCAAGAGCAGGATGAAGATCTTCTGGGCACGCTGGGATTGCAACCCGAATACAGCGGGAAGGCGGTGGGTATCGATGACCCTCAAGCACATCACCGCCTTATGATTATGCCCCAAGCAAAAGGAAACCACGCAATGTCCACGACGAGTACAGAGCCGGTTGACCCGGAAATGGATAGCTATCTTGAATCCCTGACGAACTCGGGCGGGCAGGAAATGCTGGTCAGCGATATTCAGGAGACCGAGAGCTGGCATGGGTCGGTTTCTTTATCTGAAACGGGCGAAGAAGGCATGGTGGATCACGTAGTGCTGCGTCCTCTCCTGTCAGCATTGGGACTACCGATTGGCGACATGAGTTTGCCTGAGGCAAACCGCATTACGCAGGAAGTTGGTGCGGCTTTGAAGACAGCGATTTCCGGTCTGATGTCCATTCACGCTCAGCAGTGGGAAGACCGGTCTTCCATGAACGACACCCATTTGCATCCGGTGGAAGACAACCCAATCCGGTTGGCGCAAAGCCCTGAACAGGCAATTGAAGATTTGCTGCTCGTTCAAAGCCCTGTGCACCTGAATGCACCATCAGCCATTGAAGAGAGCCTCATGCAGATTGAGTTGCATGAGAAGGCAAGCCGTATCGCTGCTGACGAAGCTTTGGAAGCGGTTCTGTTTGGTCTTTCTCCTGAGAACCTGACCAAACGCTTTGCGCGTTACAAAGGGCATGCGCCTCGTACAGGCGATCTGGATAGCTGGAACTGGCAGATGTACGAGCACTACTACAATGAAATGCGCTCAGGCCGGCAGCGGGGACTTACACGCATGTTCTGGGAGATTTTCCGTCAGGTTTACGACCGTGAGATGCGCAGCCATCAGCTCTGTGCTGCGGAGTAAGCGGGATGGCGGATCAGTACACCCAATACCTTCAGCTTCCCAAATAAGAAGGCGGTAAGCAGAAAATGAACTGGGGTTGGACACAAAACGCGCTCCTGAAAAAGAGCTTCCACTTGGTTTGCATGTTCGCAGCACTGCTGGTGCTGGGCGCATGCGAAGCGCAGAAGATACCTGAAAAGGTTTTCAAGGTGGTCATGGATCCGGGCATTCCAGTTGGAGAGCCCAAAGACCAGCCGAGTTTGATTGATGTCACCATTTTCTCTGAGCCGGGATCAAACAAGAATGATCTTGGTGAGAGTGTTCCCATTGATGTCTGGGTCTTTCAGCTGGGTGATGACGGTAAGTTGCTTCAGTCCTCGTTTGAAGAGGCGACGGAAGACTATGAGAACGCTCTTGGAACCACCTTTGTTGACGTGAAAGAGGTTCAAGTCATGCCTGGGGAGTCAAAGGTTGTGACGGAACTGGAGCTGGATAAGGAAACGGTCTTCATCGGTCTGGTTGGTGGATATGCCAAGCCTGAGAAGGTCGACTGGCGCGCTGTCGAGAAGGTCAAGCCCAAGGGAGAGACGTACAAGCTACTTGCTGTGATCAGCAGAAAAAAAATTATCACAAACCTGCATCGATAGGTTTGAGAGCAAATAGGTTTATTTAGATTATGTCACTGCGAAATCATGTAATTTGGCGAGATGGCTTGTTTTTGAAGCCCCACCATTTTCAGCAGCAACAGCGATACTTAGAACATCTTATCCGCTCTCGCAGCGAAGCTATTGATCCTTACCAGCATGGGGTGAGCCGGTTGGAGATCAATAAGGAAAGCCTTCTGCATGGCAAGCTGCTCGTTGATTATGTGCTCGGCATTTTCCCCGATGGCACAACAATTGATGTACCCGGCGAGTCCATGGCACCGGCACCTTTGGATGTGAGCGGCGAAAATGTGGTGGGTCAGACCGTCTATCTGGCTTTGCCACTGCGCTCCAATGGTGTGCCGGAAGTCGAAGATCCGCTTAATCCTCAGGACGCGACCAGAATGCGCGCCTTCTCTCAGGATGTACGCAACAACACCAGCTCAGACACAGAACCTTTCATGGTGGATGTGGCGCAGTATCGTTTACGCCTGATGCTGGAACGCGAAGATCGCTCTGCTTTCACCTGCTTGCCGCTGACACGCATTCGGAACAAGAACTCAGATGGTAGCGTTGTGCTGGATGACGAGTTCCTGCCAATGGCCTCGACTATCGATGCTCAGCCGCGTTTGCGCAAAACGCTTGATGATCTGGTGGGATTACTGCGTCAAAGAGCAACGCACATTTCAACGCGTATGGGGACGCCCGGTCAAAGGGGGGTCTCGGATGTCTCCGATTTTCTTATGCTGCAGACGATCAACCGGCTCTGGCCTGAGTTCCGGCATACATCATCGCTCAAAGGCGTACACCCAAGAGAGCTCTACAAGATCTTTTCTGGTGCAGCAGGAGAACTGGCGACGTTCACCAATGAGCAGCGGATGCCTACGTCCTGGCCTGCGTATCATCATGAAGAGCCGCAGGTTTGCTTCGATCCGGTGATTAGTTCATTGCGCCAATCACTGTCGACGATCTTTGAAGCGAACGCGATTGCGCTGCCGTTGAACAAACAGAAGTACGGGATCATTACCTCTCCGCTCAATGATCGCTCACTGTTGAACTCAGCAATCTTCGTGGTTGCTGTGAAAGCAAGCATGGAGCTTGAAGAGCTGGCAAAATCCTTCCCGGCACAAACCAAGGTCTCTTCCATTGAGCGTATTCGTGAGCTGATCCATCTGCATTTGCCGGGTGTGGTTCTGCAGCGGTTGCCGTCTCCTCCGCGGCAGCTGCCTTATCATGCCGGGTTCTCATACTTCCAGTTGGATGCCAACTCAGCAGGCTGGCAATACATTGAAAACGCGAGTGGTTTTGCATTCCACATTGCGGGCGAGTTTGCTGATCTACAGCTGCAGTTCTGGGCTATTCGCAATGAAAGGACGGCATGATGAGTGAAGTCGCAAATCTGTTTGACGCTAGCGATCCTGAAGTTGCAGAGGATGTGCCTGTCGCAACAGCAGAAAGCGTTCCGCAGAACCTGAAAGATGTTTCTCCGAGACCTGTTCAACACATCAGCTTTCCGATGCGGGGGCACAGCATCAATAAGATCATTGATGCGAGCCAATCATTGCTGGCTTTGATCTCGCGTATCCCGGAAGTCTCAGAAAACAACAAGCTAGATTACCTCCATAAGGATGTTCGGGCAGAGATTGAATCTCTGGAACTTGAACTCCAGCGTGAAGGGTTTGACCGGGCGACTATTCTGGCTCACCGCTATTGCCTTTGCTCTGCAATTGATGAGGCGGTGATGTGCTCTCCATGGGGGCAGAATTCTGACTGGTCCGAGCGTAGTTTGTTGGCGTTGTTTCATAGTGAGACCTGGGGTGGAGAGAAGTTCTTCATCGTTCTCAGCAGATTGATGCGGGATCCGGTTCGATACATCGAGTTGATTGAGTTCTTGTATGTGCTGCTTGGCCTCGGTTTTGAGGGCAAATACCGGGTCATGCACAACGGCAAGCTGCAGCTTGAGGAAATCATGCGGGACGTTCGCCACATCATCCGTCAAGAAAGAGGTGAGAGGACTTCTGAACTCGGTCAATCAGAAAACAAAATCATAGAAAAAGCGCATGTTGTTCATTGGCATACGCCTGTTTCCCTTGTTTGGATTAGCCTTTTTATTTTGTGCGCACTGACCTACGTTGGGTTTTATTGGCAGATCGACCAATACACCGACGGCGTTGTCACTCAACTGCGCGAAATGCTTTAGTTTTGGAGATCGGGTATGGCTCGACTGGAAATCAAGGCGCTGATTGAGCGTCTCAACCCGTGCTGTCGGCAGGCAGTTGAAGAAGCTGCTAGCCTGTGCGTTTCAAACTCGCATCAGGAAGTAACAATTGAGCATTTCCTCATTTCTCTTGCTTCACAACCTGCAGTCGATTTTAGGCTTCTCATACAAAGCCAGAATGTAGATGTCGACGTGTTGAATGAAGCATTTCGCGCGACGTTCAATCGTTATCGTCGGGTAGAAGCCGATCGGACGCCAACCTTTTCACCACTGCTTCAGGACTTACTGCAGGATGCCTGGTTGATTGCTTCCGTCGAACAAGGTAAAAAGACTGTTCGCTCAGGAGCTGTGCTGATTGCGCTGTTGAATGACCGTGGTCGTTACATGCAGATGGACTACTATCCGCTGCTTGAACGCGTTTCCTCAGACACTTTGCTCCGACAGTTTGATGAGCTAACTGCGGGTTCATTTGAGAAGGACCATCGTGCCGGGCAGGGAGCTGGTGGTGCGGCAAGTGCAGGCGATACCGCAGAAGGGTTTCTTCATAAATATGGAACCAACTTCACCCAGCTTGCGAAGGACGGAAAGATTGACCCAATCTTCTGCCGGGACAATGAGATCCGCCAGATCATTGAGATCCTGTGCCGTCGGCGCAAAAACAACCCGATTTGTGTTGGTGAAGCAGGCGTAGGTAAAACTGCACTCGCTGAAGGGCTTGCACTGCGCATTGCAAATGGCGAGGTGCCTGAAGACTTTGCCAATGTCGCGCTATGGGGGCTGGATGTTGGAGCCCTGCAGGCGGGGGCTTCCATGAAAGGCGAGTTTGAAAAGCGCCTGAAGGGCGTGATCGATGAAGTGCGGTCCAGCGCTGAGCCGATTATTCTGTTCATCGATGAAGCCCATACCCTGATTGGGGCAGGGGGCGACCAAGGTGGTTCTGATGCCGCGAACCTTTTGAAACCAGCCCTTGCCAGAGGTGAGCTGAAAACAATCGCTGCAACAACCTGGACAGAGTACAAAAAGTACTTTGAAAAAGATCCGGCGCTCACCCGCCGCTTCCAGTTGGTGAAGTTGGATGAGCCAACCATTGATGAGGCGATCATCATCATGCGCGGGCTCAAAAAGGCCTATGAGGAAGCGCATGGCGTTTACATCACTGAAGAAGCTATTGGCGCCTCTGTTCGGCTGGCTGCGCGTTACATCACCGGTCGCCAACTGCCGGACAAAGCGATTGATGTTCTGGATACTGCCTGTGCCCGCGTGCGCGCTGGAGCCAACACTCCACCAGTAGAACTGCAGGATGTGGAGCAAAGCCTTCAAACCTTGAGTTGGGAGAGGGAAGGCCTGGAGCGCGATCAGCTCACAGCACCTTTAGAGCCTGAGCAACTGGAGCGCCTGAAGGCAATTGCAGATCAGATCAATGATCTTGAGGAACGCAAGCAAGAGCTATCTTCTCGCCTAGAAGCGCAGGTGGCACTGGCCGAAAACTTCATCGCTGCGCGTGAGGACTTGTTCCAAAAACAGCCGGAAACGCAGGAGGAAGATGCGCTGGAGCAGGACCGCGCTCTTCTCGTCAGTCACAAAAATGCACTGATAGAAGAAGCTGGTTCTGAGCCTCTCATTTCAGTCGAAGTGGGTTCTGCGGAAATCGCTGCCATTATCAGCGATTGGACAGGCATTCCAGTGAACTCCATGGTTCAGGATGATTACCATCGCCTTCTGACGCTTGCTGAAACCATGAAGAAGGCGATTAAAGGTCAGGACCACGCAATTGATGCCATCGAAGCGCGGTTGCGAGCATCACGGCTTGATTTGCATAAAAAAGGCCAGCCGTTGGGCGTGTTCTTCCTTGCAGGACCTTCAGGCGTGGGTAAGACAGAGACCGCTCTTGAAGTGTCGCGCCGGTTGTTCGGTGGTGAAGAGTTTATCACAACCATCAACATGTCTGAGTATCAGGAACGACATACGGTCTCTCGTCTGATCGGTTCGCCTCCCGGTTATGTCGGTTATGGAGAGGGTGGTGTTCTGACTGAAGCGATCCGCAAGAAGCCATACTCAGTCGTGCTGCTTGATGAAGTTGAAAAAGCTGATCCCAACGTCCTCAATCTGTTTTATCAGGCCTTTGACAAAGGGGAACTGGCAGACGGGGAAGGGCGCCTCATAGATTGTCGCAATGTGGTGTTCTTCCTGACCAGCAATCTGGGATCGGATCAGATTGAGAACTGGGTTGCAAATGCTGAAGATGATCAGGTGCCGAGTCACGGCTCTATGCTGAAGTCTCTTACACCGCTCTTTGCTCAACATTTCAAACCAGCGCTTTTGGCTCGCATGGAGCCTTTGGTTTACATGCCGCTTTCTGAAGAAGTGCTGGCCGACATCGTTCAAATGCGTCTGGATGATCTTATTGAGCTGCTGAAAGAAACCCAAAAGATTGCTCTTACAATCACCGAGGCAACCTATGGTCGTGTAACGCAAATGTGCCGGGTGGCCTCAAATGGTGCGCGACTTGTTGATCAGGTCATTCAGCGTCAACTGCTCCCCACGCTCTCTATTGAGATCTTGGAGGCAGGGCATCGCGGCGAGCATATCGCTTCAATCACCATCGACTCTCCAGAAGATGATGGCGGTTTCTCTTTTTCTGCGGTTTTCCAGGAAGATGCGGTTGCTGAACCAACCGATGAAAACACCTTGGAAGAGGCATAGAGGTGCGGGTATGGACACATCCTCTACAACAGACGCTCTTATGGCTTTCATAGCATGCAGATCAGAAAATGAGCTGCGTGCAAAGGTCCTGAAGACTATTCTGGCGTCTACCAAAGCTCAGGCAATTGCCGTGTACCTGCCGGATGTTACAGGCCGAAAACTGGTCCCTTTTGCTTGCGATGGTGGCTTACCAGTAAGCCGACTGCCAGAGCTTGAGAATGAAGTTGGTACGGAGCGTGATGGAGTTCTAGATGCTTTGCAGACTGAGCCCTTTCATGAGGCGAAAACACAAGGCTTGAGCAAAGCCCTGTTTTGCCGACATGGTTCACTCATTGGGCATCGCCTCTTGCTGGAGAGTGCAGAACGAAACAACGCGCATCAGCAGGTCTATGTCTTCCTGCTGATGCCTTCAACAAGCATCACAACGCTTCAAAAAGACCACGCCGCGATGCATGTGTTGTGGCACTCTTACTTCCATCTTTCTCTTCTTCTGAACTCACTGGATACACTGCAGAAAGATGGCGAAACACAAGCAGTTCAGTCCAAGGTGCAAAAGGGGCAGGTGGATGCAATGCTCTCTGAAAGCCTCGTAGGACGTTCGCCGCAAATCGTTCAGGTCAGAGAGAAAATAGCTCAGTTCGCACAAACCAAGTATGCGATCCTCGTGCAGGGTGAGACGGGGTCAGGCAAAGAAATTGTAGCCCGCTCTTTGCATCGTCTGTCTCAGTTCGCTTGTGGGCCGTTCATAGCTGAAAACATCTCGGCTCTGCCTGCAAACCTTATTGAAAGTGAGCTGTTCGGTTACAAAAAAGGTGCCTTCACCGGGGCGATGGAGAACAGAGATGGCCTCGTAAAACGTGCCTCGGGTGGCACTCTGTTTCTGGACGAAATCGGCGATCTCTCCATGGATCTTCAGGTGAAATTGCTCCGAATTTTGCAGGAGAAAAAGCTTCGGCCCTTGGGCAGTGACAACGATGAGCCTGTCGACTTCCGTCTTGTGTGCGCAACTCATGTCAATCTGCGAGAGGCTATTGAGCAGGGCAAGTTCCGCGCCGACTTATTTTACCGCATCTCCCAGCTTGCCATTGAGGTGCCGCCACTGCGTATGCGTGACGGCGACAGTGTTCACCTTGCCCGCTACTTCCTTCAGGAAATCGCAGTGAGTGAGGGAGATACGCCAAAGACGTTGAGTTCCGAAGCGATGTCAGTGCTAGAAGCTGCTGAGCTAAAAGGCAACGTTCGCGAACTCCAAAACTGCATGATCAAAGCTGTCTTTCTTGCTTTTGGAACTGATGAGATCACAGGCACCATGCTGCGGCAGGCCATGGATGAGCAGATAACGTGTGCTCCAACTGTCCAGAGCAATGATGCCGCGCCGCAGAGCGAGACTGAAGAACTGATGCTGGCTGAAAAAGGACTTCGAACGGTTCTGTCTGATTTCGAACACCGCCTGTTGAGCAATGCCTACTCTCGCTTTGATGGCGACCGGCGGAAGATGGCTGACTTCCTGCAAATCCCAAAGCGAACTTTGGCAAACAAACTCAGCAGCTTCAAGCTATCTAACGGTGGGGTTTGATTATGAAGACGAATAGATTTCACCGTTACTTGGCAAGTGCTGCATTGGTGGGATTGCTGGCTACAACGCATCCTCTTTCAGCTGAAACCATTCAGATCGATCAGCAGGCGCTTAAACAATGCACGATGACTTTGGGGCGCGTTGATCGACTGTCGTGTTTTGACCAGTTGCTCGGAACTCCCTTGGAGGTGCTTTCTGCAGCTGAGCCGCAAGCGGAGTTTGTCGAAAAAGCAAATGCGCCTGCTGGTCCTTTAGAGCAGCAAGCAAAAGCGATGGAAAGAATGCGGCGGGCTGGTAACTCTAACTGGATGTTCCGCTTCGGGAAAATCGGCTACCCACCCGTCTTTGAGTGGGAGGATATTCAGGAAGCAAAGCAGCCTGAAAAGACACTCAAGTCTCGAGAAGGTGTCGTGCCAGAAAAAACACAGGCACTCAGCACGCGGGAGGGGCAGCAACCGGTGATCGAGCCGGGGGCAACCAATGTCTATCTCAGTACGAAAGCGCTGAAATCAGTTGATGAAAGACATGACCAGCCCTCTGCGATCCTTCTGTTATCCTGCGTTGAAGACATCACAACGGTTGCATTGGTGCTGGATGAACCGCATGCCAAACGACGGGTTCCGATCCGGGTGTTGTTACGGGAGCAACGCATTGACAATGATGTGTGGCAGAGTGCGGAAAGCAAGCGCGTTTTGATCAGTCCCCGCGGCTTAACCAGTATCGCGCATATCAACCGATGGGCTCAGGTTGATCGGGTGCAATTTGATGTCCTCTCGGATGAAGGATCGCGTGCCTACCTCTTTGACCTGGCAAACCTTCGCGAAATGCTGCCGCCACTGCGTCAGGCATGCCATTGGTAACGTTTGCTTTTTAAAACAGGTTTCATTTCAATGAAGTATAGTTTCCGTATTGCCGTAACGCTGGTCACCCTCGGTTTTCTCACCATCCCGGCCTACCTGATTTGCGACTACCTCAATCTTGTTCCCGATGAATACTCGATGGTCCGAAACCTCGTGGTGCTGGCAGGGGGCAAGATTGAGATGTTCCGCGGTGAGTTACCGGTGCCGAAAGGGGTGCCATACACCCCGATCGAACAGACATCGGTGTTCTATAACGTTGCTGCGGGCTTAAGTGCGTTATTTACCGTTTTTGTCGCGATTCCTGCGTTCTTATTGCTCGCGTACATCGCCAGCTCCGCTTTTGCTGCGGTTAAAGCAACACGGCGCAATTACGTTCTGGGGCAGTTCACCAAAGCGGCTGAGCTTCTTGAATCAGGTAACGGCGCATTACGTGAAGCAGGAATTGTGATCCTCTCCGAGATCGCAAAATCCAACCCGAAAGAGCACCATCAGGATGTCCTTCAGCTTCTGGCCGCACATATTCGCAGTGCTAGTTCAGCTCAGCGTGCAAACCTGATGGCTGGTAAAGAACACGCTCGGGCACGTGGAGAATTGATTGCTTCCATTCAAAAGGTTTCCGAACTTAAGAAACTGCTCAAGAAGAAAGACCAGAGCATCCAGCTGGACCTGAGCGGGGCTTATTTCCGCGGCATGAAGAACAGCGGCCCACTGGCAGGAAAACTTGCCTCCAACGGTCCTGACCTGAGTTACTGCGTGCTGGCCGACAGCGTCTTCGACGATGCCGACCTCACCAACGCCAACTTCTCAGATGCAAACGTGAGCCGCGCTCGCGTTGAAGAAAAATGGAAAGCCCTATTCTCAGTCGAACAATGGGCAAGCGTCCAGGTCATCAACGAAAAAGGCAAAGTCATCCGCCCCCCGATTAGTTGAAGGGGCAGCATTGTTGGGATGTTTAAGCTCTAACATTGTAAGCTAAACTGAAGGATATGTTGGCAACCTAACCAATTTCACGCACTACTACAGATTGACCGTAACCTTGGACATCAATGAACTGGAAGTCGATGAGCTGAGCCAGAATGGCGAAATGCTCTGGTGCCTTCAGCTTCTTCAATTTCTCCAACTCTGGCACACCGCCAAGCCCAAGTGCAGGCACAAAGCCGTAGCATTCACCTATGCTGACTTCTCCAAGCTTTTTCCGAACTCGTGAAAACAAGGGTTTATCGTCGAGGTCGTACAACTCGTAGCGATCTTTTCTTGAAGAAAATGCTGTTATAAAGGTCTTATGAAAGCCAACCTCTTTCTCTTCCTCTTTAGTTAGCCCGCTACAATAAATTTCACCATCCAACAGCAATAATCGTGAGTATCCATACTCTTGATGCCAAAAGAAAATTTCACCAAAAGAAGAATATGCGTAGGCATGGCACAGCTTATGGTTAAAATCTGTGTCTGCCTTAAACACTAATGCAAGCATACCGCTCAAATCTATCGGATGGCATATCTGAATCCTGCCTTCAAAAAGCACAGAACGACCGTATAATCTGAAATAGTCGATCAGATCATCCGGCAAAATACTCTCAATCGATTCTATCTCTTTATCGGAAAGCGCATCTGTCACATAAGGCTCACCTATGTCTTCAAAAACATCTTGCCAATCTTCTGATAAATCCATCTTGTGCCTCAAGCTTTCTTAAGCGATGCCGCCCACAGAGGAACAGCGGTCAACTGTCCAAACAAACAGAAACGCTCCTGTGTCTCTTCTCGGAACCAACTCTAGAGATACTCCCTCTTTATTATGGCGCAGCTTGTGAGTTGAACAGAAAATCTGAAGTAAAAGCAATTAATTGCGAGGGGGGTGCCTATCATTACCTCCGATTGCACTAGCCGATTTCACGCACTACCACAGATTTACCGTAGCCTTGGACATCAATGAGCTGGAAGTCGATGAGCTGAGCCAGAATGGCGAAATGTTCTGGTGCTTTCAGCTTCTTCAATGTCTCCAGCTCCGGCACGCCGCCAAGCCCAAGTGCAGGCACAAAGCCATAGCATTCACCGATACCGATCTCACCCAGCTTCCTACGAGCGCGAGAGAACAGAGGTCTGTCATTAGTGTCGTAGAAATCGTATTCAAACGTTTCAGATGCAAAACCCACGATAAAGGTCTTAAGAAAACCAGGGCCTCGTACGGTTTTCTTTGTAAATGACCTGCAAATTACCTCGCCTGAAAGTAAGTTAACGCTTCCATATCCATGCTCTTGGTGCCAAAAGGATATCTCACCGAAGGAGCTAAAGAGGAACGCATGGCAGTTTTTATGCGTAAAATCTTTGTCAGCTCTAAAAATGAGAGACAATACGCCTCTCATATCGTCAGGGTGGCAGGTTTGGTATCGCCCTTCGAACAGAATGGATCTGCCGTAAACGGTAAAGTATTCAAACAAATCATCAGGCACGCTCTCTTTTAATGACTTAGCTTCTGATGATTGAATTTTTCTGAATTCCCTTGGCCTATCAATATCTTCAAACAACGACTCAAAATCTTCAGACAGCATATTGCACCTCAACACTTTTCTAACTTGACGTTCATTTTTTCTTTGCCTTTTCCATCCTTCTGCATTCTTTTTGCTTCATCTTCAAGAGACTGTGAGCGCCGTCCTTTCCATTGAGCTCCTAGTGAAGAGTTGGTTGATCGGTTACCCATACCGCTTATGTTACTCGGATCTCCGCCAGCAATGATGTCTAATGTGTGCGTTGCCGCCAACTTCTTAAGTTCTTTCATTGCAATCTGCTTGGCTTCCGATCGAGACAAGCCCTGCTGTTCACGTAACTCTAGCATCCGGTCCCGAAGATGCTTTTCTCGTGCATCTTGCTGCGCTTTATGATCACGTACACCTTTCGTCCCACCTGCATCACGAATAGCTTGCCTGCGTTCTACCAGCTTATCAGCACTTGTATTGTTGATCTCATCTTCTTGCTCATCGAGCTGGCGCTTGAACTCATCATCATCCAGATGATCGGGTTTGTTGAAACACTCCACCTCAAATACTTTTTTGGCTGTCACCCGGACATTTGATGCAGCTGTAGCTGTGCCTTCTTCTTTTTCCTCTTTTTCTTTGTTTTCGTCAGCTGTTTCAGCCTGTTTGATGAGTTCTTTTAACTCTTCATCGCTGGAAACACCCATTTGTTCCATCAACTGGCGCTTAATTTTCTCCGAACTTGTTGGGTTTCCAAATGTATCAGTAATGGGTGGGCCCTGATCCACTAAATCCTTGTAGCGTTTTATACCTTCAACAGCTGTGCTCATTCCTTGAATAGCGGCCCCAAGCGGATTTGGTCTTCTGACAAACTTGCCAGCTTGCCTAGCTCCCCAGCTCGCAGCACTCTCTCTCGGTGGTGCCGCATCAGTCATTGTTGCTGAACCTGCCTGCGCTACCTTGATATGCTGGTTGCCATGGGCAGTGGTGTCTTCGACCCAGCTAACAAGACCCACAGTGTTTTTCTTATTCATGTGGAACTTGTCGCCGTGGCGGATGATGTAAGAGCCTTCGGCACGCACGGTGCTTGAATGGTCAATAGGCTCACAAATGTCTGTCACCGTTCCAGACTTTACACCTTTGGCAGATCCGGGTTCATCACCTGTACAACACGTGGTGTTGGATCGCAGTACCATCACCTTTTGCTTAGTGAACTTTACCGAGCCGGTATACGAGGCATCATCTGCAGGGTTAGAGGTGATGGAGTAAGGAATGGGCGGTGTTGATGAGCCGATTGGCGTCTTACAAACGTCCGGTGTGGTAGAATAGATCAGCGGTGTGCCATTGTCGCGAATGCCTTCCTTGGGCGTTGAGGTCCAGTAGGCATCTGGTGGAGTTTTACTCATCAGGCCAGCTTCCTTTGTTCAGCAGAGGGTGTGGGCTGAATGGACCTTTCAGCCTTTACGCGTCGTGTGGTGTCAAGCGCGATTTCGCTCACACCGCTTTGCCATGCGAAGGTTGTGCGCCAGGTCATGCAAAGGCGCGGCAAGCCCTTCTGCAGTAAATCGAAATGAAGGCCATCCAGATGGAGGGTTTGAGAAGAGCTGACACCATCTTCGAAAGTGGCTGTTGCCTCCATTTTCAATGCCGGAAGCGTGAGCGTTATGTTTTTGTGTACGGGATGCAGATTCACTAATTGAATCGCCTCATCGCCTTGCAGATAAGGCGTGAAGATCAGATCCGGATGAGCGCAGTTGTAAAAACGGTAATCAAAGTCGGGTGGCAGAAACGGATGCCGTGTTTCCAGCCAGGTCTCATCATAGGTACCGGTATATTGCTCGCGAAATCGCCAGACAGGAGCAATGGGAGCAAAACCTTTTGGTTCATAATCCTTGCACCAATCTATGATTGGGT
Source organism: Pseudovibrio sp. JE062 (assembly GCF_000156235.1). Taxonomy (NCBI): domain Bacteria; kingdom Pseudomonadati; phylum Pseudomonadota; class Alphaproteobacteria; order Hyphomicrobiales; family Stappiaceae; genus Pseudovibrio; species Pseudovibrio sp. JE062. The sequence goes on from NZ_DS996808.1 coordinate 70,418, forward strand.
CATCAATAGCTTCAACCTGTGGTGCTGTAAATCGTATGCCTGATGAACAATGTTCTTGTAAAAGAACGCCAGGTCCAAGAGGATTGTAACGATGGCAATCTTGGAGGCCTTCTGCGGCTTCATCATCTCGCGGGATCAAACCACCAAACGCCTGATAATAACTCAGCGGAACGTGCGATACTGGTTCAGCCTCTCCCATCTCCCAATCATGTTGACCTTCAACAGGCTCCCAGAAGCGAGGGCCGTATACCCGCAGCGCATGCTCTTTTTCTCCCACTCTAATGCCAGTCAGCCAGCTGCTTTCAGGTTTGCCTGATGGTGAATAAGAACGAGCTAGGATCGTTAGGTCCGTTCCAGGCTTATAGGGTATAAAATCAGCTTGCTGAACCAGATGTGCGGGGGGGGCTTCAGGTCCTGTATATTGATCTTTTAACGCAATATCAGGCTGCTCTTCCATAAAACGCAGGCTGTTGCCATCGACGATCTCATAGGTTGCTTTGGCGGTGATAACGGCAAGAAGCTCTGCTCGGTTGTTATATTGCTGAAAGGCAAAAGCCGGGGTTGGATAGGGATTGATCAGTTTCATGGCAGGCCTCAATTCAAATCGATGGTTTTGCCATTGATTTGAACGGCGCCGCTCATGGTAATGTTGAGGTTGTCGCCCAGAAGCCGGACCGATCCGTCCTTCTTCATAATAAAACGGGACTTGCCGACTGTAATTACCAGTTCTTCGGCAACATTGATGGTATAGGTGTGGCCCACGCTAGTATTCTTGAATGCACCGATCTGCTTGGTCTCAGCGATTCCGATTGTCTCTGAGCGAAATTTCTCAATGATTGTGTTTACAATGCCGGACACAGGCATGAGGCTTGAAAGTAACCCTCCCAAAAAACTTGCCGTTCCCTGCTGATCTTTACCTGCATCTAGAAAGTGATTACCAGCGCCATTAAAGCTACCGTTTGCTCCAAGGGATGCAGCCTCAGCAGCAGCTCCTACCGCAGCGACCGCACCAGAAAACCCTGTGACCTCACCATTACCCATCCGCGCTGAGCCTGCCTGCGCATCTGCGCCACCTGCAGCCACGATGCCGCCCAGCATGCCGAGTAGTGCACCGCCAGTCCCACCGCCAACTGTGAAGTTCATGGAACCACCAATTTTCTCCTGATGATTGCCCCCAATCTCGATGCTCTTGTTGGAGCCAACGCTTTCGATTTGGTTGTTCTCAATGCGTTTGGCACGGTTGTTGAGCACCTTGATGGTCTGGTCTTTTTGGGCGTGTGTGAAGATGTTTTGCTTTCCAGCCTCATCTTCAAACGAAATTTCGTTGTAGCCTTCTTCTTTATGACTATCAGACCTGATCACCATTTTGGTTTTATGGTCTGGCAGCTGATAAGGGGACTTGTTGTTGGCGTGGTAGGTTCTGCCGGTGATGATCGGTTGGTCGGGGTCTCCTTCCAGAAAATCGACGATGACTTCGTGGCCGATGCGGGGGATGGCGATGTGGCCCCAGCTGGCGCCGGCCCAATTGGAGGCGACGCGGATCCAGCAGGAGGAGGTGTCGTTCTTTTTGCCGTGCCGATCCCACGGGAACCAGACCTTCACGCGGCCATGTTCATCGCAGTAAATTTCTTCACCTTCTGGGCCTGTCACATGCGCAATTTGCGGTCCATCTACGAGTGGTTTTGCGCTTAGCTTAGGTCGGTATGGCAAACGGGCTGGCATCACTTCAAACCCGGCGCTGTAGGTGGTTGCGCCTGCGCCTGCTTCTTCTCCCACAGCTTGCGGTTGGCTGCCTTGATGGGAGACTGCAAGCAGGTGATACTTGATGTTGTACTGGCCATTTGGGTGGTCGGTGAGAGCGAACTGATGGCCAGCCATCAGATGAATGGCGTTGGTTGCTCCTTGTCCTGTGGTTGCCTCTACACGGGCCGCTTCCAGCCGGTGTTTTGTAAACGGCTTGCCCACACCATCGGCTTTGTAGCGACCAGGATACTCATAGAGCGCGTAATCTCCTGCAGAGCCGTTGTCTTCTCCACGCTGATGAGCATGCTGCTGATTATAAGGCGGGTTTTTGAAGGTGTAGTCGCGCTGCATGAAGCTGGTGGCTCTGAGCTGCTCTCGCAGGACAAAGCTGTTGCAATAAACACCTTTGACCGCTCCCCCAACAGTGCTGTTGTACTCCAGCGAGGGCTGATCCGGCAGCTCGGAGACGATCTGCGGATTATCTATGAAATGTAGCGTGTGCTGACCGTTGGTGCCATAGGTAAAGAAATACCAGATGCCTTCTTCAGCGGTAATGCGATCCAGAAACCCCAGATGACTTTCGCGATATTGAACGCAATATTCCCGAGCTTCATGCGGCTCAGTGAGGTTCCACTTTACGTCTTCTACTCCATGCTCTTTCAGCAAAATCTTGGCGATCTCAGGGACGCTCTTTTTCTGAAAAATACGGCAATCAGAACCATGTGCCATACGATGTAAGCTGGGAAGCAGCGTGAGCGAGTAACTGGTGCGATGATGACCTTCGTTGCCGCGGGCAATCTCAGAAACTACGCCGGACAGATGCCGCAGGCCCTCGTATTTATGATGGATTGTCAGCGTTGCTGGGGTGTCCAGCAGTGCATGCAAATCCAAGGCATTGTTGGGGCTGGCTAGCTCAATATGGATCTGCGTAAGACCATTCAGGCGCTCAGAGGCCGAGAAGCCTGTAACCAGCAACTCAGTATCTGGATCAGCAGGAGCTGAAAACGTAAAAGCCAGATCTTGATCTTGATAGAGCTGGGGAATTTGAACAATCGCATTCATAACAATCTCACTGGCAAAAAGAAAAACAAAGCACTTGCAAAAGAAAAACGGTGGTTGAGAAGAGTGTGTGGGCCCCTAGTCTGGAGGTGGATAGGGTTTCCCATTGGAAGGTGTTGGGGGGCACAGCACGCCAGGGGCTACCAGTGTTTCGTCGTCACGACGGAAGTCTTCCAAAAAGGTTTGGTCGCAGCTTTGGTAGCCTGCGAGAACGGCTTGTGTGCGTGCATGATCAGTAAGAGCGAAACCTAGAAACGCCCCTCCAATGGAAACCACCAGGATTGCAACTGAGAAGCTTTGGGCAGATCGTTTGATCCAACGTTGGCCCCAGGGGGTGAGGGCATAATGGATCATTGGAAAGCAGAGGCCTGCCAGAACCCATTGTTTTTTCCCTCTAGGAACAGACAGAAGCTCTTGAGACTGCCCGTACAAGACGTAAATGTCGGTGAGGATGATCCAGCAAAGGATCACCACGAGGCAATCAATCAAAAACATTGCAGCATGTGTGCGTTTGATATCGGCAACAAGCCACCTTGCAGATCTGTCAATACGGTCGAAGCACCAATCAAACATTAGTACCTCCGGTAGATCTGGTGATACAGATCCGGGCCACCCAGATGCCAGATCATCTCGCGTTCCAGCCGATACAGGAAACTGTTGCTGCGGCGTTCAAACTCTTCAACTTTCTGGCGCATGGAAATGTGAGCAGCTTGAATGACTTCTCCAGTCTTTTGGATACCATGGGCCACGGCTTTACCTGTCCAGTACAGCGCGTCGCCAAGTTTCTCACGAAGCCCGAAAGCCTTATCAATCTCGGTTAGGGCCACGCCCACAAGCATGCCAACAGCAATCGCGCCGGCGGTAACCCCTATCGCAGGAAGAGCAATCACAGTAATTCCGGCCAACATGCCGGCCGCGAGTGTTCCCGCAGCCATGGCGACCGTTCCAATCGCAACATCAGTGATAATATTGGCAAACAGTTCGTGATAGAGCTGCTCATCGCTCATGATGAACGTCATCACATCCAGCACCACATAACAGGTGATCATTATGATCGCATTGGACCTGCCGGCAGATTTAAGCGCCTCCGGCCCCACTCCAAAAGCGACGACCTTTGGGGAGGTAGACAGGTATCGTGTGCCTTTCAAAGTCTCTCGCAAAGCGGAGTAGCCCTTGAAAACCACATAGGTATTGCCGTTGACAGCCTTGGTATAATAGCGTCCATTCAGGCCGATCTCTTTCAGAAGTGCCTGTCCGCCTTTCAGGTCTCTCAAGAGCACCGGCAGACTTGCCAAATCCAGCGCGCCACCTGTTGTCGCACCCAGACTCTTATGAGTATCGACAACGACCTGCGCAAAGAGCGTCATGTCCAGCACAACAGCTTCTTCCTGCCGCTGATTTAATCGCTCTTCTGCCAGTCTTTGCTCTGCCAGCGGATAGACCATCAGAATATCTCCTTATGAGGCTTATCTCCTGGCTTGACCATCAGGTGATGACCGGGAAACTGATCCAGAAAGCCGCGGATCTCCAGCTCATCAGACAGATCTTCATTCATAACGTCTGCACTGCGTTTTGGTCGGTCCCGACCTGCCAGAACCACATGAGCCGTTCCAGCCGGGTCGCTCTGTTTAGGGGCGTCCTCTGCGCTTGCTTCAACTTTCCGATGTCGCCACAACAGGTTGCGAAAGAAACTGGAAAGGTAGCCACGTTTTCTGGAGGTTTTGCCTGAGACAAACCGCATACTGGAACTCCGCAGAGCCGATCTTCAGATCGCCCCATGTAAACTTCACCCAAAGGCAGTGTCCGGGTCAAAGCTGACCCGGATCTGACCTCATACCATTTGGAAAACAGCGTTAGGCTGCTGGTGCACGCCAGTCGTCAGCACCGGAAGTGCCGGAGACGGTGTGTTCCCACATGATCTTGCGGTAGGAAAGCTCAATGGTCAGAAGCTGAGTGAAGTCAGCGTTTTTTGGATCCTGACAATGCGGCAGATCACACTCGATGTTGGTGACCAGTGCATCTTCCAAAGTGGTGGTGAAGAAGTGCTCCTGCTTGCCGGAAGAGTTGGTGCGATACCATTTCACTTCACACTTTGGCAGCATCTCACCAGTGCACAGGGCGTTGTACAGCAGAGGGATGGACTTGTTCATGGAGCAAGTGAATTTGAATGGTGTATGCACACGCTGACCTGCAGGCTGACCGGATTGTGGGTCACGCGGAATGATAACTGTATGATCAATCTGCTGCACCATGATTTCATCTTCATGGCCTTCCTGCCATACGTTACCGACTGAATCCTCGGTGAACGCACCTTGAGTAATTGGACCCTGGGTTGACCCTTCAATGCTGATATAAGCGGGAGTTGGCATTACATGCTCCTTAAAATCAATGAATAAACCCCATTCAATAAAAATGGGCAGCCCCGCCATTCCTCACTCAGCGGACGCTTGCCAACACATCAGCAATTTATGTGCCAATCACAACTGGAGCTTTTATAAATTAATTTCAAAGTCCTATCTACTTGATATATTGGGATATATTCTAAAATATGGTTTGCGGATCCGTCTATGTCCAGTGTCCATTAAAGGCTTCGTTAGACCGTTTTTGGCCTAAGCTGAGCCGAAAATGGTTCTTTGCTAAGTTTCCGTTTTCTTCAAAGGATACTATCCAGGTCGGTTTTTCATCCTTTCTCGAGGCAAGTATGGTATTCAACTATCGAGGATGAAGTATTCTGCCAATAGCTCGATGATATGGATTCTTCAGGTTACGAAAAAATATGACTGGATCTGCTAGATAAGCAGTCACGGCGCTTTCTCCACCAATTTTTCTGACGATTGGCGTAGCAATTGGGCAAATATACTGACGTCTCCAGTCTGTATTTCTAATGATATTTGTATGTATGGTATTCTTTGGTTCTTTTATACTTTCTATGGCTGCGTCTGCTTTGGAGTGTTCTCCGATAATTCCATCTATATCTATATTAAGAAGTTCATAAAAATACTTCCTGCCATTCATCTGCTTCTTATAACGTGGCTTGAAAATTATAAAATCTGAATACTTGGAGTGTATTTCTATGCTCAACAAGGTTCCTTGCTTTTCTATTTTGGGTTCCAGAAGCCCTTCAGCATCATAAATGTAGAACTCGCACTTATCATCCACATTGCCTGGTTCGTATTTAAACTGCAAAGTTATCTTTGATGCATTTCTTTCAATAGGAATAGAAAAGCCACTGCAGTAGTGGAAGGATTTGATCTTCTCTGACGATCTCTCCATTCCGAGGCCTAGAATGCAAAACCGGTTTAGTTTCTCAAATATCCCAAATCGATTGAAATTTATTTTTATACCTCCCAAGACCCTCTGCTGTATAGGAACATGAGTGTTGTATATATATTCATAAGTTGAATGCATTGTGCTGGGAGATATTAATCTAGAATATTTCGGATTAAGTCGGGATTTCTTTTCCGCAAGCGACTTAACCCATTGTTGCTCCAGTTTCTTCGCAACGTTACCGGCCAAAAAGTGCTTTTCAACTAATGAAAAGCCGCTTTTTCCAACTTGACTTCTCAGGTTTGGGTTGAGGGTTTTTTTCAAAACCTGAAACCATTCATCAGGATCTGATGTGTGAGTGAAAAACCCGTCTTCGTTATCATGAAGTAATTCAGCAAACCCCGTTTTGAAAGTAAATATGGGCTTAGCAAAAACCATGCCCTTAAGTAATCGGGAAGATAATCGATACTTATTGAAGGTGTCTGGAACTCCAGGGGCACATATTACATCACTAATTTTTATATAGTTAATGTACTCTCTGTCACCAAGACGCCCTAATGATTTGAAGTGCTTGATCTTGCCCTCAAGGTTTGTGTCTCCTTCATTTCCGCAAACCAGTAATGCAATCGGTTTAGGGCTATATTTCTGAAGTTTTATCATTGATCGAATAAATAATTGATACTCTTCAGAGTACCGGTATACAGTTCCGTTTACAAAATATACGATGCTGTCCTCGGGTATTTTGAGCAACTCCAGTTTTCTTTTACGGACCTCTTCCGAAACTGGAGATAAATCAAAGTTTTCCATTCTGAGGACAGGCGGCAAAAGATCACAAGGCTTATGAAATTTCCCCTCAAGTCTTTCCTGCATGGGATACCAAATTGCACTAAACCGATCAGCAGAATGATACATTAAAGATCGCAAACATGGTTCAACCCAACGGTATGCCGATGGACTTGAAAAAGTTTTGATGAAGTTATCGAGATCAAGAAATTTCAGGAACTCAGCAATATCTTTGTCGAATAGAAAAGGTTTATCTAAGCTATCCATTAAGGAAGGGTTTGGCTCTGGATAGTACTTACTGAATGGTTGAAACTCGTCGTCCTCGCCTTGAACTATAACCAATGGATTGTGGCGCATGATAATCTCAAGAGCAGCCCGAATTGGTTTAGTTCTTACCCCTACTTCAACTAGAATATTTGGCTGCAACTCATTGACAGCGCTTTTTATGGTTTCACTCAACAACTGTCCTTGGAACGATAGTCGCATCCATCGCACACCTTCATCATTTGGGATACAGGTGCCTTCAGATAAAACCAGAACTCTATGTCCTAACTTTACCAACTCTGCAGATAAATCCTGCAAATAGTACCCAGAACCTCCCCAGCTAGGAGAAGGATGTACTATTACAATCCTGAGTTGCTTATTTTTTTCAATTTTTGGCGTTGTTGCTATCAGTGAATGCCGTTTGCTCGCGTCAAAGGTTAAATCTGATAGTTTAGGGCTGATCTGCTTGGCAGTTTCAAGACTTGATTTGGAAATATCTACTAGAAGCTCAAAAAGCAAGTAATGTAGAAAGTATAGACAAATTTCTAAATCCTTACTCTCCAAAGGAGATAAACTAAGAAAACTAGATAACTCACTTTGCAAGCTATCTGAGTTTTTTAGCGCAGTACAATTCGGTAATATTTCGTAAAACGATTTTCCCAATAGGAAGATACGTTTTCCTTTTGCAGCCATTTCCAAGCCGGATTGTGAGTTAATTACAATGCCTGCCGAGGACGCGTCCATTAAACGATATACGTTCTCATTGTTTTCATCTCCAATAAACAGCACTTCATCATGGCCAGCGCATAGATTTTTCAATCGCCTTTTGTACTCTGTTTTATCTCCTGGGTGTGCCTTCACGATTAGCGGCTGTTGCAGTTTAACGCAGGCGTCAATAACTCTGCTGTAAGCTTCTAAGGAACTCTTAAAATGAGGATTGTCATAGGTGACTACAGTGTCAATGAAACATTGTCCAAGAAGTAGCAGAGGTGCCTTATTGAAAGATGAGATGAAAGAAATAGTGTTTGATGAAAGCTCACTTTTGGGTTGGTTCCGGACTTTTCCTGAGTAATTATTTGAAATCCAGCTCTGAACCTTATGTTTTTCGTGATCTGCAAGCTGGTCATTTTTTGAACTCAACCTTGGCCAGTCTGATACAATGGAAAACTCATTGCCAATGCGTCCTGCTGCATCGAAGTGAATTTTGTTTTTGTCAAAGGAAAATTCTATAGCATAGACGGGAATGTTGTTTTGTTTTGCTAGAGCTTGAAGTACTCGAGGTTCAATTAGCATCCCCCCCCAAACAACGACACAGCTGGGTCTCGTTCTGCGATAGATATCTATGCATACATCGATGCATGACATTGCCCGAGAATATATTAGTTCAACTTCGGCAAGAAGTTCATCTGAGTAGCTTTCAAGAAATGCTGGGCACTCGTATCCAATGCTGCCTTTACACAGATCCCATAAGTTAAAATCTTTATACTCTAAGGAGTAAACAGTGTCTTGATCTAAGCTAACATGATTATCAGAGAAGTCAGGTTTGTATGGAATATAAAATTCTCCAACGAGCTTCTCTCCAAAAACGCACACATCATATCCGAGTAAAGAAAGTGCGTTATGAACTTCAATCTTTACTGCTCCACCAGGCACAACTGTGTTGTCTAAAAGTATCATCTGATGTTCACCCTTAATCTCGGACATCGTGATTAAAGCTGCTATGTTTTCGGCTTCCAAGCCCTTTGATCTGGAGGTAATCCGCGAGCTAAAGCAATGAATGAATTAAATTTGCCTATAAGGGAGAGTCAGAGCGCAATCAGGTAATCAGCAGTGGTGTATTTAGTAATGCGACTGGCAAAAAATAGTAAGTATTTGCAGAGTGCTTGGAGCATATAAAAAATAATACATGATTTTCAATTGTTGCATATAAAATGAATTGTGAGATTCTTAAGTACTCGGCTTAAGAGGAAGTGCTTTATCTGTTCTATGTCGTTCGGAAGCTGAGACGAACTCCAAATTTACGCCCTTATGCTGCGAGGAGTACTTTCAAATGTCGAGCGATGTTCTTAGCCAGATTAGTCAAAGCATATCTGATCCTTCATACCTAGATGAGACAAGTAAGCTTGAGAGAGAAGCAGTCAACTTGCTGGTGAAATATGCTCAATACTCACAGTTGGGCGATCAGCAACCGCCGCTTTCAGGTGAGTTGCTTGTTCAAGAAGCTAAGCAATTTTTGAAAGCGTTATCAGAGTGGGAGGATGAGTTTGGAGAATTGGATGTTTTATATAAAGCTGCCCGTAAAGAGATTGGCGTTCTTCGTAGTAAGGTGATGAAAGAAAGGTTGCAAAAAGCTAATCTTCAGCGGACAAATAACATATTAAAACAAGCTTTTATACTGTCTACGGAAATGCGTGATGAGCATCTTTCAGAGGTTAAGGATTTAGCCTTCGCAAGAGAGCTTTTTGTTTCCACTGTAAAGATGGTTGAAATCGAGGTGTTTTCTTATTGCAACCGTGTTTGTTGGTTTTGCCCGAATGCCATTCATGATCGTCGTTCTGCAAACCATCATATGAAACACGAGACTTATATCAAGATCCTAGAAGATTTGAGATCATGTGATTTCGACAAACGAATAAGTTTTAGTCGATATAATGAGCCTTTGGCTGATCAATCTATTGTTGATAGACTTGCAGAAGCAAGAAGTTATCTGCCTAAAGCAATTTTGCATATAAATACAAATGGAGATTATCTTCATGAAGAGTATTTATCTCGGCTATATGAGGCAGGTTTGCGATCTCTGAATGTACAGATCTATTTAAACAATGAAGAAAAATATGATCATGGGAGAGTTAGGCAAAAACTAGAAAGAAGAGTTTCTGATTTAGGATTGTCAGTACATGATGTCAAAGATATCCCAAATACTTGGTTAGAGGTTGCAGCACCTTACCGAGACATGAAACTTCGGATGTATGGTCGGAATTTTGACGTAAATGGGTGTGATCGGGGAGGTACTGTAGAAGTCCATAGTAAGAGCCCACGAGTTTCACCTTGTCGCTCGCCTTTCTATCACATGTACATTGATTACAACGGGTCAGTAATGCCCTGTTGTAATGTTAGATCAGATGTGCCTGAGCATAGACAATGCAAGCTAGGTGTAATGAGTAAAGATACTTCATTGTTTGAGATTTATGCAGGATCGAAAGCTGCAAGTTGGCGTCGGGCAATGGTGGGTTTCAGGCCCAAAGAAGGTGTGTGCAAGAACTGCAATTTTAAAGAATTTACAGACTCTATTGAAACACGAAAGGCGCAAGAGAGCATACTTAAAACCGCGCTGGATTTGGAAAAAACTATTTAAATGGGTTACTTAGTGCGCTTTTGGTTTTACTCTCCTTTTGCGAGCGCCCCCTTAAACTGAACTACATTAGCCGCGATGGAATGAGCCTCTTTCGCTGCTTCAGATGTTGTTCGCTCTAACAATCTTGCACCAACATATCCTGCGGCAAACGAGTCTCCTGCTCCAGTGGTGTCGACTGGGATAATGCCGCTTTGTGGGGAGACGGTGACTTTCTCTCCGTCCATCAAGATCAAGCAATCATTACCGCCATCTTTTACGACGACCTCTGTTGAACCCCATGAAGACCAAGTGGTTGCGATCATATCTTTTGATGTCTGCTCCCAAAGAGTGATGTGATCTTCCTTTGAGACAAGCGCGATATCAGCTAGCTTTGCGAGTTGTTTGTTGGCTTGACGGCAAATGTCATTATTAGGCCACAGGTCTGCCCGGTAGTTGGGGTCGTAGGCGATGAGGCTATGTGGTTTCACAATATGCAGCGCTTCAATCAGATTGTGTCGTTGTGCCTCATCTAGAATGGCGAGCGATATACCGGAGAGGTACAGGCTATCGTAGGATACCAATAGCTCTGCAATTCTTGCGGAGTTCCAGCCATCAAACATGTGGCGGGCGGCAGATGCAGAGCGCCAATATTGGAAGTAGCGCTCACCAGAAGCATCGTTTTCGATTATGTAAAGGCCGGGCATACGCCCCTCAATGCATTGAAGCGCATTCGTGCGGATACCTTCGCTTTCAAATGCAGCGACCATTTTTTGACTGTATGTGTCACATCCAACACCTGTGATGAAGGAAACATCCAGTTCGTCACCGAACTGACGCGCCAGATAAACTGCAGTATTGAAGGTGTCTCCAGCAAAAGACTGTTTGAACAAACCGTTCGTTGTTGGAGCAAGTTCCAGCATGCATTCCCCAATGCAAGCGATGGATTTTCTTTTTAAATTTAACATTGGGAGGCCTGTACGCAACATCAGCAAAAAGTGGGAAGTTGAACAGCCAACGATGCCTGAGATCATGTTGGCTGTATCAGTGTTAGAGAGCGATGTTCAGTTCAAAATAGCGATTTGCATTGTTGAAACTGATATCCTGAACCATGCCACCAAGCAGCTCCATGTCTTTTGGTGCTTCGCCATCAACCACCCAGGTGCCGATCATGTTACAGAGGATGCGGCGGAAGTACTCGTGGCGGGTGTACGACAAGAAAGATCGACTATCTGTCAGCATTCCTATGAAACGTGACAGCAGGCCAAGTTGGGATAATTGCTCCATCTGACGTAACATGCCGTCCTTTTGGTCGTTAAACCACCAGCCAGACCCAAATTGGATTTTGCCTGGAATCCCGCCACCCTGGAAATTGCCGCACATGGTTGCAAGCACTTCATTGTCTCTTGGATTAAGCGCATAAAGGATTGTTTTTGGTAGAGCGTCTTCTTCATCAAGCTTGTTGAGCAGTCTACCGAGTGGCTGCGCAATCAGGCCGTCATTGATGCTGTCGAAGCCAGTATCTGGTCCCAACAGGCTCAACATACGGGAGCTGTTATTGCGAAGTGCACCAATGTGATACTGCATGGCCCAACCGCGGTGCGCATATTCTTTGCCCAGATAGATCAGGACAGCTGTTATAAACGCTGCGGCTTCTTTTTCACTGACGAAGGAACCGGAAAGGCGGTTTGAAAGGATGTTGTTGAGCTCGGTTTCAGAAGCTTCTTCATAAACAACTGTATCGAGAGCATGATCGGAGATTGTGCAGTCGTGCGCTGCAAAGTGGTCTAGCCGTTTAGACAGTGCAGCACACAAATCTGCAAAGCTATTGATTTCAGTATCAGACACTTCAGAGAGCTTGGTGATGTAATCGACATAGCCCGTTGCGTTGATCAGAAATGACTTATCGGGGCGCCAGGATGGGTTCATCCGAACAGAAAAACTATTGTCTTCCGCTGTTTTCTTATGCGCGCTCAGATCATCGATTGGATCGTCAGTTGTACCGACCATGCGTACATTCATTTTTCTCATGATGGAGCGTGCTGAAAACTCTGGTGAGGCCAGCATTTCATTTGCACGGTTCCAGATATTCTCAGCTGTAGCGCCATTTAACAAACTATCATCAATTCCGAAGGGGCGGCGTAGCTCCAAATGTGTCCAGTGATAAAGCGGGTTGCCGATGGTTGCTGGTACAGTTTCAGCCCATTTCTGGAACTTTTCACGGTCAGATATGTCTTTGCCAGTGCAATACTTCTCTTCAACACCATTGGCACGCATAGCACGCCATTTGTAGTGATCTCCTCTGAGCCAGATCTCTCCGAGATTTGCGAACTGATAGTCGTCAGCAACTTGCTCTGGTGGCAGATGGCAATGGTAATCAATGATCGGCATATCCTTAGCGAAGTCATGATAAAGCTCGCGTGCAACTTCAGAATGCAGAAGGAAATCGTCAGTTAGAAAAGTGGTCATTTTGATACTTTCAGCTGGAGAAATATCGGGGTCTGAAATAGTTAGGAGGATGAAGTACCAGTCCAATCCGCTAGGCGATCAAGCGTGAATGGTTCAGCTTGAAGGAAAGCAAGCGCTTCAAGTATCAAAGCCACTAGAGCATCACTTGCAATAGACTTGCCCCAGAACGCTTCTTCACTGAGAAACGCTCGGATCATAGTGTCTGTGCCTTCTGTAACTTGCAGAGTGTTGAGTGTCTTAAAACGCTCGAGGACTTCGTCAGCGTCACGGGCTGGAAGTTCCTCAGCGTGCTTGAAAGCGCCAGTATAGAAAATCAGCCATGCAGCAAGAGAAAGTGCCATGTATCGAGGAGGCTTGCTCTTGGCGGCAATATAGCTTTCAAATCGTGGGAGGTTTCGGGTTTGAAACTTTGCAATGCCATTGAGCGATATGTCATGCCAGCGATGCTTGATATATGGATTGGAGAAGCGGCGCAGAACTTCGTCGCTAAATGCGCTCAGTTCGTCTTTTGGCAATGAGAGGAATGGGATGATTTCCTCCTGCAACATACCTTCCAGAAATGCTCTGCCGACAGGATGTTCGATTGCAGACTGCACGGTTTCAGTTTGAGAAAGTAATGCGAGCGGGCAAAAGCCAGTGTGAGCACCATTGAGGATTGCCACCTTTCGCTCTTTGTAGCCATCCGCATTGGAAGTTATCAGTGTGCCGTCATCATACTCTCCCAAAGGCAAGAGCAACTCAGGTTGATCTTCTCGTTTCTCAATAACAAGAAAATGAAAGAGTTCTGCTGTGACCATCAAAGGGTCTTCATAGCCAAGCTCTGCCTCAAATGTCTTTGCTTCACCACGAGGATAACCCGGAACAATGCGATCAACGAGCGTGTTGTAAAATGCGGAATGTGTACTGATCCAGTTGATGAACTCTGTTGGTAGTTTCCAATCACGAGCATGCTGGAGAACAATCTCTTCAAGAGTGCCTCCGTTCTTTTCTATCAACTCACATGGCAAGAACTGAAAACCAGGCGCACTGGAGCCGCCGAAGCTATTGAAGCGCTCCAGGAGTAGTCTCGTCACTTTTGCAGGAAATGAAACAGGCGGTTCATCCTGAAGCTTGCAGTCAGGCAGATAGGTGATGCCTGCTTCTGTAGTGTTGGAGATAACCGTCGTAAAGTCTGAGTTTCTCGCGAGGGCAAGAACCTCATGCCACTCACTGACTGCAGACATTTCTTTTCGAATGCATGCGACCTGACGAACATCAGAAACAGGTTTCCCATCCTGATCAACCCCACGTGTAACTGCGGTGTATGCGCCGTCAGTCTCATTGAGTGAGAATGGGATTCCACCATCAATGGGCCGGACCACAACAACACCAAAGTCGGTACCTGCGCGTTCATTCATACGATCAATTTTCCAATCCATGAAAGCGCGTAGGAAGTTACCTTCTCCGAACTGGATCACTCTTGGTGTTGGGCGAGGACGACCTGCCAGGTTTTTCTCTGAGATACGGTTCATAAATCTATCTCCTTGTGATGTTTCCAGCTACAGAGTGACGCCCGTCTTGAAGATGACGATCTCTTGCATACGGTTGATTTCATTGAGTGTCTGTTTGCCGCTGGCGACTTGCATTAAGTAGTCTGCAAAGTCAGTGCACAACTCATCCATGTCCGTATCGTCGTGAACCAGCGTGCCTGCCGAAAAATCGATCCAGTGCTTTTTTCGATCAGCAAGCTCAGTGTTGGAAGCGACTTTTACGGTTGGAACGACAGTCCCAAGAGGATTGCCGCGGCCAGTTGTAAACAGCACCATATGACAGCCCGCGGCTGCCAGAGACGTGATCGCCGTTCCATCATTTCCGGGGGCTTCCAGAAGGTTTAGTCCGTTCTTGCTTAAGCGATCCTGATAGCGCAGTACGTCTGTAATGATCGAAGTACCTGCTTTCTGCGTGCAGCCAAGAGACTTCTCTTCTAACGTGGTGATCCCACCCTCTTTGTTGCCGGGCGATGGGTTCTCATAAATGGGCTGATCATGGTCGATGTAATACTGCTTGAAGTCATTAATCAGCGAAACGATGTCAGCAAACACGGACTGGTTTTCAGCGCGCTTCATCAAGATGCGTTCAGCACCAAACATTTCAGGTACTTCTGTAAGAACCGTGGCGCCACCTCTGCTGCAAAGCCAATCTGACAAAGCACCCAGCAATGGGTTCGCCGTTATGCCAGAGAATCCGTCGGAGCCTCCGCATTTCAAACCAATCCGCAAACGATCAACACCTACCGGCACACGTTTGTCGGAGCTCAGAATACCTGCAAGATCCTGCAAGTGGCGATATGCTGTTTCGAACTCATTTTCGGTTTCTTGGGCGACCATGCAGCGCAGGCGCGATTGATCGGACATCTCCAGGTTTTCGAGGAACTCGGTAAGCGTGTTGTTCTCACAGCCAAGCCCCATCACCAGAACGCCACCTGCATTCGGATGCATGACCAGATTTTGCAAAATCGTGCGCGTATTGACGTGATCATCGCCAAGCTGGGAGCATCCAAAAGGATGCGCCAATACAGTTACTTGGGTGCCTTCAGGAAGCTCTTCGCTGTGCTCAAACTGCCGTGCAACGGCTTGAGCAACACCATTTACGCAGCCAACAAGTGGGACAATCCAAAGATCGTTACGAATGCCAATATCGCCGTTTGCTCGTTCAAATGCAAAAATCTGCGGAACTTTTATTTCACGTTCCTGTTGCTCTGGTGCACCTGCGTATGTGTAAGTCTCGTCGGTTCCAAGTCCGGTCTTCAAGTTATGAGAGTGAATATGTTCTCCGCATTTGATTGCCGAGCGCGCACGTCCAATGGAAGCGCCATACTTGATGACATGCTCACCTTCAGCAATGTCAGCTCGTGCAATCTTGTGACCTGCAGGTATATCTTGAAGAAGGCTAACGCCTTCGATAATTTCATTTTTCTTGAATGACTTCAAAGCAACGAGAACAGTATCATCGCGATGAATTTGCATATGGGATCTCACGGTGACTCCAGACCATGTCTATCCGTGCAACAAACACGGGCTTTTTCGTTGATTTTGAGGGAGGGTTTGAAGGGTGACAGTGCACCCTTCATGCTGGTCAGTGCATTCCAAACAAACCAGGTAAGAAGAGTGAGAGCTCTGGAATGTAAATGATAGCTAGCAGTGCAATCAGCAGGGCACCGAAGAATGGCAGCATTGGTCGGATCATGTCGTGTAGTTTGACATCTGAAACCGAACAACCGACGAACAGCGCCGCTCCAACAGGTGGAGTACACAAGCCGATACACAGGTTGGCGACCAACATGATCCCAAAATGCACTGGATCCATACCCAGATCTTTTGCAATTGGCAGAAAGATTGGAGTGAAGATGAGAACGGCTGGTGTCATGTCCATGAACACACCAACGATCAACAAGATCACATTAATGATGAGCAAGATGACTATAGGGTTCTCAGAGATCGCCAGCAGTGCATCTGTAATCATATAAGGAATGTCGGCGCGGGTCATAACCCAGGACATGCCAATGGAGATTGCGATAAGCACCATTACGATTGATGTGGTGACGACAGCCTCCAAAAGCAGTTTGGGCAGCTGATGAAGTTTGATTTCGCGGTATACGATCACAGAGAGAAAGAACGCATAAACTACCGCGATCGCTGAGGCTTCAGTTGCCGTAAACACGCCGCCCAGAATTCCCCCCATCACAATAATGACGAGCAAAAGACTTGGTATCGCATCCCACGTCACTTTCAAGGCTTGCTTGAGAGTTGGGCGCTCGGCGACCGGATACCCACGCCGCTTTGCGATGATGCTGCCAATCACCATGAGGCTCAGCCCCATGAGAACACCCGGCAGGTAACCAGCCATAAATAGTGTTGCAACTGACACACCACCTGCAGTGAGTGCGTAAATGATCAATACGTTGGAGGGTGGAATGAGCAACCCTGTAATGCAGGAGGTGACGTTCACTGCAGCTGAATAAGCGGGATGATAGCCGGACTTCTTCTGCAATGGCGCCATCGTGCCACCAACCGCAGCTGCCGCCGCTGTTGCTGAGCCCGAGATCGATCCAAACAACATGTTCGCCATGACATTAACGTGTGCCAGCGAACCTGGCATGCGGCCAACCAGGATCTGAGAGAAGTTTATCAGGCGTATAGCAATACCGCCGCTGTTCATCAGCACGCCAGCAAGAATGAAGAATGGAATTGCCAGAAGCGCAAAGCTATCCAATCCAGCGACCATGCGCTGACTAATGACGGCAAGGATTACCTCTAAGGGCATCATCATAGCGCCGGCGATGATTGCAGAAACTCCGAGAGAAAACGCAATCGGAACGCCTGTAAAGACAAGAAAGAAGAAAGACCCAAACAGAGCTAGAGCAACATACCATTCCATCACGCTACTCCATCCTGCTCGAGTTCACCGGAGAGATTATGAGCAGCTATAGTCTTCTCGAAACCAAGTAAGTTCCGCAGTGCTTCAATGGCAAAGTGAAGAGAGTAAATAACGATTACGCCGCCGCTTAAGGGGAGAACAAGATAGATGTACTCCATTGGCAGCAGCATAGCCGGAGACAGTTGGCCAGTTGCCTGCACCTTGAGGAGCAGTCGCATACCACCAAAGATCATTGTTGCTGCTGCAAAGCCTCCAACAACCAGATTGGAGTATGCTGTAAAGAGTAGCTTTTTGCGGCCTGTCAACCGGCCAGTAAAAAGGTCAATCGCCAAATGACGCTGTGCCCCAACACAGTAAGCCCCACCTAGTAAACCAACCCAAATCATCGAAAACCGAGCGATTTCATCGGTGAATGTGCTTGGTTGGCCAAGTATATAGCGGCTCACAACCTGCCAGGTGACACACACCACCAGCAGGGCCATGACGGATACGCTGAAAGCTGCAATGATCACGTCAATGAACTTTTTGAGTTTGTTTGGAAGCATCACGCCTCTCCAAAACAGGTATAAAGAGAGTGCAACTCAAGCGTTGCTGCTGAAAGATGGAGGGACACAGTATGCCCCTCCAAACATGTTGAAGTTACTTGCCAACTGCCTCAATGCGCTCAATCCAGGAGTATTTCTTTGGATCTTTTTTGGCATCGTCATACAGGGGCTGAAGAGCCGCACGAAATGGCGCTTTATCAACCTTGTAGAACGTTGCTCCTGATGCAGCGGCTTTCTCACGAGAGTTCTGAACTTCTTTATCCCAGAGGACTTGCTCATACTTCTCGGACATCTCAGCGGCCTTCATAAGGATTTCACGCTGTTCTTCTGAAAGAGCATCCCAAGTCTGCGTTGCGATCACGAGATAATCTGGAACCGAGGTATGGCGGTCTTCAGAGTAGTGCTTTGCGACTTCCACGTGACGAGTTTGATAATAAGAAGGCTCGTTGTTTTCCGCCCCATCAATGACGCCTTGCTGTAGTGCTGTGTAGACTTCACCAAATGAGATCGGAGCAGGAGAACCACCAAGCAACTCAATCATTTTGTTGGTTGTTGGTGTTGAAACAACACGAATTTTCATACCTTTCATGTCTTCAGGAGACTGAATAGGTTTACCCGCATAAAAGCTACGCTCACCGGCTACGTAACCAGCAATTGGAAGGAAGCCTTTTTCCTTTGGTAGTTGCATCATCTCACGACCAACTTCACCAAAAAGAACTTGGTTGAAGTGTTCTTTGGAGCGGAAAAGGTAAGGCATGCTGAAGACGGAGAATGCGCTTTCAAAAGATTCCATCTCACTAGCGGAGCCTTTTGTCATATCCAGTGCGCCTTGCTGAAGCATTTCGAGCGTTTCACGAGGGCCACCCATCTGACCACCCGGATAAATCCGAAGCTTCATTTTGCCATCAGACAGCTCTTTCATGTCTTCAGCCATTTTTTCAAGCGTCTGCGCAACAACGTGGCTTGGGTCCAGATTGTGGGCCAGGCGCAAGGTTACTGCCTCTAGTGCATAAGCAGAAACAGAAGAAAATGCAGCAGGCAGAGCAACAACCAGGCCGAGTGCTAGCTTTGAGTATTTATTAGTCATGTAATCCCAACTTCTTGGAAGAACCACTTTCCTCATAATGCTTAGCTAAATTGATCTATAGCAGCCCGAAACTAAGCGGATATATGGTAAAATTGGTTCGACCAAAACCTCCGATACGAATTGGTAGTTTTAATTTCCCATTGCGCCTACTCCGTCCAAAGAGTCTAGCGCTGATGAATTTGTTATACCAATAATCCAATGTTAGCAAATAAAAATCCAAGAAAATGGGGATGCTGGGTAGTGTGTCAAATATTGGTATGACAAATAAAAGTTATTAAAATCAATATTATATGTAGCAAATTGGTGAATTTTGTCGCATCGGTTTACAGATTTCTCACAGATGTGGAATTGATGTCTAAAACCCGAAATGCAATACAATGATTTTTTGTTATACCAATTGAAGAGAGGAATGTTTTGTCTTAAAATCGAAGCCAAATTTTAGAGTGAGTTCTTTCCCATTGGCGAGAATGTTGTTTTTTAATCGCTGAATTTGATGAGAGCTAATCCCTGAAAAGACAGCGTAAACCATTGGATTCGAGGAGACGGATCTTTGAGCTTATCTTGGGAGGCGATTGCTTCCGCGGTATGATCTTGGATCTGGAGTTTGAATGACTGAAGCTAATAATCGCCTGTACCGTATGATCGGCGAGCAACTCAAAGAGAAAATCAAAAATAAAGAATATGCTATTGGAGGAAAGTTGCCGCCAGAGCGTGCAATCTGTCAGGAACTCGGTGTTAGCCGAACCGTGGTACGCGAAGCCATTATTATGCTGGAAATTGAGGGGATTGTCTCAGTACGTAAGGGCTCGGGAATTCATATTCTGAGTGATCAGCCCAAAAGGGTGGAGCAGGCTCCCGAGGAGCTCGATAGCATCCTCTCGCGAGTTTCATCTGATTTGAAAAGTACTGGTCCTTTCGAATTGCTTGAAGCACGCCAAAATTATGAATGCATGATTGCAGAACTGGCAGCAATCAATGCAACGCAAAAAGACATAGAAGAACTCAGAAGAATCCAAAAAAACGCATTGGCGGAAGATCGTTCTCGCGATTCAAAATGGGACAAAGAGTTTCACATCGCACTGGCCAGATCATCCTCTAACCCGGTTTTGGCAATGCTGGAGGAGATTCTGTGGCATGACCGCACAGCAAACCCGCTCTGGCAAAACCTGCACACGCATATTGATGTGAACGACCTAAACAGCTGGCACCAGGAACACCAGCTAATCCTCGATGCTATCGAAGCCCGAGACCCCAAACGCGCCTACAACGCCATGTGGAACCACATAGAAAGCACCAAAAACACCCTCTACAAAGCCTCTTCTGCGTTGGAGTGAGGTTCGCTTTTTCGGTTTTTCTCAACAAGTGTTGTGGCGCGTTATTGGCGCCACAAATCTAAAGGCAACTTTCTGCAACAATCTTATACAGACTGCACCTTGTACAGGAAGTCGTCGATCTGTTCGCGCAGGCTGATCACTTCTTCGCGGACGGAAGAAGCTGTTTTTGAGACCAGATCAGAGGACTGGTTGGTCTTTTCAGCTGCTTGCGCCACCAGAACCATGTTTTCAGAAACGTTCTGTGTTCCTGTTGCCGCCTGATGCACGTTTTCGGTGATTTCAGCCGTTGCTGCGCCCTGTTGTTCAACGGAGGCTGCGATGTTGGAGGCGAACTCGTTGACTTGGCGGATGCTGGAAGTAATTTCCTGAATGGCTTCCACGGCGTCCTTGGAGGAACCCTGAATTTCCGCGATCTGCAGGGAAATCTCTTCGGTCGCCTTAGAGGTCTGGCTTGCTAGATCTTTCACCTCGGTTGCTACAACCGCAAAGCCCTTGCCCATTTCACCAGCGCGGGCTGCTTCAATTGTGGCGTTGAGTGCCAACAGGTTGGTTTGCTCGGCAATGTCCTGAATGAGGTTCACCACCTCACCAATGCGCTGCGCGGTGCTATCCAGATCCAACACTTTGGCATTGGTTGCTTGGGCTGCATCATTAGTTTTTGTGATCACCTTATTGGTTCGGGAAATTTGTTGCGCGATCTCTTCGATGGAGGCAGAGAGTTCTTCTGAGGCAGAGGCCACAGTTTGAACGTTTGTTGTTGCTTCCTCTGAGGCTGCTGAAGTTGCTGTGGTCTGAGCATTTGTGTCTTCCGCGATAACTGCCAGTTCTTTAGAAGTCTGCTCCAGCTCGTTGAACCGGGTATGTATGATGCCAAGAGCTGTTTCTGCCATGCCAGAAAAGTCCCCAATGAGCTTTGCAACTTCCTTCTGGCGGTTAGCTTCACGCTCATGTTCCTTCTCCGCCTCAGACTGTAAAGTCTGACGTTCCGACACAGCAGTCACAAAGACCTTCAAGGCGTTAGCCATCTGGCCGATTTCATCAGAACGGCCTGTATACTGCACTTCGTCCTTCACATTGCCATCTGCCAGGGATTGCATCCTGTGAGTCAGATTGACGATTGGGCGGGCGATAGAGTTGCCAATGAACCAGAGTACGAGACAGCTCACAAGACCAGCTGCAAATGCAAGAAGCAGGATAATGTTTCTGGTCGTCAAATAACTTGCGTGTAGCTCTGCGGTCGTAACCGACATTCCTGCATACCAATACTGATTGGTAGTTCCTAACCTGAACCGTTCAAGAACAAACTGCCGGTCATTTATCGTCTGCAGGTTCGGCTCATCTGTGACGCCGGATATGATTGATTCAACCATTGTGCCAACGGGTTCACCAAGCAGTGTCTGATCTGTATGGCTCACCCAAAGGCCTTGTTCGCTGATGACTGCAAGGCGACCACTTTCATAAAGGTCATAGGCAGCTAACTTGCTTTTGAGCTTATGAAAATCAATATCGACGATAACACCGCCTATACTTTTACCGGTAGCATCCAGAATTGGGGTAGTGATGGATGCAGACACAGTGTTCTCACCATCAACATCAAAGGTATAAGGCTCTGTAACGTATTGAGATCTTTGTCTGAGTGCAGTTTGGAACCAGCGTTGCACTTCTGGCTTATCGATGCCAGATACCCTGAAGCCAACCTGGCTATCCTTTAGATAGAAATAAGGCGCGAACTGTCCGGATGGCGTTGAGTATCTGTCTGCCTGAAACTCAACATCTCTGCCAAGAACATTAGGTTCCAGGACAACGGCAATGCCGAGGACATCAGAAGTGTTTTTGAGTGCGGCGATAGTGAGATCTGCGATTGTATCGCGATCAGCATCACTTCTTTGGATCTGCTGAGCGAGTAATACGGCCAGATTGGTTGATGTTACTTCCGCTTCACGGGTGACGTCTCTTGCAGTCACTGCCATTCCATTAGCGAATGAAACGAAGAGCGCTTTGGTTTCTTGCTCTGAATGTTGCGAGTTGAGGTAGGTTGCAGTCGTGATGATCAAGGAAAACGACAGAAGAAGCACGACGACAGATGCCAGAACGATACGGTAGCTGAGTTTCATTGGAATGGTCTTTGTGTGAAGCAGAGAGTCCAACGCTTCAGCCAGGTCAGCGGGGTTTGTGATGGCTTGGCTGGCTGAAGCGGGGAGAGAGTTTGTGGCACACAGGGGCAGTCAGCAGGGTTTTACAAACTCTCTGGGAGTTCCTTTTGGAAGGTCGGTGGAGTGGGCAACAAGCTTTCCCACTCCACGTTGCTTTTGACTACTCGACGTAGTCTTCAGCAAAGAGTTCTGCATCCATGAGTGGGAGTGGCTCAGCAACTCTTGCAGGCGCGTAGTCCATCTGATCCAGAATTTGGGTCTGCAGGTCGATACCTGGTGCGATTTCAACCAGGTGCAGGCCGTCTTCATGCACTTCAAACACAGCACGTTCGGTCACGATCTTGGCTTGCTGGTTGCGCTTCACCACGCCTTCTTTCACCAGATAGGTGATGTGCTGGGCAGTTTCGACGAACTTCTTGATCTTGCCTTCTTTGACGATTTCAAGCTTGCCGTCTTTAACTGCGGTTTTCAGGCCTGCTGTTGTGAAGGTGCCGGTGAAGACCAGACGCTCTGCGTTGTGCGCGATGTTGATGAAGCCACCTGAGCCCGGATTCACCTTGCCGAACTTACTGACATTGATGGTGCCTTTGGAATCGAACTCAGCAAAAGCTAGGGCTGCGAACTTACACAGACCACCTTCGATGACGTCAAACTGAGTCAGGCCATCCACGAGTGCTTCTGGGTTAGCATTGGCTGAGAACTGCCAGCCCATCATAACCACGCCGCCGTAAGAGCCGTGCTCTGTGGTGAATTGGTAGTCGTAGATCTCATCACCATCGAACTTGCCATCTTCTGCCATTACCAGCGGAATGTCGCCGGATGCGCCGAAGCCGAGGATGCCGAGTTCATGCTTCTTGGTTTCCCAGGATGCGCGGCGGGCGATGATCTTGTCGACGCAAACTGGAGGACGTGGCAGTTCGGTCATTTCGATGCGGTTGAGGCCGAGGTAGTTGGCATCATAATCGATGTCGGTGACCATTGGCTGCTGAGCGCTGTCTACCAGAACCACGTGATCCACCAGAGCGCCCGGCAGCTTCACGATGTTGGTTGGGCGACTGCCGCGGTCTACCTTGTTTTCTACCTGTGCAATGACGATACCGCCGGATGCGCGAACGGCTGTTGCAATTGCGATGTTGGAGGACAGCAGCGCTTCGTTCTCAAAAGACAGGTTGCCGTTGTCATCCGCACTTGTTGCACGCAGCAGACCAACATGGATCGGGCGAGTTGGGTAGAACAGATAGTCTTCACCCTTAAATTGGATCTTCTCGACCAGACCGTCCTGCGAGCTTTCGGTGAACTTACCGCCGCATACGTCTGGATCAACAAAGGTGCCGATGCCGGTTTTGGTCAGGTAGCCCGGGCTGCGGCGGGCAACTTCGCGGAACCAATGCATGGATGTGCCCATGGCCCAGCTGAAGCACTCGATCTCATTGTTTTGGATCATCTGCATCAGTTTGGGACGCTCGCCAGTTTCCGGATGAACCGGGTTGAGCATGGAACCTGCCATAATGCGGCGCAGAAGACCTTTCTTCGCAATATGGTCCATACCGCCAATGTGCATTGCATCGCCGGTGCCACATGGGAAGTAGAAATCCAGATTGCTTGGATGACCGGTCGCTTCAAAACGGTCAGAAACACCTTTCAGAAGAACGTCAGGTGTGATCCAGCCAATTACGCCGGTGGAGGCAACGGTGTCGCCGTCTTTGATGACAGACAGAGCCTGTTCCAGGGTTGAAAATTTAGTCACAGCTATCTCCCAGTGATCTATTATTTTTCGAATTTTTTGAAGGTTTCTTGCGCAGCTTCCATCTGGCAATGCTGGCGGAAGAGAGTGTTAAGCTTGGCGTCTTCAGCCTCTCCATCCGCCAGACAAGCATCCAGATACCAGCGCTTTGTCGCTTGTACTGAAACCGGTGGAAGAGCTGCGAGCTGTTCAGCAATGGTGCGAGCAGTCTCAAACAGATCATCCAGAGCAACCACTTCATCCACCAGACCGGTGCGAAGCGCTTCTGTAGCGGTCATGAACTTGTAGCCCCAGGCTGCGCGCTGTGCGTGGCGCGGTGCCATACGAGCATTGAGGGCGTGGAAACCCCATGGGGTGATCCAGCCGTTTGGCACTTCCATGCCTTTGAACTTCACGTTCTCTGCCGCGATGACCACATCACAAGCTGCTGCGAGGAATGCGCCGCCGCCAACAGCATAGCCCTGCACTGCTGCAACGATTGGCTTTGGGCAGAGGGAAATGCGACGCAGGAAAGCTGCTTTGCGCTTCTCAACATCACAGATACCGTCCAGATCAAGCGCACCCAGTTCAGTCAGGTCGCTGCCTGCGCAGAAGGATGGATCGGCCCCGAAGATCACAGCTGCATTGATGGTGTCACAGGTTTCAACCCGCTCCATCGCTGCATCCAGCAGGTCCAGCATTTCTTTGTTTTGCGCGTTGCGCTGTTTAGGCCGATTCAGCTGTATGTAGGCCACTTTGTTTTCGACGGAAAACTCAACTGACATAGTCTGCTCCCAAGTAATCCTGATCCGCTTTGCGCGGTTCAGCTTCCCGTTAATGTCAGAGGAGCTGGAGAGCATTTGTGGTGCCTCTTTGCCCTTCTGAATTGAGAGACAGTCTATTTTTGATTGTCATTTTATTTTATATACAGTAACTCTCTTCCATATATACAGTTTCATAAACCGGATTCAGAAAGAGAAGAAAATGTACGCCAACCTGATCCGAATTGATCGAAATTCAACCGAGAGTTTGCAGACACAAATTCGGCGTCAGTTGGCAATTGCGATTGTAAACAGGCAGTTTCCCGCCCATCGCCCATTACCTTCAATCCGCAAACTTTCCAAAGACTTAGGAGTGAGCGTTACGACTGTCTCCCTAGCTTATGAGAGCTTGAAACAGGATGGTTTTGTTGAGAGCCGAGACCGTGCCGGGATTTATATTCGTGAAGATGCGCTTTTATCCAGTCAGGCTTCAGATCATCTGTACACATCACAATCCGATAGTAGTGATACAGATGTGATTAAGATGGACTTCCGCTCTCATTTCCGCGGGCGGAGTTTTAATATGCCGCGCGTCGTTAAACCAAGCGACAGTCTGGTGCGGTTTCGCTTTCCGTTTATCTGCGGTTTGATTGACCCAAACTTATTTCCAATCGCCAGCTGGCGCGAGTGTATTCGCGACTCGGTGAATGTGGTTGAGATGCGGAACTGGGCAACAGATTACTCTTCCATCGACGACGAGTTACTCGTTGAGCAACTGATGCAGCGTGTGCTGTCGAAGCGCGGGATCATCGCCCACCCCGAAGAGATACTAATCACGTTGGGAGGGCAGCAAGCGCTGTACCTTGCTGTGAAACTGTTGCTACGGACAGGTGAGACGATCGGAATTGAAGATCCGGGATATCCGGACATTCTGAATATGGCGCAGATGGAAAACCTGAATGTGCGCAGGTTGCCGATTGATAAAGGTGGGATGATCCTGAGTGATGAGATCAACCAGTGTAAATGCCTTTACACCACACCGAGCCATCAGTTCCCGACAACTGTCACCATGCCCGTTGAGCGACGGGAAGAACTGCTGCGCATCACGGCGCAAAACCGTCAGTTCATCATCGAGGATGATTACGAGGCAGAGATCGCCTTTGACAAGACGCCGCCTCCTGCACTCAAGAGTCTGGACCGATGTGGGAACGTGATTTATGCGGGCAGTCTTTCCAAAAGCTTGATGCCGGGACTGCGCATTGGTTATCTGGTGGCAGATAGGGAGTTTATCCGCGAGGCCAAGGCGTTACGGCACCACATTCTGCGGCACCCGCCCGTCAACAATCAGCGCAGTGTCGCACTGTTTCTGCAGCGAGGATACTTCGACCGGTTTTTGGCTAAGATTTCGCAGGAGTACAAAAGCAGATGCAAAACAATGCATCAGTCGCTTGAAGCGCATTTTCCGGGTGCTTCTGTACTGCCGGAGTTTGGTGGGGGAAGCATCTGGTTGAAATTGCCAGAAGACATTGATGCTGGGAAGTTACAGCAGAAGGTGATGGAATCCAGCGTTTACTTTGAAACGGGCGGCTTCACATTCTCTAATCCAAGCGAGAACCTGAACCACATCCGCTTGGGATATTCTGTCATAGACAATGCTCTTATTCCGGAAGGAATAGAGCTCATAGCCAAGGCGGCATTGGGAGGAAAGTAAAAGAGGCAGCCGGGGCCGCCTCTTTTGTGTTTCTTAAAGGTCAGCAGTGTTCACCGTCAAAGTTCCATCATCCTTCCGCTCAATCGCGGAATACTGGGAACGGAACAAATGCGGGAAGTCTGTGCGGGCTGCTTTGACCATGCAGTACGTTGCCAGGAAGCTGAGAGCCACCAGTGGAATAGTTGGCACCAAGGCCAACGTGATGACCACATCAAGACCACCCACTAGGATCACACCAAAGCTGATGCCAACAATGATCAGGCACCAGATCATTCTGGATGACGTGGAAGGCTCAACATCACCACTGATGTTCTTGTTCGTCATGGACGCCAGATTACGGGTACATGCTTCAATCGTGGTGATCACGAAGATCGCCACCATGACCAGATAGATTGGCACAGCCAGTGCTGGAAGTGGGGTGTTGCTCAACGCCAGCGCTACTGTAGACGGAATACCGTGTTCATTGAAGTTTGCGGCAAGATCAACAGTGCCGGAGAGCTGAAGCTGAACAGCAAAAGCACCCAGAATTGCGAAGAACACGAAGGCGGACAGAGAGCCGTAACCAACGCAGCCCAGCACAACGTTTTTCAGAGTTCTGCCGCGAGACACGCATGCTACGAACAGGCCCATCTGAGGTGCATATGCGATGTACCAAGCCATGTAGAACACGCTCTGGTCCTGCGCATAACCGTTGGACAGGCCGTAAGTATCCGTCCAGGTGAACACGTGTGGCATAAGCTCCATTGCATTACCGAAGATGCTTGTGAAGCTGTTCATGATGTAAGCCGTTGGGCCAAACAGGATCATCGCACCCAGCACCACAACAACGAGCCAGCCGTTGAAGTCTGAGAGCAGTTTCATGCCTTTCGAAATGGTTTTGGAAAGGGAGTACATGGTCAACGCACCGAAGAAGAGCAGAACGCCCACTTCCACGAACATGGTGTGCTCGATACCGATGAACACGGAAAGCAGACCAGCCAGCAGCGGAATAGCAAGACCAAGGGTCGTGCCGATACCACCGATCAGACCGAAAACAGCGAATGCATTGATTGCAGTGCCGATTGGTCCCTCAACCCGCTTTTGTCCGAGAACTGGCTCAAAACAGAGAGCGAAACGCTGCACTTTTGGCTTACGTGCAAATAAGAAGTACGCGAATGGAAGGCCGAGCGCCATGTAGCCTACCCAAAGGAACGGGCCCCAGTGGATCAGACCATAAGCAAGCGCATCTTCAGCAGCTTTTGCAGAGAATGGTTCTGCACCAGCAGGAGCAGAGGCCATGGTAATCATAGGCTCAACCATGGACCAGTTGACCACGCCGATACCGAAACCGGCTGCCAAGATCATGAAAGCCCAGCTTGAATCGTTAAAGGCTGGTTTATCATCTGCATTGCCCAGCTTTACGTTGGCCAGTGGGCCAAAGGCCACCCACGCCAGGAAGAACAGGCCAATGGTGCCATAAGCCATGTATGCCCAGCCAAAGCTGTGCGACACGAAGTTATTGATTGCTGTGATGTAAGGATTGAGTGCCTCACCCATCAGGATCATCGGAATGATGATCGCAAGGCTGAAGAGTAGACTTGGCAAGAAAATGGACTTGTCCAAGCTGGGCTTAAGTATCTCCCCCTTATTTGTGGTTGGTTTTGTCATGGGTTCCTCCAAAGCCATAATATCTCTCCCGATGTTTGGCCTTCAGACAAGGGTTTCGGCGGCGTCAGGCCGCACGAGCCCCTTTGCAGGAAGCAGCATCCTTACGGCTACAGCTTCCTACAGTTACTTGTGGTCAGTTTGAATGTGACTAGGTGCTACAATGCGCTGTTATTCACGCGCATTTTCTGGCGGATTTGCTCCGGATCCAGATCTTTGTATTTCACTGCACTTTCGAGTGAAATTTTGGTTGCGACAGCCGCTGCATGCCCCATCTCAAAGCACTGAGCAGTCACGCGGGCAGATGCCAACGCCTCATGCTCTGCGCTCAGGCAACGGCCGGCGACAATTGTATTGTCCAACTCCTCAGGAACAAGCGTGCCCCAAGGGATCTCGTAGTAGTCGTTCATCAGCCAATGCAGCTTGCTCTGCTTGCCTGCATGCAACTCGATTGGCCAGGATGAGCGGGCAATGCCGTCCGCTGGCTTTTCGCAGTTCACGACCTGATCGTTTGTCAGTGTTTTCGTGCCACGGATCGTCCGAGTCTGGCGCACGCCGATCTCTGGCGGCATATCGATCAGCTGTGTTTTCTCAAAGCCCTCAACGTTCTCCTTGAAGAAGGCATGATAGTCACGGGCTGAACGGCGGCCATAGATCTCTGCATAGGTTCGGTCAGCTGGATTGATGACATTCAGCATCCGGCCACCTTGCCCCGCAAGGCGAGTGCAGTTCATCAAAAACACACCGTCCTGCGGTGTTGGGAAGACCCAGACCTTGTCCCGCGGCAGATGACGCTCACCACTTGCGTTGACTTCGCGGATCTTCTCGGTGACCTCAGCCGGTGAAATGGTGTCCTCGCCAAAGACCTTATAAAAGCCTTCTGCTTCCACGTTGGAAAGACGGAACATCATGGTTGGGTTCTGGATGTTGCCCTTGTCGCCATAGGAATGCTCACACCCGGCCTTTGCCAGTACAGCGGCATCACCGGTCGCATCAATGAAAGCCTTGGCTTTCAGGAACGTACTTCCGGCTGAACTTTCCAGTTTGATCGCTTTGATGCGCTGATCCTCTCTCATCACCTCAGTGATGAGGCAGTGATACAAACATGTTACACCAGCTTCTTCCAGCAGATCATCGGCTACCTCGCGCCAGCGCAGTGGGTCGAATGTCAACACATGCGTGTTGCCGTAGATCTGGGGCTCTGTAACGCCCTGCTTACCTTCCAGTCTCTGACGAAACTCTTCTGCAAAACCAAAGACGACCTGCTTAGGTGTTTTCTTGGCGATTTCATCCTGCGTCAGGTACAGACCGCAGATCGTCCCAGACAGACCGGCTGTTGCAGCGCCACCGCAAAAGCCATTCTTCTCGACAAGGATTGTTTTAAGGCCATCCCGGGCGCTCATCACAGCCGCAGCAACACCTGCCGGGCCACCTCCACACACTACAACATCAGCCTCGTCCAACACCGGACTGTCGACTGCGCTTAATGCTAATTCCTTCCAAGCCATATCGCCACTCACATATAAGATAACATATTGTTATATAACGCTAATATGAGAGGATGAGCTGACTTATGAGCCCTCTCTTCCTAACTAACATATTGTGAAACACATCACGAAGAGCGGGCACTGACAAAAGTAGAAGAACGTACATACAGTCAGCTAAAATAGTCACTGACAGTGTTGTGGCGAGTAGCCCTAAATTCTCACTCACACAAAAATTGTCATTACAAAACAAATAGATAATCGATAATCTATTGGGGCGACTGTTATGCCCTATGTATACAGATAGAAATTACACAGCAGTCATCTGTACATATACTTGCGCACAGCTAAGCACTATTACCAGATATACAGTTTGAAACTTATCCTAAGTACAAATGTGGAAATAAACAGATTGCTTCACTCGCAGATTCCATTGCTCTAGCTTCACCGCCAGAATTTACATGCCAGCTTAAGCAAGCGGAGCACCAGGTGTCTGATTTCCAAGCAACAACACAAGCAGCTTTTGCCAAGGCTGAGATAGAGCGCAAAGTCATTTTCAGGGAGCTGGATACGGAGCAGCTTTACTCAGAAAACAAACTCTCTGCCATATTACAGCTTGGACGCACTCCCGTCAGAGAAGCCCTTCAGGCTCTGGAACAGGAAGACATGCTGAAAGTGCATGCACGAAAGGGTGTCGAGTTTCTGGAGATTTCAGCAGCGCAGCAACTTCAGCTTTTGGAGATCCGCAAAGAGATTGAACCGACTTGCATCAAATATGCGATCCTGCGTGGTAGCAGCGAACACCGCGTTCATATGTTGCAACTGGCGCAGAACATTTTGGAAAGCGCGCAGGGCGATGAAGATGCCAGTCTGCTGGAGGCATTGAGAGGCATTCACTTCGCTATCACCAATGCCAGCGGCAACCCATACTTTCACCATGCGCTCGCCCGCGTACAGAGCCAATCCCGTCGGTTCTGGTTTGCCAATAAAACGCGTGACGACACCATGGTCTGTAGCCAGTTCCACGCAGACATCATGCGCTCAGTCGCTATTGGTAATGAGATTGCCGCGAAGGAGCAGCTCTTGAAGCTTCACGAGTATCTTGCCGGGAGTGCGCTGAAAGTCATCAAACTCTCAGCCAACTGATCCTCTGCGATGAGATCACCGCAGAGGATGGGATGGATTAAACATCGATACCCATGATCAGTCTTGGCAGAGCCAGCGACAGTTCCGGGAAGAAGGTGACGATGAGAACCATCGGCAGATGCCCAAGCAGCAGGAACTTGAGTGTGATGCCCACATACTTATCCAGCGTGAGCTTGCTCACCCCGGCGGCCATATAGAGCATGGGCGCACACGGTGGGGATACATTCCCCAGCCCCAGATTGGTGCCAACAATCGCTGCAAAGTGAATTGGATGAACGCCAATCTCCGTTGCCACCGGAAGCAATACAATTGCCGCCAACACACTGCCGGATACATCATCCACGATCATACCAATGAGCAGCAAAATAAGGTTGATCAGCAACAGGATCAGGATCTTGTTTTCCGTCAGCGAGATGAGTACTTCAGCCACCTCACGCGGCACTTGCTGCAGGATCATTGCCCGGCTCATCACAAACAGGAAGAACAGCACTGCGATGATGGAACTCGTGGTGATCGCCGCCCGCACAAAGGCTGCCGGAATATCCTTGAAGCTCAGCCCTTTATAGATGAACACCCCAACAACAATCGCATAAACCAGTGAGATTGCAGCAGCTTCTGTTGGCGTGGCAATACCGGAGTAGATCACTCCCAGCACCAGCAATGGCATCATCAGCGCCCAGAATGCCTTCAGCCCGCTGCTGGCAACATTCTGCGCCGCTTCCCTAAACGGCAAAGGTTCCTCGACCTGAATGGTATCCACCTTGCGCAGGAAGAAGAAGTTGAGGCCGATGTAAACCAGAGCCAGCAGGACGCCCGGAATAACTGTCGACAGAAAAGCTGCCCCCACAGATAAGCCACCAGTAACCGCAAACACAATCATCGGAATAGACGGCGGGATCATCAGCGCCAACACAGAAGAACACGCAACCAACGCCGTTGCGTGGCCAACCGGATAGCCTTCCTTCACCATCCGCGGGATCATGATCTGCCCAATCGCCGCAATGGCGGCAGATGACGAGCCAGAGATCGCACCGAACAAGGCACAGGTGATGACGGTCACCGCACCAAGCCCGCCTTTCATACGCCCGACAAACGCATTCACGAAACTGAGCAGGCGATCTGATATGCCGCCTTCTGCCATCAGCGTTCCGGCTAGGACGAACAGTGGCAGCGCCAGCAAAGCGAAGCTGAGTGTGGTCTGATAGGCGTAAGGGATCAGGAAGGAAACGTTTGAGTCTGAAGCAATGCCGAACACCAGCGCACCAACACCAAACGCAAACGCGATTGGCATTTCAGCCAGCAACAGCACGACGATAAGCAGAAGAGAGGCAAGAAAAATGAACATGATTAGCCCTTCTTCACGACTGAAAGTCTTGTTTTAAGATCAATGGTTTGATTGATGGCTTGCAGCGAGAGGTAGATGATGGTGCCTGCAAAGCCGATGATCATGGAGGCAGACCACAGCCCCTTTGGCCAGCGCATGTAAGAACTTGCGCGCCCACGCTCTATTTCAAAGATCGCGTACTTGCTGGCGTAATACCCAAACACCAGACAGGCAGCTATGCTGGCCAGTGTCATAATCAAGCGGATGCCTTGGATCTTTCGCGGGCTTTTGATCAGCAGTGTCACGATGCCACCGTGAATGTGCTCTCCATTACGGGTCACATAAGCAAGCCCCAGAAAGTAAAACCAGGCTCCCATCAGCAGAGCAAGCTCTTCAATGCCGACAAACGGCAGCGCAAACACATAGCGGAGCAGAACCTGCACAAACATGATTGCAGCAAGACCAATGCCCATCAGCACCAGACCGAAATAGAGAGACCTTTCCAGAAGCCGCTCCGCTTTCAGCAGCGCAGCCATACTTCCGGATTGCGGACCTTCGGGGATTGCGGTGACATGGTCCGGCGGTTCTGTTTCAGTAATTTCCGGATCATAGATGAATGAAGCGACCTGCACCGGCGCACGCGGGTGCTGTTTAGACTCGCGGTTCACGGTCATATGCCTCCCAACCGAAGACCGGAGCACGCTCCGGCCTTCTCTTCAATTATTATTAGTTTGCAGCAGCTTGGCGGATCTGGCTCATGATCTCAGAGCCAATAATTTTCTCCATGGCTGGCCATTCCGTTTCATGAGCAATCTTGCGTGCAGCTGCCAGCTGGGCATCATCCAGTTCAACCACCTTGATCCCGGCATCTCTGGCTTTTTGCAGGAACTCTTCACTCTTTGCTTGCGCTTCTCCCCAAGACCACTCAAGTGTGGTGTCGATCGCAGTTTGCAGGGCTTCACGATCAGTCGTCTCAAGGCCTTCCCACCAGTCCTTGTTCACTAGCCAGAAGGCGTGCTCGAAATAGTCATTGGTGAGGATGTTGGTTTCCAGAACGTCACGCAGTGAGTAAGTCTCAACCGCGGTTGAGAATGAACGCGCATCGACCGTACCAAGCTGAAGGGCGGTGTAAACCTCTGCCAGTGGGATCGGCACAGCTGAGAAACCCAGATTGTTGAAGCGTTCCACTGCCATCGGCAGACCCGGAACACGGATCTTCAGGCCATTGGCATCATTAGGAAAATTGACCGGCGCCTTGCCAACGCCTTTGCGGATTACAACAGAACCAAAGTCCGTCGGAATAATCCCGACCGCGTGCAAGCCGAGTTCATGAAGTATACCGTTGTAGATATCCAGCATGTCTGAGCCCGGACCATAAAGCTTCTGCGCCTGCTCCCAGTTGGAAACCACATAGCCGAGGTAAGCGAGATCCAACCGACCATCAAACTCAGATGCACCCCATGTCAGGCTCATTGGCACGACACCCTGCATGGACTGTTCAAACAGGGAGGTCCAGTCACCAAGATCGCCGCCGGGGTGATAATCAATGTTGATGGCTTTGCCGTCCAGCTCTCCCATAAAACGCTCAGAAAGCGCGTGAAACACGTGATCCGTGTTCATCGCATGCGCCAGGATCAGGCTTTCCTCTGCTTGCGCCTGTCCGCCGGCAAATCCAGCCATGCCCAGTGACAAAGCCAATGCCGTTGTGCGTGAAAATCTCTTAAGTGCCCCAATCATATCCTCTCCCTTTCTGAAAGCAGCTTTTTATGTTGCTTCAGTCAGAGACCGCAGAACGGGAGACACGACACCTCATTTCCGGAAAGGATCTTTCCAGATGAACAAGACAAACATTTGCGAAGGTATGCAGACAGACTGATCCAACACCAGAGCATTTGCTCGAAGCTTAATTGAGCTCACCGACGAAAGTCGCTGCGGGGTTGCGCACTTGTCGCCACTGCCCCAGATCAGTTCCAGTTCTCTTCACACTCCTGCCACGGTTCCCAACCAAAGCAAGTGAAGCTTCCAGCAAAACCAAGACCCAATGCCTTAACTCCGCTCATCCTCTCCACTCCCAAAACCATACCCCGCATCCGCATACCTGCTTATATACAGTTTGATTTTCCATTGGGTGCAATGGGCAAGGATGTTTTGCATGCAAGATTCTGCGAGATGATTTCATTCCACTCAATACTGGACAAACAGTCTTGCGTTGGCGCCGTGGTCTACGGCTTCGTCGGAGAGGAGGCCGTAGTAGTTGACGTTGAGTTGGATGTGTTCAGTGAGGTTGGATTGGAGGCCGGTTTCGATCAGGGCGACGTTGCGGGCGATTGGGACGCTGGCCACGGTGAACGGATTGCCGCTGTCGATGAAGCTTTGGGTGTAGTCCAGCGTTTCAGCGGAGGCGTATTGCCAGGCTGCCAGCCCGACGAAACTGGTGTCGCCGTAAAGGTAGTTGGAAAGATCAAACTCGCCGCGTGTTCCAAGTGTCAGGAAGGTGAGGGAGTTGGACTGGCTGTCGGCCTTCAGTGCCGCTGCACCACCGCTTTCATTAAAGCCGGGGCCGGTGAGATAAGCGTAGGCAACACCAGCGAAAGGTTCCAGATTGCCATAGGTGCTTTCCAGCGTGTAGCCTAGCTCGCCAAACACCTGAACGGAGCCGGCAAACTGGTCAGCTGAAAGCGTTTCTTCCGGGAAGAGGGCCACATCACGATCGGTTGCAATGTTGTACCATGTACCAGCAACACCGCCGCGCAGTTTGACATTGTCGATCGGGTTGGCACTTGCGTAGCCGCCCACGCTGTAGCTGTCACTGTCTGAAGAGGCATCTATGGAGCTGATGTCGATGGAGGTGCGGCCAAAGCCAGCAACCACACCGAGCTGGACCATATCGAAGTAGGTCGCATCAACACCGACCAGAACGCCGCCAACGCTTCTGCCGGTGGTGCGGGCGTTGCCGTCAGAGAAGAACTCACCCCAGCTGCCGTAGACCTGACCCCACATCTCAAAGTCACCGACGGTGCGGGTAACCATGTCGTCATCCACTTCTGACGCAAAGGCGCTGTGGGCCTTGTAAAGCCGGTCATTCACAGCTTGACGTAGGAAGCGGCTATCGGCGAGGAGGATTGCCCGGGTTGACGCGTTAATTTCACCGGAGAGGGGATCAAGAAGCGCCTTGATCTGTGCGTTGTTCATTGGGGCAAGGTGTGTGAACAGGTCACCGCTTTCATTGATGGTGTCCAGCGCCAGCGTGACAGAGTGTTCGTTGCGCGTTGTCGCCAGACCGTTGAAGTTGTTGGAACTGCGGATGAACTGGATCGCAACGTCGTTGTCATCACCAGGAATACCGTAGAGCACGTTTACATCCAGCATGAACATGTCGTGGCTGACGGAGCTGAATGTACCAGTTAACAACGATCCTCCAACGGAGAGATTGTCGATAATGACGAACTCATCACCAATCTTCACGGGTGTCGGGCCCGCGACATTCACTAGATCAAGGGCAACACCGGTCAGGTCTACACTGCCACCTGCCAGGATCTCGATCTGATCCGCATTTGCCATTCCGGTAACAGGGTCGGAACCGATCTCCATTTCCAACGTGCCGCCGGTACCTGTGGCATCCAGACTGCCGAGCGTGATGGTGCCGAAGGAGGCGCCGGGAGCGATGATGCCGCCATTCAGAGTGACACTGCCGCTGACCGTTCCATATCCTTCCAGCCGTCCGTCTGAGTTGACCGTCAGGCTACCTGCCAGAGTGGAGCTGTCTGTCGAAGACGCTCCGATCCGCATGGTGCCGCCGTTGATGGTGGAGCTGACCAGTGATTTGGTGCCATCTGAGAGAATTAGTGTGCCAGCACCGTTCTTGAGGAAGGTGCCGCCACCGGGAGAAGCGTTGCCAGTCCAGGTGAGGGAGGCACCTGCATTGGCCATATCGATGGCGTTGTCGTTGCTGTTCACTTGCAGTTTAGTGGTATCGACGGTTTCACTGCCTGTGCCCAGATAGAACAGGGTGCCGCCATTGATGATCACATCACCGGAACCAATGGCGGAGGTGGAGAAGCCTTCTAAACCAACAGTACCAGAATCAATTTCAATATCAGCAGAATAATCAGAGTTGTCGCCCAGCAGGTTAACTTCGCCCGGGCCGGTGAAGGTGACCTGATCTGAACCTGTGAGACCTGACATGATGTTGATCTGACCGACCACATCAGTTGTACCCACCACGTTCCCGGTACCAGAGAAGGCGAGTTCATTGATGGTGACTGTGCTGCCGCCTGTGTAGGTCAGGGTTGAGGAGTTCAGTGTGATGCCCACATTGCCATTGCCGATGTTGGCGCCGTCATTGAAGATCAGCTCTGTGTCTGTGATGCCAAGGTCACCGGTCCATGAGCTGTTGGTGCCGGTGAGGGTGGCTGTTTGGCCGCCATCGATGGACAAGTTGCCTGAACCAGAAAGGTTGGAGGAGATTTCCAGATCGACCGTATTGTCATCAATATCGATTGTGTTGCTTGTGCCGCTGGCAATGGCAATCCTTGAAAGATTGACGTCTGTGGTGCCCTGGTAAAGCAGATTACCATTGCTGAGGGTGGTTGTGCCAAGCCCCAGACGATCCGGATCGGTAAACTCGACGGAACTGTTTTCCTGAACGATGAGGCCACCGGAGAAACTGTTGTCGCCTTGCAGGTTGACCGTACCGCCAGACCCAATGGTGAGAGTTCCCGGGGAGCTTCCGCCATCTGTGATATCGCCCGTCAGTGTCAGGGTGCGCCCGGATTGTACATCCAGCGTCCCATCATCGTGCATCTTGAAGTTGTTGGTAATGGTCGCATCCGAGCCGGAAACATAACTCAGATCACCACCGTAAAAGAGAACTTCCCCTGTGCCGATGTTGGCTGCGGCTCCAAACTCTACAGTACCAGCTGCTAGGTCCAGCCCACCGCTGAAGTTGCTGGTTGCTCCGCCCAGAACCAGTGTTCCTGTTCCGAGTTTTTTCAGCAAGCCAGTGCCGCTGATGTCATTGCTGGCGGTGAGTGTATCGCCGGAGCCAACTGTTATGGCAGAGGTGCCCGTCAGGTCGAAGCCGTTGGCGATCGTTGCCGTGGTGCCATTAAAGATGAGATTACCGTTGTTGAGCGCAATATTGCCCGTGCCAAGATTGCTGGCACTGGTGAAGCCGACGGTGCTGTTTTCCTGAACGGTCAGGCCAGCGGTAAACGTGTTGGTTCCACCCAGATTGACAGTGCCGCCAGACCCAATGGTGAGCATGCCCGGTGTGCCATCGCCGTCTGTGATGTTGCCTGAGATGGTTAGGGCGCGGCCAGACTGCAAATCAATCGTGCTGTCATCAAAGAGCTCAAGATTATTCGTGATCGTCGCCGATGTGCCGATAAAACTCAGGTTCCCGCTGTCCAGTCCGATGTCACCTGTGCCCAGATCATTGGAGTCTGCGAAGCCAACCGTACTGTTCTCCTGAATGACAAGACCGCCGGAGAAGGTGTTGGATCCACGCAGATTGACTGTACCGCCGGACCCGATGGTCAGCGTGGCGGGGGAGCCTCCACCGTCAATTACGTTTCCGGTGATGGTGAGCGTACGCCCGGATTGCACATCAAGCGTACCGTCATTGTGCATTTCAAATGTGTTTGTGAGGGTGGCGTCAGATCCTGAGACGTAGCTCAGATCACCACCGTAATAGATGATGTTTCCAGTACCGATGTTGGCTGCTGCGCCAAACTGAACAGTCCCTTCGGCCAGATCCAATCCACCACTAAAACTGCTGCCCGCTCCACCAAGAACGAGTGTTCCATCACCGAACTTCTTCAGGCGGCCCGAACCGCTGATGTCATTGCTGACTGTAAGCGTATCGCCGGTTCCGACGGTCATGGAGGATGTGCCGTCCAGATCAATGAGGTTGCTGATGGTAGCCGTTGTTCCGTTGAAGGTGAGGTTGCCGTTGTCCAGTTCAACAGTGCCACTGCCGAGATCATCGGAATCTGAGAACCCAACCGTGCTGTTCTCCTGAACCACTAGGCCGCCAGAGAAGGAGTTGGTGCCTTGCAGATCAACCGTACCGCCGGACCCGATGGTCAGCTTGCCGGGAGAACCGCCGCCATTGACGATGTTGCCTGTGATTGTGAGGGTTCGTCCGGACTGCACATCAAGCGTGCCGTTGTTGTGCATTTCAAATGTGTTGGAAATGGTCGCATCTGAGCCGGAAACAAAACTCAGGTCACCACCATAATAGATGATATTGCCCGAGCCGATACTGGCTGCGCTCCCAAACTGAACAGTTCCGTCAGCCAGATCCAACCCACCGCTGAAGTTGCTGCCTGTTCCGCCCAGCACAAGTGTTCCGTCGCCGAGTTTTTTCAGGCGGCCTGAACCCGAGATGTCATTGCTGACGGTGAGCGTGTCGCCCGACCCAACTTCCATGGAAGAGGTGCCGTCGAGATCAAACAGATTGTTGACTGTGGCTGTCGTGCCGCTAAATGTGAGATGGCCGCTGTTGAGCTCAATCGGGCCACTGCCAAGATGGGAGGCGGTGGAGAAAACAACCTCTGTGCCATCAATATCGGCACCGCCGGTCCAGGTGTTGTTGCCTGACAGTGTGGTTATGCCATTGCCTTCAAACCTAACTTTGCCGTTACCGATGATGTCTCCGGAAAGAGTGAGGTTGCCGTTGGAGGTTTCGAATGTGGCGTCATTCACTGCACCCACATTTGTGACTTCAATATCACCGCTGATAGTCGTGCTGCCAGTGGTCACAACTTTGCCGCCGACAAAATCGAGTTGAGCGTTTCCTACCGCGTTGGTTCCGGTGAAGACGGCTGTCGCGTTTTCCTCAAAGAACATTTTGCCAGAAAACCGGCTGTTATTATTCGTTATCTGAGTGGTGCCGTTTTCAAAAAGGACTTCGCCTGAACCCGATGAGACAGAGACCAGATCTGCCATAAGATGATTTCCACCGGAGCTCGTGGTGTTAATCACAATCTTGGAGCCGTTTAGCATGTAAATGTCGTCTACCCTGAGGTAGCCGGCGGAACGTGCAGCTGCGTTTTCTTCCCCACCAATGTTGATGGTTCCTTGGCCTTCCAGAACTATGTCGCCAGTTGGCGCAAAAAGCTGACCGCTCTCATAGAGGTTTATAGTGCCCTCGTTGAAACCGTTTCCAACTTCTATGAAAACGAAATTTCCTGACTGAGTGACTGACGCACCCTCATAAACGTTCAGCGTGCCGTTTGCGTTTGCAACACCGATCTCTACCAGTTGACCGATGGGTACTGTCGTTCCACTGAACACATTCAGTGTTCCATCAGCCCCGTTTTGACCG
This sequence comes from Pseudovibrio sp. JE062, assembly GCF_000156235.1. Lineage (NCBI taxonomy): Bacteria > Pseudomonadati > Pseudomonadota > Alphaproteobacteria > Hyphomicrobiales > Stappiaceae > Pseudovibrio > Pseudovibrio sp. JE062. Next base: position 109,992 of record NZ_DS996808.1, read on the forward strand.
ATGCGCAATCCATTTGTGCCATTAATTGTGAAGGGAGGATTGTTGATGGTGCCAGTAATAACGGTCTGAGCGTTCACCCGTTCCACCTGAAGGCTGAACAGGCAGGCAAACGCGAGACCCGCAAGTGCAGTTGTTCCGAGAAGACGCTCACTGTACCACATTTCAACCCTCACACATTTGCCAGCAACAGCAGTTCGGAGACAGTTGTTCGGTCGAGCACAGCCGTCACGGAAAGCTGCGCAGAGCAGAACGCAGTTTCAGTGTAAGTAATCGCATTAGTAATCTGTTAAGATTTCTTTGCGTCACACAAGTATGCTGTATTCGACTGAAGAGCTATAAAGTGATACGCAAAACATTTTTCACAAACTATAGATTACCTGAACCGAATATATGTATTAATAGAGTTTTTATTTATTAAATTAGATTTAATTGTGAATTTGATTTTGTGTTGGTGAAATATACTTAATGTAAAGCCGATAGGTAGACATCAGTTTATTTCTACTGCTTTTGTTGTGTAACTAAGACATCTGGCACAGGCAGTCCTGTTATTGCACTCTCAATCGTCATCTCATCAAGCACATCCAGAAATGCGCTGGAGGCTCGCTGCATCAGAGGTTTCAGGCGGCAGGAGGGCAGGAAGCAGCAATGAATTTCACCGCACTCGCTCTGACGTAAACATTCAACAACGGCAAAGTCATTCTCGACGGCACGAACAACATCCCCAACACTGATATGCTTTGCCAGACGGCCAAGCTTGAAGCCACCGCCACGACCACGCATGGTCTCCAGTATGCCCGCACGCGAGAGCTGGTTGACCAGTTTCATCACATGCCCGCGCGAAAAGCCTTGCTGCTGAACCACCTGATCGATGCGCTGAATTACATCTGGTTGCATGGCGCATTGCATTGTGAGTCGCAGAGCAAAATCGCTCGCCTGATTTAATCGCATCGTGAAGCTCCAAAGATATATCCACCGTATATCATATCTCTTCGCGTCTCTGAACATGAAAGATAAAGAACCCTCAGCTTGCTGATATCATTCAGAAAATTGCGAGAATTACATGTTCATTGAGATTGAGAGGACAATCTCAGAGTCTAAAAGATGTAAATTATATATTCCATTTAAGCGGCGATATGATAAACATATATATGAAATAGATATTTAAGAATCGCGGTGGAGCAGCTCGCGATGTACAGCACGTGTCGTGATCTTTTCTGTTCTCAAACTCCCAGGAAAAGCGGCGCGTGCTGTGCTGCTCAGCATGCTCTCACACCCTCAGCTCCACTCGAGTTTCTGCAAATGTTTGGAGGTAAGTCATGTTACCCGCAATTGTTTTAGTGGCCGAAGGTCTCGTCGTTCTTTGGTTCCTGCTGTTTCTGACAATGATCACCAGCACTTATCTGGATGGAAAAAACTACGGAACCGCAATCAGGACCAGAGTCGAACAGGCCTTCCTCAAACACATCCGCAATTTTGTTGTTCTCGGCATCACAACAGCCTGTCTCTTCACCCTCGCCGAAGCCTTTGAACTCGTCTGACGAAACAAAAGGAGAGCCCTATGAACCTCTACCCCTATCTCCCCGCCATCTTCATCTGGGCCATAGTCCCAGCCCCCCTCTGGATCTGGCTCTGCGTCTCCTGGTTTGTTTGAGAGGTGAGGGGAGGCTCTGAAGAGAGGTCTGACCGTCGACACCACCTCACTCGTTTTTATTAAATATTCGCTCGATAGAGGGGGATTAGTGAAACACTATCTCATGGCGTAAGTGATATCCCGCACTTAGGAAATATAGTGCGCCAAGAGGTCTGATATGGCTGGTTCTGATACCCCTTCCGGTTCAAATGAAGCTACTGGTACTCCGAAACAATCTGGTGATGTTGATGTATGGGCGACTGAAATGCTCAAGGTCTGCAGCATCGACCCTTCTGAGGCTGGTGTTGAAGCTGTCCAACCGATTGAGACACCAACTTCTCCCCGCGATCTGAGAGATATTTCTCTGAATGCAATCAAGCAAGCCTTCAAAGATTTTGGTGCTATCACTGACAAGGCCCATCTTATTGTCGACCGTGAAGAGCTCAAAGTTTTCGAGAAGTTTGAGCAAGAGGCCAACGATTCTCTGCTGGACGCAGAACAGCTGTTTGACGGCAAGGATTATACTAAGATTGATTATACTGGGATTGATGACAGTCTTCAAAACGCTCACCGCAATATGGATGGGATGCGCGCAGCGCTTGAGCGCGGATCTTCAACTGCAAACAGAATAGATGGTTACGTGCAGGAAGTCAGCGATCTGCTCAAAGAAGCTGGTACCTATTACAAACAGCGTAATCAGATTCCGTATGAAGAGCAGCTTTCTGACCTTTTGAGCTATCAGACCATGGTCGAGACGTTTGGGCAGGAGGCCAAACTGTTTCTCTCTGAAAACCGTATTGCTGATGCCAAGACAGCCATCGAGCAGATGAAGACTGCAATTGGCAATATGCCCAAGTGCTTTGAAAAGCCGAAGAACGCCAAAAATGCGAAGAAAGCAAGCGCAGATGACGTCGAGTACGGTCTGGTTTCAAGAAATGCGCGCGCTATCCCGGATGATGATGCGTTTGGGGATGTATTTGAAGAAGAAATTGCACTTGCAGAGCGAACGGATGTGATTTTTGCTCTGAACCAGAAGGTGGAAGCAGACCATAAGCAGGATCAGTCTGGCTGGTCAAAGAAATCTGTGGCCGAGTTTGCAGATGCTTATCAGTTGGCCAGGAATGCCTTGGATGGCGCCCAGGAAATGGCAACGTCAGATCTCTGGCTTGATTCAGATGTCAAAAAAGCCCTGCCGAAGATTGATAGTCTGATTGAAACTGCGCGAACCATGCACATGCGCATGAAGAAAGCTGGTTTGGCAGCGCAAGGACTTAATACGGCTGAAGCTGATGAAGTCATTGCGGCAGATAAAGAATCCCAAGGCGATGTCTTCGAAAACCGCCTTGCCAGACTGACGAGTGATCTTGATAGCCTGAGGACTGCCCTCAACACGAGCAATGCAAACTGGCGACCGATTTGTCAGGATGTGAATGGGGCAGAGTTTGATGCAATTTATCAGGCCTCACTTGGGCACTATGAAAACGGAGTGGCTTGTGCACAGGAGGATAGAGACGATAAAGAGGCTCAATGTGAGCAGCTTCAGCAACTTGTCTCCCAGGTCAAGTCTGGCTTGACGCAGATGCAGCAGCTTTTTGCAAAAGCTCAGGAAACCCGCAAAACAGACATTTCTGAGATCAATGCCAGAGCAAAGGAATCTACTGAAAAGCTGCAGAGTCTGGTCAAGCGCCGGTCTGAGATTGAAGCGTGGAATGTGGACCTTAGCGCTTTTGATCAGACGGGCACATCAGCGGCAAAAGCATTGCAAGCTCTCAATGTTGCCGTAAAAGACAAAAGCGCGATCAGGGGAGCTGGTGGGTTAAGTGCGCTCAACAGCCATATTGCTGATCTGCAGGAAGCTTTTGATGCAGCTGCAATCGAGGTTGAACGCGTCGGCGCAGATATGAAGTTCCGCTTCAAGAATATCAAAAGTGTGTTTGCTACTCTGGCAGCGCGTAAAGAAGAGCTGAAAAAGAAACCGAAGGAGTTTGCTGAGTTCTACAAGGCAAACAACGAAGCCTTTACGTTGATCACGCAGGATCAGGCGGTGTTGTCCAATCAGGATAAAAAGGCTGCTGATGATCTGTTGGCGGGTGTTGAAGTTGCACTCGGAAAAATGCGCAACTTGCTTGGTATGCCCGATGCCGGAGAAGGTGGCGTTCAAAATGATGCTTCAGGCCGTAGAGAAGAGCTGCTGCAGGCTGTGAGAGACAGATTTAGCCAGTTGAAGCAACTTGAAAAATGGGCCAATGAAAACCCAGAGGTGGAAGGCCTCTGTGGAGATTTCGATGATACATATGCCGATGCTCAGGAGCATTCAGAGGTCTTCAACGTCGGCTTGATCGAGCTAGGCAATATGGATCCTAAAGTGGTCGAAAATGCCTTACGCGCCATTGATAGAGATCTGGATGATATGGACACGATCTTCCAGGCAGCCAAAGAGAAGATGGAGCAGCTCAAAGGCGCTGATGCTGTTGCAGACGAGCTCACTGAGAAGTCAGACCTTCTGGAACGCATCAGAGCTTACAATCCTGAGATCACCAAGTATCAGGACAAAACTGGCCAGTTTTTGGATTTGGGTGAGAAGAACTTCTTCAAAGGCACAATTGCCAACCTCAAAGAATGCCTGCTGACGGCCTCTGACTTCTATTACAAGGATGAGGATGCAAAAGGTGAAGCTGAGCTGGATAAGGTTGAGGTCTACTTTGAGAGCCTTGATGAGTCCCTTAAACAAGCTGCTTCGACCCGGAGAGAAGTGAAAGAGTTCGAACATATCGTTGATATGGCGAAACAGTCACTGGCTGATCTGGAAGCTAAAGACGAGAACCTTAAAACCCGGCCACAGCGTAACACATTTGTGTTGAACAGCGCAGAGGTGAAAAAGCTGATAGGTGAGGTTGGAAAGCATATCGGTCAAGAGGATATCAAGCCGATCCGAGACATCATTCCGCAACTGCAGGCAGCAGTTCAGAAGATGGAAGAGGACTTCCCGAAATCCCGAAGTGAAAAGGTAAAGGCTGCTCTAGGCAAGAAGAGCAAAGGCACCTTCGAAGATGAGCTGGCCGCCATGCAACAGCGGCAGGCGGAGGCTGAAGCGGAAAAAGCAGCTGAAGCCGAACGCCGTGCTAATTCTGATGAGCATTTGAGCGAAGAAGAAAAGCAAGCCAAGGCTATCAAAAAAGAAATCTTCGATATGGAGCAGATTGTCTATAAGGCCTGTGAGCTTATGGTTGGCCTGGACAAGAAGTTTGAAGCAGCACAAGAGGTCCTGAAAAAGAAGCAGAAAGCTGCAAAGAGCTCGAAGGAAAAACAGAAGCTTAAGAATGAGCATGAGCCTCTTACGCTGTACTACAACAACAGAGAAGCCTTTAAGGCACTTATCGTTGAGATCGGCGAGTTGCATCGTGCTCAAAAAATCGACGAAGCTTGGGCCCTTATTCCTAAGATCAAAGCTGCTGCTTTGAAGATGGAAGATGAGTATCCAAAAACCAGATCCGAAAAAGCAAAAGCCGCACTCGGCAAAAAGAAGAAAAAAGACTTCTTCGGCGATGACATCGAGCCCAAGGGCGGCAAGAAGAAGTAACGTAACTTCTCCACCAAGAGGCGTAGCTGTCTACGCCTCTTCCATCCCCTCTACAATCATAATATCGGCAAAGGCTGCGTGGGCTCTGTGGGATTTGGCTTGTTGGTATTCGGGGGAGTGGTAGCAGGCGAGGGCTTGGGTCATGCTGTCGAACTCGATGACCACGTTGCGGGGATGGGCGGTGCCTTCTAGGTGTTCGGTTTTACCGCCGCGGGCGAGGAAGCGGGCGCCGTATTTTTGGAAGGCGGCAGGGGCTGCTTTCGTATAGTCGGCATAAGCCTCAGCGTCAGTCACTGTGACATGGGCAATCCAATAGGCTTTTGGCATTTATTTTTCGCTCTTGCTCAGCTCGGCAGTCAGAAGGGTTCTTGCGATGTTAGCTGCTTCTGTCAGGTGCACCTTGATGGCTGCGGCGGCTGCATCAGCATCGTTGGAATCGATCGCAGAGTAGATTTTTTCCATCCGCTTGTACCCGGCTTCATGACGGTCACGGGTTCCCAATGTCATTGCACGTAAGCGGCTGATGCGACCGTTGAGTCGCTGAACAACTTCCCATGCCACGTTCTGTCCGCTGATCTCGAAAATGCATTGATAGAACAGAGTTGTTGCCTCAAACAGATCATTGGTCTCGCCGCTGCTGTACGCAGATTTGAGCTGGCCGAGGGCTTTGCCGAGTTTTTTCTTATCCCCATCTTTGGCCAGTTCTGCGCATTTCTGTGCGGCGCTGGTCTCCAGAAGCATGCGGATTTCATAGATCTGCTGCGCGTTTTCCCAATCCAGTTTTGCGACGATTGGGCCTTTGTTTGGCAGGATTTCCACCAGCCCCTCAGCTTCGAGATAACGGATGGTTTCCCTTACAACTGAGCGACTTACGCCTAGCTGGTCGCACAAAGGGCGTTCCACCAGACGGTCCCCAGACTGGAAGTGCCCGGCAATGATAGCGGCCCGCATTTTCTCAAGGGCCATATCGCGAAGCGTCATTGTAGGACGCTCAATCTTCAAAGGATTATTTGCAGTCTCGATCATGGTCGCAATCTAGCCCGCGTTTACTTCATTCGCAAGAAGGTATTGACATTCGGTATTATGGTATACCATCTTATCACCATCGATTTTGTGAGTGGAATGAACGGAAGATCAAATGCCGGCAGAAATACGCAAGACGCTTCTTCATGTGGAAGACACGCTGATTGAGGGTGGCAAAAAAGCAGAGGTACCTTTGCGGATGATTGCTGCTGTGGCTGTCATCAAGAACCCATGGGCCGGACAGGGCTTTGTTGAGGATCTTCGCCCGGGCATCCATGATGTTGCGCCGGATGTTGGCAAACTGCTGACAGACATGATCATCAACTTTGCCGGCTCGGGTGAAGCGGTTGAAGGATACGGCAAAGCGGCTGTTGTTGGTGTGAACGGTGAAGTGGAGCACGCTTCTGCGCTCATTCACACACTGCAGTTTGGCAACTTCTACCGTGAAGCGGTTGGCGCAAAAACCTATCTGGCGTTCTGTAACACTCGCGCTGGTGCCAACGCGCCGATCATGATCCCGCTGATGGACAAGAACGATGGTGGACGTCGGTCTCACTACCTGACCATTCAGCTGGCGATTCCGGATGCTCCGGCCCCGGATGAGATCGTGATTGCACTGGGCGCTTCTTTGGCAGGCCGTCCGCACCACCGGATTGGTGATCGTTATCAGGACCTTAAGGAGCTGGGACATGACGTTGACAACCCTGCAGCTGTCACATCCTAAAGGCACCGTCTGCTACCGCGAAGTAGGCGAAGGCGAGCCGCTCGTGCTGGTGCACGGCGTTGGCATGCAGGACGCCTCCTGGGGTCCGCAAGTCGAGTTCTTCGCCAAAACGCATCGCGTGATTGCTGTGAATATGCCAGGGCACGGAGGAAGCACTGCGCTTCCTCAAGGCTCTCAGCTGGAGGACTACGTAGAGTGGCTTCATGCTGTGATCAGTGCATTGGGATTTGAGCAGGTGAATCTTGCAGGCCATTCCATGGGCGCGTTGATCAGCGGTGGTTATGCAGCAACGCATCCAGAACGCGTAAAACGCGTTGCTTTGTTGAACGGCGTTTACCGCAGAACACCTGAAGCCCGCAGTGCTGTGCAGGCGCGGGCTAAGGAGATTGCTCAGGGCAATATCAATATCGACGGTCCGCTGAGCCGCTGGTTCGGGAACAGCGATGTTGAGTTGAATGCCAAGGAGCAGGTCGGCAACTGGCTGCGGGAGGTAGATCCGGTTGGATATGCGATCACTTACAATGCGTTTGCACATGGTGATGCAACCTATGCAGACAAATGGGAAGAGATCCGGTGTCCCGCTCTTTTGCTGACAGGCGATGGTGATCCGAACTCGACCAAGGAAATGGCCGTGGATATGGCGCAGGCTGCTCAGGACGGCATTGTCTGCATCATTGAAGGCCACCGTCACATGGTCAACCTGACGGCACCGGAACAAGTCAACGCCGCGATGGCGAGCTGGTTGAAACAACCAATAAGAACAAACGGATAGAAAGGGAGATCTACCCGATGACAGCCATGGACCCACGGAGTTTGAGGAATGCGTTTGGGACATTCCTGACCGGCGTTACGGTAGTGACAGCCCATGGAGCAGATGGTGAACCGCTTGGCTTTACCGCGAACTCCTTCTCAAGTGTTTCTCTGGACCCACCCTTGCTGCTGGTGTGTCTTGCAAAGAGTTCCAGCAATTATGATGCGCTGACAAATGCATCCGGTTTCGCCGTCAATATTCTGGCTGAGACCCAGAAGGATGTGTCCAACACTTTCGCAAGCCGCGTTGAAGACCGCTTTGCGACCGTGGACTGGAAGGTTGGCCCAAATGGTGCACCAGTCATCTCCGATGTGGCAGCGTGGTTCGATTGCTCCATGCACAATGTGGTTGATGCGGGTGATCATGCGATCCTGATTGGTGAAGTTAAAGCGTTTGATACCGGCGTTGCTAATGGTCTGGGCTATGCCCGTGGCGCCTACTTTACGGCGACACAGGAAGTCAGCTCCATTCAGGTGGACAGCGAGACCATCATCAGCGCGCTTTTGGAACGAGACGGCAAACTGCTGTTTCTTGAAGATGATGCTGGGCAACTACGTTTGCCAAGTCGCACGGCCAGCAAAGGCACCCCTACAAAAGAACTTGCTGCGCTCTTGGAAGAAGCCGGGATTCCTTCTTCCGTTGGTTTTATCTACTCCGTTTATGAGGACGAGAGCGCAAATGCCCAGCATCTGGCCTTTCACTGCAGCGCTGGCGAGGGAGACAGCAAAGTCGGGAGCTTCCTGTCGCTGACGGATGACGTGCTGGCACGGGTGAAAGATTCAGCAACGCAAACAATGCTCACCCGATTTGCGAGAGAGGCGCAAAAGGGCAACTTCGGCATTTATTTTGGAAATCAGGAAAGCGGCGAAGTGCGCAAAATCGCACTGGGAGAGTAAGCCATGAAATTTTCACTATTCATCCATCTGGAACGTATTTCAGCAGACGAAAGTCAGCAAAAACTCTATGACGAGTTTCTGCAGCTCTGTGAGATCGCTGACAAAGGCGGCATGCATGCGATCTGGACTGGTGAACACCATGGCATGAACTTCACCATTGCGCCTAACCCTTTCATCAATCTTGTAGACTTGGCACGGCGGACTGAAAATGTACGTCTTGGAACTGGAACAGTCATCGCGCCCTTCTGGCATCCAATCAAGCTGGCTGGCGAAGCTGCTATGGCGGACATCATTATGGACGGCCGTCTTGAGCTGGGTATCGCTCGTGGTGCTTACAGCTTCGAATATGAGCGGATGATGCCAGGTCTTGATGCATGGGAAGCTGGTCAGCGCATGCGTGAGCTGGTGCCTGCGGTCAAGAAGCTCTGGGAAGGCGACTACACCCATGAAGGTGAGTATTGGCAGTTCCCGAAAACCACCTCTGCGCCGCAGCCGATGCAGCAGCCACACCCACCAATCTGGGTGGCGGCCCGTGATCCAAACTCCCATGACTTTGCAGTTGCAAACGGCTGTAACGTTCAGGTGACTCCGCTTTGGAACGGTGATGACGAAGTTGAAAGCCTCATGGAGCGCTTCAACGATGCTTGTGAGAAGAGCCCATCCGTTCCACGTCCAAAGATCATGCTGCTGCGCCACACGTATGTTGGCGGAGATGATGCGGATGTTCAGCAGGGTGCTGAAGAGATCAACCGTTTCTACAACTACTTCGGTGCATGGTTCAAAAACGAGCGTCCAATCACACAGGGTCTCATTGAGCCGCTGAGTGACGAAGATATTGCGAACCATCCGTTCTACAGCGCAGAGCAGATGCGTACCAACAACGTGATTGGCACCTCTGAGAAGGTTATCGAGCGCCTCAAGCACTACGAAGACCTTGGCTATGACGAGTACTCATTCTGGATTGATAGCGGCATGTCGTTTGAGCGTAAGAAAGCGTCTCTTGAACGCTTCATCAACGACGTAATGCCTGCTTTCCAAAAGGATGCATGATGAAACGCTTCCAGCACTATATCGATGGTCGTTTTGAAGAGGGTTCAGCACAGTTTCAAAGTCTGGACCCGGCAACCGGTCAGCCTTGGGCAGAAATGCCTGAGGCGCGGACAGAGGACGTCAACCGGGCGGTTGCTGCCGCTGAACGGGCTTTCTTTGATCCAAGCTGGAGCGGCCTGACCGCAACACAGCGCGGTAAGCTGCTCTACAAACTGGCAGATCTGGTTGAAGCCAACGCACCAAAGCTGGCTCAGCTGGAAACGCAGGATACCGGCAAGATCATCCGCGAAACCTCTGCGCAAGTGGCGTATGTGGCGGACTACTATCGGTATTATGCTGGTCTGGCAGACAAGATTGAAGGCGCTCACCTTCCTATCGACAAGCAGGATATGGAAGTCTGGCTGCGCCGTGAGCCTGTAGGTGTTGTGGCAGCGATTGTTCCATGGAACAACCAGCTCTTCCTGTCTGCGGTTAAGATTGGCCCGGCGCTCGCTGCTGGCTGTACACTGATTGTGAAAGCATCGGAAGAAGGCCCGGCACCGCTTCTTGAGTTTGCCAAACTGATTGAAGAAGCTGGCTTCCCGAAAGGCGTGGTCAACATCATCACCGGCTTTGGTCCAGAATGCGGTCAGGTGCTCACATCGCACCCATCCGTTGCCCATGTTGCCTTCACAGGTGGCCCTGAAACTGCCAAGCATATCGTCCGCAATTCCGCAGAAAACCTCGCCAGCACTTCGCTGGAACTGGGCGGTAAATCTCCGTTCATCGTGTTTGAAGATGCTGACATCGACAGTGCGGTCAATGCGCAGATCTCCGGCATCTTTGCAGCAACCGGGCAAAGCTGCGTTGCTGGCTCTCGTCTGATTATCGCAAAGAGCATCAAAGACGAGTTCCTGGCACGCTTGAAGGCGAAAGCTGAAGCCGTTGTCATCGGCCATCCGCAGGATATGGCGACTGAGGTTGGACCTCTATGTAGTCAGCGTCAGCGCGATCACATCAACGCGGTGATCAAAGCTTCCGTGGATGCTGGTGCCAAACTGCTGACAGGCGGTGCAGATTGTGAGCGAGACGGGTTCTATTTCCCGCCAACCATTCTGGATTGCTCAGAAGTGCCAGATGCCCCTTGCGTGACAACTGAATTGTTTGGCCCGGTGCTTTCTGTCCTCACCTTTGAGACAGAGGCTGAAGCTCTGCAGATGGCTAATGACACGAAGTTTGGCCTTGCATCAGGCATCTTCACGAAAAGCCTGACCCGCGCCCACCGCATGGTGAAAGGCATTCGCTCAGGCATCGTTTGGGTCAACACTTATCGCGCTGTTTCGCCAGTTGCTCCGTTTGGGGGGCAAGGCCTCTCCGGCCATGGCCGTGAAGGCGGACTGCAGGCGGCGCTGGATTACACGACAGTCAAAACAGTCTGGCTGCGCACGTCAGACGATCCGATCCCGGATCCATTCGTGATGCGCTGAGACAAAGGAGAACCCCATCCATAACCCCAGTTAATGGGGCTGTAGATAAGCCGGAGTGGAACCCGGCACGGGCAACATGCCCGAACATAGCCAGGGAGGGAACGATGGCTACCGATAACAAGCAGGCTCAGGGAGAACTGAGTGTTGCTGAAACCGGTCTCTTTAAGGGGCTTCACAACGGAATGTCGATTGCGGCCAAGGCAATGGTCGCAGCATTCGTTGTGTTTACAATTCTGAACGTTGATTATGCTGGCCAGCTGTATGGGGCGGTACGCAGCTGGGTAGAGACAGCGCTGAGCTGGTACTACATCTCTTCAGTCATGATCATCTTCTTCATCTGTATCGGCCTGATGGTCAGCCGCTTTGGCTCCATTCGTCTGGGCGATGATGATGCACGTCCGGAATTCAGCAATTTCGCATGGTTTGCAATGCTGTTTTCCGCAAGTGTATCTATCGGCATCATGTTCTTTGGTGTTGCAGAACCGCTGTTCTACTTCGATAACTCCGCAGGCTGGGGCTACCCGAACAACCCGTTCGCGGATATGGCTGGCCATACCGAGATGAACATGGACCGTGCAGTGGATGCTGTGCGCGTAACCAACTTCCATTGGGGTCTGCATGGCTGGGCCATCTACACCATCACTGGTCTTTGCCTTGCGTACTTCTCATTCCGCAAAAAACTGCCGCTGACGTTCCGCAGTGCTCTTTATCCGATCCTCGGTGAGCGCATCTACGGTCCTGCTGGCCATGCTGTTGATCTGCTGGCAGTTTTCGGCACAGTTTTCGGCATCGCGACCTCCATGGGCCTTGGCGTAAACCAGATGGCGGCCGGTCTGAACGTGCTGTTTGGAATTGATCCGGGTACGCTTACGCAGATTGGGCTGGTGATTGGTATCTCCATCATCGCAACGCTCTCTGCTGTTTCCGGTATTGGCAAAGGCATCCGTATCCTGTCTGAGTGGAACATCGCTCTAACGCTGATTTTGATCCTGTTCTTTGCACTCGCTGGTCCATCTCAGTGGCTTGCAAGCTTCTTCCTGACATCCGTTGGCGATTACATGTCTCACTTCCTGTCCATGGGTTTCTGGACTGCAAGCGAGCCGGGCGATGTGAAGTGGCAGGGTGGCTGGACCATGTTCTACTGGGGCTGGTGGCTGTCTTGGGCTCCATTTGTGGGCATGTTCATCGCACGCATCAGCCGTGGCCGTACCATCCGTGAGTTCATGTTCGGTGCAATGTTGGTCCCAACTGTGATGGCCTTCCTTTGGATTACCATCTTCGGCGGCAACGCACTCTTCATCGAGATGAATGCTCCGGGCGGTGTAGGCACTGCAGGTCTGATCGACACCGTAAACAGCTGGAACCTTGGCGGCGCGCTCTATGGCACCATTGAGCAGATGACCTCCAACGGCACAATCAGCTGGCTGATCGCGGCGCTGACCACCTTCTTGCTGGCCACATGGTTCATCACGTCCTCTGACTCCGGCACTTTGGTGATCACCACCATCCTGTCCATGGGTAACGCACATCCACCAAAACAGCACCGCGTCATCTGGGGTGTTGCTCAGGGTGTTGTCGCTGCGGCCTTGCTTGTTGCCGGTGGTCTGTCTGCCTTGCAAACAGCGGCAATCGCAGCAGCTCTGCCGATCAGTGCACTGGTTGTGTTGATGGCATGGGGCATCGTGAAGTCCCTGATGCAGGACCCAAGTGCGATCGCAGATGAGCAGAAAAAGCTACCACCAGATGGCACAACGCTTGATCGGGAACTACGAGCCTGACCCGATTTAACGGAAATTGAACAGTATGGGGGCCAAATCTTCTGGTCCCCATTCTTTTACGGCGTGATGAAAACCAGCGTGATTACAAGGAAAGACAAAAGGTGTCACCATGGACCTGAAGCTCAACAACCCCAACCTGCTGCAATCCGGTGCTTATATTGATGGCGGCTTTGTTTCGCGCCAGAAGACGTTCGCGGTCAACAACCCTTCAACGGGAGAGCTGATTGCCAACGTAGCCGATTGCTCTCGCGAGGATGTTGTTGATGCCATCAACGCGGCGAAAGTTGCCCAAAAAGCATGGGGCAAGCGCACCGGCAAAGAGCGCTCCCAGATCCTGCGCCGCTGGTTTGATCTTCTCATCGAAAATGCGGATGATCTCGCTGCTATCCTGACTGCAGAGATGGGCAAGCCATTGGCGGAGTCTAAAGGCGAGATCCTTTATGGTGCCAGCTTCATCGAGTGGTTCTCAGAGGAAGCCAAACGCGTTTACGGCGATACCATTCCGGGTCATCAGGAAGACAAGCGCATCATGGTGATCAAACAACCCGTTGGCGTTGTTGGTGCGATCACCCCGTGGAACTTCCCGAATGCCATGATCACCCGCAAAGCCGCGCCAGCTCTGGCTGCTGGCTGTGCCATGATTGTGAAGCCTGCTGACGAAACTCCGCTCTCAGCTCTTGCCCTCGCACTGTTAGCCGAACAGGCAGGCATTCCGAAAGGTGTGCTGAGCATCCTGCCATCAACCGATGCGGTTGCTGTTGGCGAAGAGTTGTGCAGCAACGAGATTGTTCAGAAAATCAGTTTCACCGGCTCCACCAATGTGGGCCGTATCCTCATGCGTCAGAGCGCTGATCAGATCAAAAAGCTCTCACTGGAGCTTGGCGGCAACGCCCCGTTTATCGTGTTCAACGATGCGGATCTGGATAAGGCCGTTGAAGGCGCACTGATCTCCAAATTCCGCAATGCCGGCCAGACCTGCGTCTGCTCCAACCGCATTTACGTGCAGGATGGTGTCTATGAGGCTTTTGCCAAAAAACTGGCAGAAGCCGTGTGCAATATGAAAGTTGGCGATGGCTTCGAGCCGGGCGTCACCATTGGCCCGCTCATCACAGATGCAGCCGTCGAAAAGGTGGAATCCCACATCCGCAACGCGCTTGAAAATGGCGCAAAGGTCGTTTGTGGCGGCGGTCGCAGCGACAAGGGCGGCACTTTCTTCCAGCCGACCGTTTTGTCAGACGTCACCAGCAAAATGGAAGTGGCGAGAGAAGAAACCTTCGGCCCCCTAGCACCACTGTTCCGCTTTAAAGAAGTTGATGAAGCCATTGAAGCGGCCAACAACACCGAGTTCGGTCTGGCCTCTTATTTCTACAGCAATGATCTGTCTACAGTCTACAAAGTGGCAGAAGAGCTGGAGTACGGCATGGTGGGTGTGAACACCGGCCTGATCTCGACGGAAGTGGCTCCATTTGGCGGCGTCAAGCAATCCGGCCTTGGCCGTGAAGGTTCCAAGTACGGCATCGAAGATTACGTCGAAATCAAATATATCTGCATCAGCGTTTAAGAGAGAAATTGTACATGTCTGACCGGTTTGAAAAAGGCCTTGAGCAACGCAAGGCCACCCTTGGCGCTGATTATGTGGAAGCCAATCTGGCAAAAGCGGACGACTTCAACCGTCCGTTTCAGGAAGCCATGACCGAATGGTGCTGGGGCTTTGGCTGGGGAGATGACGCCATCGACGCCCCAACCCGCAGCCTCATGAACCTGGCCATGATCGGTGCTCTGGGAAAAATGCACGAATGGGAACTTCACTGCAAAGGAGCTCTACGCAACGGCGTCACCAAAGAGCAAATCCGCGCCGCCTGCCACATCGTAGCCATCTACGCCGGCGTCCCCGCCGGAGTAGACTGCTTCCGCAGTGCAAGGAAGGTACTGGAGGAAGCTGGGGAGTTGTGAGCCTTTAGTTGAGAGTGACTGAAGCGCATTCCGCTATTTAGACTTATGCTTACGCTCTGCGTTCATTTCCGTACGCAGAGCGTAGTTCTCATTCTAGACACTGGTCATTGGGTTATGAGAAGGTTCAGCAAGACAAACTGCTTGTGAGGACCATACCGTGCTGCTGAATACGCCGATTTGTGATTTTGGTTGGAAAGCTCCCGACTTCACGCTTAAAGATGCTGATGGGCAGGGTTTTACGATGTCGGAGCACATAGGTGAGAATGGTCTACTGATCGCATTTATCTGCAATCATTGCCCTTATGTTCAGGCGATTGGTGACCGACTGGCGGCAGACACCAAGCTTTTGATGTCAGAGGGCTTTAGCGTGCTGGCTATCATGTCCAATGACTACAGATCAGTTCCGGCAGATTCTCCTGCAAAAATGAAAGAATTTGCGGAGCTCTATGGATTTGAGTTTCCGTACCTGATCGATGAAGATCAATCCATCGGCAAGACGTATGGTGCTGTATGCACGCCTGACTTCTTTGGTTTGAACAACAAAGGCGAACTCCAGTATCGCGGCCGTCTGGATGATGCAGGGTTTAATGACCCCACAGGACGAACACCCGAATTGCTCAACGCAATGCGTTTGATTGCTGAAACTGGCTCCGGACCTAAGGACCAAGTGCCGAGCATGGGCTGTTCAATTAAGTGGATTAATTAGTTCCATAATGTTGATTTTGCGTTTAGTGGCCTGAAAATGCTTTCAGCTACACAGCTTGCTTAACTCTTCCCCTACCCAAAACAAAAGAAGCCTGCGCGGGGCGCAGGCTTCTTGTTCAGCGGTGTTATTATTGTTTTTAGCTGACTGCGATACCTGGGAAGATGATCAGCAGGGCTACGGCGACGATCTGGATCATGATGAAAGGCAGCAGGGCCTTGAAGATCTCGCCGAGGCTTATGTCGGGTGGGGCCACGCTCTTTAGGTAGAAAGCGGCGGGACCGAATGGTGGTGACAGGAAGCTCACTTGCATGTTCATGGCGAACACAACACCAAACCAGATTGGATCGTAGCCAAGCTGTGAGACGATTGGCACGAAGATCGGCATGGTGAGCAGTGCGATGCCAACCCAATCCAGGAACATGCCGAGCACGAACAGGATCAGCATCATGAACAGGATCACGATGGTTGGATCATCAGAGATGCCTGTGATCAGTGCCTGAACGAAGCGAATGCCGCCCATCAGGTTGAACACGCCGACCAGTGCGGATGCACCAACACCAATCCATACGATCATACCGACGGTAGACAGTGTCTGCTTCGCTGCGCCCATGATGAGCTTCACGGTGAACTCGCGGCGGATGATGGTGGAAATAGTTACGCCGAGCACACCAATCGCAGAGGCTTCCGTCACGCTGGCGATGCCGCCATAGATGGAGCCGAGCACGAAGACTACAACGAGGATTGGCAGGAACAAGCCCTTCAGAAGGCGGATCTTCTCGGAAAGTGGGATCTCCCCCGCTTCTGGAATAGGTGCGACTTCAGGGTTGGAGTAGGCGCGGATCAGAATATAGGCCGCATACATAGCCGCCAGCATCAGACCCGGGAAGAACGCTGCGGTGAACAGATCGCCAATGGAAACACTGGCCGTCAGGCCATAGATGATCAGCACGATGGATGGTGGGATCATGGTTCCCAGTGCACCACCTGCGCAGCATACGCCAATGGCGAGTTTGCGATCATAACCAAGGCGTAGCATCTGAGGCAGGGCGATCACGCCGAGGAGAACCACCTCACCGCCGATGATGCCGGACATGGCGGCCAGAACAACAGCCACAAGAAGTGTCTGGATGGCGATACCACCGCGCAGGCGCCCACCCACAAGGCGCATGGCGTCAAACAGGTCCCTGGCGATGCCCGAGCGATCAAGGATCGCGGCCATGAGCACGAACATGGGAACTGAGACGAAAACAAAGGAGTTCACAAAGCTGAAGATGCGGCTGACGATGAGCGGCACCGCGCCGGGGCCGAACCAGCCCAATGCGAAGATGAGAGCAACCAGCAGTGTGACGAACGCAAGAGGCATGCCCGTCAGCAGCAGGAGAAGCAATGAGCCGAACATCAGAAGCGTAGCCACCTCGATGCCCAGAGCTTTAAAATCCGGGATCAGGAAGAGTAAATCGGTCATTTTTTCTTAGCGTAGTTGACGGCCAGAATTGCAAATTGCAGGCACATAAGAATGAGGATGCCAAGCAGGAACAGCTTCAGCAGACCTGGTGTTGGCGGGTTCCATGCCGAACCGGAGGTCTCCAGACGAAAGTCGCCGGAAGGTGTCCAGATTGCGCGCTTCACAACGAGCCAACCTGCCCAGGAGAACAAGGCACTGGCGAGCGCACAGGCAACGGAAATGGCAACGTTGAAAACGCGCCGCATTTCGGGAGAAAGTGCATCATAGATGAGAACCACACGGATGTGCTTGTTCGTAGATGCGCAGTAAAGACCACCAAACAGGAATGTTGTCGCCGTCAAAAAGATAACGGTTTCATGGGCCCAGGTGGTCGGTGAGTTAAACAGATATCGCATTGCGACTTCAACAATCAGAATTGCAGCAGACAATACGATTGTGAGTGAAAACAGCGTGCCGAATTTTGCTATTATGCTCCCGAACAGACCTGCTTCAGGTATGGCCTTTTGGCCTTTGTCCTTGTCTTCTTGATCTGACATTCACCTTGCCTCCCCCGCTAGGTACCGAACCGTCGGGGAATTTGACGGTCCGGTATGTTTCACGCGATTAAAATCGGCTTACTCAGCAAGCAGACCTTGCTCTTTCAGGTAAGCAGACAGTACCGCGTAAACGCGTTTTGCGTTCTCAGATTTTTCAGCAACTTTTTCCCACTGAGAGCGTGCGATTGTACGGAACTTAGCACGTTCTTCTGCAGACCAGTTGTGAACGGTGATGTTTGGATCTGCAATAGCTTCTGCCACTGCAACAGCGTCACGCATGGAAAGCTGAGCGGTGATGTCACGTGCGTAGTCACGAACGGACATTTCCAGGATTGCCTGAATGTCAGCTGGCATTGTGTCCCATGTTGCTTTGTTCATGGAAACTTCAACCAGTGGCATGGAGTGGAAGCCTGGGTACACTGGGTGGCCAGCTACGCCGTGCATGCCCTGCTGGTGGTTGGTGGAGAACACAGTGTAGTCAGCTGCGTCGATCACGCCTTTATCAAGAGCGGTGAATACTTCAGAACCAGGCAGGTTCACAGGTGCTGCGCCAGCTGCGGCAAATACGTTCTGAACCAGACCTTCAGGTGCGCGCATTTTCAGACCTTTCAGGTCTTCAACGCCGTTCAGTGGAACTTTGGAAATGAAAGCTTCAAGACCTGGGGTTGTTGCACCGATGAACTGAAGACCATATGGGTTCAGCAGTTCGTTCATCAGCTGCTTACCGCCACCGTACTCCATGAAGTTCAGCATTTCGGAAGGAGAGCCGTAAGCACCAACTGGGTTAGCGATCAGACCGAAAGCAGCGTCTTTACCGGTGAAGTAAGAGGTGTCGGTGATGTGACCGTCGATGATGCCTGCAGCAACAGCGTCCTGAGTTTCAGTGTGCTGAACGATGGTGCCTACTGGCAGCATTTCGATGTTCACACGGTCATTGGTGAGAACGCCTACACGCTTTGCCCAAGCCTGCTGCAGTTCAAAGTTTGGGTTACCAGCTGGGTCAGAAGACTGGAAACGCAGCGAAAAATCTGCTGCAAGTGCCGTGGTTGCGGTGGATGCTGCAATCACTGCTGCAGCTGCAAATTTCAAAAGTTTCATACTCACAGTACCTCCCTGAAGAGTATTCAGTATATTGGTGACCTCAGGCCACAGTTTCCGGCATGATTTGGCGCAAAATTTGATTGATGATTTCAGTTTTGGCGCCACTCACATCGATGTTTATGTGCAGCTCGTCAGATGACGGGGGCTGCAGGATTTCCAGTTGGCTGTCGAGCAGCTCAAGCGGCATGAAATGATCCTGCCGATTCACCATTCTTTCGCGAATGAGATCTTTTGATCCTGAAAGGAAGATAAAACAGGCATGAGGCACGTAGCTGCGGATGATATCGCGGTACGACCGCTTGAGAGCGGAGCATGCAACAACAACAGCAGGTGTTGCCTCTTGCTTGGACAGGTCAACAATCGCTTGTGAAAGATCGTTCAGCCAAGGCCGGCGCATTTCATCCGTTAACGGATGCCCCCGGCCCATTGCTTCAATATTGTCTTCAGGATGAAAATCATCGGCCTCGACATAGGTCGCCGGTAAACACGTAGCCAAAGCGCGTGCCACTGAAGTTTTTCCGACGCCACAAACACCCATGACGACAAATACTGATTTTTTATAGTCTTCCACGGCCCTAGTTTTCCTCCTAAGAGAATTTGATCATAAATGATTGCGCAATCATTTTGCAAGGGGTATCTGAAATATCTAAAAAGGCGCTCAGGAATAGGGAGTATTTTTTGATGCCAAAACCGACGCTTGTAGATGTTGGACGAGAAGCTGGAGTTAGCGCAATCACAGTTTCCCGCGCTCTTCGCTCACCGGAAAAGGTGTCGGAGGCTTTGCGCGCAAAAGTTGAAATTGCTGTGAAAAAACTTGGCTATGTGCCGAACCAATCCGCTTCTACTCTAGCGTCAAATAAGTCCAGTTCCATCGTGGTCATGGTCCCTTCCATCTCGAACAACGTGTTCACAGATGTGCTCGGGGGAATCAGCGACTCATTGTATGGATCGCGCTTCAACATGCAGATCGGTTACACCAACTACGACTCGCTGGAAGAAGAGCGTATCCTGCGTTCATTCCTGAACCCTACTCCCTCAGGTGTGATTATTTCCGGTATCGAGCAAACCCCCGAAACCAAGCAGATGCTTGAAAATGCGGGTGTTCCTGTTGTTCAGATTATGGACATCAGCGAAGACCCAATCGACAAGATCGTTGGGTTCTCTCACGACAAGGCAGCTGAAACAGCAACGCAGCATCTCATCGATTCAGGCTACAAAAACATCGGCTTTATGGGCGCACAGATGGATCCTCGTGCTCAAAAGCGTCTGGCAGGTTTCAAGAAGGCGATCAAAGCCAATGGTGAGCTGCAGGAAAAGAGCATCGCGGTAACCAACAAGCCCTCCAATGTACAACTAGGGGGTACATTGTTCGGCAAGCTGACATCGCAATTTCCAGAGTGTGACGCGGTTTTGTGCAACAACGATGACTTGGCGATTGGTGTTTTGTTTGAGTGTCAGCGTCGTGGGATCAAGGTACCGGAAGAGTTCGGTATCTGTGGCTTTAACGATCTGGGCGTCTCATCAGAAACCGTTCCGAGCGTTACTTCAGTCTCTACGAACCTGCGCGAAATCGGTCGATTGGCAGGTGCGATGGTGATTGGCAAAGAAGATGCGCCGACTGATCCAATTGTTGATCTGAGCTATCATATCTGCGTGCGCGAGAGCACTAGAAGGTCTTAGGCCAGAGCAGTCACTCTGGCCCTTTAATCAGTGGTAGTGTTTGCAGCGAGATGTTTTGCCCAGTCCCGGATTGAAGCTGTTTGTTGGGTCGATTGATTTGTAAAACTCGACCAGATCCGGTTTGGCTTTGTAGATGTGCCCGACATTATGTTCTGCTGGATACTCCGCACCACGGGTGTCCAGAATCTCAAGCATCTCCTGCTTGAGTGCAGCCACGTCAACACCCTTCTTCACGATGTAATCCTGATGAAGCACATGGCACATGAAGTGCCCGTAATAGAGACGGTGGATTAGCTTGTCTTCGATGTGGTCAGGCAGTTGCTCAAACCAGCTGCGATCATCGCGGCGCAGAGCAATATCCAGTGCGAGAATATCTTCAGCAGCATCACCATGAACGGCTTTGTAGCGCACCGCTGCTCCGGCAGCGGCAAAGCGGTGAAGCGCTGCCATCTTGCCTTCGGTGGCGTCACACTCAAAATAGCCCCCTGAGCGAGATGCAAAGAAGTCTTTCAGGAAGCCCCCTGCCTCATCAATCCCTTCATCGCTCATCTTCAAGATGAGATGATGTTCGTAGTCTTGACGATACTGGGTCATGCGCTCTGGCAGCACACTTGGCCAGATTTTTGCCAGCACCTGCATAAAGCGGTCTGTCAGGTTCTTGGGCAGGAAGCTGATCTTGTTCAGATAAGCATCCATTGCACCTTTGAGTGCAAAGAACATAGGCAAGCGATCCGTACCAAGATGATTGATCATCACCACGGTGTCTTTGCCGTACTTCTCTGAGATGTCGTAGGCTTCGCGGTGCATGTACTCCGCGGAAACCGGCAGGTTCTCGAAATGCGAGAGGATATGGCGGCGCAGTTCTGTCAGTTCAGCTGGATCATTTGTGCCGATGTAGAAAGTCTTTTCTGCGCCAGCTTTGGGGAACGTATCCAGACGAACAGCAAACACACCCAGCTTACCTGCACAGCCGCTGGCCTCATAAAGGCGCCGCTTATCTGCGTTGAAGCGGGCCGGGGTTGAGGCATCGACTTCACGAACGCGGCTGTGATACTCGCTATCAGAAGCTTTCTGGTTGGTGTCCTTCACATCTGCGGATGTGTAACTACCGTTTTCCAGATTGGTGAGGATCTCTTCAGCGGAACTGCCAAGCTCTATGCCGAGGTGATTGATCAGCACCAGCTCACCATTTGCGTTGAGCTGCGCAAAAAGAGAAAGCTCGGTGTAAGACGGGCCGCGATTGACCAGTGATCCACCGGAGTTATTGCAGACACCACCGATGATAGACGCACCGATACAGGATGATCCAATGACCGAATGGGCCTGACGACCGAGCGGTTCCAGCAGTTTCTCCAGCTCGAACAAGGTTGAGCCGGGAAAGCTGATGATCTGCTTGCCGTCATCCAGTGGCTGGATCTGGGTCATGCGGTTAGTGTTAATAAGAACCACATCGCGCTCATACACACCCTTCGGTGTCGAGCCTTCGGTAAGTCCGGTGTTGGCTGCCTGCATAATGACGATCTTGTCAGCTGCAACACAGGCTTCCAGAACTTTCCATTGCTCCAGCAATGTGCCGGGGCGGACAACTGCGATGGCCTCCCCTTCTCCAGAGCGGAACCCTTTTCGGAACCGCTCTGTTTTCTTTGGATCGCTGAGAACGTGGCGACTGCCAACGATGCTCTCAAACTGCTTGATCAGTTCTGCGTTGGTCATCACGACATCCTAGTAGGCGACGGATGGCAGCCATGTGGCCAGCGGCGGCATGTAGTACACCAGCATCAGGCCCAGCAGCTGTAGCAGCACGAATGGAATGATACCGCGGTAGATGTCAGTTAGCTTGATCTCTGGTGGACACACGCCCTTCAGGTAGAACAAGGCGAAGCCAACGGGCGGTGTCAGGAACGATGTCTGCAGAGTTACCGCCACAAGGATCACGAACCAGATCAGCGCAGGCTCATCAATCACGCCATAGCCGCCAATGTCGAGGCCAAGACCGTTGATGATTGGACGCATCAGCGGCAGCACGATCAGGGTAATCTCGATCCAATCCAGCACGAAGCCGAGCAGGAAGACGATGAATAGGATGAACAGAACAGTCCCGTTCGCGCCGAACCCGGTGGATGCCACCATTTCTTCGATCAGTGCGTCACCGCCCATCTCACGAAGGACGTAAGAGAAGATGGTGGCGCCAAGGAAGATAGCGAAGATGTAAGCAGTGGTGTTGAAGGTGGACTTCAGCACGTTGACCAGCTTGCGGAATGTGAGCTTGCGATAGCCAAGAGCCAACAGGGTCGCACCCAGAGCACCGATACCAGAGGCTTCAGTCGGAGTGGTCAGGCCTGCGAAGATGGAACCAAGCACTGCGAGGATCAGCAACAGAGTTGGCAGCGCTGCGATTAGAACATCTTTGATCGCATGCCAGTCCGGAGCCTTTGCACCTTCTGGCACAGGAGCTGCATCACGCTTCACCAAAGCAATCACGAAGATGTACAGCAGGTACAGCATGCCAATGATGATGCCGGGGAACACCGCCGCCATGAACAGATCACCCACGGACAGAGCCATCTGGTCTGCCATGATCACCAGCATGATAGATGGTGGAATGAGAATACCGAGCGTACCGGACGCAGACACCACACCTGCTGCGAGTGACTTGGAGTACTTCTGCTGCATCATGGATGGCAGGGACAGCACACCGAGCAGCACAACAGATGCACCGATGATACCGGTGGAGGCAGCAAGGATGATACCGATCAGCGTAACCGTGATTGCAAGACCACCGCGCACTGTACCAAACAGCTTCTGCATGGAGGTCATCAGGCGCTCAGCCACACCACTCTCATCCAGCATCAGGCCCATGAAGATGAACATTGGCAGCGCCACAAGCACGGCGTTGGACATGGTCGCATAAACGCGGTTTACGGTTGCGCCCAATGTCAGGTAGTCGAGGCCAGTGAACGTGCTCTCAAGGCCGGTCCACGCCATGTGGTCGTTATCAAACAGGTAAGCCAGACCGCAATAAGCGATACCGACACCTGCCAGCACCCAGGCAACTGGATAGCCAGAGAAGAGCAGCGCAATGAAAGTGAGGAACATTGCGATGACGAGCTTCTCTTCGGTTGTCTCCACGAGGAAAGACAGGCCGTAGGCAACCACGGCAAAGCCCAGGAATGCAAGGAGGATGAGGCGGATGCCCTTCCCTTTTCGCTCGCTCTCACTGTTGACCCAGATTGCGTGAACGTCGTGAATGAGGCGGGCGAGCGCTGCAACTCCTAGAAGGACAAAGCTTAAGGGGATGATTGCTTTGAAGGCCCAACGTGCAGGCAAGCCTGTTGGGCTGGAGGAGCGTTCGCCAACGCGGAAACTGTCGTAGAAATAGTCGTAGCCCTGATCCACCATCAGATAGATGAACGGAACCAGAAGCGCCAAAATACCAATAATCTCAATGAAGCGCTGGGTGCGTGGGCTCAGCTGCATGTGCAGCAGGTCAACGCGTACGTGACTGTCTGTCACCAGTGCGTAGGAAATACCCACCATGGTCACCAGACCGTAGAGGTGCCATTGCAGTTCATCAAGCTTAGGGAAGTTGTAGTTAAACAGGTAGCGCATTGTTACCTGAGTGACGATTGCGAGGATCAGGAACAGGTTGGCCCACATAACCACGTGGCCAACGCCCTTTACAAAGTGATCCAGTGCAACGGCTATGGGTTGTTTGTCAGTGTCTTCGTGCTCGAGAATTTCTTCAAAGAGCTCAATCGGATCTGAAGTGTCCTGAGGATTTTTTATCATAGCATTCACTCTTGCAGGTCAACGCCGCAACTATCTGGGCTGGAAGGCTGAGGCCAATAGCAAAAAAGGGAGCGGCAAAAGGGGGAGCCGCTCCCAAGTTTTTATTATTTACGCGGCAGGAACGCGTTTTCTTTCCAGATTTTGTAGTTGTCGCGGAACTGGTTCAGGTCAGCCAGAACCTTCGCGAAGAACGCATCGTTCGCAGCTTCTTCCTGAGCAACTTCGTCCCAGGTTGAGCGGAATACGTCGAGCATTTCAGGAGACCACTGCTTGATCTGAACGCCATTGTTGTTGACGTTGTCGAGCAGAGCTTCGTGCTGGATTGCTTCACCTTCTGCAAAGCTGTCAGTCACAGATGCCTTACAGGCGTTCTCAATGATTGCTCTGTTGGTGTCGCTGGTTTTGTTCCAGACGTCTTTGTTGATCAGCAGCTCAAAGACAGTTGCCTGCTGGTGCCAGCCCGGGAAGTAATTATACTTTACCAGTTTGTGGAAGCCGAGGCGTGCATCGATCGCTGGCATGGAGAATTCGGTCGCGTCGATCGCGCCTTTTTCAAGCGCCGGGAAGATTTCGCCACCTGGCAGCAGGGAAGTCGCAACGCCGAGTTTCTGCATCACCTTACCGCCAAGACCGAAGAAGCGCATCTTCAGGCCTTTGAGGTCTTCTGGGGAGTTGATCTCTTTGGAGAACCAGCCGGATGTCTCAGGAGCGATGATCGCACATGGCAGAACTTTTACGTTGTAGCCAGCCTGATCGTACATTTCCTGATAAAGGGACAGGCCGTTACCGTAGTAGAGCCATGCAGCGTATTCACCAGCTTCCGGGCCGAACGGAACGGCAGAAAACAGCGGGGCAGCTGGGATTTTACCTGCCCAGTAACCTGCTGTGGTGTAACCGGAGTTGATCTTGCCGGAAGAAACGGCGTCGAGAATTTCGAATGGTGGAACCAGCTTGCCCGGCTCATACACCTTCATTTTGATAGAGCCGCCGGACATCAGCTTCAGCTGGTCAGCGACGCGAGGAATTGGGCTACCCAGACCTGGCAGAGAGGTTGAGAAAGCGATTGGCGTCTTGAGCAGCAGTTTGTCGGCTGCATTCGCAATTGGAGCTGCGAGCACAGATGCAGCGACAGAGGCGGCGAGAGCAAGGCTTAAGACAGATTTTTTCATGTTTCCTCCAAATGGCATTCGGCTGCTAAACGCACTTTTGCGCTGTCCTCCCAAGCAGCTGATTGCTGGTAAATAATATTGACCTCTAAAATAAATCAAGAAATATATTTTGCGGTTTTAGCCGTTTTTCGGGCTTGACACGCGTGTAAATACTAATGGTGCGGTTGCGTATAAATTTTGGAATTTTGTGCCTAGGGAATGGAAATTAAGCGGTAAAACAACGTATTAGTGCGTAATACATGCTTTGATATATCAATATTGTGGCTCTCTGGCCTCTTCCTCTTGAATTGGAAAATAAAATCGACCAATATTGGATTTGTGTCCGGCGGGAAGTGTAAAATGGTGTCTGTAGATAATCTTTTTGAGCCGATCGATCACGATACAGTGGTGGATTCTGTAACTGAACAGATCGAGGGTCTCATTCTGGCCGGTGTGCTGAAAGAGGGTACGAAGCTGCCTTCTGAAAGGGACATTTCAGAGCGCATGGGCGTGTCTCGTCCCAAGGTTCGTGAGGCGCTGAAGCGTCTGGAGGATTCCAATCTCATAACCATTCGCCATGGAGAAGGATCGTTCATCGCGCCTTTGATCAGCGCGGCAATGAGCCCTGCCCTGATCAACCTGATCAGCCGAAACCAGACGGCTTTTTACGATTACCTTGAATATCGCCGAGTTCAGGAGGGTTTTGCCGCTCGTTTGGCTGCGGAGCGCGCAACGAAACTGGATCTTGAGCGCTTGGAGGCGATCCTTGAAAACCTGCGGGATGCACAGGCTCGGGCGGATGATATCGCCTCAAAAAAGAACGACATCGCCTTCCATCTTGCAATCGTTGATGCCAGTCACAACGCCATGCTCATTCATATGATGTCATCTATTTATGAGCTGACTCAAAAAGGTGTCTTCTATAACCGAGAGTTTCTGCGCTCGATTGACGGTACGGGCGAGCAGTTGCTGGAGCAGCACGAGGAAATTGGCCGCGCGATCTTCAGTCGTAATGGTGCTAAGGCAGAAGAAGCTGCGCATCGCCATATTGACTTCGTGGAGACGTCTTTCCGTCTGGGGCAGGATCAGCAACGCCGCGAACTCATCTCTTCAAAACTCTATGCTCTGCAAAGAGGTGAAGAATAATTACCACTGTTACGTATTGGGAAGCTCTGCCGTTTCCCATTCAGTGAAGGATCATTCGCAAGCGTGCCTCACGAATGATCTTTGGGCTAAGGTGCTTAGCGGTTCTCAATCCATGCTTTCAGGTCAGCAACGTTTGGCTCAATAAACTCCGCCATGCCGCCAGAGAACTCTTTGAAGGCGTCAATGTTGATGTCATTCGTGCCGACGAGCACTGACGCGCCGCTTTCCAGCGCTTTTACAATCAGATCCCTAAAGCCGCTGCCATTGGCTTCCTGTTCGCCAAACTTGTTCAGGATGAACACATCAAACGGCTGGTCAATGCGCTGAGACACCTCGCCGGCAGCTTGTGCAAGTGCTGATGTGTCCAGTCGGCAACCGGAAGATTCCTTGCCAAGAGATTGAGTGATCGAGATCTGTGGGCCATCTGGCAGGACGAGCACGTCCATGTCGCAGCGGTGACGATCTTCGTTCACTGTTTCTGCCTGCACAATACCGCAAGTCCGTATGCCGTCTTCCCGAAGTTTCTCGGAGAGTTCTGTCAGCACCAGTTTTCCTTTTGGCAGGGTGTAAGCAATTCTCATCAGGGGTCTTCCTTGCGCTTCTGTTTTTTCAGCTATGTGAAAACTCTCATATCAAACTGTAATAATCCTAGTTTGATCTACGCAAGGTTACCCCTGCGGCGAATGCGCACAATCTTCTTTCCAAGGCAGACTTTGCACATTCATTGCAGGATGAAAAGTGTGGCTACTGTCTCTGGTTTAGCCTGCATGTGCCAGTTCTGGCGGATGAAAAGCCTCTGCAAGGATATCTGTCAGGCGTGCTGGTGGCTTTGGCGATGTCGCATTGTTGAGTAGTTCCCTTACTTGTGGGGATGAAGTCGGGTCGAAACGAACAATCGCATTCGGTCCGCCAGTCAGCGTGATGGATTGTACCTTTATAGGCGATTGTGCGTAGGTGCCAAGAAGCAGCCGGAGCTCCTTTGCATTCAGTAACTCATAAGGTTTGGGCGTGGTCAGATGGACTCTGTCGGTCTCGATGCGGCGCAGGACAACTGGCGTTTCCATGTTGGTTCTGAGGCGTACAAGACCCGCTATATCCGTGTCCATGAGTGCGGAGGTCACCTCCTGTGCGCCGAAAAGGTGATCGTGCTCATGTGTGGGGTAGTGGCGCCGGAGCAGTTTCAGCTCATCCGGTGTCAGCGAAGCTGCGCCCTGGATTGGGCCATGAAGGAAGTGCTCCAACTCTTTTGCACTCCAGCGATTACCGTCATAAGCTGCCGACACTTTGCTTAGCTTTTGAAAGCTGTCGAACTCATATTCCATGTAGTATTTGAAGAGGTTGCGCTCCTCGGGAGTGTCACCATAGACCCTCAGGTAATCGGCGTGCATCTCAGTGAAGTTTAGATAAGCTCCGGTTGCTGTTGTGCCGTTCACGTAATCGAACGCATCAATCACTTCGTGGCTTAAACGCCTGAAGAGCAGAAGTGCCTCGTAGAAATCCATGTGCTTTGGAGTGCAAGCCATGACGAGATCGTGGATGCCCAAATCCTCTCTTGCGACCTGAAACATGTACTTCAGCAAGGCGTGGATGAGTGACCCCTCCTGAGAGCGGTAATCCGGGTGAACTGTGAGTGAGGAGGCTTCAGCGATGCGGCGGTCCCACTTGGTGATGTGATCCAGAGAGAAAATCTGCTCAACAGGCAGTTCTTCCTGAGACTTCACGATAACCGTTGTGGTTGCGATGACGGTATCACCCTGCTTTGCGATGAGAGTGTAGCTGGATGGGAGGATGTAGTAGGGCGTGAACCTGTAGCCCGTACCGTCCTCCTTCATGTAACCCACCTGAGTATAAGAGTCGTAGAGTAACTTGCAGACCTGGGTGAGCTCTTCAGGTGTATCTGCTTGTTTGAAAATGACGCCTGCAGGAGGGCTGTTTTGCAGCTTTACCCTTCTGCGGAAAATGGAAAACTTTCGCGATCTGGCCGCTTCATGATTTGCGCAGTGCTGATTTGTATTGATCATGCTCAATCACCTTTACTTGAACAATCTCGCTTGTTGCAGAATAAAAATCAAAATTACCTAAAGTTATAATTCTGCAATGCTTTGGTGAATCTGAATAGAATAAAAATAATATTAACGTTAATATTATAATTAACATTGACAAATACTTGTTATGATAAAAATATGCTTAGTTGGGTTGTGTTTTAAATTTAAGCGCAATCGATAAATTATATTACTGAGCGCGTTGAGCACTTGGATTGAATTCACGTTTTATTTGTGGAGGAAGGCATTGACTGTTTTAGCTGCATCCCAAGTTCCTGAGGTATCACCGGTCGCAAGCGCCGGATTTTCCTATGAAGCTGCATTTTCCAGAAACATTGGATGGGTCACTGAAGAGGAGCAACAACTGCTTCGAGGCAAGCGGGTTGCCATTGCCGGAATGGGTGGTGTTGGCGGCATCCATGCCGTTACGCTGGCGCGCCTGGGCATTGGCGCGTTCAGCGTGGCAGATTTTGATCACTTCGATATCGTTAACTTCAATCGCCAGATTGGCGCAACCGTCAGCACACTTCAGGAGCCGAAGGTCTCGGTGATGTCCGAGCAAGTGCGAAACATCAACCCGGAGGCGGATCTTCGTGTGTTTCCTGACGGAGTAACAGATGAGAATATCGATGCCTTCCTGGAAGGCGTGGACATGTTCGTTGATGGGTTCGATTTCTTCGTGCTTGGCATGCGACGCAAAGTGTTTGCGAAGTGTCGTGAACTTGGTATTCCGGCTGTGACTGCTGCGCCTCTTGGTATGGGGACTGCCTATCTATGCTTCACACCTGATGGCATGAGCTTTGAGGACTACTTCCAGTTTGAAGGTGAAGACGAGCTGCATCAGTACTTCAAGTTCCTGCTCGGTCTTGCCCCAAGTGCGTTACACCGCCATTCATTGGTTGATACCTCTCAATTGAACCTGAGTGAGGAGCGCGGCCCCTCTACGGCTGCTGGGTGCCAGTTGGCTGCAGGTGTTGTCGGTGCGCAGGCCGTGAAGTTGCTGCTTGGTCGCGGGCCTTTGAAACCTGCCCCTTGGTATCATCACTTTGATGCCTACGAGGGTAAGTTCGTCACCAAGCGCCTCCCTTCTGGAAATAGCAACTTCTTCCAAAAGTTGAAGCTTAAGAAAACGATGAAGATGTTTTCTTAGGAGCAGGTCTCTAAGTTTTGGTGCGCGCAGGATAAAACTTGTCCTGCGCGTGTTCTGTTTTGGAGATTTTGGAGCATTGCACGATTTAATATGAGTTAAAATCTCATATTATTGACTTTCGTCAAATAAGAGCGCCCGGGAACGTGATCTACAGTTCTTGCAACTCATTCGCATTTGCGAACTGCCCGTTTTCTATCCCTTTTCGATGGAAGCCCCGTAATGATCACACGTCGTTCTTTTTTGAGCCATTCTGCTGGCTTTGCTGCCGCCGCCTCAATTGGCGGAACTTTGCCAATCATGGCAAATGCAGCTGCGCCAAGCCTATCCCTTTATGGGCCTCCGGTCGGTCCATCTGTTGTGCTTTCTTACATTGCCAACAAAGGTTTGCTGTCTGAGTACACGTCAAAGGTGGATTTTTCCGTCTATAAGTCACCAGATGTTTTACGTGCAGGCTTTGTTTCTGGAGATTGGAAACTGGCAGGCACTCCATCTTATGTTGCAGCGAACCTTTCCAACAAAGGCCTACCGGTTAAGATGCTCAACATCATGACCTGGGGCATGCTCTACGTGCTCAGCTATGATGGTTCCGTAAAGGCTCCGGCTGATCTGGCGGGCGAGAAGATCGGTATGTTCTTCCGAAATGATATGCCGGATCTCGTGTTTGGCCGCGTTATGCAGCAGAACGGCCTGACTGAAGGCAAAGACTACACGCTGCATTATGTCAGCACACCGTTTGAGGCGCTGCAGCTCCTGCTTTCAGGTCGCATCAAACATTGTGTCCTGCCAGAACCAGCAGCGACAGCTGGCATGGTGAAAGGCAAAAAGCTTGGCAAGAAGATCCATCGGTCAATCGATCTGGCGAGTGAATGGGCTTCTGTTACCGGCGGCAAAGGCCGTTTCCCGATGGCGGGCATGATGGTGCATGAAGACCTGCTGAATGCGCAGCCAGAGCTGATTGAAGGTTTCCATAAGGCCTGCATTGAAGGCACCGAATGGGTTAAGGCAAATCCGAAGGAAGCAGCGGCAGTCGCTGCCGAAAACATTAAGCTTCCCGCACCAGTGATCGCCAAATCGGTGCCGCACACGCACCTGACAACAGAACGTGCGAAAGACATTCAGGCAGAGCTGGAGCAGTTCTACTCCATTCTGGCAGAGAAGAATCCTTCCATCATTGGCGGGAAGCTTCCAAGCGCGGACTTCTATCTCTAGCTAAGTTGGCTCGGCAGGCCGCTCAAAGGTTACGGTCAACTGGTCTGCTGAGCCCTTTAAAGAACAACGAGAAAATGCCTCATGATCCATCACATGCTATCAACGCTGCTCAATAAACTTTGGAGTGGGTGGGGCACACTTGCCGGTGTGTTTCTCATATTTG
Organism: Pseudovibrio sp. JE062; assembly: GCF_000156235.1. Classification (NCBI taxonomy): domain Bacteria; kingdom Pseudomonadati; phylum Pseudomonadota; class Alphaproteobacteria; order Hyphomicrobiales; family Stappiaceae; genus Pseudovibrio; species Pseudovibrio sp. JE062. The sequence continues at coordinate 141,038 of NZ_DS996808.1, forward strand.
CGTTGTGGCAGATTGGATTTGAGGCATTCGGCTCTCTGGTGTTACCCGCACCTATGGAAGCACTTGGCCGGCTGATTGATCTGGTCGCATTGCCTTCCGGTTTTGAGTATATTCTGATCACTGCAAAACGCGCTTTCGCTGGCTTCCTGCTGGCCAGCGCTTTCGGCATCTCCTTTGGATTGATTGCCGGTTGGTCCAACACGCTTTCTCTGCTGTGTAAGCCATTTATTACCGTTGCTCTCGGCGTCCCTCCGATTGCATGGATCGTCCTGGCTTTGCTGTGGTTTGGAGGTGACGACGGAACTCCGATCTTCACCGTGTTCATCTCCACGCTTCCGCTCATTTTCGCCGGAGCCTTACAAGGCGTGCGGATGCGGGAGAAAGAGCTGGACGAAATGGCACAGAGCTTTCATGTGCCGCTGATACAGCGGTTCTGGCAGGTGCAAGCGCCGCAGATCGTTTCCTACCTCTTTCCGGCATGGGCAACAGCGTTGGGGTTGAGCTGGAAAGTGGTGGTGATGGCAGAGCTGCTCTCCAGCACCCGTGGGATAGGTGCTGGTTTGGCAGAAGCACGCGTAAACATCGACACCGCCTCCACCATGGCATGGATCGTGGTTGTTGTAGGCCTGTTGCTGGTGATCGAAGGCATGTTGCTGAACCCTGTCAAAGACTATGTGGAGGGCTGGAAGCATGCCGACTGAAACTGCTCCTCTGCTCTCTGTCGTGCCAAACACTTCAGTCGACCCAAAACCATCAGTCCTGTCCGTTACGGTGAAGGATCACCGATACCATCCGCTGCAGCAGACACTGGCACCGTGCACGCTGGAGCTTGCAAAGGGTGAGATTGTCAGCATCATCGGTCCGTCTGGCTGCGGAAAGTCCACTTTTCTTCGCATTGCTGCTGGATTGATTGAAGCCAGTGAAGGCAAGATCTCCAACTCGTCGAAGCGTGCCGCAATCCTATTCCAGGAGCACAGGCTGCTGCCATGGAAGAGCTTGCTCAATAACATAAGCTTCGGATTGCAGGGTCAGAAGCTAACTAAGTTTCAGCGTATGAAAAAGGCGCGTGAAGTGGCTTACGCCATGGGTTTTTCTGAGGATGATCTGATCAAGTATCCCTCAGAGCTTTCAGGCGGTATGCGCCAGCGTGGAGCATTGGCTCGTGCTTTGGCGGTGGAGCCCGATCTGCTGTTTCTGGATGAACCATTCAGCGCGCTCGATATTGGTCGCCGTCGTGACCTTTATCGGCAGGTGCTGCACGAGGTAGATCAGAAACAGTGCTCTGTTTTGATGGTCACTCACGATGTGACAGAAGCATTGGCCTTGAGTGATCGCGTTCTCATAATGGCGCCGGATCCGGGTTATTTTGCCAAAGAGTACAAAGTGCCATTGCCGCGTTCTGAGCGTACACGCCGAAACCTGATGGATCTGGAGGCAGGTCTGTTGGCAGATGATCGCATCGCTAGCCTGTTTAACATGAGCAATTGGGAGAAGCTGGTATGACTGATGTTGTACGTATGCCAGAGCATAAAGCCTCCTTTTTCGATGCTCCTGTTTTTTCTGAAGGGTTTCGGGTTTTCTTCCCGCTAACGGCGCTCTATGCACTGTTTTCCATCGCTATGTGGGGCCTCGTTCTGGCGGATGTTCTGCCAGTGCCTTTTGATGCTGACCCGCTGTTGTTCCATCAATACGAGATGTTCTTTGGTCTGTTCGCTGGTGCAATGGCAGGCTTTCTGACGACAGCCGTGCCTTCCTGGTCGAACACACCAAAGATAGCTGGAGCTGAACTCGCTGGCCTCGGTGCCTTGTGGCTGGCAGGCCGAGTGGCTTTCTGGACGCTCGATATTTTCCCGAGTGCCATTGTCTTCGGCATACAGGCTCTCTTCCCTGCAGCCTTGCTTGTCGTGGTGTTACCTAGACTGCTGCGAGCAAAGATGCGTCACCTCATGTGGCCCGTTTTGATGCTTTGTGCTGCACAGCTTGTTTGTTTTTGGGAGTATACCGAGCTTGGCGTGCTTAATCAGGGGCTTGCGATTGCTGAAGGTGCGTTCGTACTGATGGTTTTGACCGCTCTGGCACCGGTCTCCATGGTGATCGTGAATGATGCGCTCTTAACTCGTGAAGATGGTGCGGTGTTTATTCCTCGTCCGCCAATGAGACGCGCGGCGCTGTTCTGCATTTCAGCTTTCACGCTCGCCAAAGTGTTGGGTGTTTCGGATGCCTTGCAAGGATGGTTAGCACTGGCGTCTGCGTGTGCGGTTTTGAATGTTCTGCAGGATTGGCATCAGGCGGGATCCTTAAGAACCCCGTTCTCAAAAACGCTTTATCTGGTCTACTGGTTCTTCGGTATAGGCTTTGCTCTGGAAGCTGGTGGCCTGCTGGGAGCGTTGTCTGCTGGTTCTTATGTTTCCGGGCAACATATGATCTTTATCGGCGGATTGTCCTTGGCGACATTCATGGTTCTGACCATCGCAGGGCTGCGTCACGCAGGCTATTCCTTGCGGTTGCCCAAGGTGTTGGGTGTCGCGATCCTGTCTCTCATTGGAGCATGTCTGGTTCGCTCTCTCGGACCGCTCCTCGTGCCGGATCTGGATGTTATGCAGATTGCCTGGAGTTTATTCGCGTTGGCCTTCGGGCTCTACCTGATCCACTTTCTGCCAATTGTCTTTCGAGAAAACGTTGATGTGTAGGAGGTAACTATCGATGCTTTTCCTAACCAAACTGCTTGAACCGAAGCGATATGAGCTGACTGAAAAGAAGGTGTCAGCGGACAAGTTTGCTCGCACCTGCATGAGTGACACGGAGTGCTGTCATGATAACAGATGCGTGGTCCTCTCCGCCTATGCCAATAACGCAAGCACAGATCAGCATCAGTTCATTGATGCGATCTGGTCAGCAGACAAGCACTGATTGATTTCAGTGCTTTGTGAAGCCGCCCATGTTGAAGCGTTGCAGTTGTTGGTGCAGCGCTTCGGCGAGTTCTTCTTTGGTGTAAGGCTTGGCGAGGCGGGTGATTTTTTCTAGGCTTTCGCCTTCCGGTTCCAACGCTTTGGGGAAGCGACCTGAAGTGACAACTACCTTTTGGTCTGCGCAAGCTTTGATACTGGCCTCGGCCAGATCCCATCCGGTTTTACCGTCTTCCAGCTGAACGTCAGTGAACAGAACATCAAAGAACGTTCCGTTATCGATCAGCACCTTAGCCGAACCATAGCTGTTAGCCTCAATGCACACCAAACCCATCTCCTGCAGCATGGTTTTTGCGCGTAGTAGGGTTTGCAGATCGTCCTCAACCAGCAGAATACGATAGGGCTTGTCAAAGGTGATTGCGGTGTTGGGCACCAACTCATCGACCGGCGCCTGTGGGATGACGAGTGTGACTGTTGTGCCCTCCCCTTTCTCACTGGTGATGCCCATTTCACCGCCGGATTGCTTGATGAAGCCGAACACCATACTCAGACCAAGACCAGAGCCTGCTGACGTTCTGCGGGTGGTGAAGAACGGTTCATACACTCGGTCCAGCGTCTCTTGATCCATACCGCAGCCATTGTCTGTTACGCTGATGGAGACGCTCTCCACACCATTGACCTCAACCCGAATGGAGATGGTGCCATCCTCTGCAATCGCGTGCGAGCTGTTGATGCACAGGTTGAGCAGAGCGCTCTCCAGTTGGCCAGGATCAATGCGGACGTAAGTCTCTTCCTCGGGCAAATCCGTAGTTAAAATGATCCGCTCATCTACGCTGAGGGAGATGATCTCGGCGACGCTCTCAATGAGATGGTTGATCTCAATAACCTCAGGCTCAAGGTGCTGTTTGCGAGCGAAGGCGAGTAGACGTTGTGTGAGGTTGGTGGCCATCTCCACAGCGCTGTGAATGCGTTGGATGTTCCCTCTTAGATCAATCAGCTTGTCGCTCTTGCGCTCAATGATGCCCACGCTGCCAGAGATGCTGGTGAGGATATTGTTAAAGTCATGGGCCACTTCACCTGTCAGCTGGCCAAGACTCTCCAGTTTCTGTTTTTGTCGCGCCTGCTCCTGCACAAAATGGCGATCTGTTGCATCCGAGAATGACCAGACAGCGCCGCCTTCCGGTAGAGGGCTCTTACGCACTTCGATCAGGATACCATCATCATGGATCAACTCAGCGAACCGGAAGCGGCTGCCATGGGGGCGTACATTCGCGTCTTTCCAGCGAAAGCCTGAGTTCTGGATGAGGATACGGATGTCCTTTGCCGCTTTGATGTCGGTTTCTTTGATGCGGAGAGTTTCTGCAAGGCGTGGATTCCAGGCTGTCATATCCAACGAGTCGTTGGTCAACACCAGCCCTTCAGCGATGCAGTTGAAGGTGGTCTCAAACAGCTCCGTCTTGCGCTGCAGCTGTCCATAAATGCGTCTCAAGCGAATGGAGTTGGCGCGGAAGATACGGAAGGAGTGCAGCAGACGTGTGATCTCATCGTCCTGTCTGGCCGGACGCGGCAGTACGGTGGAATGATCTCCCTTTGCCAGATTGGACATGGCGCGGGAGATGCGGTTGATGTTCTTGGTAACGTATCCGGCGATGTAGTGCGCCGAAATCAAGGCCAGAATGATACTGGCTACCCCGGTGACCAGAACGACGAGCTGGGCGCTGGAGATGTAGGAGTAGGTTTCCTGTCGCTGCTTGGCGATCTCTTCGCCAGACAGACGCACAAATTCGGCAACAAGCTGGTTTATTGTCTGAGCGCTGGATTTGATTTTGAAAAGAGCGTTGCGCGCTTCCAGCTGCCCAGCCATAGCCAGATGGCGGGTGGCATAAAGCCCTGTTTCATCTTCGGCGATGGCTTTCAGTGTCTGTGTTGCCTGCTGAACTTCTGGCGCTGGCATCCCATCAAGATCCGCCATCTGCACGTGATAGCGGCGGCGCAGTTCACCAAGGCTGAGGAAATCGGTGACATGGGCTGCAGAGATCAACAGATTGGCAGCTTGTCCAATCCCTTGCCATGCTTTGCGCTCCTCTGCACTCTGGTAAAACGTGGAGGAGTTTTTGACGGCCAGACGTTCCATCTTTGTCAGGTCTACAAGAACGCGGCGCACCTGATCTTCGGACTCGCTGATCTGCTGAGCTGCGTTGACCAGCACGGCCACTTGAGAGCGCATGAGGGAGAGGTTCTTCTGCACTTCTGGCAGGAACCGCCCAAGGCTTCCTTCCTGACGAGATAGCGGAAAGTTATCGCGATACTGCTGTTCAGCCTTGCTCAACTCCACCAGCAACCGGGAGCCTTCATTCTCAATCTGATAGACGGAGGAAAGGTTCAAAATGAACGGAGCCGAACTCACCAGACCAGCAGATTTGTTAGCCAGCTGTAGGGAACTTGCAATGGCTTCGATGGTTTTCTGATAATGCCCAACGAGTTTCACATTGGCCTGATCCAGCCAATACCACGCGATGGACCCTGCAAACAAAGTTGCGAAGGTCAGCAGCGTGATGGCTGCAAGCAGGCGTGTTTTGATGGAAAGCAGGGCTTTCACACGTTGAGGCAGTAGGGTCATGGCAGATCTACAGCCGCATCTTCCAGCGCGAAGACATAACCTTTGCCGCGGCGGGTTTGCAGAAAGACTGGCTTGGAAGGATTAGCTTCAATTTTCCGCCGCAAACGCAGGATTAACACATCAACGGTGCGGTCCATATAGCGAGAGAGATCGCCACCCAGATGCTCCAGTAGTTCCACCCGGTCAATTGGTCGGTTTGGGTTCTCAATGAGGAACTCCAGCAGGCGCAACTCGGAGTTTGTCAGGTTTATTTCCCGCAGGTTCGTATCCAGCAAACGCCGCTCATCGCAAATGAAGGAGAGGTCGCCGAGTGGAATGATCCCAGCACTTGAAGCTTGTGGAACTGGTGCTTTAGCAACATTGGGCTCAGGTTCTGCCGGGACGTTGCGTTTGTAACGACGCAGAACCGCACGAATGCGTGCAATGAGCTCACGCGGATTGAATGGCTTCATCAAGAAGTCATCGGCACCGGTTTCCAGTCCAACGATCTTGTCTACTTCGTCGCCGGTGCCAGTCAGCAGGATGATTGGAAAATCATAGGACGTGCGCAGGCGTTGAGCCAGCATCATGCCGCTCTCACCGTCCAGTTTCAGATCGATGATTGCCAGATCAAGGCTTTCCAGTTCCTTCAGATTTATAAGGTCTTTGCTCCCATGGCACGGCAGTGCCTGAAACCCATACTCGTGCAGCAACTCCTGCAACACCTCACGGATAGCTGGATCATCATCGACGACAGCTACTTTTGAGGGTGACCTATCCCAACTCTCGGTCATTGACGTAACCTTCCTCGCAACCCGTACCATGCTCCCAGACGCATACTCGGAGGTCGTTTTTGATTTTCTTCAGATTGCGGCGACAATGCACGGGAAAGTGCCTTGTCATCAATAATTCTAATATTTCATATGTAACTCATTTCTGTAATAAATGTAACATTTAAAATATATATCTGCTAAATGAGAACATACTTAACGGTAAATCATAAGCGTTCCTGTGATGTTTCATGTAATTTTCAAATCAAGTTACGTGATGATGTGGGTGTACTTATAAGTTGTTACACTTACATGCGTTTTAACTTGGGAGAAGATAATGAAAAACGCTCTTTTAGGTGGTCTTGCTGCTGTTAGCCTCCTTGCTGCACTTCCTGCAACAGCTTCTGCAGAAGAACTCAACATGGTCTGCGGTGCAGAGCAGGACTGGTGTGAACTGATGGCTCGCGGTTTTGAGGAAGAAACCGGCAATGAAGTTCTGATGGTTCGTAAGAGCACTGGCGAAACGCTCGCCCAAGTGCGTGCAGAAGCAAGCAACCCTAAAATCGACGTTTGGTGGGGCGGCACCGGCGATCCACACCTGATCGCAGCGTTTGAAGGCCTGACACAAGATCCTGGCGTTGACACCAGCGAGCTGCTTGGCTGGGCATCCAACATGCACAAGATCTCCAACGGTGGCACCGTAGGCATCTACGCAGGCGCTCTGGGCATCGCCTATAACTCTGAAGTTCTGGAAGAGCGCGGCCTGCCAGCACCAGCTTGTTGGAAAGATCTGACCAACCCAGCTTATGCGGGTGAAATTCAGGTAGCGAACCCGAACAGCTCTGGCACCGCTTACACTGAACTGGCAACATTCGTTCAGCTGTTTGGCGAGGACGAAGCTTATCGTCTGTTGACTGAAATCGGCAAGAACGTGAACCAGTATACCAAGTCCGGTTCTGCACCAAGTAAAGCTGCTGCTCGCGGCGAAACCACCATCTCCATCGGCTTCATGCACGACATGGTTAAACTGGCAGGTTCCGGCTTCCCGCTGAAGATCGTGGCACCTTGTGAAGGTACCGGTTACGAAGTGGGTGCTGTTAGTGTGATCAAAGGTGCCAAGCACCCTGAGCTGGCAAAACAGTTTGTTGAATACGCGCTGCGTCCAGACGTTCAGTCCCGTTCTGTAGAAGTGAAATCTTTCCAGGTTCCTTCCAACTCTAAAGCATCTGTTGCTCCTGAGTCCCCAGATCTGGCAAGCATCAAACTGATCGACTATGACTTTGCAACATACGGTGAGCGTTCTACTCGTGAACGTCTTCTGAAGCGCTGGAACGAAGAAGTTAAAAACGCTTCTCACTAAGTAAATCAAGCGCTGAAGGGCGGATCCGTCCGCCCTTCCCTTACATGCATTGCTTCGTATTCGCGCTTGCGCCAATACAAAACTCTCGGATCAACATCATGCGAAAGACAATTGCGCTCTGGCTCGCCGCCGGAATAGTGGGATTTTGCATATTTCCCTGGTACTCAGTAGATAGCGGCTTTTGGTCTTTTAGCTGGTTGTTCAGCGAATTCCTCAGCGAAGACGCCGCACCTGCCCTCTTCCAAGCTCTGCTTTATAGCCGTTGGTGGTTTGTTCCATTGGCACTGGCATTCGTGGGCATTGCCCTGTCGTTTGCCGTGCTGAAAGATGAACGCACCCGTGCAAAAGCCCTTGTTATTCTGTCCATTACAGGCATCGTTCTGTTGTTTGCGCAGGGCTTTGCAATTGGCAGAACCGGCCCTGAACTGTTCAATGATGCGCTTAACTTCGGTTCAGCTGCGTCTGGACAGATTGGCTTTGGTGCCGGTGCCATGCTCACCGCTGGCGCTCTGCTCTTCATCCTCACCACCAGTATTTCAGGTCTTGGTCAGGGCCGCGGTGATGCGTTCATCGTTGGCAGTATCGGCCTCATCATTGCACTGGTCGTGACCTTCGTCTTCTATCCGGTTTCTCAAATCCTGATCCGCGCTTTTGAAGCATCAGATGGCAGTTTTGATATTACTGCCTTCTTTACCCGCTTCTTCTCCAGCGATATCTGGAGCCTTGCCTGTCTCGCTGGCGGCAAGACCTGCGGACCGGCATGGAACTCCGTTTTCCTCGCAGTGCTCACCGGTGCTGGTACAACCCTTCTCGGTCTCGCCTTTGCGTTGATCGCGACCAAAACCGCGTTTCCTGCGAAAAAGCTGCTGCGCGTTCTCACCATCATTCCAATCATCACTCCTCCCTTTGTGATTGGTCTTGCGCTGATCCTTATGTTCGGTCGTGCTGGTGTAGTGACAGATGTGCTGCATGAGATGTTCGACATCTCCAAGAGCCGGTGGCTCTACGGCTTCTCCGGCATTTATCTCGCGCAGCTGCTTTCCTTTACGCCGATCGCGTTCCTTGTGCTGATTGGAGTGGTTGAGGGCGTCAGCCCATCCATGGAAGAAGCCTCTCAGACGCTGAACGCAACCCAGTGGCAAACGTTCAAGAACGTCACCTGGCCTTTAATGCGCCCGGGTCTGGCAAACGCCTTCCTACTGGGCTTCATTGAAAGTATTGCTGACTTTGGTAACCCGCTGGTTCTGGGCGGCAACTACAACGTCCTGTCTACCGAGATCTATTTCGCGATTGTGGGTGCTGTGGCTGATCCATCCCGTGCGGCTGTACTTGCTGTGGTGTTGCTCATGCTCACCCTGTCTGCCTTCATCGCGCAGCGTCTCTGGCTCGGCAAGAAATCCTACGCAACGGTCACAGGTAAGGCTGACTCTGGCCAGCATTCTCCGCTGAACCCGGCTCTGAAGTGGGCTTGCTACGGTTTCGCGCTTCCTTGGGCAGCGTTCACCGCAGTTGTGTACTCTATGATTGTGTTTGGTAGCTTCGTGAAGCTTTGGGGTTACGACAACACCTTCACGCTGGATCACTACATCCGTGCGTTCTCCGTTAGCTTCAACAACGGCATTCGCTGGACCGGTGTGGCATGGGACAGCTACTTCACCACGCTGACCATCTCCACTATCGCAGCTCCTCTGACTGCTGTTGTTGGCCTGCTCACCGCTTACCTACTGGTGCGTCAGAAGTTTGCTGGCAAGAACCTGTTTGAGTTCAGCACAATGCTCAGCTTTGCAATTCCGGGCACAGTGATTGGTGTGGCTTACATTATGGCCTTCAACACACCACCAATCGAGCTGACCGGCACCAGCATCATCCTGATCATCGTGTTCGTGTTCCGTAACATGCCAGTGGGTGTGCGTGGTGGTATCGCGGCAATGTCCCAGCTGGATAAGAGCCTTGATGAAGCTTCTATCACTCTTGGTGCCAACAGCTTCGTCACCGTTCGCAAAGTGATCCTGCCACTGATGGGGCCGGCGATCCTCGCAGCACTGGCTTACAGCTTCGTTCGCGCCATTACTTCTGTGAGTGCGGTGATCTTCCTGGTGAGTGCACGCCACAACATGGCAACCTCGTTCATCGTAGGCCGTGTTGAGCATGGCGAGTACGGCATCGCGATCGCGTACTCCTCCGTGCTGATCATCACCATGCTTGTGGCAATCTTGCTGCTGCAACTCGTCATTGGGCAGCGCAAGTTGCGCCGTCAGAACCGTCTGCAAACCTCAAACAAGAACAAAGAGCTGGCTTCAGCTTAATCCTAGAGTTTCTGGAGTAAATCATGTCTATTATGCAAAAAGCAGGCTCTGTACAGTTCCGGGATGTTGTCAAAAAATACGGTTCTGTCACCGCACTGAAGCCTCTCAATCTGGAAATCCAGCAGGGTGAGCTTGTCACTCTGCTGGGGCCAAGTGGTTGCGGTAAAACCACCACCCTGCGTCTCATCGCAGGTCTGGAAGCCGCTACTGAAGGTACCATCTACATCGGCGGCAAGGATGTCACTCACCTGACTGCGACCTACCGCAATGTCTCTATGGTGTTCCAGTCCTACGCCTTGTTCCCGCACATGAGCGTTGTCGACAACGTGTCTTACGGTCTGCGCGTCAACAAGGTGCCAGCCAAGGAAGCCAAAGCCAAAGCGGAAGAAGGTTTGGCAATGGTTGGTCTTGCTGGCTACGGTGAGCGCCTTCCATCCGAGCTTTCCGGTGGTCAGCAGCAGCGTGTGGCGGTTGCCCGTGCTGTGGTTCTGGAGCCAGAAGTTCTGCTGCTGGATGAACCGCTCTCTAACCTTGATGCGAAGCTGCGGCGTCACGTGCGTGAAGAGATCCGCGAGATCCAGCAGAAGCTAGGTCTGACTGCTGTCTATGTGACGCACGATCAGGAAGAAGCAATGGCTGTTTCTGACCGCATCATCGTGATGAACAAAGCAGAGATTGCACAGTCCGGTACCCCACGTGAGCTCTATAACCAGCCAAACTCAGCGTTTATTGCTGACTTTATTGGTGACGCAAACGTGGTGGACTGTGAAATTGCAGGTTTCGGCGAAGGCACCGTTTCGCTGAATGTTGGTGGGGCATCTGTTGTGTTGCCTTACTCCGGTCCGGCCTGCAAGCATGGAAAGCTGGCGATCCGTCCGGAAGGAATCTCCGTATCTCAGAATGCGACCAATGGTATTGCTGCTGGCGTCTCCTATGCAGCTTATCTCGGCAACCAGATCCAGTACTCCCTCAACACTGGTATGGGCAAGTTGTTCGCCATTGATCACAACCTGAGTGCAACTGTGGTTCCAACAGGCACAGAAGCCTTCATCCACCTGAAAGAAGAGGGGCTGGCCTTTTTGCCAGAAGCATAAGGGCTAGGACGGCCACCTCCATCCGATCCCTCTCTTCTCTAGAAGAAGCCCGGAGATCCCCCTCTCCGGGCTTCTTTACGTCTGGCTCATGAGAATATGCGGGGTGCATGAGGTGTGGATACCCGCATAAGCTGTACTTACCTGCGATTGCTCGTTAGGTTTAATTGGCCTGCAGTTTTGGGAGGTGGCGATGGCGAAGAACATAGTGGTGTTTTCAGACGGGACCGGTCAAGAGGGTGGCGATGGTCCGGATACGAACGTCTATAAGCTCTTCAAAATCTGCGAAAACAGAACCAAGCGACAGGTGCTGTTCTATGATCGTGGTCTGGGGACCAAAGCCCATCGCTCTCGCCTCACACGGTTTTTGGGCAATGCCACGGGATTTGGCATCAGCAAGAACCTGAAGGAATGCTACCAGTTCATTTTCGAGAACTATCAGGCGAAGGATAAGATTTACCTGTTTGGCTTCAGCCGTGGCGCCACCACCGTGCGGAGCCTTGCAGGTTTTATCGAGATGTTTGGCATCCTCCCGAAATCCCGCCCTGAGCTGATCGACCAAGCCTACAAGATCTATCAGATCAGTGATGGCCATTTGAGGAAGGCCAAGGCGCAGGAGTTTCGTGAAAAGCACCACAACATGTGGGCGGAGATTGAGTTTATCGGCGTGTGGGACACCGTTGCGGCGCTCGGCCTGCCATGGAAGCCGCTTTCAGCTGCCATCAACAAACTCCCCGGCTTCAAACACGAGTTCCATGACCTGACTTTGCCCGCAGCGGTGAAGAATGCCTACCACGCGCTCTCCATTGATGACGAGCGTGAGGTGTTCCATCCCGTTTTGTGGAACGAGAGTACAGCTCCCAACCAGATTATGCAGCAGACGTGGTTTGCAGGTGTGCATACGGATGTTGGGGGTGGTTATGAGGATTCCCGTCTCTCTGACATCACCTTCAATTGGATGCTGGAGCATGCTGAGCGCAATGGCCTGCGCATTCACGACGGCAGCCGTAAAGCGGTGAGTGCCAAGATGAACCCGGATGAAACCGGTACCATCCATAACCCGCGTGAGGGTATCTTTGAGTACATCTACAAAGTGAAGCAGCGTGCGTGGCCGAGGTTGGACTTAAACGCACGAGAGCGTGGGCAGCCGCATGTTCATCCAAGTGTGTTCAAGCGAGCGGATAATCCTGAGATGAGCTACAAGCCGTGGATGATGGAGAAGAACCCGATCGAAGAGCCTCCGATCAAACGCACGGCTCAGGCGCGAGAAACAGAGGCGACTTAGTCATGAAAAAGCCGGAGCAGATGTTGCCGCTCCGGCCTGAAAATTTGCGTTAATCACTTGGCTTTCCGGTGACCCGTAATCATTGGTGTGACGAGGTCTTCCTTCTTCCAGAAACGGTAGAAGAAGATAGCTGCCACATGCAGGATCACCAGAATAAGCGTTGCGCGGGCCAGAATGCCGTGCCACGCCAATGCGGTGCGGGCGCTGTCGATGCCCACCCACGAGGCGAACGGCCCGACATTAATGTAGTCTTCTGGATCCACGAACAATCCTAGCGCCGCCTGCGCTCCGATGACACCCAGCAAAAGGAAAACGAACAGGCCGCCGAGCGGATTATGTCCTTTCCAGTTGCTTGCCTGCCGTTTTGGCAGTTTGGCGATGTAACAGAACAGTGCTTTGGGGCTATAAATGAAGCTTGAGAAACGGGCTGTCTCTGACCCGATGAAACCCCAAATCAGACGGAACACAATGAGCGCGAGCACTGCATAGCCAAACCAGAAGTGCAGCGTCATTATGTCGGGCCCGAACTTGCCCAAACCCCACGCGGCAGCCACACAGCCTGCAAAGAGCCAGTGGAACAGGCGCAGCGGCAGATCCCAGATACGGGTGCCTTTTTTCTCCTGCGTTTCCAAAGGATGATCAGTGCTCGCAGTCGTCATTTCTTAAAAGTCCTTTGCGCGGAATTCTTTGTGGCAACCTTTGCAAGTGCCGCCCAGTTGGCCGAGTGCTTTGCCCAGTGCAGGACGGCCTTCGCCAGCGACTTCGTTGAGTGCAACAAGTGCCTGATAGAAGTCTTTTCCTTTGGCCTGATAGCCAGCCATGTCTTCCCAGATCACTGGACGAGCACGGGTTTTGCCTGGCAGGTCAGCGTTTGAGGTGCCTGGCATGTAAAGGCCTGCTGCGTTGTAGCTTGCAACTGTCATCATGTTGCCTGCAGCTGCTTTTGCTTTCTCGGCGCTGTACTCAACTTCGCCTTTGGCCATCGCTGCCAGTGCACCCATGTCATGGCCAAGCAGAGTGAAGTAAGCGCGGCGTGCGTCGACCACGTCTTCTTTGTTGGCATCGGCTGCATAAGCCGTTGTTGCAGTCATGGCGACCAGTGCGGTGATCAATAGTTTACGCATGGATTTCTCCGTGTTTGGTGATTGGAAAGTAATTGATGAGGTTTGGTTGGTTTTGTTTGTCTTATTGGAAATATAGTTTTCTCATCTGATTGAAGATCAGATCGGATCTTTTATGTATTCCTGCTGTATCTATGTATATGCCCGTATAAGCCGCGTTTGTGCTTGTCTTCGCTGAGAATAGATGAGCAAAACAACGCTTCAATGGGAATGTTGTAATAGTTTGTCGCAAGGTGTAACGGGCGCCTGCATGTTTCAGTTGGTGAGATCATGCGGGCACAGCCTCCTCAACCAGATGCCCTTCATCCATGGTCAGAATACGGTCCGCCAGTTGCAGGATACGGTTGTCGTGAGTGACCATTACGGTGGTGATGCCACGCTTGTCGCCCAGCTCCTTCAGCAGCTCGACCACGGTCAGGCCAGTGTCCTTATCCAGTGCCGCTGTGGGTTCATCCGCGAACACGATATCCGGTGAGGAAACCAGAGCACGTGCAATAGCAACGCGTTGTTTTTGGCCGCCGGAAAGGTGAGCTGGCAGATAGTCGAGCCGGTCTTCCAGTCCCAGCAAACTCAGCATGTGCCGGGCTGCTTTTTCCTGTTGCGCAGCATCTACTATTGCCTTCACTCCGCTCTGATGCACCTGAAGGCCCATCAGCACGTTTTGTGTTGCGGTCAGGCTTTCATGTAGATTGTGGGCCTGAAAAATAAAGCCAAGACGACGGCGCAGCATGATCTTCATGGTCTCATCCGCGCCATGCAGCTCATGACCTAGTAAGGAAAGCTGACCTTTTTGTACGTCGCGCAAGCAGCCCATCAGAGTCAGCAATGTTGTTTTGCCGGAACCTGATGGCCCCATCAGCACTGTCAGGCTGCCTTTTTCGATTTCAAAGTTGACGTCAAAGATCGCCTGCTTGCGCGCTTCCCCTTCACCAAACCAATGACTGAGGCCAGAAACGCTGATCGGGGCGTGTGGTGTGTATGTCATGCAGCCCCCTAGAACAGATCAGCCGGATCAGCATGTGCCAATCGACGTGTTGCGATGGTTCCGGAAAGGGCGCAGGCCGCGAGTGTGCCAACAAATACGATCAGCGCACGAGCCAGTGTTAATCCCACAGGTAGTCCGGACTTCAGCGCCAGCATTTTGTAAATGCCCGTTGCTGCCAGTGCGCCGGGGAAAAAGCCAAGCACGGCAAGGATCATGGCTTCCTCAAAGATGATGCCGAGGAAGAAACCCTGGCTGAAGCCCATGGCTTTGAAGGTGGCGTATTCTTTCAGATGATCGGCGACATCTGTGCTGAGAACCTGATAAACAATGACGATCCCTACAAGCACGCCAATGATGGTGCCAAAGCCAAAGATGATACCAACCGGCTTTTCTGAGGTCTGGTAGGCTTGCTCATCTGCCGCAGCTTTGGCAAAGCTTCTGATTTTCAGCGTATCTGTCGGCAGAACCTGCTTCAGCAGCTCAACAGCTCGCTCAACAGAGGCGCCGGGTTGCACTTTCAGCAGGATGTGGTCTGGTGCGCCGGAACTGCGTGAAGGAGACAAACGCAGGACGCTTTGGTCGGACATAACCAGATTGCCGTCAGCACTAAAACCGGCGCCAATTTGCAAGGTGCCGATCAGTTTGATCTGGCGGTTGTTCATTTCAAAGATTGCGGGTGTTTCTGGTGAGAGTGAGTTGAAGAACTCTTCCGTCCCACCTCGTGTCTTACGGTCAACCAGCGCCGTATCCGGAAGGGCTAATTGCAGGAACTGAGGCCGCAGCACAGGTGCCATAAAGTCGATGGCTTCAATAGGAAGACCCACCAACTGCAAACCTGCAATCTGATCTTCCTGCACACGCCAGTCGACTTTGGTGATGTAAACCGGCGCAGCTGAAGCCACTTCCGGCACCGTCAGCGCTTGCAACATATGCACGCGGGCGACGTTACCGCCTTCAGTCAGAGATTTGGCATCGGAGGCAGAGATGAGAATATCCGCCTCAAACAGCTCGTAGGGCTGTAGTGTAGAGCCAGTCAGCGCGCCCATCATGCCGAGCTGCACGAACACCAGCACGTTGGCGAACGCAACACCCGCCAGAGCCGCAGCGAAGCGCCCTTTATTGTGTGTCAGCTGCAACCAGCCTATGGGCAAGCGGCCCAGCAGCCATGTGAGAAAGCGGGTCACTTGGTGTCCCTCTCAGATGCAGGCTGAAAGTAGCCGAGGATTTCCAGATTGGTCAGGTTTGCTGCTAGCTCAGAGGATGTCTCATCCAGTGTGACGACAACCGTCACCACACGTGCATCGGTGTTTGCAGCTGGATCTACGCTGATGATGTTCTGGCGACCTACAATCAGGCCGATCTCTGTCAATGTCCCACGCAGTTCCTGCGCCAGAGCTTCGGCCCGCAAAACCACCGCATCACCAATGTTCAGGCGACCGATCTGGTTCTGGTAAATCTCCATCTCAGCGGTCATCTCACGGGTGTTGCCGAACTCGATCAGACCCGCAGAAGATGGTCGCTCACCGGGTTGCACCAGAAGGTCAAGAACTGTGCCATCAAAGGGCGCGCGAACGATGGATTTCTCCAGATTTACTTCAGCTGTGCGCAGAGCGATCTGAGAGGACTGAAGCTTGCGCTTGGCAAGTTCCACATCCGCCTGAGAGATATCCGCCGTGCTGCTGTATCGCTTGAGCGTCGCTTCTTTGCGGGCTACATCTAGTAACGCGCTTTCTGCTTCCGCCTTTGCGCGATCCAGTTGAGCCTCTGTCACAACCTTGCGAGCAAACAGGGACTTTGTGCGTTCCAGTTCGGCGCGTGCCAGATCTGCATTGGTTTTGGCACGGTTCAGGTCTGCTTCGTTCTCAACCTGACTGGCTTTGATGGAAAGCTGAACTTGGCTGAGCGAGGCTTCAGAAACTGCTACCTCAGCTTTTGCTGCTTCAACACTTGCCTCCAAAGACGGACGATTGTCGAGGGATGCCAGGATAGTACCCTTCTTAACCCAATCTCCGACTGAAACGGGAAGGTCCGCAATGCGGGCATCCCCTGCCCCAAATGGCAGAGCGATTGTTGACACGCCGTCCCGCGGGATCAACTTGCCAAGCGCGACGACAGCACCTGCTTCCAGCGCTTTGATGTCTTCTGGTGTAACGGTTGTATTGATGGGAACAGCGATTTTCTGATCACTTCCTCCCCCCGGTTCAAGGCCCGTCATTTCATAGAACAGGCGTAGGCCAGCGGGTTGGAAGTACATGCCCATGACTCCACCAGTGAACATGATGGCGATGAAAACAGGGATGAGCAGAATGATCCGCTTGAACGGCAAGCCCTTGCGTGCCTTACCAGAAATAGAAGAAATGCCAGTGTCTTCTAAAGGCAAATCTTTGTTTGGCGCATTGTGATGGGTCACAGGACCACCTCTGCTGTGACTTGTTAGTTATTACTTTCTAATATTCTAATATGAAGTTCACGCAACCCAAAAAATGTACAGATTTGTAACACAGGTGGATTTTGGGTTTTGGGAGCGGAAGGGGATGTCTGGAAAGTGCCCGAGCTGTCCCAATGGACAGCCCGGTTAATCTCAAGCCAATTAAGCTGAAGCAGCCTGAAGCGTGGTTTCTTCTTCTGCGATGCGGACGAGGAAGCTGTCGACTTCGGCAGAAAGGTCGTTGGTGACCTGCTCCAGCAGAGCGGAAGACTGATTGGCTGCACCTGCCTCAGTGGTGGTTTCATTGATAGCACCACTCACGGAAACAACGTTGCTGGCCGCTTTGGCGGTTCCATCAGAAGCGGCTTGAACAGCTTCTGCGATTTCCGCTGTCGCCATCTGCTGCTGTTCAACCGCATCAGAAATAGACGAGGTCAGCTCGCTGATCTCCTTCACCGCGGCGGTGATAGAGCCAATGGCTTCTACCGTGCTGCGGGTTGAGCTCTGGATGCCGTTGATCTGCGCCGAGATTTCCTCAGTTGCATGGGCGGTCTGGCTTGCCAGTGTCTTCACCTCAGTTGCCACCACAGCAAAGCCCTTGCCTGCATCACCTGCGCGAGCAGCTTCAATAGTCGCGTTCAGAGCCAGCAGGTTGGTCTGCTCAGCGATGTCACGGATCAGATTGAGCACAGTGCCGATTTGCTCGGCGGACTTAGCCAGTGCGATGACCTCGTTGTCCGTGTTCTGTGCGATCTGAGAGGTGGATGCCACCAGTGTATTGGCGCGCGTGGACTGGTTGGAGATCTTCTGGATGGAAACTGCCAGTTCTTCTGCCGCTGCAGCCACCGTTTCCACGTTTTGAGAGGCGCTCGCAGAGGCTTCGCCAGCGCTGTTCGCCTGCTGGGTTGCCTGATTGGCCACGTCAAACAAACGTTCAGATGAACTGCGCATTTCCATAGACTGGTTGGAAAGCATGGAGACGTTTCGCTCCAGAACCACACGGAACTGCTCGACGACCTCTTCCTTCTTCTGCTGGCGGGTCAACTCACGGGAACGTTCTGTTTTCGCTTGTTCTTCCAGATCCCTGCGGGCAATGGCGTTTTCGCGGAACACAATCACCGCGTCCTGCATCTTGCCAATCTCATCTTTGCGGGCCGCCAGATTGAGGTCTACATCCACGGCACCGGAAGCAAGCTCACCCATCTTAGAGGTCAGGGCCACAATTGGCTTGCTGAGACCATTCGCAAGCCACAGAGCAAAGCCAAGGCCGGCAAGGCCAACAACCAACGCAAAGCTGAGGGAGATGATGTTCACCCGGCGTGCATCCGCATTGGCCTGTGCCAGAGCGGATTGGCTCGCAGAGACGGTGGAAGAGACAATCGCATTGATGGAGCTGCGCAGAGCCTGATTGTGGCGCTCGATCTTCTCTTTGGTTGGGATCATGCGGGATGGCGTGATGCCGAGCAGGATTGCTGCGTCCTTGCTCCAGTTCTTAAAGGCAGTTTGCGCAGAGGTAACGGCCTGTCGCATTTCATCATTGAGCGCCACATCAAGCGTTTGCTCAATGTCCATACCCAAAGATGCGTTGATATCATTGAACTCGCGGTGGAACTCTTCTGGCTCGATGAAAGTCGTCATTGCCAGTGCTGTATCAACGACTTCCTTGGCATGCTCAAAGTCATTCACGATGGTGAAGGAAAGCCGCTGTGCTTCCAGCGCCTTGAGTGTGACACGCCCCAGGTTCTCGCGGCCTTCTGCTGCTTGCCAGACGAGGAAGGCCATCAGGGCCATTGCAACGATGATGAGACTGAGGATCGGAATAAAGATTTTGTAGCGAATGGTCATGGATTCCGGCCCTTAGTTCGGCAGCGTTGGCATTGGCGTTTCGGTGCGCTCAGCGGTCAGCGAAACGAGGAAGTTCTTGAGGTCTTCCACTTCCTGCTCAGACAGGTCCAGCGGACGCACATGCTCAGAACGGGAAGGCCGCTCAATGCCGCCAGCATTGTAGTGGGCGATCATGGTTTCCAGATCAGGAATGCTGCCATTATGGGTAAACGGGGCGCGGTAGGTCAGATTGCGCAGGCCCGGAGTTTTGAAGGCAAACTGGGCTTTCGGATTGTCTTCCTCATAAAGCCCGCGACCGATATCTTCTGTCGGTGTGCCGATGTCGTGGAACTTGTTGTCGGTAAAGTTCCAACCGGTATGACATGGCGCGCAGTTCCCCTTATCGTTGAACAATGCAAAACCGCGTTTGGCGGAAGCGGAGATCGCGCCTTCATCGCCTTCGACCCAGCGATCAAACGGCGCCCAACCAGAAACAACGGTGCGTTCATACGTTGCGATGGCGGTGAGAACGGTGTCTCGCGTAATTCCTTCATTTGGGAACACAGAGCCGAACCACTTGTAATAGCCCGGGATCTCATCGAGGACCTCGACGATGGTCTCGAACTTGCCGTCCATCTCTTCCGGATTGGTGATTGGACCAGCAGCCTGTTCTTCCAGCGTTTCTGCGCGGCCATCCCAAAACATCGGCGCGACCCAGGCGGCATTCAGCACGGTGGGTGCCTGACGTCCCAGATGCGTGTTGGCGGATCCAACAGCGGTGGGCACCGGAACCTCGTAACCAAACGATGGGTTATGACAGCTGACGCAGTTGATGTTTTTATTGCCTGACAGGCGCGGATCAAAGAACAGCATTTTGCCAAGCGTCGCCATCTGCGGTGAGTAAGGCGCGCTGTCTGGAAACGGGATTTCCAGTGGTCGGCGATACTGTTCTTTGAGTGAATTAATGTCTGCAGCACTCAGAGGAGATCCGGTGAGCCCCAACACAACGGCAGCAGACAGACTGCCTACAACTCTTCCTAGAAACGACACAATGCTCTCCCCTAAGCAAATATAAGGGAGATCCCCTAGCTGAGGAGGCGTTAATGAATGCTTTATCGATTGTTTTGATTGGGCACCCTCACCGATATGTGATGCGAAGTTTAGATGGCTTTCCACCGAAACTGGAAAAATCCTAGTTTCTATAGGATGTTATACGCTTAGTCGGTTTTGAGGATCATGCGCTGGATTTGCTTTCCTGATTTTAGTCTCGACAATCAAGTGCGTGCTGCATGCGTAAAACGGCAAGATCGACAACTTGATTCATCGAGAATCTCAACTTCGCATCGTTAGTTGAATCCAACTGAACCTGTGCCCCCAATTTTCAAAGATTGCGACCTGTCGGGTCCATGGTCAGCCTAGACGTTAACTCTTTGTTTTTGGATTCGTTTGGCCGGCGTTCTGCGGTGAACCACCCGTTGAAACTGTCTGAGTGGTCCAAGCGTAACTGCCCGGCATACATTGCACAATTTGACGGGTAGAGTTTTGTGCTCGGCGTACTTCGAGAAGTTTAAGTGCCTTAGTTCTGTAGTCTGAGGATTTAAATGCGCGGCACCGTCACATCAGTAAAGTCACAGCGAGTGGTATCTTCCAGTAGGCTATACCAGTCCCTCCTCCTCTCCACAGCTCTCATTGCGCTGCCAGTTGCAGCAATCGCTCCGGCAAGAGCGCAGTCGGTTTCCCCGCAGCCGCAGTGTCAGATCAGTGGGACAACGGTGACGTGTTCTGGCGATCTGTCCGTTGGGGTGGATGTTCAGGGCGGCGCGGGTGGAGCCTATACCAATCTGATTATTGAAAATGTGACTGGCAACATCACGCCTTCCTTCTTTCTGCCGGGCATTCAGTTTGATTCCAATGGCAACATCACGATCAACAGTGATACCGGTGATTTTTTCATCTCGACAGACGGCCGAAACGCAATTGAGGTGGACCCAGACGGCGGGAACGTCTCTCTCACGCACACTGGCGATATTCAGACAATAAGCCAGTACGCCTCTGGTGTTGAGGTGAGAGACGCTGATGCAGTGACGGTTACACAGAGCGGCGATATTACAACGGATGGTTATTACAGCCGGGGCATTGAAGTTGTTTTGTCTCAAGAGATTACGATCACCCATACTGGTGATATCACCACCACTGGCAATTATTATGCTCAAGGGATTTACGCCACCACGCAAGGTGGCAGTACAGGTGCCATAACTATTACGCAGACCGGTAATGTCGATACAGCAAACGGAGGAAGTACAGCTTTGTTTGCACGGTCTGATGGGACGGGCGATGTCGAGATCACGCATGTTGGAACGCTGACCACCGCTGGCAATGACTCGCGTGGTATTTTTGCGCGTGCTCGCGGTGTTGGAACCGTGACGATCGACCAAAATGGCACCATTACCACAAGCGGTAGCGCCGCGCATGGCATCATGGTGTACTCCGAGAACACTGCGACTGTGACTCACAGCGGGACGATCAACGCGAATGGCACAAACTCGGATGGGATACTGATTTCAGATGGCCTTGCGCCTGCAAGTAGCTTTCAGATCAACCTGACCAACAGCACAATCGATGCGCAGTCGTTTGGTATCAATATTCAAACAGTCGGGGACACCACCTTCACGCTCTCTGGCACCAACGTAGTCTCAGGCGTGGTGGGTGATATCAAAGGTGGAACCGGAGATGACACGATCAACAACTCCGGCACGTTGACCTCCACTAATGGCATTGATCTTGATGCCGGGACCAACGCCTTCAATAACCTGAGTGGCGCGCGATTTAACTCCGGGGCTGAAGTCATTCTAGGAGCGGGTAATCTGCTGACAAACGCCGGGATTCTCTCGCCCGGCGGGGATGCCAATATTCAGGAAACGGATATCACCGGCGATTTCCAGAATGAGGCCTCTTCGACCTACATGGTCACCTTCAATGCGGATATGACGACGAGTGATACACTGGATATCTCTGGAACGGCCACGTTGAATGGTGGTGTGGTGCAGACCAGCGGGGCAACGTTTGCGCCGGTTGGTGCGTTCACCATTGTGGATGCAGCAGGAGGTGTGACGGGTACGTTTGATAGTGTGGTCGATACCCTGTTTATCGACTGGGAACTGAACTATGGAGCGACCGCCGTCACGCTGACGGCAACTGCGCTGGCCAACAACTTCTGCGGTTTGGCAGGCAATGAAAACCAGCGTTCCGTAGCCTGTGTTGGGTTGGACAGTCTGCCACTTTCAGACCCCTTGCCGCAGGCAGTGCTAGGGCTTTCTAACGGAGCTCAAGCCCAAGCGGCCTATGATGATCTTTCCGGGGAGATTTATGCCTCTATTCAAGGGGCGCTGGTTGAAAACAACTACCGCCGCATGGCGTTGATCAACAACCGCATCCGCAATGCAGATGCTTCTCTGGGTGCGATCTCAGCGTCTCTCGCGCCTGAACAGGATCCGCTCGACCCAGAAAAAGAGCGCCGCAACGGTCTGTGGGGCATCGGTTATGGGGCGTGGTCCAACACCTTCAGCACAAGTGATACGGCTTCTCTGGACAACAGTCTGGGCGGCTTGCTCTTCGGGTATGATCGGGAGTTTGATGACAACTTCCTGGCAGGTGTTCTGGGTGGATACGGGCGCACCAATGTGAAACAGGATGCGCGCTCGTCCAGCGGGTCAGCGACCACATGGTCCATCGGGATTTATGGTGAAACTGATGTGAAGGACGTTGGCTTCGTTCTGGCAGGTATCTACAACTGGCACTTCCTTGAAGGGGCAAGGACGGTTGATTTCTCTACAATCGATGAGCGGGAGCACAGCAGCTACAACGGACGCGGCTGGCAATTCTATGCAGAGGCGAACTACGAGTTTCCTTTGATTGATGCCTTTGTGTTTGAGCCATTCTTTGGTGTGTCTTACATCGATGTGCGCACAGACGGGTTCACTGAGGATGGCGGCATTGCAGCGCTCACGAAACAAGGCGGCAGTTTTGATAGCACCTTCACCAATCTGGGTGTGAGGGGCGCTTACAATGTTCTTGATTGGGTCAACGTCAACGCATCTCTCAGCTGGCGACATGCCTATGGGGATGTAGACCCGTCAGCGCTGCTGGCTTTTGGTGGCAGCACGGCCTTCGGCGTGGATGGTGCGCCTATCTCACAAGATGCTTTTGAGCTGGAAGCGGGGATTGATGCGCGGGCGACGGAAAACCTCTTCCTGAATGCGGAGTACAATGGCCAGTTTGGTGACAACGCGACGATCCACGTGATCGAGCTGGATTTCACCATCAGGTTCTGATGCTCACACATGTCCAACCCCAAGATCTGCCTGAGGTTTGGGCAGCGCAAAGCCCTTATAGTTGCTTAATCTCGCAATGCATAAGGGGATGAGATGAGCGCTGCATCAGAACAAGCCGGACAAGCAACAGAAACGCCGGTTCGGTTGGGGCCGGGTGATATCGCCTGCTCACGTGGGTTGGCAACATGGCTCAGCACCCATCAGGTATCGTTGGCGCTTTCCTCTTACCAGACCGGACAGTTGTTTTTGGTGGGCGTGAAACCCAGCGGCGGCATTCACTTTCATGCGGTGGGCACAAATCGCGCCATGGGCTTGTGGGCGGAACCGCAGACATTGATCCTCGCGACCGCCAATCAGGTCATTCGCTTTGAGAACATTCTGGAAGAGAACCAGCGTATTGGTGATGCAGACAAGTACTATGTGCCCCGTGTGGCGCACACGACCGGTGATCTGGACATCCATGACATCGTGAAACTGAAGGATGACAGCATCGTCTTTGCCAACACTATGTACTCCTGCCTGTCTACCTTGCATCCGGTACATTCCTTCGCCTCTTGGTGGACACCGGACTTCATCTCAAAACTTGCGGCGGAAGATCGGTGTCACCTCAATGGCATTGCGCTCCGCGGAGGTAAACCGGCCTATGTGACCATGGTCAGCCGTGCGGATGTGGTCAATGGCTGGCGGGATCGACGAGATCTCGGTGGCTGCATCATCGATGTGCGCAGTAATGAGGTGGTGACAGAGAACCTCTCCATGCCACACTCTCCACGCTGGCATCAGGGTAAGTTGTGGGTGGTAAACTCAGGTACAGGCCACCTTGGCTGGGTGGATACGGCGAGCGGGGCGTTTCAGGAAGTTTGCTTCCTGCCCGGGTTCGCGCGCGGGCTTTCATTCCACAATGGCCATGCCATCGTGGGGCTCTCGCTTCCGCGTGATGGATCGTTCAAGGGCCTGCCGTTGGATGATGAGTTGAAGAGAAGGGATGCCGACCCATGGTGCGGTGTGCAGATTGTTAATCTGGATACTGGCGATGTGGTCGAGTGGATCCGCTTCAGCGGGGTGGTGAAGGAAATGCTGGATGTGTGTACGCTGCCGGGTGTTCGTCTGCCATCAGCGGCCTCGCCCACATCTCCGGAAGTGAGCAACCTGCGGACTATTGCCAGCTCGTCTAAACACGTGGAACCTGCTTAAGGCTCGGTGAGTGAATGTGAGCAGAGATTTCCCTGCTCACGTGCTTTGTGAGAGGCCTCAAACTTTCTGAAGGAAGTCGAAGTCGCAGCCCTTTGTCGCTGGCAGAACTGTGTTGTGATAAAGCTGCTTGTAGCCGCGGGCTGGTTCCGGGTTTGGTGAGGTAAAGGCTGCGCGGCGGCGCTCCAGCTCGTCCTCAGGAACCAACAGATCGATGCTCTTGCTCTTTGCAGAGAGGCGGATTCGGTCGCCGTTTTGCACCAGAGCCAATGGTCCGCCGAGATCCGCTTCCGGCGTAACATGCAGAACGATGGTTCCGAATGCCGTGCCGCTCATGCGGGCATCGGAGATGCGGACCATATCCTTTACGCCAGCGCGGGCCAGCTTTTTCGGGATTGGCAGATAACCAGCTTCCGGCATGCCCGATGGGCTGCGTGGACCTGCATTTTGCAGCACCATTACGTCATCGGCGTTGATGTCCAGATCAGGGTCATCGATGCGGTTGGCGAGGTCTTCCAGAGAAGAGAACACAACCGCCCTGCCCTCATGCTCCAGCAGCTCAGGCGTTGCAGCCGCGCGCTTCAGGATTGCGCCTTCGGGTGCCAATGAACCTGTTAGTGCAATCAGTCCGCCTTGTGGGTCAACCGGATTGTCAGCAGTGCGGATTACATTATGGTCGATCGGATCAGCCTTTGGCGCATCCAAACGCTCACCAAGGCTAACGCCCTCAATGTTGATTGGACTGCGGTGTACCTTGTCCTTGATCGCCTCGAGAACCCCGTCCAATCCGCCAGCAGAATGGAAGTCTTCCATGTAGCCTTGACCAACCGGCTTCAGGTCCACCACCACGGGTGTCTCATCGGAAAGCTGGTTCATGCGGTCCAGTGAAATGTCGATACCCAGGCGACCAGCAACAGCTGTCAGATGGATGATCGCGTTGGTGGAACCTGAAACGGCAAGCAAAACGCGCAGGGCATTCTCAACCGCTTCACGGGTCATGATTTTGTCTGGCGTCAGCGCGTTTTCTGAGAGAGCCATTTTAGCGGCAAGAACGCCTGTCTCTTCAGAATTACGCAGACGGTCTGCATGGACAGCAGGGATGCCAGCAGAACCTGGAAGGATCATGCCGAGGGTTTCGGCAATTACAGCCATGGAGCTTGCGGTGCCCATCACGGCGCAGGTGCCTGCAGTCGTCGCCAGTCGACCTTCGATCTGGTTGATCTCCGGCTCATCCACGGTGCCCGCACGGTATTGCGCCCAAAAGCGGCGGCAATCGGTGCATGCGCCAAGGCGTTCGCCCTTGTGACGGCCAGTCATCATGGGCCCAGCCACAACCATGGTGGCTGGTTTGCCAGCAGATGCCGCGCCCATCAACAGGGCCGGAACGGTCTTGTCGCAGCCTCCCATCAGCACAACGGAGTCCATTGGCTGTGCGGTGATCATCTCTTCCACGGCCATGGCCATCATGTTGCGATAGACCATGGAGGTTGGGCTTAGGAACACCTCGCCCAGAGACATGATCGGGAATGGCACCGGCAGTGCGCCGGAAGCCAGCACGCCGCGTTTGATGGCTTCCAGCATCTCGGGGAAATGCCGGTGGCAGTTGTTAAAACCGCTTTCGGTGTAGCAGATGCCAACGATTGGTTTATCGAGGCTGGCATCCGTGTAACCCATGGACTTGGCGAAGGACCGGCGCAGGTAACGGGCAAAGCCCTTGTCGCCATAGTTTGTCAGGCCGTTTTCCAGCCCCTGTACTTTTTTGCTCATCAGATGTCTCGGGAGATTAGCAGGTGGCGGGTGTATTTCGGCACGAGGTAATCCATGATGCCGAGCGAACCGCCCTCACGGCCAAAGCCACTTTCCTTGTTGCCACCAAACGGCGCTTCTGCAGTTGCCAGCAGTGTTTCGTTTATGCCAACCATGCCTGCTTCCAGCCGCTCGGCGGTTTTGATTGCCAGTGCGCTGTCATAGGAGAACACATAGGCAGCCAGACCAAATGGTGTGTTGTTGGCGCGCTCAATCACGTCTTCCACATCATCAAAGGTGGAGATCGGCGCGACCGGAGCGAAAGGCTCCTCGATCATGATCGCGGCTTCATCCGGCACGTTCATCAGAACCGTCGGCTCAAGGAAGCTACCCTCTGGCAAGTTCTCTGGCTGGTTGCCACCTGCGAGTAACTCGGCGCCCTTGGCGATGGCATCTTCAGTCAGGCGTAGTGCATGGTCGACGGCACGCTGGCGAATGAGCGGACCAGTAGTGACGCCCTCTTCCAGACCATCGCCAACCACCAGAGACTTGGCGTAGCGGGCGAACTCTTCCGCGAACTCCTTCGCGATGGAAGAATGCACATAGAACCGGCTTGGCGAAATGCAGACCTGTCCGCAATTGCGGAACTTGGTGGCGGCCAGTTTCTGTGCCGCTGCAATCGGGTCAAAGTCCTTATGGATGACCACTGGCGCATGACCACCCAGCTCCATGGTGACTTTCTTCATGCCATCTGAGCACTGTCGCATCACGTCTTTGCCCACCGGCACGGAACCAGTCAGGGACACTTTGCGGATCTCTGGTGCGTTGATCAGGGCTGGTGCAAGTGTGCGGCTGTCACCGGTCAGGATTGCCAGTACACCCGGCATCAGGCCAGCGTCCATCAGGGCCTGACCAATGGCAAAGCACGGGCCTGCTGCTTCGGAAGCCGGACGAGCGATAACCGTACACCCAGCCGCGAGAGCTGCTGCGATCTTACGGGCTGGCAGAAGCGCCGGGAAGTTCCAGGCGGACAGCGCCAGAGACGGGCCAACCGGCTGGTAGTTTACAGTCAGCCGCTCATCTGCGTTGCGGCCCGGAATGGTCTGGCCGTAGATGCGCTTGGATTCTTCGGCGTACCATTCAAACTGATCCGCCGCTGCTCCGGTTTCGCCAACAGCTTCCGCCAGTGGCTTGCCGGTTTCCGTGCTCATCACGCGGGCAATGTCTTGCGTGCGTTCACGGATCAGATCTGCGGCTTTACGCAGAACCTTGGCGCGTTCCCATGCCGGAACCGCTGCCCATTTCGGGAAGGTATCCTTCGCCAGCTTCAACGCAGAGGCAATGTCGTCTGCACTTGCCGCGGCGATGGTGCCGATGGTTTTGCCGGTGACCGGGCTGTGCACATCGCGGGTGTCACCAATGCTGGCTGCCACCCACTCTCCACCAATAAGAAGTTTCGCATCTGTCATGATTAAATGCTCATTTTCAAATATTTGTTCTGAACGTCATCGCACCAGTTGCCAACGTTCCAGTTGCCATAAGCGCCCATGCCGCCAATCGGGTTTTCGCCGTGATAAACTGGCACATGAACCACGCTGAGGCCTTTATGCGCTCTGGCTTTCTCAAGAGCTTCACCCAGATCTTCCGCGCTGTGACCGCCGGAGATCGCCTGCACACCCTCGACCGCATTGGCCATGGCGATGTAATCGACAGCCACGCCGTCATTGGTGCGGTAGTCGTTGCCGTATTGGGCGAGCTGAAGGTGGCTAATGGCGGCCATGCGACGGTTGTCGAAGATGATGACCGTGCCATGCACGCCATGCTCCACGCCATCAATCAGCACCTGCGGGTTCATCATGAAGGAGCCATCTCCGGTGAAGGCGACAGAGTATCTGCCCTCCTCTGCGACACCGCCTGCAATGAGAGCTGAGACGGCAAAGCCCATGTAGGAGGCGCCGGTTTCTGTGATGGTTTCACCAACACGGTCGTCTTCCACCACCTGAAAGCCATTGGCCTGCACATCGCCTGCATCAAAGAACTTGATGGCATCGTGCTTTTTGCAAAAGTCTGCTGCTGCTTTGATGGCCTGAGGCTGGGTCATCACACCGCGATGCCAGACCGGGTCGTCAATCGCGCCTGCGGCGTAGCGGTCTGATTTGAAGGCAGTCCACTCGCCCTTCTTGGCAGCACAGTCTTTTAGCCACTCAGCTTTGTTGCTGACACCGCCTTTGGAGAGCTCTGAGAGCAGCAGTTTCACCACTTCGCCAATGTCGCCGTTCAAAGCCGTGGTGTGGGCATAATGCTGCACATCCACCGGGTCGGCGTTGATGTTGATGACGTGTTTGGCTTTGGGCCAGCCCATGCCGGAGCAGTCACTCTGACATACGGCGCGCGAACCGATGGCAACCAGAAGATCAGCTTCCTGCATGGCATAGTTGCCGCTGATGGACCCTTTGGAGCCACCCACATGCATGTTCTGGGGGTGGGAATCTGGCAGGATGCCCAGTGAGCCCGGAGCTTCCACCACCACTGCACCAGATGCTTCAGCCAATGCACGAACTTCTGACGCAAAGGGGCGAGAACCTCCCCCTGCTTTGATGGCGACTTTACTCGTGGACTTCAGCAGTTCCACGGCTTCCAGCAGATTATGGTCTGCTGCAGGAATGGTCGGCTCATAAGTAGGAATAGTCGGCAGGCTGTCCAGCCGGATATCCAGTTTCTGAGGCTGCGTGTTGAGCGGCAGGTTCAGGTAGAACGGGGCTGCTTTGAATGGATGATAGACGCAGCTGGCCCCCATACGCAGAGCATTGCGCAGAGCTTCCGGCGTGTGCAGCGTGTAGGCTTGTGACATAGCCGAGGTGATCTGCTGGAACAGACCCTGCTGCGGCTTTGGCACTTGCTGCATGTTGTAGCCTTCGCCATAGGTCGTCTCATCACCATAGATGTGATAGAGGCCGATGCCGTTGGAGGCAGCTGCCAGAGAACCTGCCATAGCCTGCAAAGCGCCGGGGCCGATGGAAGTCACCACCGCGCACACCTCGCCATAAACCCAGCGCAGCGCTGTGCCGGCATGGGCCATCTCGACCTCATTGCGAAATTGCCATGTGCGCACGAGACCTGCATCCTCATAGATGCGCAGCACCTCTCCCAGCTCTGTGGAGCCGTGGCCGAAGATTGCCAGATACTTGGTAACGCCTTGCCGCATCAGGCCCAGAACCAGCGCTTCAGAGAGCGTCATGGTCACCTGCTCAGCAAAATGACCTGCAGCGATGGCAGCTTCCAGTCCGCCTTGGGCTTGAAGCCACCTGGCGCGCTCCTGCATGCTGCCCGGAACAGATAAAGACATCTCTGTACTCCCGCTGCTTAGAAGCTGATTGTCTGGCCTGTGCGTGCAGATTCTTCTGCCGCCAGCGCAAAGCTTAAGACATCACGGCCCTGCCGCGCTGTTAGAATGGGGTCGCCGCCCTCGGTGATTGCATCAAGGTAATGGCGTGTGGAGTTGACGAAGCTCTGCTCCCAGCCCGCATAGATATCGCGGTACTCGGTGACGTTGCCTTCGCGGTAATGCACCAGTGGTGCCGGATCTCCAATGGAGCCATGGCCGCAGTTGATCCAGAGGACGCCTCGCGTTCCGGTGATCTCAACCCGGTCATCCTGTGCGTAATGCTTGGTCGCGATCTCCAGCTCAGGGGAGTAAACAACTTCCAGATTGCCGATCTTGTTGCCCGGGAAGCGGAAAGAGACCATGGACGGAGCGTCCAGATAGATGCCTTTGAACACTTCGGTCTGGCCGATAAAGGCGTGTACGTCAGACGGCATGCCCATAAAGTGCCAGGCAAGGGCGAACTTGTGATGACCGTCATCAAACACCAGCGGACCACCGCCAGCCATGTCTTTCATCTGCCGCCACGCATTGGCTGCTGCTGGCACCTTCCAGGCGGTTTTACTTTTGCCCGGATTGGATTTGATGCGGATGGAAATCGGGTCTCCAATCGCGCCTGCATCCACCAGCTCTTTGGCTTTTAGGACAGGAGGATGAAAGATGAAGTTTTCGAAGATCTTGAAAGGGCGATCATAGCCGTCAACGGCCTCTACCAGCGTGTTGGCCTCTTCCATGTTCATGCACATGGGCTTTTGCAGAGAGACCATTTTGCCAGCGTTGATCGCGTCCAGCGCGGCTTGCAAATGCAAATGGTGTGGCAGCAGAATCTCGACCAGATCGATATCCGGTCGCGCCAGAATCTCTTTGTAGTCGTCACTGATGATCGGGTCATCAATCCCCCATGCCTCTGCCTGAGACTGGGCCTGCTTTACGTTTTGATCACACAAGGCAACAATATTGCCTTTCGGGTTCTGCTTATACTCAATGGCATGCAAATCCGAAATACGACCTGTGCCCAGAATGGCAACGCGAACCGGCTGGTTCCCCATCCCTTACTCCCTCATAAAACACATTTTCTCGACAAGCGCACCGAGCTCCTCAAATCGCTTGTCATTAATTCGAACTGTCGGTCCTGACACGCCGATCGCGGCGATCATCACCCCATGCTCATCAAAAACCGGTCCCGCCACGCAGCGGATGCCGGAGGTAAATTCTTCGTCGTCAATCGCGTATCCGCGATCTCTGCTTTTGGATATTTCGGCTGCCAGTGCCTTATGGTCGGTCAGGGTCGCAGGGGTGAACTGCTTCAGCTCCTGCTTTGCCTCTGCATCACCAAAGGCCAGAAAGGCCTTGCCAAGGGCGGTGCAGTGCAGTGGGCCAAGAGAGCCAATGGGGTGGTCGACCTTGAGCGGAAGCTCAGAATCGATTTTATCCACATACCAGACCTGCGAACTGGCCAGAACAGCCATATGCGAGCACTCTCCCGTCTCGCGTGTGAGCTGTTTCAGGACAGGTTGCCACTGCTGCCGTGTTGCGACAATTGCCTCCGCCGTCGGCCCAGATCCTTGGGAACTGGTCATTTTTTCGCTTGCTGCGTAGCGTCGGTCAGTCCCTTGCGTAGCGTAACCGCATGCAACCAAAGTACGCAGAATATGCGTCGCATTGGACTTGTCGACACCAAGGTAACTCGCGATATCCGTAAGCCGCAAAGGTTTAGCCTGCTCAACAAGGTAGTCGAGCGTCTGAAGTCCACGGGATAGCGATTGTAAAAGGCGCAACGTCAATCTCCACTAACACGCTGGAATAAGTTGAAATATGGACAACTAATTACACAAAGTTAAACATAGGGCAACAAAATTCCTGCGTCTGGCTTCAGAATTGACACAGGTTTTACAGGAGCGCAAGAGGCCGTATACGTATTTTGTACAAAATAAGCTTGACATTTTGCGAAATGCGCGGCGAAATGGGACGTATATTCAGTTTTGTTGCGCATAGGGCAACTTATTGATGAAATGATTTTGTAAAACATATGAAAACTCTTGGGAGGGGATTGAAATATGAATAAGCGCAGAAGGCAACTTTTGCTTGCTGCGGTGCTTGCGCCTGTTATGGCGACAGCATCCATGGTTCCATCATTCGCAGCAGACGAAGTCACCATTTCTCACTACTTCACCGGTGAGCTGGGCCAGAAAGGCCTGAAAGAGATTTTGGATGGCTTTAAAGCCAAGTCCGGCATCACTGTGAAAGACAGCCCAATCGGTCACGAAGACTTCAAAACCGGCATTCTGGTGCGTGCGGCGGGCAACGCACTGCCAGATGTCTTCTCTTACTGGGCTGGTGCGCGCACGCAGTTCGTCATTGATGCAGGTGACCTGCGCCCAATCGACGGCATGTGGGACAAGGCTGGTCTGGACAACGTGGTTGCCAAGTCTGTTGCGGACGGTGCAACCAAGTATGATGGCAAGCGTTATCTGGTGCCATTCGGCTACCACTACTCCGGTCTGTTCTTTAACAAAGCTGTTATGGAAAAGGCTGGCATCACGGAAGCTCCTAAAACATGGGAAGAGTTCCTCGCAGCCTGTGAGAAGCTGAAGGCAAACGGCGTGACCCCTATCGCGCTGGGTTCCAAGAACCGCTGGCCTGCACAGTTCTGGTTTGACTATCTGATCCTTCGTACCGCGGGCCCTGACTACCGCGCGAAGCTCATGAACGGCACAGCCTCTTATGTCGATCCTGAAGTGAAGAAGGCGATGGAACTCTGGAAGAGCATGGTCGACAAAGGCTACTTTGTTGAAAATGCGAACGCAGACAGCTGGACAGATGCCTCTGACAAGGTTGCTCGCGGTGATGCAGCTATGACCCTGATGGGCACATGGATCACCGGCTACTGGAACTCCATCGGTCTGAAGCCGGGTGAAGACTATGACTTCTACCCATTCCCGGAAGTGACAGCTGGTGTGCCTAATGCTGTGGTTGGTCCGGTTGACGGTCTGGTGATCTCCGCAAACGCGAAGAACCCTGAGGGTGCTGAGCAGCTGCTTGAGTATCTGGTGTCTGATCCGGAAGCGCAGGCCAAGTGGGCCAACATTCAGGGCGCTCTGTCTGCCAACGTGAATGTTGCAAAATCCAACTACAATGCTGTGATGCTCAAAGCGCTCGATACCATCGATGCAGCGCAGACCTTCGCGTTCAACTATGACCTGTCCACGCCTCCACCAGTGGCGGAAGTTGGCTTGTCCATGTTCGCTCGCTTCATGGATGACCCATCCAACGTGGATACCATTCTGGATGAAACTCACGCCAGCGCTGCAAGCGCCTTTGCCGAGTAAGCATTGCAATCCAAACAGAGCCGGCCGCAACAGAGTTGCGGTCGGCTTGCCTCTATAACATCGAGCATATCGCTGGTCTTGCAGCAGGATATGCGCACATCTGAGGCAGGCTTTTTCTGAGACGGGTATGAATCAAAGCAACACATTCTGGCGCGTTGCCCTTTTGGCGCTCCCCCTCAGCGTATTCGCGCTGATCATCATCTGGCCGCTCCTAAGCTCGTTCTATTACGGCTTTACCAACTGGAACGGTTTCAGTGACACCTATGATTTCGTTGGCTTTGAGAATTTCGGGAAGCTGTTTTCCGATCGCCTCTTCATGTCTGCGGCAATAAATACGATTATCTGGATGGCCATCGCGGTGGTGCTTCCAACGGTTCTTGGCCTTTCGCTGGCGCTGCTCATCGACAGCCATGTGCCCGGTGGCCCGATCTTCAAAACCATCTTCTATCTGCCAATTTGCTTGTCTGCCGTGGTGGTTGGTCAGGTCTGGGTCTGGATCTACCAGCCGGACTGGGGGCTTCTAAACACTATCATCGAGTACGTCACCAACGACCGTTTCAACTACGCATGGCTGGCGAAACCAGACAGCGCGCTTTACTCGGTCATCGCAGCCTGGTCCTGGCAGGCAACCGGTCTGTCCATGGTGATCTATCTTGCGGGCCTGACGGCTATCCCCGGTGATCTGCTGGAAGTGTGTGAGCTGGAAGGCGCAACCACATGGCAGCGCATTCGCCACGTCATCCTCCCCTTGCTGACACCAGCCACCGTGGTGGTCGTTGCGCTGAGCGTGATCAACTCGCTGAAGGGCTTTGACATTCTGTACATCATGACAGGCGGCGGGCCGTTCAACAGCTCCGATACGCTGGCCATGCATATGTATAACGAGAGCTTCAAGAAGTACCTGATGGGCTATGGCAGCGCCATTTCCGTCGTGCTGTTCCTCGTCGCGCTGACCATCATTCGCCTCTATTTCAAACAGCTTAAAAAGGTGGACGAGATCTATGGCTGATACGGCTACTCTGGGCAGCACCAGCGGCGATTATGTTGCGCCGAAGCGGTTCAATCCGTGGCCTGTTGTCATCTTCATCTGCCTGTTTACGCTGGCAATCCTGTTTCTTGCGCCAACCTTCGGCGTGCTGCTCTCTTCTGTCAAAACAACGCGGGATATCGCACTCGGGGATCTTTGGGCGATCCCAAGCAGCATGTACTGGGGCAACTATGTTGAGGTGCTGAGCAATCCGGCAGTGCATGGTTACATGCTCAACACCTTCCTCGTGGCAGCACCGGCAACGGCGTTTTCCATCGCGCTTGGTGTGCTGGCGGGGTACGTGTTCGCCAAGCTTCCGTTCAAGGGCAGTGATCTGGTGTTTCTGCTGGTGGTGTCGGGCATGTTCTTCCCGCCGCAGGTGATCCTGATCCCGCTGTTCCGTCTATTCAACCTGATGGGGCTGATCGATACGCTGTGGCCGATGATCATCGTGCACACTGCGCTGGGTATCCCGATCTGTACCCTGCTGATGCGCAACTTCTTTGCCACCGTGCCGAACCCGCTGCGCGAGGCGGCTATTCTGGAAGGTGCCAGCGAATGGCAGGTGCTGACCAAGATTGCGCTGCCTATCAGCCTGCCAGCCATTGCGGTGCTGGCGACGCTTCAATTCACCTGGATCTGGAACGATTTCCTCTGGCCGCTGATCTTCACCCAGTCGGATGAGAAACGCACCATCATGCTGGGACTCGTGTTCATGAAGGGCCAATACTCCGTTGCCTGGGGCATTCAGGGCGCCATGTCGCTGATCGCCAGCCTGCCAACGCTGATCGTATTCCTGTTCTTCCAGCGCTACTTCATCAAAGGCATGACCATGGGTGCCGTGAAAGGATAATCGGGGACATTATGAGTAGTTTGTCACTGAAAAACATCAAGAAGTCATACGGCCAACATGAGGTCATCCATGGGGTGGATCTTGAGGTCGAAAAGGGTGAGTTCATCGTTTTCGTCGGCCCGTCCGGCTGCGGTAAGTCCACCATGCTGCGCATGATCTCCGGTCTGGAGGAAGTCACGTCCGGCCAGATCAGCATTGCGGACAAGGATGTAACCCGCGCCCATCCGTCCAAACGTGAAATTGCGATGGTGTTCCAGTCCTACGCGCTGTTTCCGCATATGAGCGTTGCGGATAACATCAGCTTTGGCCTGCGCCTTGGCAAAACGCCAAAGGATGAGGTGAAGCGCCGCGTAAATGAAGTGGCCGACACGCTGCAGATCACGCACCTGCTGGAGCGCTTCCCGCGTCAGCTTTCTGGTGGTCAGCGTCAGCGCGTGGCTATTGGCCGTGCGATTATCCGTAATCCGCAGGTGTTCCTGTTCGATGAGCCGCTCTCCAATCTGGACGCCGCCCTGCGTGTACAGATGCGTTTGGAGATCGCCCGCCTGCACAAGCGTCTTGGTGCGACGATCATCTACGTGACCCACGACCAGACCGAGGCAATGACCCTTGCGGACCGGATTGTGGTGTTCAACCACGGTGTGATCGAGCAGGTTGGCCGACCGATTGATCTGTATGAGCGGCCAGCCAACAAGTTTGTGGCCGGGTTCCTCGGGGCTCCATCTATGAACTTCATCGGAGCAACTGCACAGCAAGGTGCAATCCAACTGGATGGCTTCAACATCACCGATGCACAGAAGGCCCATGCCAATGGGGCGATCACGCTCGGCATTCGTCCGGAGCACATGCGTATCTCTGACACAGATGCCTGCGACTTTTCCGCAAAGGTGGAACTGGTTGAAGAGTTGGGATCAGAGTCCCTCGCCTACCTGCAAACCAGCTTCTCCTCTGATCCGCTGACCATGCGGGTGGACCACTCCATCACTGTGCGTGAAGGGGATATGTTGCCGGTTTCAGTCAACCGCGAGTTCCTGCATGTGTTCGAGGAAGGTGGGGCGTCCCTGTAAAGCAGGGCAGCTAACCCCCGCCGATGAGCACGCCTGCGGCAAACACCAGTGAGCCGCCAAGGACAACCTGAAACGTCGCCCGCAAGAGCGGCGTTTCCATGTATTTGCTCTGTATCCACGCGATGGCACAGAGCTCGACAGCCACGACAAAGAACGCGATGGACGTGGCTATCCAGAACTCGCTGATGAGATAGGGGATGGTGTGCCCCAGCCCGCCAATGGCCGTCATCACCCCGGAGGCCAACCCGCGCAGTGTGGGGGGGCCGCGCCCAGAGATCTGCCCGTCATCAGAGACTGCTTCCGTAAAGCCCATGGAAATCCCTGCCCCGATTGAGGCGGCAAGGCCGACCAGAAATGTGGTCCATGTGTTGCCCGTTGCAAAGGCGGTGGCGAACACGGGGGCGAGCGTGGAGACCGAGCCATCCATCAATCCGGCGAGACCCGGCTGAATGAGCGTCAGCACCAGTTTGCGGTGTGCCGTTTCATCCTCGCTCTCCGCTTCCGTCTCCATGTGTGATTGAGTCAAGAACCGGGCTTTGTCCTGATGGCTTGCTTCAACAGCTGCCAAATCTCCCAGCAAGCGCCGGGTGTCTGCATCCGTGCTTCTCTTCTCCGCGTTCTCGTAGAAGGTCCGTGAGGCGGTCTCCATGTTTTCAGAGATGTGACGGATCTGGTCGAGGGTCAGATGAGCTGAAAGCCACGTGGGTTTGCGGGCGTAAAAGCCAGAGACATGCTCGCGGCGGATCAGCGGGATGGTGTCACCGAAGCGTTTCTGATGCAGTTCGATTAAGGAGATGCGGTGCTGGTCTTCTTCATTCGCCATTTCTGAGAAAATGGCGGCTGTACCCGGATAGTCTTCATGCAGTCTGGCAGCGAAGCCGCGGTAGATGCGGGCGTCATCTTCTTCTGAGGAGATGGCAAGGGCAAGAACCTGCTGTTCGCTCAGATCAGAAAATCGCATGCGTGACGTCAGATACAACATCCGTGATGGTCCAGTTGTTCCGGTTTCGGCAGATCCTAAGCAGGTTTCATTGCAAACAGGCAGTTTCAGCCCCTCAAATAAGAGGCAAATTTGAGGGGGCTGGCCACTGAGTTCAGGAGAATTGGGCAATGCGTCTGTGATTGCGCTATCAGCGGATGTGATTGATGTTTTTGGGAAAATGTGATCGCCTAATCGGATCTAAATGAAGATCTTGATCGCATTTGAGCAGAGCGGTTTAATCAGTCTTAACTTATTATACTAAAGTCGATTACGTGCCTTAAAATAAACGGATAGGAGGAGCACAACTTTATTAGCCAATAACAAAACTTAGTTAGCAGGAGACGTGTCATGCCTGTAAATAAGTTGAATGCTGAACAACACGATTGGGCCAAGGCTGTTTACCAAAACATGCATTGGAACTTCCCCGAGGAAGAAGGGGATGAAACCAATCTGACAGCGCAAGCCTCAAACGAGCAGGCCAACGGCGTGAATGGCACTCATGACCAGCGCAATGGCACTGCTGAACCGGATTTGAGCGACTATGTCGTCGTCGACACTCCTCCTCCAGAACGACAAAATGGCTCCAAGCCTAGTCCTGTCCATGCTGTCTTTGAGGAAATTGGCCTCCCACAATCCGAAACACTTCGCGAGCAACTGGGTCGATTACGTGACTTCCAGCAGAAGAGGGAAGCCTTCTTAAAAGATCCGCTTGCCACAGCTTATGCTGACCCTGCAGCTGCCAAATGGGAGCATCATGTGAAAGATGTTCTGGGTATGCCTCAGGAAAAAGCTGATGAAATGGTCAAGCAGCAGTTCACTCGTGATCTGAAGAAAGACCTTAAGGATGAATCCCGGAGTGTCACCAAGGAGATCTTTGACTCTCAGGCTGATGATCCTCGCTTCACAGAGTTCCTGCAAAATGCAGCTAACTCCAATCCTAAACAACTGACTCCAGCACACCGCGAAATGCTGGTGTTCATGAGTCAGAACATGGTCAAGCTCGGCAACTCCCTCGTGAAAGACGTCAATGAACTGTATCGCCAGCACGCCTTCGGTAAGGCCATGAGCGATACCATCGACAATGCGAAGGAAAATGCCGTTTCTGACAGTGAACGACAAAAGCTGGAAGAAATAGAACAGGAAGTTATTGAGTACCGCATGGCTGTTGCACGGCAGCTGGGTATGGCCCTGAACACCACCAATGATGTGCAGTCCGCCATCAGCTTTGGCGAAACCGTCAACTCCGCCGTTGATGAACTCGCCGAACAGAACGACCGTGCACTGAACGCCGCTTCCGGCCTTGCAAAGATGGCAAGAAACATGGTCAACGACCACCTCGCCCAGACAAACAGTCCTCGCAAGACCATGAAGTGGGTTGAAACTCAGCCATGGGCAAAGCTGGTTGATATCGACATCACCACCAAGGGTGACTACTTCAACATTGAAGCCGAGCTGCGCGACAACAGCCCGCAGAACGAAGACACGGATGGTCTTGATATCGACGAAAACACCGATCTGGCACAGCGGAACCTTTCAAAAGAAAAGCTCATGTACAATCCAGAGCTCATCTTCAACGGTTTGCGCTCACCGGAAATGATGGCCGCCCTGACCAGCAAGGCCACAGGTGAAGCCAGCAATGACGATATTCCATTTGTAGAAAAGCCTAGTGATCTGGCAATGAACTGGGGTGAAACCCTTGCTCGCGCACAGGAAGGTGGCAGGGACATCAGCGATCAGCTGCCTGATTATATGACTTTGAAGCAAGTGCGCTATCACGACATCAAGAAGGGCTTCTTCTCAAACACCGATACCGTGAAGACCGCTTGGGTGGTTGAACAGAAACCAACTTCCGACACAGTTGCGGAAGTGAACCTGATCAACAATCTGCCACGAGCCATCGCGGGTGATCTTGGAGATCTGGCATTGAACATGTCCGATCTGCGGGAAGACCAGACGAAGAAGAATGATGAGATTCAGGACAAGCGGAGCCATCTGGATGACTTCCTCAGCTCCAAGGGTGATGGCCTGCTGCAAAGCTATGGTAATGCGCATGATGCAATCAGCAGCTTGCAAGACCACGCAATGCAGGAAGTCATGGCCAAGATGAGCAATGGCACAAGCATCCGCAAGATCCTGAAATGGGCAAAGGAACAACCTTGGTCAGCCATGTTCCGTGTTGAAATCACGCCAATGGAAGGCGGCAAGAAGGATCAATACAACGTGGTCGTCAAGGAAGTTGAACATGGCACCACGGAAGCAAACAGTGTTGTGCTGAACGAGCCAACAGAACGAGACAAGGAAAACGCCGGTAACATCGCAGATGAAGAAGATCAGGCCTTTGGTGAAGACCTGCATGGTTTGAGTGGTGCGCTGAAGGCTCTGCTGAACCCATCCGTCTATAAACAGCTGATCTCCAAACCTACCGGTGAAAACAGCGACGGAATGCCAGTCGTTGAAGAACCCACCAAGTTGGCACGGGATTGGGCGGAGCTTATTCAAAAGTCTGCCGGCCCCGGTGCAAGCTTGCCGGACTATCTGGAACTTCGCCAAGTGAAGTACCGTGTCCGCTCCTTCCTGCCTTGGAAGAGAAACAAGCTGGAAGCTTGTTGGGTTCTGGAATTCAAGCCTACGGCTTTTAAACAAGCCGCTTAACAGAGCTTCCCATGCTCTGACCTTATAAACCTTCCTTATCTAATGGCTGGGCTCTGCGGTTTACCGCAGGGCCCTTTTACATGCTGGTCTGCAGTGCAATCCAAAGCGGCAGGCTGATGCAGGACAGTAAGGTGGACTGGGCAATCAGCGTTGCCGGTTGGCGGCAATCAGCACCAAAGGCAGCGGCCAGCACGTGGGCGGCTGAAGCGGTGGGCAAAGCTGCGAACAACACCAGCACGGATGCCTGTTCTTTTGGAATGGCAAAGCTGTGCACCACAAACCAGGCAATGCAAGGCAAGGCCAGCAGTTTGATCGAGTTCAGCCCGCCGGTATAGATATCCAGCTTCATCAGTCCCTGCCAATCAAGTGTTGCTCCAATCGCCAACAATGCTAGGGGGATGGCAGCCAGAGCCAGTTGATTGAGACCTTCCGAAAGGACTGAGGGAAGTGGATACCCACTCAAGCCCACCGCAACACCGCCAAGGGCGGCCAGAAAGAATGGATTGAGAGCCACCTTTCCAACCGCCTTGCGCAGACCAAGACCTTTGCCCATGGAAAGAGCTGTTACAGCCATCAGGTTTGCCATTGGCACCGCAAAACCAATGGCAATGGCCATCAGGGAAGCGCTGTCCGCGTCCAACGCGTTGATGGCCACAAACCCGATTGCTGTGTTGAACCGCCATGCGGTTTGCCAGCCAGCGGCAAAATCCAGAAACCGATCCGGACCAAACGGGCGCAGCATCCACCCCAACAACAGCCCGACACCCAAAATACCCCAAACGCCCAATCCGATGATGGCTGCATCATCAAGATTGATGGGCCGGGCCGCCGCTGCTGAAAACATCAGTGCGGGAAACAGCAGCTGAAAGTTCAGCGTATCAATGCCACGCCACACTGTCTGATCCAGACGTTTGCCAAACACACCGCCCAAAGCCAGCAAGCCCAGACTTGGCAGCAATGCCATCGCGATCCCCATACGTTCTCTCCTCACGGTTTGGCTGGTCTTTCCTGTCGCTATGTCTTAGTCTAATGAGAATAGATAAGATAATAAGCAGAGCTTATAATGTGTGATGGCGGCCTATGACCAAACCTGACGGACCCAACAATTTCGCAACCCGCCTGCCGGAACTGGCCGTGCGTGCCCTGCCTCTGGTGCAGGCCGTTGGCTCTGTCACCAAAACGGCGCATCGGTTGGGTGTCAGTCAGTCCGCGGTGAGCCAGTCTATCGCGGAACTGGAGAAGCGGCTTGGGGTGAAGGTGCTGCGTCGCGGGGCACAGCCGGTGCAGCTGACGGATGAAGGCGATCTGATCGTTCAATATGCTTTGAGCGTGCAAGCGGCAGAAGAAAACGCACTGGCCCGCATCAATGACCTGCGGCAGAACAAAGGAGGCCGCGTTCGCATCGGTTCCTCCGGCCCTTCCGCCTCTACACGTCTGCTGCCAGATGTAATGAAACGCTTCTCCCGCCTTTATCCCGGCATCGCGCTGGAACTGCGAGAGGCGCAGGATCAGGAGATCATCGCCGCGCTGCGTCGTGGAGAGGTGGATGTGGCTGTGGTGCCGGGTCTGGATGGTGATGAAGAGTTCGAGAGCATACCGATCGCCTGTGACCGGCTTGTCGGCATTGTTGCCCGTGATATGGATTTGCCACCTGAGATGACCGCTGAGGACTTTCAGCGCCAGCCCTTTATTATGACCAAGGGTGGCAGTGAGCCTCTGGTGCGTAAATGGTTCAGCCGCTCAGACACAGAACCGCGCGTGGATCACTCCATTCAGCAGATCACATCCATTCTGGCTATCGTCCGGTCCGGCCTTGCCTCTTCCATCATTGCTGAACTAGCACTGCCTGAGCATCTGGAAGGTGTGATGGCCCTGCCTCTTGATCCCCCTGCCCCGCGCAGTCTCTTTCTAACCCGCCTGCCAACGACCCCCACCAACAGCGCCGTCACCCGCTTCTGGGATTTTGCGGAAAATGAGATCTACCAGGAAGAATAATCTTCCTTCCCTTAACGGAATACGCGGATACCCTTATCTTAGTTAATGAGAATGTGCTCATAAATTACAAAAAGGGGGATGAATTTTGCGTTTTTGTACCGGCTGGTCGGTTGAAATCGATATTTTCTTCCCGTTAGGCGGGAATTTTTCACCAAAAATTTTCGTGATTACCATAGGTAACCCACTATCTCACGCAATAAGTCATTGATATATAGCAAAAAACTTTGAAATAGTTCTATTGTACATGTATTCCCTATGCATGCTGAGGATGTAAGCTAAATCATAATAAAAATCATGGTGGGAGGCTAACCATGGAAACAATGACGAATATCCTAGGCGAAATTAATTCTATCGTTTGGGGCCCTGTGATGCTTATAGCCATTCTCGGGGTTGGACTTTTCCTCCAGATCGGACTCAAACTAATGCCCATCTTTAAGTTGGGCACGGGCTTTAGCCTGCTCTGGAAAGGTCGACAAGGCGCAGGTGGTGGCGAAATCAGCCCCTTCAACGCGCTGATGACTTCTCTTTCAGCAACAATCGGGACCGGTAACATCGCAGGCGTAGCGACTGCAGTGTTCCTCGGCGGACCTGGCGCACTCTTCTGGATGTGGATGACCGCTCTTGTGGGCATGGCCACTAAATATGCAGAAGCCGTTTGTGCGGTGAAATACCGTGAGCGTGACAACGCTGGCAACTATGTCGGCGGTCCGATGTACTACATCAAAAACGGTCTTGGCCGTAAGTGGTACTGGCTTGCTCCAACCTTTGCCGCGTTTGGCGCAGTTGCTGCGTTCGGCATCGGCAACGGCGTACAGGCCAACAGTGTTGCGAACGTTCTGAATGAAAACTTCGCTATTCCGGCACAGGCAACCGCAGTTATTCTGATGGTGCTGACCGCTGCAGTTATTCTGGGAGGGGTAACTCGCATTGGTAACGTTGCTGGTAAGCTGGTTCCATTCATGGCTGTTGCTTACATCACCGCTGGTCTGGTTGTTCTGATCCTGAACATCGATTCCATCGGTTCTGCTCTGCAGCTGGTCTTCGCTCAGGCATTCACCTCAACTGCTGCTGAAGGTGGCTTTGCTGGTGCTGCTGTGTGGGCGGCTATCCGCTTTGGTGTTGCCCGCGGCGTCTTCTCCAACGAAGCTGGTCTGGGTTCTGCACCAATCGCTCACGCGGTTGCTGAAACCAAGAGCCCTGTAAACCAGGGTCTGATCGCGATGCTCGGCACGTTCATCGACACCATCATCGTATGTACCATCACTGGTCTTGCGATTGTGGCATCCGGCGTGTGGACTTCTGGTTCCTCCGGTGCAGCGCTCACCTCTCTGGCGTTTGAGACGTCCCTACCGGGCGTTGGTGGTTATATCATCGCGATCTCACTTTCCGTGTTCGCGTTCACTACCATCCTGGGCTGGAGCTTCTACGGTGAGAAGTGCATTGGCTTCTTCTTCGGCCCTCGTGCTCTGAAGCCATACCGCATCCTCTGGGTTGCTGCGATCTACTTCGGTGCGACTGCAGAGCTCAGCTTCATCTGGCTGCTGGCTGACACGCTCAACGCAATGATGGCTATTCCAAACCTCATCGCGCTGGCTCTTCTCAGCCCTGTTGTCTTCAAGCTGACCAAGGAGTTCTTCTCCGAAGACGGCGAACCAGAAGGCGCAGAAGAAGCACCTGCTGAATAACAGAAAACACAGTTTTCAAGAAAATGGCCCGGTTCATCACCGGGCCATTTTTGTATGTGCAGCTGGATGTGCTGCTGCATGATAATTGTGCGCTCAGGCTAACCCGCCATGTTTTCCGAGCATTCCTGTTGTGGTGGTTTTGGAATGCCAATAGGATCAGAAACAGCTTTTGTTATGGAGCGGCTAAGTCGCAGAGTTACTGTAGTGGGGGCATTCATGA
The DNA here is from genome assembly GCF_000156235.1 of Pseudovibrio sp. JE062. Taxonomy (NCBI): domain Bacteria; kingdom Pseudomonadati; phylum Pseudomonadota; class Alphaproteobacteria; order Hyphomicrobiales; family Stappiaceae; genus Pseudovibrio; species Pseudovibrio sp. JE062. Next base: position 184,173 of record NZ_DS996808.1, read on the forward strand.
AAACAGCAGTGGTCTTTGACTGTGAGTTCCTGACATCCGAAGGGGCTCAGCGTAGATTCTGGTGCGGTCCGTTTGATCCTGACCCGGTCATCGCCCAGATCGGAGCGGTAAAATTATCGCTCGAAGGCAGCTTTGAACTCATTGATACGATCAAGGTCCATATCAATCCAGTTGATCGCTATGGCGACAGCTACAAGCTTGATCCGTTCTTCAGCAAACTCACGGGCATCACACAAGAGATGATTGATAGCGAAGGCATTTCACTGCAGGAGGTCAACGAACAGCTGAACGCGTTTGCTGATGGCGCCACGCTCTGGTCTTGGGGCAAAGATGAGCTGAACATGATGGCAATCAGCTGCTATATTGCTGGTATCCAGCCTTCCATACCCGCTCATCAGTTCGACAACGCCTGCAAGCTCATGCTCGCGGCAGGTATGCCCTACGAGGACATCAAACGGACGCGCAGTAATGACCTCGCTGATTACTTCGAGCTGGAACATCCTCCCTTAAGAGGACATGATGCCTTGGACGATGCTCTCTCCGTCGCCTACGTCATTCAGCACCTTCTGAGGAACAAGCGACTTTCGCCGGCTGAATTCGAGCGCGGTGGCGTTGAACTGGAAGGTTTGGCTTAGGTGAGGTGTGATCCCTGCCTATCCTTAAAGCAGGGACCAGGTAGGTTCTACTTCCACCACGAGTCTGGGGACGTGTAGGCGTCGTAGGTGTTGTTGTTTCGCTCCCATTGGTACTGGGCGGAATCGTAGGCAGACATGGACTCCAGCTTGGCGTCCGGATTGGTTTTCCGCGCATCAAACAGGTCTTCATGAGCTTTTGTGAGCAGGCTGACGACCGGGTCATCAGAGAAAAGATCACTTTCCTTGCCATTTGAAAGCCGTTTGTAATTGGCCTGTGCGCTCGCCTTGTTGACGGCCCACTCGAAGGCTGCTTTCTCTTCCTCTGAGCTTTCCTTTTCAAGATACTCCAAAAGCGACAAGTAATTGTCAGCTGTTGGCTCGGCATCAGGATCGCTCTTGTTGAGGGCTTGATCCAACTGCTCTTCCATCACGAGCTCAGCTGCTTTGATCTCTTCCTTAGAGAAGTAGCCGTTATCGTTGCTGGCGATCTGAAAGAGCGTAGCCCGATCGAACTTCAGATCGTCAAAGATCTCTTTGCGAAACGCCTCGATGTCGTCCTTGTATTTGGCAGAGGTGGTGTCCAGATCGCCGTAGCGCTCGGTTAGTTTCGCCCGTGCATCAACAGCGTTGTCCGGCATGGACGTCACGTCCACCTTGGTAGAATTCTTTTCTGAATCGTCATCCTGCGGTTGCGCGATTTGTGTCGCACGCGCTGCGAAAGATGTGGTGCCGTTGCTGACAAACTTGGCGACGCTGTAATTGGAAATGCTGTAGGAGGACCCACCTCCACCGAAAATACTCACAATCACTATCCTTTAAAAATCAATTGGCGTGATGCTAGCCGCCGAAACCTGCGCAGCGCTTGCTGTTGAGGTAGGTGGTATCACCTGATTTCAGTTGTGAGTGTGGTGTGTTCTGACAGGCCTAATCTGCTATCTCGAAAACTTCGCCGGAGTTCAGGTCTTTGATCATATCAATCGCCTCTCCGCTCCAGTGGTAACTGAAGTGACGCGCCTGAACAGGAGCCTCAATCACATCCGGATAAAAGGCTGCGATACACATGCCGCCTTCATCACGCACGCTGGGGTAGAGAATGCCGTCGCCGCCATCCTCCAGCAGCTTGCGGGCAAAGTTTTGGGAGGCGGAGTAATCATCGGGATGCAGAAGCACATCAAAGCGGGGATCTGTTACGTCCGCGAGTTTTGCATCCACACTGCCAATCAGCTCACGCATCTGCGCAATCCAACCGGGAGCCTCCTGAGTGGCTGCATAAAAGTTTCCGGTGTGGTGGACTGTCTCAAAAAGCGCCGTTTCAAAGGACTTGGCTGCGTAAAACGCGCCATAGGTGCCATCATGAAAGCGCCCTGCTCTGTCTGGAGAAGCATGGGTGAATGGAGCCATCAGGTAGGATGCGCCAGTTCCACTCACGCGGCGCTCAACAGGCACAAGATCCAGATTGCCAATGGTCACTGCAAGGCGCGGGTTTGTGCGACTTTCAGCTGCGGCCAGCAACTCCCAGTCTGCTGGAACAGCAATGTCTTCAAACAAATCTATGGGTGGGTAAGCCGAGTTGACCAGACGATAATATTGGGGCCAACTGACATGTGTTTCTGGAGCTTTCAGGTCCGTCTCCACCAGAGTTAACGTGGTCACCAGTTGCCTCGCTGCGCATCAAGATATCTGCGCACGCGCATCAAATCAGTCAATTGCCCGCCCAGCATAATCTCAAGAGCAGTTTTTCCGCCAAAATCCGTGTTAGGCCGCTTCACCCAGCCATATCCGCGGTTCGGATCGCTGAACAACAAACGCAGAGCTTTATGAATGCCGAGAAGGTTGGAAAGGCGCGCGGCAAGGTCAACACTCACACGGCCATAATGCTTGGTCTTCCAGCGTTGATAGGTGCGCTTGGCAATGTCGCCCAGCAACAAGGTGGCTTGCTCATCTGTCAACTGCCAGCGATCAAACAAGTTGATCACGGCCCGCTGCATGGCATGGACCTCTTCCTCCGTGAACTTAGGCCCCCCAGGCGCCAAAGGCTGCTCAATCTTCCGAAGACTAGGCATCGTCCCTCTCATCCAACCAACAAAACACTGAAAGTGCCATATGGCATTATATTATGATTATCATGCCAAATGTCAAGGTTTTGAGCGTGTTTTCGCGCGAATGACGATCTGCGACAAAACCCTGAGTGGCATATTATTCAAGTACATCCTACTATACGCAAGATCTAATATAAGCGTGGATGACCAAGCGTCCGCCTTGATGTGTGACGCCTGCGACTATAATTATCGATAAAAATACGAATAATTACAGTTGGGGTGGGGCCGTGACTTATAAATCTCGCAGTTTGAGCAGTGTTTCCGTATGCGCGCTCGTTTTAAGCAGTGTTTTGGTCGTACCAGCCGCGGCGCAGACGGTGAATATTACCGTACCCAACAGCGCTCCAAATGATGCATCTCTGGATACTCAGGTCATCACAGGGCCGCTTTCTAACTACTCTGGGGAACTACAGGTCGAAGTCGTTGGTGGTGAAGCCTCCGGTGCAGGAGCGACAGCGGAAATAACAATACGCGGTATTCGCTACGATATCACTGGAGACAATACCGGCAATATCTCAGTTGATGTCAGCGGCGGAAGTGCGGATAGCAGTACCAGTACAAATTCAGGTGCAACCGCTGCGATTACAATTGATGGTGTTGAAGGCACTCTGGAAAAGGACAATCTCGGAGCAATTTCTGTCAAAGGCATCAGTCAAAACGCCGTCTCATCGGGCACTGGCAAAGCCAGTGTAAAGGTGAACGTGAAGGCCATTGATGACCGACTGATGGGCGACAATCTGGGGACACTCTCCAGTTTTGCTCAGGCGGGTACTGCAACAGCTCTTGGCAGCGGCAATGCAGATGCAAGCGTCGAAGGCTTTGGAACTTACCTTGATGTTGAGGGCGACAATGTCGGTACCATCAAGGCAGAAGGCTACGCCGGAACTGCGAAAACGGGCACAGGCATCGCCTACGCAGATGCTGACATCACGGGCATTGACGAAGATCTGGAAGGCGAGAACAAGGGCCTGATCGACATTATTTCAAAAGGTGGGCAGGCAACCTCTGAGAGCGCAGGAAATGTTGATGTATATGCCCTGGCCATTGGTGTGAAAGGGTATGCGGACGCGAACAGCGGTTCCATTCTTGTTCTTGCCGACAACAGAAATGCCAGTGCGATCACAGAAAGTGGAGAAGCCAAGGCAGCGGCTGATGCCTATGGTCTTTATGGAGACCTTCAGATAAGCAATACCGGTTTGATTGATGTGGTCGCAAGAGCTGGCCTGTCAAAGACGGATGGCAGTGCCACTGCAAACTCTAAGGCGCTGGCAGTCGGTGTGAATGGTTCCGTCGATGCGAATAGCGGTTCTATTCTTATCGATGTTGATAACCGAACTGCAACAGCAACCTCAACAGGTGGCGAAGCCAATGCGGCAGCTGATGCCTTTGGCGTTCAGGGAAACCTACAGGCTGAGAATACGGGCCGGATAAGTGTGTATTCGAGCGCCGGTCAGTCAGAGACTGTTGGCAACGGAACCGCAAATTCCGCAACACTTGCAGCTGGTGTGAAGGGTTACATTGATGCGAACAGTGGCCTCATTTTTGTGCGGGCTGCCGGAGAAGGTGCAAAAGCAACTTCGGAAAATGGATATGGCAATGCATCTGCGATCGCGTCCGGCACAAAAGCTAACCTGAATGGCGATAATTCGGGTGAGATTGATGTAATCGCTCGTGCCGGAACCGCTTCTGGTCTTCGTACGAATGCGAACGCAACTGCGTTTGGCGTTGAAAACACGCTCCAAGGCACCAACTCAGGTGTCATCCGTATTGAAGCGCTTGCCGGAACTGCAGAGAGTGATGGAACCACCGGCGACGGGGCTGATGCAATTGCCAGTGCTGTGGGCGTCAATAATTACATAAGAGGCAGCAATAGTGGCACTGTATATGCACGCGGCGTTGCCGGAAAAGCAACGGCTGAAGGGGCGCTTTCAGCTGAGGCCACGGCAAATGTGTATGCCGTCAACAATGGGGTGGAAGGAGAGAACTCAGGCTCTCTGATTGCCCTTGGATATGGTGGCACAGCAGAAGCGAAAGGGAGCGGAAACGCATCTGCACATACCCGCGTCATGGGTCTCTTTGGCCGCCTGGATGGCTCGAACACAGGAACAGTTTTCGCTGAGACACGAGGCGGAACCGCAATAGCGCAGGGTTCAGGCAGTGCCAGTGCTTCAGCAGAGGCTATCGGTGTCTATCTTGGCATCAGAGATACTGGCGCAGGTGAACAGCCCGATAATCTGGGTGTTGTCAGGGCACTCGGTACTGGTGGAACCGCGAGTTCTGTTGGTGGCCCAGCTTATGGCTACGCAGATGTAACGGGTCTTGATGGCTCGCTTGGCGGTGAGAATAAGGGCCTGATAGAAGCGCAAGCGATTGGGACATCAGCAACAACGCAAGCGAATAAGACCGCCAATGCAGAAGGCCTTGCTCTCGGGATCAAAGGAGATGCCGAAGTAAACAGCGGAACCATTTTTGTGCGTGCCACTGGCGGTAAAGCTGAGAGCGGTGATGCTGCTCAAGCCAATGGTGGCGCACGTGCTTTCGGTATCGGCTATGTCGAAGGCACAACGCGCTACGGCATCGAAGGTGATTTTACCAACTCAAACCTCATTGATGTAAAGGCGGTTGCTGGCACTGCAAACGGTGTTCAGGACAAAGCCATTGCATATGGTGTGGTGCTCAAGGGTGACGCAACGCTCGACAATAGCGGGTTGATCCTGGCATCTGCGACCGGAGGTGCGGGGTCTGAAGCCTATCAGGTCCATGCTGGAACCAATGCGTTGACTGTGACTTCCTACGGTATTCTCTTCCAGGACGATATGGAGGAAAGCTTCGGCGGTACCATTCAAGCTGATGATCCGGCCAGTGTAACGTTCGACAGTGCCACACTTCACGTTCATCACTCCAACAGCACAAAGGTCAATGAGGCCTATGTAGTGCCGGATCTCGTGGCCGGTAAGGATGTTCAGCAGTTCACCACGCTCAATGCAGATGGCATTGTTGGCTATGGCTGGAGTGCTGAAGCGGTGGAGAGCAGCTGGAACACCAAGGATCAGCAGATCATCTTCAGATACGCGCCGAAGGTCTCCAGCCCGCAGCTGGTTGCGCAGCAGCAGCGCGGTGTGATTGATGCGACGCAGCGCGTTGGGGCGCAGTTGCTGAATGATCTGATGCTTGGGCAGGAATCTGCTGAGAGCGAAGGTCTGCTGCTTTCCTATGACGTGCAGCCGACATCAGACGCGGCAAAAGCTGTTGCGGATATGGCAGATGTGAAACAGCCGGTTGAGCAGTACGGCGTGTTCTACGCTGCCCCACTACATCTTTACCAGAGCAACGGTTTTGAGGAGCTTGGTTACTCCGCCCACACAACTGGCGTTTTGACAGGCTATTACCGTGTTGTTTCTTCTGAACTGATTATCGGTGCCAGCGCTTTTTATGGTCACAGCGCGCTGGAGTTTGATGGTGTTTATGATCAGGCCAAGGAGAGCGTGAACACCTATGGGGTTGGTGTTCAGGGTGCGTACCGCATGGATGATGTGCTCTTCAGTGGGCAGAGCACCTTCTATCACACCAGTAACACCTACAAGGACAGCTCTGTTCAAGCCAAAGAAAGCTACACCAGTCAGAACCTGCTGACCCGCGTCGCGGCACAATACATCTGGGAGTATGGCAACAACACCTTCACGCCGGAACTTGGCCTGAGCCATCTCTGGCACTCCCGTTGGGCATTCTCGGTTGACAATCAGAATGCACTGGATGTTCGCTATGATGCGGTCAGCAATCACCAGTTCTCTGTGGATGCGTCCCTTGGCTGGACGGGCACCTATGAGCTCGAAGAAGGTGAGTTGAAGGCCAATGTGCGCGCTGGTCTGCGTCAGATCCTCGGCGATGGCGGCTTTGAAGATATTCTGCGGTCCGGCGCTAACGGCGTCGCTTATGTGACAAACGATAGTGATCAGACACTGGCCCGCGTTTCAGCCTCACTGGACTACACCAAAGGTAACTTCGGAGCATCTGTTGGCGTGCTCGGCGAGTACGGCGAAAATACAACTGACACAGCCTTCTTCGGCCGCATGTCCTACAAGTTCTGATCGCCCACAATCAAAAGCATGCTGGAGCTTGGCTTGGGGCTCCAGCATGCGGCTGGGGAAAGGCTAAACGCGACTGCCCGGGCCTGTTCCGCCAGCGGTGTGGTCCGGCTATGAAAGCCTACCGGTTTAGTGCGAGTGCTCGGATGGTTTGGTCAGGTGCACGCCGGGGGCTGGACGTTTCAGGTCGTGGCTGTTCTGGCCTTCGGCTGGGAGTTCGACCCACGCGTTCTCGCCATCAGCGCATTCCTGCGTGGTTTTGAAGTAGAGCGTTTGGCCGGGAGCTAGCGTTTTGTGCAGCTTGCCGCGGAAGACGAACTCGTCGTAGTGCTCGTGCTGCAGGGTGCCGCTCCAGGTGATCTGCTTGACGCCTTCCTTGAGAGTTCTGCCGTAGTATTCGTAGCTCTTTGCATAGGGGCCGGTTTGGGTTTCCAGCTTCCATCCGGCTTTGGGCATTGGTTTGACGGAAACCACACCTTCAGGGATCTCAACGCGTACCTTGAGTGTTGGCTGGCCATCACAGCCATGACCAATGCGGATCACGCCCTTATAGGTGCTGCCGACCTCCGCCTCTTTCTGTTCCAGCGTTGCGTGCGCAAAAGCGCCGGAGGAAGCTGCGATCATGGTGAGTGAGAGGAGCGATAAACTAAGCTTTTTCATAGAGTTACTTTCGGTGTGAATGGTGGGATCTGACAGAAAACGGCACAGGAAGGCTCAGGCACGCAGTCCTCAGTCAGAACAACTGCGCGCTGTTTGCTTCTTGCGAAGGGGGAACCGTCAGAAGCTAATCAATTGTTTTTATTGGCTCTCAGCTTCGGCTTATGTCTTTGAGGCGACGTATTTGGCTCCTTTGCGGCCTGTGGCGAGGTAAAGCGGTAGTGAGGGAGAAAACAGGTACTTGCCGAAGAGTGCCATGAGTTTGCCAGCCTTTTCAGGTGAGCCCACGTTGAACACGGGATTGGGCGCAAATTGCAGCACCTGCTGTTCAATGTGGTGGGCGACGTCCTTGCCATAGACATCCTGCACCGCTCTCAAGGCCACCTCATAGGAGCCGATGGCCGGGCCTGCGCTGTAGAACTTGCCGTCATAGGCCACTTCGGTGCCGCTGGATCTGGCGCCCAGCTTATCCAGCAGCGGGGTGTGGTGATAGTTGGAGGTGGCCGTTCTGCCGTTCAGCAGACCAGCGGTGGCATAAACCAATGTGCCTGCACACACGGAGATCATGCCCTTCGCATTTGGCTCCTGCCGACGGACAAAATCCAATAACTGCTTATCTTTCAGCAGAAACGGTTGTGTAGCGCCCATGATGACAAAATCAACTTGCGGGCAGTCTTCAAAGCTGGTGGTTGGCACCACCTTTGGGCCAAGAAGACATTGCACCGGTGTTTTATCATGGGAGACCACATGAAGCGTTGAGTTGGGGAACGCACTCAGCACCTCCACCGCCCCCAGGAAGTCTGGCAAATAACATCCTGAGGGCAGTGCCATTGCGATGGTTGGAGCATCGCAATCTGCCAGATCCACCAGCCTGCTTGGCGTGTGGGCGGTGTACTGGCAGTGGGGATCGTATTCCAGGGTCAGCTCTGCAAATCTGGCAAAGCGGGTGCCACGCAGTTTCTCCAGCACCATGAACGCGGCTTCGATCATGCCAGTGGAGTGGCCTGCGGTGTGGAACTTGCCGTCCACCACGGCTCTGCGTTCAAACACCGGCTTTGCGCCGTATTCTGCCAGCAGTGCAGTGCCATGATCATCCGCTGTTGCTGCTTTGCCCTCCAACACATCCGCCTTGGCAAGGGCAACGACACCACCGCTGGACGCCACAACGTGCGAAATACGCGCGCACTGCTCCGCCAGAAATGTTTGGAAGGCCGGATCATCCTGAGCAGCTCTCGGAATATCCGGAATGACCAGAACATCCAGCGGCGTGCGATCCTGAAAGTCAGCGTTCGGCACAAAGGTCAGGCCATGCTGACCGGTTACTGGTGTTGTGGTGGCGCCGATGATAACGGGGCGATTGAGCGGATTGATACCCAGAACGGCCTGCATCTCGCCAAGCTCGGATTCGTTGAAGCCGGGCATAGCAACATAACCGATACGATAGCGTTTCATGGGTACTCTCCTTTTCCTTCGGTCGGGCGAACCCATCCAAAGATTCTTGTCACTCAATTTTGACAAGTTATATAAAAAATGTAAAAAGAGTCAAATGGCATCGATGATCAACTACAAGCCCGTGGTCGAGCTGCTCAGCCACTACGGGATTCAGAAAGCGACCATGGGTAATCTGGCAGAGGCTGTCGGGTGCACACGGCAGACGCTGTACAATCGGTTCAAGACCAAGGACCGGGTGCGCGACTGGGCGCTGCTGGAGTATATGACCGAGGTGAATGAGACCGCGATTGCCGTGTTGGATAACGCGCCTGCAGACACCGCACTGGATGCAATTCTGGAAGCGTTTGAGCGCTGGGGTGGTGATCACGTGGCCATGGTGCGCAGCTCACCCCATGGTGTCGACATTCTGGAAGGCGGCATGCAGCTGATCGCCTCCAAGACAGAAACGCCCATCGATCGCTTCGAGCAACGCTTAGAAAAATTCATCGAAAGCAGACATCTCTCACCTACTCCGGCGGAGACAACCATGGTGTTGGTGATGGCCGCCAAAGGGGTATTTGTCTCCTGCGCGGACGCGAAAGACTACTCGGGAAAAATGGAGGCGGTGGTCAAAGCTCTGCTCGGAGCAGTACAGACCGTGTGAGCAGGGTTCGTTTTGCATAGGAACGCACGAAAAACCAAAAGAACGCAAAGCAACGCACATTTCAACGCAAACAGAAGCCGCAAACTTTATGCCCCTCCTGAAAGCGGCATGAAAAAAAGCCGATGCAGAGCATAAGTCTGCACCGGCTTTGCGTCTGTGTAGGTCTGCCGGGTTAGCGCAGGCGAGCCAGAACGGCGTTGGCAGCAGCTTCTGATGATGCCGGATTCTGACCGGAGATGAGATTGCCATCTTCCAGAATGAAGGAACCCCAATCCGGACCTTTCTCGTAGAGCGCACCTTTTTCCTGCAAGGCATCTTCCACCAGCAGCGGCACAACATCAGTCAGCTGAACGGCATCTTCTTCTGTGTTGGAGAATCCAGTGACCTTTTTGCCCTTCACCAGAGCGGAGCCATCCGCAGCCTTTGCGTTGACCAGAGCAGCGGAGGCATGACAGACGACGCCAACTGGCTTGTCCGCAGAGTTCAGCTGTTCAATCAATGAGATAGAAGCTGCGTTGTCCACCAGATCCCAAAGAGGACCGTGGCCGCCTGGATAGAACACGGCATCAAATGCATCCGCAGAGACGCTCTCCAGCTTAACCGTGTTTGCAAGCGCTTCATTGGCGGCGCTGTCTGCTTTGAAGCGGTCGGTAGCCGGTGTCTGGAAGTCTGGCAGGTCGCTTTTGGGATCCAGCGGGGGCTGGCCACCGGCAGGTGATGCCAGAGTGATTGTCGCGCCAGCGTCTTTGAAGACGTAATAAGGTGCCGCGAGTTCTTCCAGCCAGAAGCCGGTCTTCTCGCCTGTGTTGCCCAGCTTGTCGTGGGATGTGAGGACCATTAGCACGTTCATTGTGATCTACCTTTCAGCAGGCATAGGGGGAGTGATCACCAGTGCCCGAAGGCACTGATGTTGGTGTTGTTTTTGTTGTTCTCGTTTAGAGGTTAGTCGCCGACTTTTACGACAACTTTGCCGAAGTTCTTTCCTTCGAGGAGGCCCATGAATGCGTCCGGGGCATTCTCCAAACCATCTACCATTTGCTCGCGGTACTTCACTTTACCCTGCGCGATCCACTGCTGCATATCTGCTGCGAACTTAGGGTAAAGATTTGGGAAACTGTCGAAGATGATGAAGCCCTGCATGCGGATCTTTTTGACCAGCAAGGTGCCCATCAGCATGCCGATCCGGTCCGGACCATCTGGCAGGCTTGTGGCGTTGTACTGAGAGATCAGACCGCACAGCGGGATACGTGCATGTGGGTTCAGCAGCGGCAGAACCGCATCAAACACAGCACCGCCAACGTTTTCAAAATAAACGTCAATTCCGTCCGGGCACGCGTCTTTCAGGTCCTGTGCAAAGGTTGGGGAGTTGCGGTCGAGGCAGACATCAAAACCGAGATTGTCTACGGCGTGCTTGCACTTTTCAGCGCCGCCCGCGATGCCAACAACACGGCAGCCTTTGATCTTGCCGATCTGGCCTACGGTTGCGCCAACAGGGCCGGTTGCTGCTGCAACAGCAATGGTTTCACCCTCTTTCGGTTCGCCGATTTCCAGAAGACCTGCATAGGCAGTGAAGCCCGGCATGCCCATAATGCCAAGTGCCCAGGATGGCATTGCTGGCTCTTTGCCGAGGTTGAACACCATCTCGCCATTGGAAATTGAGTAGTCCTGCCAACCGCCTAGGCTCACCACCCAGTCACCTTCGGCAAAACCCTTCAGGTTGGATTTTACCACCACAGACACAGTGCCGCCCACCATTGGAGCGCCAATCTCCACCGGGTCAGCATAGGATTTGGCGTCACTCATGCGGCCACGCATGTATGGATCCAGCGAGAGATAAACCGTACGCAGCAGCATCTCGCCCTCACCTGGCGTTGGGATCGCAGCATCTTCCAGGCGGAAATTCTGAGATGTCGGAGCCCCGACAGGACGTTCCGCCAGCACAATCTGGCGGTTTACTTCTGTATTCTGCGGCATTTCAGGTTCCTCAATTAATGATAGTAATGCTTTGTTTTTATTGATTTTATGAGTTCAATTTGGTGAACACGCGCACATCCACATTGCCACAAATAGCGTTGGAGTACGGGCAAAGCGTATGGGCTGTGTGGATCACATCTTCAGCCTGCTCACGGGTTAGACCGGAGAACTCAAGATGCAGATCAATGTCCAGCACGAAACCGCCCTCGTCCTTCTCGATGACATTGCCTTCGGCACGCACCTCGACGGCGTTGAGCGGATATTCCTTATGGCCGGAGACCATTTTTAGGGAGTGTTCAAAGCAGGAGGCATAGCCCACGGCAAAGAGCTCCTCTGGCGTTACACCTGGCCCCTCCGCTCCTGGTGGGGTCACTCGAATTTTCGCAGCTTCGTCGCTCAACGTCGGGCTACCGGAGCGTCCGTTCTCTGCTTTAGTGTCTGATTCATAGAAGACTTTCATATCTTCACCTTAGATTTTGGACTGGCGTTTGGGTCTTACGGGTTGATGGCTTTATGCAGCAGGCAGCATGATTTCAGTGACCTCCAGTGCTTTCTGGAGTGGTGTTTTTTCTCTTGTGACCTTCCCGATGAGGCTGGCACCCAGCCACATCTGGTAGAGCATCTGTGCTGTCATTCTTGCATTCAGTTTTGGAGCGATGGATCCTTCCTGAACACCCGCTTCGATAACGTCTCCAAGACGCCGTTCGACTTGTGCGGTCATTCGGGCCAGCAGTTCTCTCATATCTTCAGAAATGTCTGCGATCTCGGCGCTCAGCTTCACGATCAAGCAGTGCTTGGATGCATCCTCTGAATGCTGGTAGTTCTCCCAGAGGTGCCAGTACTGGAACAGCTTTTCTCGCATGTTCAGCGCGTCTGTTTCAAACAGCGCGTCCAAGCTCTTCATATACTCATCTAGGTATTGCTGAACCAATACGCAACCGAAGTGCTCTTTGGATTCGAAGTAATGATAAAACGAGCCTTTCGGAACTCCGGCAGTTTTCAGCAGTACGCTCAGGCCCATGCTGGAAAAACCCTGCTCTGCTATCAACTTACGACCGGTTTCCAAGATGTGTTGACGGGTGGCTTCACTCTTCTTCATCTTCATAAGGAGTGTTTTAATTAAAAATAGACCGGTCGTCTAGTGCCCTTCGCATTATCCCTGATGACGTCTCTTCACATTGACTTCATGACGGGAAATGTCAGGCGGGGATAAGCCTCAGGTTGTGCGTGCTGACGGCTTGGGCCGGGGCGCAGTTATGCCCGCAGCCCCTCTTCCATGATCGCCCACGAGTTGTCGAAGCGCTGCTCAAAGTCAGTAGACTCCTCCAACCGCGAAATGATCAGCGTACCTTCCACAAGCGCAATGATGGCTTCCACCACATCCTGCTCGTTCTTCTTCTTGATGGTTCCCTGCTCAATGCCTTCACGCACCAGCTTGGCAAGGCGGGCTTTGATCTGCCCGAAGAACCGGCGCAGAACCACCTTGGCCACGTTATGGCGATAGAACTCAAACCAGATCGCCGTGATAACCTTATGAGTTCGCAGGAAAATCAGCGATGTCTTGCAGATGTAGTAGATCTGTTGCAGCTGTGTGGCATCAGGGTCTTCATGCCCTTCCAGCTGCATACGCAGGTCGTCTTCATAGGTGGTGATGTACTCCGCGAGCACTTCATCCTTGGTTGGGAAGATGCTCGTGACGTCCTTAACCTTCAGGCCGGCGTTGGCCGCAATATCTGCGTAAGTGGTTTCAAAATAACCGAATTTTTCAAAGCAGCAGATCGCGGCTTCCAGAATTGCTGACTTGGAAACTGGGGCTGGAGAGTTCTCTGAATACCCTGCATGGGTGCTGTCCGTGTCACTCATAACCTGCCTCTTTTCCACGTCTACGCCTGCTACTTTTGTGTGTGAGCAAGCAGTCTGATTAGAAACTCATGATGGAACAACACTTTGCCAAGATGATGGTAAATCGGCATCTATGAATTCTGATAAAGATCGAGCGCTTGCTGAATTCGGCTGTTTTAATAATGAGTTACGTGGTGCTCAAGTCGGTCTTTTACATATTACGCTACGCGCTTGAACACGCTTGTCTGGAATTTTTGCTGGTTTTTCTTTGGCGTAATATGGGTGTGTTCCTGCGTTGCAATCTGCTCAAAAACACCCGGCGCAAGTGCTTCCAGTTTTTCGTTTAAGGACTGGGAGATAGCGCTGCACAGGAAGCCGGACACTTCTCTGGTCCGTCTTCCGCAAAGGTGGAAATGATGGCAATGCCACCAACAGGAACGGACTTAACCAACGCATCTAAATAGGCTTTCTGGTCTTGCTCGTTGGTGAGGAAATGAAACACCGCACGGTCATGCCAAACGTGATAGGTGCTCTCTGGCGACCACTTGGTAACGTCCGCTGCGATCCACTCCACATCATCAGCCACACCGCCCAGACGCTCTTTGCCTGCTTCCAGCACCACTGAGGAGATGTCCAGAACCGCGAGCGGACCATAGCCAGCGGCGTGCAGAATGCTGGTCAGCTTTGAGGCGCCGCCACCCACGTCGATGAAGCTCTGGCCCAGTTTGAGATAGCTGATAACAAGTTGATAAGACAGCGTTGGCTGGTTTTCATACCATGTCAGCTGCTCTTCCTGGCGGGCATCGTACACCGCGTTCCAATGTGCAACTTTCTCGTTCATCTCGGGCCTCGCCTTTGCAACAGGGCATATATGGGAGTAGCCGGCTAAGAAAGCAACATATAATTTAGATAATTCTAATCTACAATCAATGTATTGCGGTCATTACCCAGCGTCTTCCTTCTGTCCGCTAGGAGTTTAAGCGATTTTGCCCTGTCTCTGCAGTCACGTTTTTACGATGCGGACAAGCCCATGTTGCCTGTTAAAGGCATTTTTCCAGTCAACGAGCGATCTTATGCGCCAGTAACGGTGCGCAGAACCAAGGATCGATACATGCTTGAGCGGAAGAAACTTGAGAGCAATCTGGATAAGGTGGAAGTGCGGCAAGTGGAGTTTGAGTGCCACGGTGAGAAGCTGCATGGGGATCTCTATCTTCCTAAAAAACGACCGCCTTTTGGCAAACTTCCCGGCGTTGTGGTGACGGGCGCATGGACTTCCGTGAAGGAGCAAATGGCCGGCCTTTATGCCTCAGAACTGGCTATGCGCGGGTTCGTGGCGCTTGCGTTTGACTTCCGCGGCTGGGGGCTTTCTGCGCATGACGGCAAAACCAAGTATCTGGAAGACCCAGTTCGCAAAACCGACGATATCCGCGCGGCGATCGACTTCATGGGCCGCTGTCCGGATGTGGACCCTGACAGGATCTGCGGCCTCGGCATCTGTGCATCTGCGGGGTATATGAGCGCAGCGACGGGTGGAAACAGGCACGTGCATTCGTTGGCCTTGGTTGCGCCGTGGCTGCATAATTCTGAAATTGTTTCAGAGGTTTACGGTGGTGCGGAAGGCGTCAGTGAGCTGCTGAAGGTGGGACGGGATGCCCTGACCCACGAAGAGCCACGCTACATCGTGGCAGCCAGCAAAGTGGACGATACGGCGCTGATGTTCGATGTGGAGTATTACACCGAGGAAGATCGTGGCCTGATCCCCGAGTTCGATAACAAGTTCAACCTCGCCTCCTGGGAAGCGTGGCTGACGTTTGATGGCGTGCACACCGCTGAAAAGCAGAACCAGCCAACGCTGATCGTGCACAGCGAAGCAGCGGCCATCCCTAAAGGTGCAAGGGAGTTTGCGCGGCGGATGGGCGACAGAGCGACGACGCTTTGGTTTGAGGATGTGACGCAGTTTGACTTCTACGATAAGGCCCAACCCATTGATCGCGCATTGGAAGCTGTTGCCGAGCACTTCCTTTCAACGATGTGAGCAGGATCTTCCATGAGTGACCCCTCCGAACTTGAACTGGCCAAGGATGTTGCCGCCATAACCTCGGTTATTGAAGGCGTGGTCAATTGTTTTGATCGGGGGGATTATGAGAGCCTTGCTACGCTCTACAGCGATCATGTGGAGATGGATTACAGCTCTTTGTTCGGCGGCACCGCGCACAAGAAGACCCGGGAACAACAGCTGATGGATTGGGCAGGTTTGCTGCCCGGTTTCGATCTTGTCCGTCATTCCCTTGCTGACTTCAACGTGCGAATTGAAGAAGGCATCGCGATCACCACTTGCTCTGTGGTTGGACAGCTTTATCTGGGTGAGAAGGTCTGGGAGGTGGAAGGCCTCTACCAGTTCCGCTTGCACAAACGCAGCAACCACTGGCGTATCTTCAAGCAACGCTTTGTTTTGAAAACAGAAAACGGCAACGGAGATATCGTTGAAACCGCGAAGGATTGTGCCAAAGGTCACCCTCCTCCGTTCGTAAAACGCCGCAAGGCACAGGCTGCTGTTGTTCGGTTCTTAAAGGCATTGGAAAACAAGGATATGGACGCGCTGGCGGACGTGTGGTCAGAGAAGGCCGTGCAGGATATGCCTTATTCACCCGATGGTTTTCCCGATGTGGTGGAAGGTAAGAGGAACCTCATCAAGCACTACAGCGCCTGGCCGGAAAATGCGGGAGAAGCGGATTTCACCTCCAACCTCAAATTTTACCCCATGATGTCGCCGGAATGGGTGTTTGCCGAGTTCACCGGAGAAGTGGAAATCCTGACGACGGGCCGGGAATACAATCAGATCTATGGCGGTTTGTTCCACGTGCCTCATGGCAAGATTCAGTATTATCGTGAGTACTTTAACCCCGAACCCTTCCGCTTTGCCTATGATATTGAAGAGGGAAAAGAACCGGACAGCTTCCCAACCAGTGAACCTTGATTATAATATAAAAATGAATCACTTTTTAAATTAAGTGACGTCAAACAAGAACTGCAACAGAGGTGCCAGATGGCCAGACGTGCGTTGATTACCGGTGGTAACAGAGGCATTGGGTATGCCATCGCAAAAGGATTGAAGAAAGAAGGCCTTGAGGTCATCATCGGCTCACGCAATGCGGAAGCAGGTGCTGAAGCGGCCAAAGAGATTGGCTGCGGGCATGTGCAGTTGGATGTGACCGATCTACGCTCTATCGAGCAAGCCTATGATGATATTGGGGTTATTGACGTTCTGGTGAACAACGCGGGTGTGCTTTACGAAGAGCCTATGCTGGAAAATCCGCGCCAGTTTGAGCAGAGCATGCAGGTGATGGTGCATGGTCCCTATCACATGATACGACGCGCAGCGCCTTCCATGATCGACCGGCAATACGGGCGTATTGTGAACATGAGCTCTGAATGGGGCTCATTTGCAGAAGGACTAGGCGGACCTGGCGCTTATGGCGTTGCAAAGGCAGCTCTGAACGCGCTGACGCTTGCGCTTTCTCGCGAACTGCCATCTTGCGTCAAGATCAACTCCATGTGCCCTGGCTGGGTTCAAACCCGCATGGGCGGCAGCGCTGCGACACGCACACCTGAACAAGGCGCAGAAACAGCTATTTGGTTGGCGACTCTGCCGGAGGCTGGGCCAAACGGTGGCTTCTTCAGCGATCATCATCCAATGGACTGGTAACACCTTCTACTCGGCTGGGATAAGCTTTACTGCCTCGGCTTCTCCATGCTTGGAGAGAAGCTGTTCAAAATACTGGATCGTCTTGCCCAGCCCTTCCCGAAGTTCTGTGGTTGGACGCCACCCCAGATAATCTCTGGCGCGGGTAATATCTGGTTTGCGCTGGAGCGGATCATCCTGAGGAAGTGGCTCTCTGATGATCCGGGACTTGGACCCGGTTAGCTCCAGCACAAGCTCAGCAAGCTGCTTGATGGTGAACTCCTTGGGATTGCCGATATTGATCGGCATGGAGATATGATCCGGTGCGTTCATCAGTTTGATCATGCCATCCACCAGATCATCGCGATAACAGAACGACCGCGTCTGCATGCCATCGCCGTAAAGTGTGATCGGTTTGTTCATCAGCGCCTGCATGATGAAATTGGATACCACCCGTCCATCATTGGGGTGCATGCGCGGCCCGTAAGTGTTGAAGATGCGCATGACCCGGATGTTGATGTTGTTTTGCCGGTAGTAATCATAAAACAACGTCTCAGCGCAGCGTTTTCCCTCGTCATAACAAGAGCGTACACCGATGGGATTTACATTCCCCCAGTACTCTTCCGGTTGCGGGTGAACCTGTGGGTCGCCGTAAATCTCTGAGGTTGATGCCTGCAGGATCTTAGCCTTCACCCGCTTGGCGAGCCCCAGCATGTTGATCGCCCCAAGCACACTGGTCTTTGTGGTCTGTACAGGATCGAACTGATAATGCACGGGAGAGGCCGGGCAGGCGAGGTTATAGATCTCGTCCACTTCCACAAACAGCGGCTGACACACATCGTGGCGCAGCAGCTCAAAGCGCTTGTGGTCCAGGAGGTGTTCCACATTCATGCGAGTGCCGGTGAAGAAGTTGTCCAGACAGAGCACTTCATGCCCTGCTTCCAAAAGCTTCTCACTGAGATAGGAGCCGAGAAAACCGGATCCACCTGTCACAAGAATTCTGCGCCGATCATCAAGTGAGAACATGAGGCCAATCCGCAATATTGTCAGAGTTGGGAAAAGCCTATCAGCCTGCCTTGCGAGGTAAATATTGAAAAACCTCCACCGATAATTGGGAGTGTTTTCAAAGAGATGCCGCTCTGCACGCTTTTGTTGAGCAAATTTCAAATAAATGTGCTGGTTGAAGACTTGCTCACAGCGGCATGGCTGTTAGCATTGTACGTAGATTTCCTCACGCCTCGCGTGACTTCTCTGTTCCCCAATCTTGAGAGGTTCACGCCAACACTATGTTGCAGGGCTCTAATGAATTCCTCCTTTTCGGCTAGTGCCACCAGCGCTGGCATCCTCTCCGCATTCGTTGGCTTTGCCAGTTCTTTTGCTATTGTTTTGCACGGCCTAAGCGGTGTTGGTGCAACCGCCGAGCAAGCAACCTCCGGATTGATGGCGCTCGCAATCGCCATGGGCCTGTGTGGTATCGTCTTCAGCCTTTGGAAGCGCATCCCGATCTCTGTGGCATGGTCCACGCCAAGTGCAGCTCTGCTGGCGACCTCAGGATTGCCTGAGGGCGGCTTTGCGGCGGCTGTGGGGGCGTTCGTGTTCGCTGGCGTGCTCGTGGTCATCACAGGTCTTTGGAAGCCTCTGGGGCGCATTGTAGGGCTTATCCCGGTCACGCTTGCGCAGGCGATGCTGGCAGGCGTTATTCTGCCACTGTGTCTGGTGCCATTCGAGGCTGTTGCGGAGATCCCTGCTCTAGCCCTGCCTGTTGTTATCGCATGGTTTATCGCTGGTCAGGTCAACAAGCTTCTCGCGGTTCCCGCGGCTTTGCTGGCATTTCTGGTAGTGTTGTACTTCCATGCAGACACTTCAGCGCTTGGATCTCTGGAAGTGGTTCAGGCCCCTGTTTTCGTGATGCCGGAGTTCTCCTGGGCTGCGCTGATTGGCATTGGCATCCCGATTTACATCGTGACTATGGCTTCGCAGAATATTCCGGGTGTCTCCATTCTACGATCTTTCGGCTATCAGCCGGTTCCGGGGCCGTTGTTCAGCTGGACTGGGGTAGGCTCCGTTCTCAGCGCGCCATTCGGCGGGCATGGCATTAGCCTCGCTGCTATTACAGCAGCGATCTGCGCCAATGAGGATGCGCACAAAGATCCGGCCAAACGCTATTGGTCTGCAGTAGTCGCTGGCGTTGTCTATATCGTGTTTGGTGTGTTTTCGGCCGGTTTCGTCGGTGTTGTTGAACTTGCCCCGCGCATTCTGATCGGCGGCGTGGCAGGGCTGGCGCTGATTGGCACGCTGACCGTCTCTGTGCAAGGCATGCTGAAAGAAGCTGAAGGCAGAGAGCCAGCAATCTTGACGTTCCTGATCACAGCGTCCGGCCTGTCGTTCTTCGGCATTGGCGCTGCATTCTGGGGACTGCTGGTGGGTATGGGCCTGAAGCTCTGGATGGACTGGAAACAGCGCGGCCTGCAAGTGGAACAGGCCACGAAGAAAGCCTGAGGTTAGCTAGGTAGCTCGTCAAACTTGGTTACGTCTTCCAGCTTCTCATCCCAGTTGGCTTTGCTGCCCATGAAGATGTGCGCTGTTGGTTCCGCTGACACCGGTGTGTCTAAGGATCCTGCCGGAACGACGATAAAGCTGTTCTCGCGGTCATATGTTGGAACAGGAGAGCCGCAGCTCTCGCAGAAGCTTCTGCGATGGCGGCTGGACGGGACATTGTAGGATTTGATGGAGTCTTCCCCAGCGCTGCAAGTGAAATCAGCATCAAATGCAAAGAGATTTGAACCATGAGCTGACCCGGTTCCCTTCCGGCAATGGCTGCAATGGCAAAAGAAGAACTTCTTGAAAGTGGCTTGAATCTCAAACTGAACGGTCCCGCACAGGCAGGAGCCTTTATGTGTTTCGCGCATAATGATGGCCTTGAGGGGCAGAGAAATGGAATGGAGCTGCACTTTGGCAGCGTGTCTTTTCAATTGCAAAGCATAAAAAAACGGCGGAGCCTTTGCCCCGCCGTCTGTTGTATCATTGATACATAATTATGTTTTTTTAAGCGTTTGCTTCCGCCGCACGGCGCTCTGCAATGCGCTTGCGTTCTGCGATTGGATCTGGGATCGGAACCGCGTTGATGAGCTCTTTGGTGTAAGGGCTCTGCGGGTTGTGGATCACATCGTGCGCATCGCCGATCTCAGCAATGTCACCGAACTCCAGAACCATGATGCGGTTACTGATGTGCTTCACCACGCTGAGGTCGTGCGCAATAAACAGCAGGGACAGGCCCAGCTCTTGCTGCAGATCCATCAGCAGGTTCACCACCTGCGCCTGAACAGACACATCGAGCGCAGACACCGGCTCATCACAGATGATCATTTTCGGGTTGGTGATCAACGCACGGGCGATACCGATACGCTGACACTGACCGCCAGAGAACTCGTGTGGATAGCGGTTGATCATGCGGGCAGACAGACCCACCTTCTCCATCAACTCACGAACGCGTTTTTTAACTTCGTCCTTTGAGGTCTGTGGGAAGTGCGTCTTCAGCGGCTCAGCAATGATCTGACCGGCTGTCAGACGTGGGTTCAAAGACGCGAGAGGATCCTGGAAAATCATCTGGATTTCCTTGCGGATACCCAGCAATTCCTTCTCGTTCATCTTCATCAGGTCGCGGCCCTGCCAGAACACTTCGCCACCCTGAGACGGGATCATGCGAATGATCGCACGGGCGAGTGTTGACTTGCCACAGCCGGATTCTCCCACGATACCGAGGGTTTCACCTTCTGCCAGATCAAAGGAAACACCTTTAACCGCGCGCAGAATGTCTGGCTGATGCCAAGGCAGAGCATTTTGCTTCTTGATTTTGAATTCCACCCGCATGTCGCGAACGGATAAGATTGGCTCTTTCGTGCTCAAAATTAGCCCTCCGCCATTTGGGATTCAAAGCTGCGGTCCAGCGTCATCAAGCGGTCTTCGTCCTGATCCAGACGAGGAACAGCACTCAGCAGACCCTTGGTGTATGGATGGCTTGGCTTGCCGAAGATATCAACGGTAGAGCCTTGCTCCATCACCTCACCCTTGTACATCACCATGGTGCGCTCACAGGAGCCTGCCACGATGCCAAGGTTATGGGTGATCAGGACAATCGCCATGTGGAACTCTTCCTGAAGTTCCACCAGAAGGTCCATGATGCGCGCCTGAACAGTCACGTCGAGTGCCGTTGTCGGCTCATCTGCAATCAGCAGTTTCGGGCGGCAGAGCAAAGACATCGCGATCATCACACGCTGGCGCATACCACCGGAGAACTCATGCGGGTAAAGGTGAATGCGGTTCTTCGCATTCGGGATCTTCACCGCTTCCAGCATACGCACACATTCAGCAATCGCATCTTTCTTCTTCATGCGCTTGCCGTCTGGCGAGTTGTAGATCAGCGTCTCAGCCATCTGGTCTGAAATGCGCAAGTAAGGGTTCAGGGAGGTCATCGGATCCTGGAAGATCATCGCGATCTCATTGGAGCGAAGCTTGTTCATCTCCTCATGAGAAAGGCCGATAACTTCCTGTCCCTGATACTTGATTGATCCGGAAACCTGCGCGTTGTGCGGCAAAAGCCCCATGGTCGCGAAGGCGGTCTGGCTTTTACCAGATCCGGATTCACCCACGATCGCAAGAGTTTCACCCTTGTCGATCGTCAGGTTTACGTTTCTTACGGCTTCCACCAATCCGTCAGGAGTGTCGTAGGTGATCCGTAGGTTTTGGATATCCAGAAGTGCCACGATTTCACCTCCTACCGGTCTTTAGGGTCAAGCGCGTCGCGCAGACCGTCACCGATAAAGAAAAAGCTGAACAGAGTGATGATGAAGAAGAACATTGGGAATGCCAGCTGCCACAAAGTGCCATACTGCATGGTTCCCGCGCCTTCCGCGATCAATGCACCCCAGCTGGTGTTCGGCTCCTGAACACCCAGACCAAGGAAGGAAATGAAGCTCTCGGTCAGGATCATCTGTGGAACCAGAAGGGTCGCATATACAACAACAACACCAAGCAGGTTCGGCACGATGTGACGAAGAATAATCGTGATTGGCTTTACGCCTGTCGCGATAGCAGCTTCTACGAACTCCTTGTTCTTCAGCGTCAGGGTCTGACCACGCGCAATACGGGACATGTCCAGCCAAGAAATCAGGCCAATACCCACGAAGAGCATGAAGATGGAACGTCCGAACACAACCAGCAGAAGGATCAGAACGAACATGTAAGGGATGGACTGCAGAATATCGACGATACGCATCATCACGTTGTCGACCTTACCGCCAGTGTAGCCAGCAATCGCACCGTAAAGAGTGCCAACGACCACTGCGATCAAAGCGCCGATCACGCCAACCATCAGAGAGATCTGAGTACCCTGAACAACACGCGCGAACAGGTCGCGGCCAAGTTCGTCAGCACCAAAATAGTGGCCGTTTTCAATGCTTGGAGCACCGAGTTCTGCAATCTGACCCAGAACACCCCAGTCGATCTCTTCGTTAGACCACGCGGCGATCAAGTGACCGAAGGTGGAAAATGCGAGAACGCCAATAAGAATGATCAGGCTGACAAGAGCAGCTTTGTTTTTGAGGAAGCGGCGGCGCGCATCTGCGAAGAGCGAACGACCCTGCACTTCATCCTGAGCAGCCAGATTATCTGCTAGCTGCTCCATTTTTTGAACATCTACCATCATGTGCTCAGCCCTCAGTATCTAATCTTCGGGTCGACCCATGCATACAGGATGTCGACGATGAGATTGAAGAGAATGGTGAGACCGCCAACGAGGATGGTGATACCCATCATCACTGCATAGTCTCGGTTGAGTGCAGAGTTCACGTAGAACTGACCGATGCCACCAGTAGAGAAGTACATGTCGATGATAACGGAACCTGTGATCATGGATACGAACGCAGGGCCGAGATAGGACATGACTGGCAGCAGAGCAGGTTTAAGTGCGTGCTTGAAGATGATAACCCGGTACGGCAGGCCTTTCGCCATCGCTGTGCGAATGAAGTTTGTGTGCAGCACTTCCAGCATGGAAGAGCGAGTCAAACGGGCGACAGATGCCATGTAACTGGTCGAAAGCGCGATCACAGGCAGGATCAAGTGGTTCCACTGGCCGTCGTTCCAGCCACCGCCTGGCAACCAGCCAAGCCACAGAGTGAAGGTGAGAACGAGGATTGGTGCCATAACGAAGTTAGGCAGTACCTGTGCGCCGATAGAAACACCAACTGCAAAGTAGTCAAGCCAGCTGTTCTGTTTGAGCGCTGCTGCGATACCAAGCGCGCCTCCAACAAGGACAGCCACAGCGAATGACAGGAAGCCGTAGGTCAGAGTGACCGGGAAGCCATTTGCAATGATGTCGTTAACACTCCGGTCCTTGTACTTAAAGGATGGGCCGAAGTCGAATTCCGTAATGATTCCACCAATATAGTTGATGATCTGAACGTATATTGGATTGTTAAGGCCGTATTTGGCCTCAATGTTTGCAAGAACCGCAGGTGGGAGCGGGCGCTCGGATGTGAATGGGCCGCCGGGTGCCGCATGCATGAGCAAGAATGAGATGACTATGAGCAGCAGCAATGTAGGAATTGCAATCGCCACTCTTCGTAGGATGTAGCTGAGCATTGTTATTAGTGTCTCGTATGAAGAACGGGTGTTTCAGCAACAAAAACATGCAAAAACACCGGTGTCAGAAACACCGGTGTTCTTGATTGCTGAATTACTTCGCAACCTTGTAGAGGTTTTTCGCGTACCAGTTCTGCTCAGCGTTTTTGATTGGCCAGTTTTTCAACTGTGCGTTCATCATGTAAACGTTGGTGTAGTGGTAGATCGGAATGATTGGCATTTCAGCTGCCATGATCTCTTCTACACGGGTGTAGTTTGGCTGAGGATCAGCTGCAGACTTCGCGCCTTCCAGCAGTTCGTCAACTTCTGCGTTAATAAACTTACCGTCGTTGTAGCCGGACTCGGAGTCCATCAGGTCAAGGAAGGTAGAAGCTTCGTTGTAGTCACCGCACCATGCGCCACGAGCAAGCTCGAAGTTCTGGTTGCCACGCTCATTCAGGAATGTCTTCCATTCCATGTTGTTCATGTTGACTTTAACGCCGAGCTTCTGCTTCCACATCTGGGTCATCGCGATAGCGATTTTCTTGTGACCTTCAGAAGTGTTGTACACCAGATCGAACTCAAGTGGGTTGTCTTTGGTGAAGCCAGCAGCTTCCATCAGTTCTTTAGCTTTTGCATCACGCTCAGCCTGAGACCAACCAGCAAAGTCAACTTTTGGTACGTCGAAGCCAGCGGTTACTGCAGGAGTGAAGGTGTAAGCCTGGAACTGACCACCCTGAAGAACAGCGTCGGTGATTACGCGACGGTCAAGAGCGTATGCCAGAGCCTTACGTACACGAACGTCCTTGAACTCTTCCGGACCGGAATCGGACAGGTTGAAGGTGTAGTAGTAAGAGCAGAGACGTGGGAAGACCACTGCCTGATCTGGGTACTCTTTCTGAAGACGTGGGAACTGACCAGCTGGAACTTCAGTACGGTCGGTTTCACCTGCCAAGTAACGGGTCAGAGCGATGTTTTCATCGTTGATCACAAGGGTTTCAACCTTGTCGATGATGGTCGCGTCGTTATCCCAGTAGTTAGTGTTACGTTCCATGATAGCAGTTTCCTGCGGAACGTGCTTCACCAGCTTGTATGCACCGTTAGAAACGATGTTTTCAGGCTTTGTCCATTCAGCACCATGTGCTTCGATCGCCCAAGAAGGAGATGGGAAAGTACTGGAGTGAGTGGTCATTGCTGCGAAGTAAGGCAGAGGTTTGGTCAGCTTAACTTCGAGAGTGTGATCGTCGATAGCTTTAATGCCGAGCTCTTCAGGCTTCATTTCGCCCTTAACGATTGCATCAGCATTTTCTACGGACATCAGCTCAGCGTACCACTGGTACGGAGAAGCCAGTTCTGGGCTTGCAAGGCGGCGCCATGCGAATACGAAGTCGCCAGCTGTTACAGGCTTACCATCAGACCACTTTGCGTTGTCGCGCAGTTTGAAGGTGTATGTCAGCTTGTCATCAGAAACGGTGTGGCTCAGAGCAACACCTGGTACCAGGTTGCCGAGGTTATCCTGGTTGTACAGACCTTCAAACAGGTTACGTGCGATCTCGGAGCCGGATACGTCTTCGTTGACCTGTGGGTCAAAAGAAGAGTGCTCGTCAAGAATACGGTAAGTGAAAGTCTGGTCGTCAGCGAGCTTCTCGCCTGTTTCTGGATGAACACCCGCAGCAAATGCAGAGGTAGAGAGCAATGCGGTGCCTACTACGCTCGCCAAAAGAGCGCTTTTGCTGAATTTCATCTAGGAATCTCCTCACTACATCGGTCGCCTGTTCCCCAACAGCGCCGACTTGGATACATTTCTCAATAGGATCTGGAGTTCACCTCAATTGAAGGGCAAACCCAAAAAATTGCATATTTTCCTGAGAGCAACGCAAAATAGAAATTATTTCGCCGTTTAGCAGCTCCCCACGAGTGGCTTTATGCTCAGTTCCCCTCGCTGCTGGCAGATACGCATATCCCGGTACGCACTCTAACGTAGTTTTTATCTTATTCAATTGTATTCTTCGCAAGAAATGCCCGCTGCATCATATCCTGGGGGAAATCTAGTTAGAACGATAGGCTAGGAAGCTTGCACATTCCTAGGTTTTTGAAGCTTTTTAGGTAGTTTTGCGACCAATAAAATTTCCAAAGAAAAATATCTGAATCAATCAGAATGACTATTAACCAAAATTGCGAGTAATTAGTTAGGTATTCATAACCCATACTCTTTGCAGGGCAGAGTCTTCGGGTGGGGCATATGGAAGAAATTCAGAGAGTTCACAGGGCAGCGGATCCTGAATTACAACCTCCGCTCATATTAGATCTTGATCACACGCTGATAAGAACAGATTGCTTTTTCGAAGCGCTCATTCTGTTCCTAAAATCAAACCCATTGAATTTATTCAGTGTTTTGCAGTGGCTTTTCCATGGGAGAGCCTACGTCAAGCAACAGCTGGCGATCCGGGTAGATTTAAAAATCGATAATTTCCCCTTAAATGAGGATGTTGTTGCCTATGCACGGGCGGAAGCGGCCAAAGGGCGCAAGGTTCACATGGCGACGGCCGCTGATGAACTATTGGCACTCGCAATTGCTGATCGACTCGGCTTTGTTGAAGAAGTTCATGCAAGCAATGGCAAGATCAACCTGAAGGCGGAAAACAAGGCGGATTATCTTAAGACCCGTTTTCCAGAAGGCTTTGCATACGCCGGTGATAGCCTCTCTGATCTTCCCGTGTTCAAGAAGGCGTTGCAGTCGCTGATCGTCCACCCCTCCAGCTCATTCTCTAAAAGGGCTGAGGAGTGTGGTGCAGTTGAAATGACTTTTGCCCGGCCAGATGGTTTCTGGAAGCCCTTTCTGAAAAGCCTGCGCCTTCATCAATGGGTAAAGAATTCGCTGCTCTTTATTCCTCTCATCTTGGGAGGGCAGGCTCTGAACCTAGCAGCTTGGGGAAGTGCCTTCCTTGGCTTTGTCGCGCTCGGCATTTTGGGCCAGCTCGACTTACTTGCTTAACGATCTTTGGGACCTCGAAGCTGATCGCCAGCACTGGAGTAAGAAGGCCAGACCGTTGGCGTCTGGCAAGCTAAAGATTGCCCACGCCATATTCGCCATCCCAGTCGGATTGCTCCTGAGCTTCGGTATTGCTGCTGCTTTGGGCCCCTTCGTCGTGTTGGGATGCTTCTGTTATCTCGTCTCAACAGTCGCTTACTCATTTTATCTGAAGCGTGTACCTCTTCTTGATACTGCAGTCCTCGCGATGCTTTTCACCATGCGGCTTGGTATTGGTGTTACGCTCGTTGATGTACCGCCTTCCCCCTGGCTCTTTGTCTTTTCCATGTATCTGTTCCTCTCGTTGTCATTGGCAAAGAGGCACACCGAGTTGGGGCGTCATGTCGAGGCCGGCACCAATGGTGAAATGTCTGGTCGGGGGTATCAGAATAAGGATCTCCCTGTTCTGCTGGCTCTTGGTGCGGCGAGTGGATTGGCGGCGACGCTGGTTATGGTGCTTTATCTGACTAATGAGGCATTCAGCGCCGACTTCTATTCAGCACCTGTCCTTTTATGGGGTATGCCGCCGATCCTGTTCCTCTGGCTGGGGCGTGTCTGGCTTAAATGCCAGCGATTGGAACTGAATGACGATCCGGTGGTCTTTGCTTTGAAAGATCGGCAAAGTCTGATGCTTGGAGGTGTTCTCGGTTTGATGTTTATAAGCGCTTGGTTTGGAGGCTACTTGCTCTGATGGTTGCTGCACGCCTTGCGGCGCTCAAATCCTCCTATGACACGAACCCAGAGTTTCGCCAGATCGTCCGCTTTCTGTTTGCAGGCGGTTTTGCTGCCTTCGTGAACTGGCTATTGCGGATTGGCCTTTCCGTCTTTCTACCGTTCTGGCTGGCAGTCCTGCTGGCTTACTTCATCGGCATGAGCGTTGGTTACACACTCTATAAGCACTTTGTGTTTGTCAGGGCAGAGAAGCCTGAGAGCGTCAGACGGCAGGCTCTCATCTTTCTAGGAGTGAACCTGTTCTCTGCTGTAATCGTGCTTGGATTATCAGTTGGCTTGAATGAAGTGCTGCGAACAGCACTCCCTCTCTTTATTGCTCAAGCGCTTGCCCATGGTTTTGCGATCGCTGTTGGCGCTGTCACCAACTACCTTGGTCACAAGGTGATCACCTTCCGTTAGGCGTTGGCGACAAAAGCCAGTGCTTGCATGGCCACGTTCAGGAACAGTGCCTGCACCACCAGAAGTGCAAAGATACCAAGATTGTCGCGTTGAACGGTTCTCACCACAAAAAGCATCATGAGCGGTAGCCAATCCAGCACGTAACGCTGGACGGAATACTGAGAGAAGCCGTTGGAGTGATAGAAGAGCGTCACACCAGCGATAAGTGCAATCGTGAGTGCTGCAAAGAGATACTCCCGATCCCATTTGGCAAGAAAGAAATAAAGCAGGAACGGCGCACCGATAAAGAGTGCGATGCCTTTGTCTCCAAAACCACTCATCTCGGTCAGGTATTTACCCGAGAACTCTATGTCAGGTCCTTGTACGAAAAAGTGCATCAGGTTGAAGAGCAGATAATCTCTATGGAATAGGCCAAGCTCCTGGACCCTGTCCTCAATCCATTCCGCAGAAGGGTCTCCTAGTGCATCCCACTCCGGCGGGAAGATATAGGCATAGCCCGTCTGCATTGGATCGCCGAAGCGCGCGTAGTTGTAGGCGAAGTAAATGCCGATGGCGATGGCCGGGAAGACAGCCAGTTTGAGCAGTCGTTTGATGCTCTCTGCGTTGATCGCAAAGATGGATCTGTCTGGCGGGGCCATCAGAACGAAAAAGAAAGGCATGTATAGAATGCTCATCTGTCGCGTAAGGAACGCAAGGCCAATGAACAAGCCAACCAGCCATGCATTCCGCTTCACCAACGCAGACCAGATAGCAAGTGACGTCAACATGGCCGCGACCGCTTGAGCGAAGAACCAGACCCCATCAGACCGAAGCACCACATACTGCAGCGGTGTGGCAAACAGGAAAGCAGCAACCAACAGAAGCGCAAGACGATAATCCGCCTGATATTGCCGAGTGATCTGCCACCAAACCAATCCGGTTATGACGAAACACAGCACACCTAGTGCAATGAAGTGATGAAAGCTGACACCAAAGATAGCCACAAACGGTAGCGCGATCAGTGCTGGCACAGGCGGAAAAATCACGAAGATCTTTTCTTCAAAGAGTGCGCAATCCAGATCAAAACAACGCGCAGCATCAAACCGGCCCTGCAAGAATGCATCTGCTAAAAGTGCATATGAGTTGCTTTCCGGTTGTTCGCCTAGCAACCGAAACGCAATAGCTGCCAGAAGAATAAAGACCAGCCCACCCAACACTGCAGTGAGAAGTGCGCCTCTAAATCGCTCAATCAAAATCATGATGCCCCCAAAATATGGGAGAGTAATAGCATCAAGAATCCTAGTGTCTTCTTAAGGTTTTGCAGAACGTGCCAATGCCACTAACCGAAAACTCAGCTGGAACACGTCAAAGCGGTTCATTGGTTTCAACTCACCTCATTTCTTGATTTCACATTTGTTGCCTGATAGGTGAGAGATATTGCTCCCACAGATTATGCCGTGATCACGGTAGGTCCTGCGCTCTGGGTTTTAGACTGAACCTGCAAAACAGCCGGGATGAAACAGGAATATCCAGATGTCGGACTCTCCGAAAACCGCAGGTGCGAGCCTGGGAACGGTCGAATTTGTTGCCCTCATGGCCACGCTGACCAGCCTGACTGCGCTCTCCATTGATGCAGTGCTGCCAGCTTTTACGGTCATCGGAGAAGATCTACAGCTTGAAAACTCAAACAACGTTCAGTTCATTATTTCTGCGCTGTTTCTTGGACTCAGCGTCGGGCAGTTTTTCTTTGGTCCGGTATCAGACCGCTTTGGTCGCAAACCTGCTGTTTATGCAGGCTCAGTGGTGTTTGCGCTTGGTGCTGTTCTCGCGGCTACGGCAACATCTCTTCCCATGATGCTGTTTGGAAGACTGCTGCAAGGTATTGGAGCAAGTGCACACCGGACAGTGGTGATGGCGATTATCCGCGACAAATATGTTGGCGCGGAGATGGCCCGTATCCTGTCCTTCGTAACAGCTGTGTTTATTATTGTGCCAACATTAGCACCGTTGATCGGTCAGGGCATTCTGTTTGCTGCGGGATGGCGTGCGATCTTTGTTATCATGCTGATCATGGCTTCTGTTGGATGTATCTGGCTCGCAGTTCGCCAGCCTGAAACGCTAAAGCCGGAGAACCGCCGCACGATTACGCCGAAAGTGCTTTGGCAAGGCCTAGAAGAAGTCGTCAGCCACAAGGCGACCCTGCTTTATACAGCTGCCTCTGGCTTCGTGTTCGGCACCATGATGACCTATCTCAGTACGGCACAGCCGATGTTTGCTGACATCTACGACGTGCATGAGACCTTCCCGCTGTACTTCTCCGGCATTGCGGTGGTGTTTGGCATGGCATCCATAGTGAATGGCCGCATTGTGCGCCGCATTGGGTTGCAGAATATGTGCCGTGCCGCGCTTGGCATCCAGATTGTCGCCAGCCTTGCCTTTGCACTATACCTGCTGTTTGTCGACAGCACCCCTGCTCTGTGGCTGTTCATGACCTATCTGTCTTTTGCGTTCTTCTGTCAGCCGATGCTGAATGGTAATCTCAACGCTATGTCTATGGAGCCTCTTGGCCATATTGCTGGCTTGGCTGCCACGCTGATTGGTGCGTCGACCACGTTTATCGCGCTCATTCTTTCTGTGTTGGTTGGTCGTTTTTATGATCAAACCCTGCTGCCGCTGTCCTTCGCATTCTGCGTGTTTGGTGGGATCGCGCTGGTTCTGGTGGTTCTTGGCGCGCGGGTACAGAAAGCCGAAAAGATAGCGTCCTCAAACACGATCTCCGCAGAAGCCAGCGCTTAAGCGCTCAGAAAAGCAAATTGCATCGCCGGCTACTTCTTCTTCGGAAGTGTTCTCACCCAGGAGACAGCCGGCATTTCTACGTTTGAGCCGGGATACCAGTTGTCGCGAACTTCTTCGTGGCCTTCTTTGGTACACACGATCTGTGCGTCTTTGTATTCCTCAGGAATAACCAGTTGGCCGGGGCTCTTCACGTGCAGGTTCTCTGCAAAGCCATCCAGAATGCACTGTGCGCCTGATGGCTTGGTTTCAATGGAGACCACATAGGCGTCAGACGGTGGTTTGGAAGGATCCGGCCCGAATACGTTGGATTGGCATGCGGCGAGCAAAGCTGCAGATGCAACAAGAACTCCGACAGATGCTCCCTTTGAAATGAGAGAGCTGAAAGAACCAATTTCTGATGGTTTGGCGGTCCGCACGCGAATCTCCTGAAAATCTGGATTGCGCTTGGAAGCTACGCTTATTCGCTGAGCAGGGTGAATCCCCAAAATCACCCCCACAAATAATAGAGGTAAGCCTTCAGAGCAGTCCGATGGTTAGCTGGAGAAGGATTTACTGCGTGCCAGCTTGCTTATTCAATTTATCAACAACTTTTGCGTGTAAATTATTATTAGAATAGTTTTAGTTGAGGGTGCATCATTTCAAGCATAAAGAGTTTTGACTACTTCACCCAAAACCTGAAGAAAACTATTTCATTTCCACTCTCATAACACACATCTGAATTTATGCATGGGTTTTAAAGCATTTTATTTATTAGAAAATGCTGATTGAATGTTCTCTCAATATAATTAATAAAACTATTAGAAATTTAACTAATATATCTGAGTGGGGCAGGCGGGAATGTATAAAGCAAATTGCTGCATTTCTGCTGCGTCCATTTCGTTAATTACCAAACAATATCAGAGATGTAATTTCAAATGCGATTATTGATATTGGGCGGAGCTAGCGATGGCCTCTTTCATGCCACGCACCCTTAGGGCGAGAATTTGGGGTGCTCTTGGAATCTTATTTCTATGTTTCTTAATAGGTACAGCGTTTCAATCCTATGTGCTTTACCAAAGCTTGCTGACTGCTAAGAACCGTGAGCTGACCTCGATTATTACTGCAGCAAATTCAATTACTCGGCAGTATTATAAACGTGAGGTAGACGGCACTCTTACCCGTGAGGAGGCTCAGACTGCAGCATCAGCAGCTCTCAAAGCGCTGCGCTACGACGGCAAAGAATACATCTTCATTTTCAGCTATGACTATGACGGCGTCATGCACCCGTTCAACGCCTCGTTCCTTGGCGCAAACCAACGCCACACCAAGGATGGAGACGGAAAACCATTTGTTCTGGAGATGGTGGACGCTGCCAAGCAAAACGGCAGCGGTTATGTCACTTACAACTACATCAACGAGCATGGTGAGGCGAACCCAAAGCTTAGTTATGTTGAGAGCTTCCCAGAATGGGAATGGGTGATCGGCACCGGCGTACAGAAAAGCAAACTGTTCATGAACCTGGAAGAGGCGATTTCGAAACCTCTCCTAGTCCTAGGCCCTTTGCTGCTTGGTTCCCTGATTATAGGGCTTTTGCTGGGTAAACGTGTTGCTGCGGCTGTAGATTGGCTGTGTTCCAGCCTGCTGAAGCTATCCAGCGGCAATCTGAATTTTGAGAGTGTCTACAACAACTCTCAGGATGAGTTGGGTGACGTTTCCCGTGCTTTGACTAAGTTCCGTGATCAGGCTGAGCAGCAACAGCAAATGGAAGCTGAAACGCGTAAGAACTACGAAGCTAATCTGGAACGTGAGAAGCTAGTTATGAATGCGGTGGAAGACTTCCGCAGCACATATTCCAGCGCTGTTGGTGTGCTGAACAGCTTGGCTGAAAGAATGCGCGGCACCGCCCTCTCCTTCCGCCAGTTTGCACAGAACTCAGAGGAAGGCGCGATCTCAGCCACCACCGGCGCACAGCAGGCCTCTGCCAGCGTGCAAAGTGTAGCAGCAGCTTCTGAGGAACTGACGGCCTCCATTCAGGAAATCCGCGATCAGGTCAACCGTACCGTGAGCTTCGTTGGCAACACAAAGGCAACGGCGGCAAACTGTCAGGAAGATGCTGTCGTGCTGCAAAAGCTGAATTTGGATGTCAGTGAGTTCCTGGAGCAAATCAAAGGCATCTCCAACAAAACCAAGTTGCTGGCGCTGAATGCGACCATAGAAGCGGCGCGTGCGGGTGCTCATGGCGCGGGTTTTGCCGTGGTGGCCACTGAGGTGAAGGATCTGGCGGAGCAGACGGAAAAAGCGGCTGAGGAGCTGGAAGCGCACGTGCTTTCGGCCTCAAGCCGCACAGAAAGCAACGTCGCTTCGCTGGAACGGATTGGTGAGGAAGTTGAACAAGTTGTCAGCTACATGACGGCGATCAGCTGTTCCGTTGAGCAACAGCAGTCTTCGACTGAAGAAATCAGCCGCAGCTCACAGGCCTCGGCTCAGGGAACAGAGGCTGCAACGGCGAACTTTGAGATGGTTGCCAATGCGGCGGGTGAAACCCGCACGCAAGCAGAGGAGCTGCAACGCAGTGCTGATGACATCTCGGAGCACATCGATGAACTGAACAAGCAAACAGAGCAGTTTCTGATCAGAGTGCAGCAAGTTTGATGCCTTGAAGGGGAGAGCTGAGCGTTCTCCTCTTACTTATCCGACCAGACAGCCAACTCATTGTTGTTTGGATCAAGAAAATGGAACCGGCGTCCACCCGGAAAGGAAAAGATCTCACGGCAGATTTTGGCGCCGTTTTCTTCAAGCTTCGCTTGCAATCCCTCCAGATCTTCTGCGTAGAGCACAACAAGAGCCGCACCGCTCGCAGCTGATGACGACATATCGGCCTTGTAGAACCCACCGTCAAAGTCGCCATCGTTGAACGCGGCATATTCTGGTCCGTAGTCCTCAAACTTCCAACCTAGTGCATTGCCATAAAACGCTTTTGCGGCTTCCAGATCAGCAGCTGGAAGCTCGATGTAATTGATTTTGCCGGACTTGGTCATACTAAATTCCTTCGGAAAACAAGGAGCGACTACACGAGAACTCTCCTGCAAATCTCCAATATTGCAACAGATTTGGAATGGTGAGATAGATAACTCAGTCCTATCGTTATAGTTGTAAGCAAGATATTGAAATGAAGATTTTCGGTTTTCCCCTTTGTACAATTACAGCTCTTGCGATGGGAGCTGTTGCATTTCTTGAGCCCTCATCAGGCTTTGCTCAAACTGCCGCGAAACCGGAGGCCGCTGTTCAAAGCAGCCCTAAAGTCAGCAGGCAGCAGCATGGGGATTGGATGTTGGAGTGTTATGACCCCGCAGTGAATGGCATGAGCTGCCAGATCCAGCAGCGTGTGGTGCATAACGAAAGCGGCCAGACCATCATGCAGATGACGCTCAGCCATAATCCGAAAGACAATGCCGACATCGTGCAATACGTGTTGCCGCTGGACTTTCTGCTTGCGCCGGGTGTTGGCGTAAATGTAGGAGATTATCAGGCGGTTGCCCGAGTCACTCGCTGTACCGCGCAGGGCTGTATTATTGAAGGCAAGACAGAAGATGCCTTCATCAAGGCCATGAAAGCAGCAACGGAGCAAGGGCGCTTTATCATGATGTCCCGAGCTGGCAAGAAGGTTGGTATCAACTTTTCTGCCACGGGTTTCACAAAAGCCTACAACGAGATGAAAGAGCAAAACACAAAGTAATGAGCTCTTTCAGCGTCTTATTGGGCCGCGAGGCAATTCCATTCACCGCGTGAGCCCATCACCGCAATAGCACCAGCCACGCTGCAATGAGAAACCTCTGACTTTGCCAAGTGCAGTTTTGAAGTTGGGTTCGGGTTTGCAAGATAAGCAAGGCCAATTGCAGCGGTCAGAGCGAAGACACAAGCAGCTACGCAAAAGAGCATGCCCATGTTCCAGTTGGATGCAGGCAGGTGAGCAGAGGTCGTCATCTCAGGTTCAGGTCTTTCATTTCGGAAAACGTTCAACGCGAATGCGCAGATATGCTTTGCTGTAATGTAGATTATTCCTGCAATATGCATGTGAGGGAAATCCCCGTGTTTGCCTCGGTTATTCAAGGGATTTTCACTGTTTTTCATCGAAATGTGTGACGTGAAAACCTCTGTGCTCTCGTAAGTTGAGGTGCCCTTGCTGCATTACACCTCGTGTGCTCTTGGAAGCCCTGCGGTTTTTCTCTAATCCCTTTCTGAGTGTTTGTTTGTGTGTTGGGAGGCACGGTCCTGTGGCGAAGTCCAGTGGCAATCCATTGATAACCGGCAGTGGCCTGTGGCAGCAGTCGCCCGAACGTGTGCTGTTTGAGAACCTTTCGTTCGGACTGAATGCGGGTGATCGCGTCGGCCTAGTCGGACACAACGGCTGTGGCAAGTCTACGCTTCTGAACATCCTTGCAGGCCGTGGCGAGCCGAGCGAAGGCAGTATTTCTGTCTCCCGCGCTGCTGTCGTTTCCTGCGTGGAACAGCACCTTCCCAAGCATCTTTTTGACCTAAGCCTTGCTGAAGCCGTGCGCGATGCCTTGCCGGATGACAAGCGGGACTGGATGGACTGGAAGGTGGAGGTGATCCTGCCGGAGATGGGGTTTGAGCCCCATCAGTCCGAGGTACTCTGCAGAGATCTTAGCGGCGGGCAGATGACGCGTCTGATGTTGGCCCGTGCCTTGATGACCGAGCCCAACCTGTTGCTTCTTGATGAGCCAAGTAACCATCTAGATTTGCCGACTATCATGTGGCTGGAGAGTTTCCTGAAATCCTGGAAGGGCAGCTTCCTGATGATTTCGCACGACGCTACACTGCTGGATTCTGTCACCAATCGCACGTGGATCCTGCAGGACCGCAAGCTCCACGCGTTTGATCTGCCTTGTACAAAAGCCCTTGAAGAACATGAGGTTCTGACAAAAGCGCGGATTGCGCGACGCGAGGCTGAGGAAAAAGAGATCAAGCGGGTCGAAGCAAGCGCCAAACGCATCGCAGAATGGGGTCGCACCTTCGACAACGAAGATCTGTCGCGCAAGGCAAAGTCCATGGAGAAGATGGTTGACCGCATGAAGGATGACCAGACGGAGGCCGTCGAGGCCTATCCATGGAACCTGTCCATTGCTGGAGAGACCATTCAGGCAGATCGGTTGGTACAGCTCAAAGATCTGGATGTGACACCGCCTGTGGCGGATGTGTTCCTCTATCGTATTGAGGATATCGCCGTTCGTCCAGGAGACCGGATTGCGGTGATGGGTGCAAACGGAACGGGTAAGTCCAGCCTGCTGCGCTGTTGTTGGGAGAAGCGACAGAGCGAGGATGGCGAGGTCCGTGTTCATCCGCGCTGCCGGATTGCGTTTTACGATCAAACGCTTCAGCAGTTGCCGGGTGAGTCCAATCTCGTTGAGGGGATGATAGCTGTTGGTGAAGCACTTGGTGTGGATCTGTGTGTGCCCGACTGTGAGAAGACCATTATTGCAGCTGGTTTCAAATACAATCAGTTGCAGCAGAAGGTCTCAAAACTCAGTGGTGGGGAGCGTGCGCGTTTGTTGCTCGTCTCGCTGTCTCAGGTGCAAGCCAACCTGATGATGCTTGATGAGCCAACTAACCACCTTGATCTTTACGGACGCAATGAACTTTCCCATCAGCTTCAGTCATTTGGTGGCTCATTCCTGCTTGTCTCACATGATCGACATCTGGTGGAAGCGACTTGTAACCGGTTCTGGGTGGTCCAGAACGGTCGATTGCAGGAAGTCAACGATGTGGATGCTGCCTACGCGCTGATTGCGGAAACTCAGGTGAAGCCGATCAAGGTTGCTGCTGAGCAGGAAGCGCCTTTAGAGATCGAGCGCGAAGAAGTGGTTGAGGCTGAGGCCAGTTCTTCTGAAGATGTGCTGCTTGAGCGACTGATTGAGCTGGAAGAGCTGATGGAAGCAGATCTGGCACGGCGCCCAAACAGGCAGTCGCCTCACCTTCAGGTGAAATGGAAAGATGAGATTGCGCAGATCCAGGAACAGCTTGAACTCAACGGTTAGCTTGGATCTTTCTCTAAATCTGCGAGAGCTGCACGAAGCTGAGCCGAGTGTGTCTCTCGCAGCACGTCGAATGCCTCAGTGCCATACATTCCTTTGAGCGTGACTTGTGAGATCGCGAAATGTTGGATTGAGCCAATGAGCTGATAAATCCAGCAGAATAGCTCGGCGTCAGAGGCTTGAGACCACCGTTTCGTCTTATGCGCCAAAGCTCCCAATGCATCGAGGAATGGCTTTAATGGCCAACTCTCGCTGGACACTTGCGCGTCTAAAAGCGCGCGAAGAACCAGTTGGGTATCTGCAGGCTTTTCAAGAGATGCAGTAGAGAGTTGCAGAAAGAAGTTGCGCAACTGTTCATCTGGCGATGTCCCCTCCACGTTCTGAATGGAAGACAGTAAACGGTCTGAAAGAGCTTTCAACACCTCTTCATAAAGCGCTGCCTTTGAGCCGAAGAAATGCAGCAGTGCTTGCTTTGTTACGCCAAGTTTGTCGGCAATGCCCGCAAGGCTTGCTGCGTTGTATCCCTTTTCAGCAAAAACACTGCTGGCTGTTGAGATGTAACGCGTTTTCGGGCTGTCGGCGTGCTGGTCCAAATCACTCTCCCTATCCTCTTCGTATAGCCTGAACTTGACAACTTACCAAGTGGTAAGTTTATACTTACCGATTGGTAAGTGAGGAGAGTGCCATGACGCGGGATGAGGAAATTGGCCTGATTGCAGAGCTGCTTGGGTTGGATGCTGAAAACAGCAAGTTTCTGGATGAGGATGTCACGCGATCACCAATAGAGCGTTACAGTTGCCCGGATCGGTTTGCGGATGAAATGAAAGGTTTGTTTCGCAGCAAACCAGTAGCGGCTGTTCAATCCTTCGAACTTGCTGAGAACAATGCGTTCCTGAGCCGAACTGTGTCAGGCCTGCCAGTTCTTTTAACGCGGGATGCTGATGGTCAGGCGCACGCGTTCCTCAATGTATGTCGTCACAGGGGTGCCAAGCTGGTACGGGATGAAGCTGGCTGCAAAAAGCGGTTCTCCTGCCCTTACCATGCGTGGACATGGTCAAATCAGGGAGAGCTGATCGCCGTTCCTCAGGAGAGCCAAGGCTTTCCGGATCTGGATCGATCCCAGCATGCTCTGAAAGAACTGCCGGTTCATGAAGCCTATGGTTTTGTGTGGGTGATCGCCGATAGTTCCAGTTCAGATCTAGGAGAAATCCAGAACTCACTTGCTCCTCTCAGTGAAGACTTGAACTGGCTTGATTTGGCGGATCATAGGATTGCTGTCGAAGAAACCTTTGAAATAGCAGCCAATTGGAAGACGCTCATTGAAGGCGGGATCGAGGCATATCATTTCCGGGTTGCCCACCGCAAAACCATCGGCCCCTATTTTCCGGATAATCTCTCCAGCTATCAGATGCTGGGAGACAACATGCGGTCCGTTCTGCCGCGCATCACTCTGTTTGAGCTGTGCGATCAACCGCGAGAGACATGGAACATCCGCGAGCATGCCAATATCATTTATTCAATCTTCCCTGGAACTCAATTGCTTGTCCAGCAGGATCATGTGGTCTGGGTTCACCTGGAACCGCTTGCGGTGGACCGCACTCGTGTTCGGTTAGCAACATTGGTTCCGATCTCAGCTCCGCAAACGGAAGAAATGCAGAAACATTGGATGCGCAATCAGGCGATCACGATCACTACCTTGAAGGAAGACTTCGAGTTAGGTGAAGAAATTCAGCAAGGTTTTGCCAGCGGTGCCAACGAGTATCTGACCTTTGGCCGATTTGAAGGCGCGCTACACCGCTTCAATCAGGTGCTGGAGAATGCGATGAAAGTGCCAGAAGACGCTTGAGTTTCGACGTACAGGCAAAAGAAAAGCCCGCTGAAATGACAGCGGGCTTCTCAAAATCAGATGTGTCGAAGGATTAACCGACAAATGCGCGCTCAACCACAAAGGTGGAAGGAGACGCGTTGGAACCTTCTTCAAGGCCATGTTTTTCGAGGATCGCCTTGGTGTCGTTGATCATTTCCATGGAACCACAGATCATGCCACGGTCAACTGCCGGATCAAGACGCGGAACACCCAGGTCTTCAAAGAGCTTACCATTCTCGATGAGAGTCGTGATGCGCTCCTGACATGGATAGGGCTCACGGGTTGCTGCAGTGTGCAGGCGCAGTTTGCCAGCAGCAAGTTCACCAACGAGCGGATCGTTAATCACTTCTTCAACCAGTTCTTTCGCGTAGGTGAGTTCGTTCACTTCGCGGCAGGTCTGGGTCAGGATAACTTCTTCAAACTTCTCATAGGTTTCCGGATCACGGATCAGAGAAGCGAAAGGCGCAACGCCGGTGCCGGTGGAGAACATGTAAAGACGCTTACCTGGGATCAGGGCGTCATTCACAAGAGTGCCGGTTGGCTTCTTGCGCATAAGAACAGTGTCGCCCGGCTGAATCTTCTGCAGGTGCTCGGTCAGTGGACCGTTTGGCACTTTAATGGAGAAGAACTCCAGCTCTTCGTCCCAGGAAGGGCTTGCCACAGAGTAAGCGCGGAAAACCGGCTTTTCAGCATTTGGCAGACCGATCATGACGAACTCGCCAGAACGGAAACGGAAAGAAGCTGGGCGCGTGATGCGGAATTTGAACAGGCGGTCAGTGTAGTGCTGTACGGACACTACTTTCTCAGCAAAAACGTTTGCTGGGATAGGAAATTCGGTCTTGGCTTCCTGATCAAGCACAGGAGCTGGGGCCAACGCTGCGTCGGTCATGTGCAATCCTTAGATTGTTTTGATTAGGCCAGAGCCCGATACTTGGCCAATTGTTGCCTTCGCTTTATCCGAGCCAAGGTCCCAAAAGCAACCGTTTTATAAGTAAAATTTCAGAAATTTGCTCGTGAAAGTGACTAAGTCACCGTCCAGGCTCAAAGAACTGTCAGTTTTAAGAAGAAAGCGTGTAAGGTGAGCCGCAGGCCAATTGCAGCAATAAGTGGAAATACTCAAGTTGTCTCGCGGGATATCGATCACGTGGTTTTGCGAGCGAGTCGGAGTTACATGCATGTTTCGGGGATAAAATAGCAAGATATGTTCAGTCCCTCTGTGATGTAAGGGAGTTAACGACGACTGACGGGGGACGTTGAGAGTGAAACCGGAGCAGAACAAAGCAGCCTATGAAAAGCGAATGCTGCGCGTTCTTGAGTACATCTACAACAATCTGGATGGGGATCTGAGCCTGGATGCTTTGGCAGATGTTGCATGCATGTCGCGGTTTCATTGGCACCGGGTGTTTCAAAGCATGCGGGGAGAAACGCTGGCGACCTCTATTCGCCGGATCAGGCTGAACCGGGCTGCGCTGGACCTTATTCAATCAAAACAACCGATTACAGAGATTGCCGAGCAATACGGCTACCCCAGCGCGCAGAGTTTTTCCCGTGCGTTCAAAGGCGAGTATGGCATGGCGCCGGGGCAGTTTCGCGAAAGCAAGTATGCTGCGCCTACACTGGAAACGGAAAAGGAAAGCATCTTTTCCATGCATCCTGTTGAAATCAAAGAGGTTCCGGAACGAAGCCTGCAGGCGTTGTTTCATCGTGGGTCTTATTTTGAGATGGGCGTGGTGTTCAGCAAGTTGGCAGCGATGTTGTCGTCGCGGGGTGT
Organism: Pseudovibrio sp. JE062; assembly: GCF_000156235.1. Lineage (NCBI taxonomy): Bacteria > Pseudomonadati > Pseudomonadota > Alphaproteobacteria > Hyphomicrobiales > Stappiaceae > Pseudovibrio > Pseudovibrio sp. JE062. The sequence continues at coordinate 224,467 of NZ_DS996808.1, forward strand.
TATCCGCAAGTGTGGGCCTATTGTCGGGATCTATTATGATGATCCCTCCCTCGTGCCGCTGGATGAGTTACGCTCCCATGTAGGGGCTGTTGTTCCGCAGAACTTTGCGAACACGGAAGGGCTTGAGCCTCTGGTTATCCCCGGTGGGCGGTGTGCGGTGTTAAAGCACAAAGGTCCGTATGCCGGGCTGAGAGGCGCGTTTCATTATCTTTACGGCGTTTGGCTGCCGACCTCTGGAGAAGAGGCCGCGGACCAGCCGTGCTATGAGGTTTTTCTGAACAGCCCAACAAATACAGCGCCGGAAGACCTCCTTGTCGAGATCTTCCTTCCCTTGCAATAACAACAAGTTAGTTCTGCAGGATGTTGTTTTCTTCTTCCGTTTCCTGCTTTTCGTTGATGTTGCCGTCCTTATTGATTTCCTTGATGCAGGCTTCCTGATCAGCGGCGGACATATCGCCGAAACCGAAGTTTGGCGGATAACCGAGAGGATCGGCGCCAGCGCCGCCGGATTGGTATTTCTCAGCAATGCCGGGGCAATCGGAGACCGGGCTGATGATGTCGGGATATTCTGACTTCAGCGGGTTGGCATCCGCGTTGGCAGTTGGGTCTTCAGCGAAGTTATTAATCTGCGTAAAACCGGCGCCGGATGAAATCACAAGGAAACTCAGTGCAATAAGAGAGACTGTTGTTTTTGACTGCATGACAAATACTCCCACCAATCGGAGAAAATGAAGGCTACAACCATTAAACAGGAGACCGGCAAAGACTATGTGAGTTCTTATGTTTTAATTGCGTTTAATTGGGTAATACATCGCTTTTTTGTTGCAGCTTCCTCGCTTTACAAGTCTTTAGCCCATGCGTAAGCTTTGGGCTCGCTCTGGAGGGTTTAACCTCTCACCGCGATCTGGGGGGACATCATGTTAAAGAAGATTGGCTGGGGTGTTCTGGCTGTTGTCGTGCTGCTTGCCGCTGGCGCATTTTACTTCCGACAGGACATTGCAGAGATCCGTGCCGTGATGGCCTATGCGGATGCATTTAAACCTGAGAACATCGATCAGAAGTTCCGCTCTCTCTACGTTGAGTATCCGAGCATCTCCGTTGAAGCGCCGGAAGAGACCTATCAGCTCCCGCGGCAGTATCAGGCGTCTCCGATGCCAGCGACCTTTATGTACAAAGGTGAAGCGGCTTCGACAGCGGACTACATTCTGGATTCCCACACCACCGGCCTTGCCATCATGCACAATGGTAAGCTGATTCATGAGTACTATGATCGCGGCAACTCAGCTGAAACTCATGCGATCCAGATGTCCGTCTCTAAATCCATGGCCTCGATCCTCGTGGGTGTGGCGATGGATGAAGGCTATATCGACAGCGTTGAGGATCAGGTAGTCAAGTACGTGCCGGAGCTGAAGGGTACTGCATATGATGGTGTGCGTCTGAAAGATGTGCTGGAGATGTCCTCCGGTGTGCGCTGGAATGAGAACTATGCTGATCTGAACTCTGATATTGTGCAGTCCGTTGTTGCGATCCTGCTTGGCTCGCAGGATGAGTTCACCAAGGATGTTCCGCGAGAGCTGGAGCCGGGAACGTACAACCGCTATTCCTCCATCGATACCCATGTGGTTGGCTGGGTGCTGCGCGGGGCGACAGGCAAGCCCTATCAGGAGTGGTTCAACGAAAAGCTCTGGTCCAAAATAGGAGCTGAATCCTCTGCTGAACTCATGGTAGATCAAGCCGGTCAACCGGTCGTCTTTGGCGGGGTGAACATTCGCCTGCGCGATATGCTGCGGGTTGGCATGGTGCTGGCCAGAGGTGGTACCAACCACAAGGGTGAGCGGATTGTTTCAGAAAAGTGGATCAAGACCTCAGTAACGCCGGATGAGCCGCGTCTGATGCCGGGCTATGATAATCCGCAGAGCCCTTCCCCGCTCGGCTACAAATACCAGTGGTGGCTGCCACTTGAATCTGATCATGGTGACTTCACCGCCATCGGCATTCACGGACAGTTCCTCTACATCAACCCTGCCCGCAACGTGGTGATCGCCAAAACCTCCACCTATCCGTCCTACCAGCGGGATAAGGAGATGGTGAAGATGAAATCAATCGCCCTGTTTCAATCCATCGCACGCCACCTGACCAAACAGGAAACGGTTGAGTTGGAGAGCCAGTAAACACGGCTCTCACGACAACACGTTCTTGATACTGTCAAACAGCCAGGAAACGGCGGGGCCCATGCGGGCGTGTTTGAGCTTGATGCATTCTACTGGGGGGCTCCAGAGCTTGTGCTCAAACCGCAAGTTCAGGCGTGCCAGTTGGCCGGAAGCGATGGCTGTACTCACCAGATGTTCTGGCAGATACGCCCAACCAACCCCTTGCATCACCAGTTCGCGCAGAGCGTGGAAGCTGGTTGCGTGCCAGACTTGAGTTGATAGCTCCGGAAACTGAGCAAGTACACTGCCTTGCGGGCTGCGCAGCAGAAGCTGGCGATGAGACAGTAGCTCATTTGCGCCAATCTCGGTCAACTTGGTGAGCGGATGGTTAGGCACACAAACGGAGACAAACGGCAGGTTGCCGATGAAAACCTGCTCCACCCCTTTTTGCACACTGCCGCCAGAGAACATCAGCCCGATATCTGCCTGATCTTGCGCCACAATGCTGGGGATGTCCGGACTGACGCCAGAGAGCAGATCGATCCGTGTGGCGGGAAACCTCTCTCCAAACTCGATCAGAAACTGACTGAGCGAGGGCAGCAGCAAAGCATCATCCAGCATGAGCCGAACACTGGTCTCTTCGCCTGAAAAGATGCTGTCAGCTGCGGTGGTCATGTTATCGACCTGCATCAGCACCGCGCGGGCGTAGGTCAGCATGCGTTCACCGTTTTCGGTGAGCTGGGGCTTGCGGGTGGTGCGATCGAAGAGCTCAAACCCCAGATCCACCTCCAGATTCACGATCCCCGTGCTTACGGCCGATTGGCCTTTGCCCAGTGTTCTCCCCGCGGCAGAGAAACTGCCGGATTCGGCGGCGGCGATAAACATTTTCAATTGTTCGATGCTTGGCAAACTGCACCCAATATATTGATGAAATCGGTAGTAACTAACTTTGTATCATCTGCAAATGAAATTAATCAATGGGCATGCCTCCATGAAGGAATGGAGTGCCCCTGATTTTTTGAAAGAGACTAAGCACATGAAAACTCTGTTGCAGATCAACACAAGTATGCTGGAAACAGACTCTCAATCCTCGCAGCTTTCCGACAAAATGGCAGAAAACCTGCTCTCTCGTTTTGCCGGTATGCGGCACATCAAACGCGAGCTGAGCAAAGATCCGATCCCGCATCTGGAACACAGTCTTTTTCAATGCTTCTATGACCCAAACGCTGCCGTTACGCCCGCACAACAAGCGGCACTGGCGCTGTCTGATACGTTGGTTTCTGAGCTGAAAGAGGCAGACTTCATTGTGCTTGGCGCGCCAATGTACAATCTGATGATCCCGTCCACGCTCAAGTCATGGATCGACTACGTGACCCGTGCAGGGCAGACCTTTCAGTTTACGGAAACCGGACCGGTTGGCCTGCTGGAAGGCAAGAAGTGTTATGTGGCGATCACGCAAGGAGGAAGTTTCCTCGGCACTGCCAATGATCTGGCAACGGCTTATCTCAAATCTGCGCTTGGTCTGATGGGCATCACAGATATTGAGTTCATCTATGCGCAGGGGCTGGCCATGGGGCCGCAAGCTGCTGAAGCTGGTTTGAGCAAAGCCAATCAGAAGATCGCTGAACTGGCCTAATAAGCATCGTTATCGCAAAAAAAAAGCCGGCTCTGGGGGATGAGCCGGCTTCTTGTTTAAACTGTCTAACTCAGCCTTATGCAGGCTGACCAGTTGCTGCGAGCAGAACTTCACGGATGTTGACGTTCTGTGGCTGCTGATAAACGAACAGCACAGTGTCTGCCACGTTCTGTGGGTCCAGCACGCCGCCCATTTCTTTCTTCCACTGCTCGTAACCATCAATGATTTCCTGAGAAGTGGTGTGGGACAGCAGTTCAGTCTGTACAGCACCCGGAGCGATGGTCATGACGCGCACGTTGTCCGCGGCCACTTCTTCACGCAGGTTTTCGCTGATGGCGTGAACCGCGAACTTGGTGCCGCAGTATGCTGCGTGTGCCGGGAAGGTTTTGCGGCCAGCAATGGAGCTGACGTTGATGATGGAACCGCCCTTGCGTGCTTTCATGCCTGGCAGAACAGCCTGGATGCCGTTCAGAACGCCCTTCACGTTCAGGTCGATCATGCGATCCCATTCGGAAGGATCCTGCACAGACAGATCACCCAGCAGCATGCAGCCAGCGTTGTTGACGATAGCATCTGCCGGACCAAACTTGTCTTCAGCCTCTTTAACTGCAGCGATCAGCTGATCACGATCAGTGACGTCAACGCCGCGGCACAGAGTGTTTGGAAGACCCAGAGCTTCCATCTGCTCAACGCGACGTGCCAGCAGAAGAAGAGGATGGCCAGCTGCACTGAAAGACTTCGCAATCGCTGCACCAATGCCGGAACTTGCGCCAGTGATAATGATAAGTGGCTTTGTCATTTTGTTTTCCTGCCTAGTTAACTTTTTCTTGAGCAAGATGGACTTGCGTTGTGTTGCGGCGATTGTACAAAAATGATCACGCTGATAAATGAGGGTAATTCAAAATGATTGTTAGGCTGAAATGAACAATATCTATTGGAATGGTCTGCGCTCGTTTCTGGCCGTGGCGGAACATGGCAGTTTTACCTTAGCTTCTGATGAAACTGGTCTTTCAAAAGCAAGTTTAAGTCAGCAGGTCAGCCAGTTGGAGGAGCAACTGGACGTTCAGCTGCTTTACCGGACTACCCGCAAACTGCGCCTGACAGAGATTGGTGAGCGCTACTACGAAATGTGCCGCGCGGGCGTAAAACAGATTGAGGATGCCTCTGATCTGGCGTCGCAGGCGACGGACAGTCTGACTGGACCAATCCGGATGAATGCCGTTGGCGGGTTGATTGGGGAGGAGCTCATCGCACCGCTGGTGATTGAGTATCAGCAGGCTAATCCGGGGATTGAAGTGAAGCTGGATTTCTCCAGCATACGTGAGGATTTATTGGAGACGGATTTTGACCTTGTGCTGCGCATGGGAGATCTGGAGGACAGCACCCTCATCGCCCGCAAACTGCACACCATCACCACTCGCTATGTGGCCTCCCCGTTCTTTGTGGCGGCGCACTCCAAAATCCGGCATCCCTCTGATCTGAAAGGCCTGCCGTTTATCTCTGGCAGTGTGCAGGAATGGATTTTCACCCGAGGACAAGAACGTATCGTGGTGCAGGCGGAGAAAGGCTTTCAGATCTCCAATGGCCGCGTCATGTGTCAGGCTGCTGTGGCAGGCCTTGGTATTGCGCGGCTTGCTGATGTTTACACCGATGCGCCGATCAAGCGTGGAGAGCTGACGGAAATGCTCTCAGGCTGGAAGCAAACAACCCCGCTGTGGCTGGTGAGTCCACCAACACGGCACCAGCTGCACCGGGTGCGGGAGCTGATGAACTATCTCAGCTCCAACTTCAAAGCCCGCTATGAGGCGGTGCTGGGTTAGCGGCGATAGGTGCCGACGAAGCCATCCGGCACGATGGCACCGGCCGGGCTGGAGTTGGGATCATTCACATCCACCGGAATGAACACGCGCTGGATGATGATCTTGTCACCATCCGGCGGTGGTGGACCGGGCAACACGGCACCGCGCGTCGTCTTGGAGCCTTTCAGCTCGCAAATGAGGTTTTTGCTCTCAAACCCAGCAGGCACAACCATCGGTCCGGGCGTGTGCTTCACGAAAATGGATGACCGGTAGCCCTGCAAATAGCAGAAGGCGCCATCTGGTGTGGTGTTGACGGTGATCAGCGTGGCCCCCTGCGGAATCTCCACGGTAGGAGAATACGCCTGCGGGATGCGCTCTTCATCAGAAACGCAACTGGCCAGAACAGGAAGCGTGAAGGCGAGAACGCACAGGGAGAGCTTGCTTGGCAAATCAGTGTCCTCATCAGATCGGTGTGTTGACCCTAACGATCCACCCTAATTGAAGACATCCATCAGATTTGCTGAGGCTATTTTGCTGATAGCCTCAGGATTGGTGAGGCGTGATTGAGATGGGCCGAGTTATCCCAAATGCGATCCACTGAAGATTTTGCAGGCAGACCTGCGGTTTCTCTCGAATATGCGTGATGGAATGAGGCTGCTTGAGAGGGCCTATGTGAGGCTGAGGCTCTTGAGATGTGTTCAGCTTAAACCCTGCAAACAGTAGAGGCTGAGTACCGGTTACACGGAAGGATTTAGGCTTTCTCAGAGAACGCCCGGCGTTCGAAATATCCGTTAGAGTGTTCAAAATGCACACGAACTTTATGAGCTGACTGAGCAAATGCCGAGTTTTTTATCAGGTCACGGTACTGTATTTCGGGAGCTATCTGCTTGTTGTTCGAGCCTGTGTATCTTTATATCCGAAGAGTAGTCAGGACTTTTTCGGCAAAATCAGCAGTTTAGGTCTGAGTGTTCCACTGGTCGGGTTAAGTATATATTTTTTGATTATTGAAAGGTGTTCAGGAATACATATTGCTGATGTGTTGATCGTCAGGCAGTGAATTTCTTCATTTTCTCCGTTTAATTTTATTCTCGAATTGATCTTGGTTCACGCATTAATGATAGGAGTTGCGCATAAAACACTAAGGAAAATTCGACAGGTTTTGTACTCTTGCATCCATGAAATTACAAAGTATCTATGTCAGAGAGTAAGCCCTGCGGTTTGCTAGGATATTTTGAGCCCATATAACCGTTTTGCGCAGATTAACGGAACGAGAATGACAAAATTAGGTGAAGCCACGCTGAAGCTGTTGGAAAATAGCGCTGTTCGCAAAGGTCTTGCTGAACTCCGCGTGGGGATCGAAAAAGAAGCTCTGCGTGTTGGCAGAGATGGCTTTATGTCATTGCGTGACCACCCGGACGCTCTGGGCAAGACGCTAACGCACAAGTTCATCACGACAGATTTCTCTGAAGCTCAGCTGGAGTTCATCACCCCTGCTGCGCATTCAGTTAAGGAAAGCCTTGAGTTCCTGAAAGAACTGCAGGCCTTTGCTGCGCGCAAGACGGAAGCAGGCGAGTACCTGTGGAACGCCTCCATGCCGCCGGAAATTACCAGCGACGAGACCATTCGCATCGCTGAGTATGGCAGTTCCAACGCTGCGCAGATCAAAACGCTCTACCGTAAGGGATTGGCGCATCGCTATGGCAAGCGGATGCAGACGATCTCTGGTATTCACTATAACTTCTCCATCTCCGATGGTCTGTGGCATGCGTTCCACGAGCAGTGTACCTCCGGCAGCAGCCTTCAGGACTTCCGCAGTGCAGGATATCTGGGTCTGATCCGTAACCTGCAGCGCCATGGCTGGCTGATGCTGTATCTGTTTGGCGCCTCCCCTGCGGTTGACAAGAGTTACCTGCCATCCGCTCACCCAACCCTGTCTATGCTGGGCGACGACACTTATTTCGGTGAATACGCCACCTCTCTGCGCATGAGTGATCTGGGCTACACCAGCGTTGTGCAGAGCGAGCTGGACATTCACTACAACTCCCTTTGCGATTACATCGAAGGCCTGCGCGGCGCTTTGGCCACATCCGTGCGCCAGTACGAGCAGATCGGTGTTGCTGAAGAGGGCGACTACAAGCAGATTAACACGCACCAGCTGCAGCTTGAGAACGAGCTGTATGGTTCTGCACGTCCGAAACGCAACACGGAAGAAGGTGAACGCCCGATTGCTGCGCTCTGTCGCCGTGGCGTTGAGTACATCGAACTGCGTTCTCTTGACATTAACCCGTTGAATCCAATCGGCATTTGTGAGCAGCAGGCGCACTTCCTCAACGCATTCCTCACCCACATGACGCTGGCACCTTCCGCCTGTATCACCTCTGCTGAACAGCAGGCGCTCAACGATCAACAGCGCATGGTGGCTTGGCAGGGTCGTCTGCCAAATCTGGTGCTGCCAGCTTATGGCGATGGTGGTCTGGAGCTTCGCGCTGCGGGTCACAAAGTGCTCGATGAAATGCGCGTGACTGCTGAGATTATGGACGACGTTTACGGCTGCACCGGTCACACCGATGCGGTCAATGCACAGGCTGAGAAGCTGGACAATCCGGACATGACGCCATCTGCGCAGATCCTGAAAGGTGTGAAGCAGAAAGGCTCTTACACCGGCTTCATCGCGGAGCTGTCTCAGAACCAGACTGATCATCTGAAAGCCATGCCGCTGTCATCAGAGCGCATGAAGTTCCAGGAAGCCATGGTGTCCCAGTCCCGCGCTGCTTATGAGCAGGTTGAGGGCCAGCCGGGCGATCACAGCTTTGATCATTTCCTGGATTCTCAGAACAAAACCGACGTTCTGCCGCCAGAGTGCCTCGACGGTCAATAAACGGGTGCCTGTGCTGCAGATTTCGCCCTACACCGCTGAAGAATACAATGAGCTTGCCGCGCTTTATGCAGACGTGGCAAGCCGCGCCTTTGCCTACGATCACACGCGTTTCATCCATGCAGATCAGTTTCAGAGCCTGATTGAAGACGAAGATGTCTGGGTGTTGAGGTGCGAGGGTGAGATCGTCGGCTTCATCGGCTATTACACGCCGGAGCACTTCCTGCATTCCCTTTACATCCGCTACACCCACCACAAACGCGGCTTTGGTCGTCAGGCCCTGCAGTTTCTGCTGGAACACTACGGCTGCGTTCATGAGCTGAAGGTGGACCGGATCAACCTGTCCGCTTTGAAGTTTTATGAAGCGATGGGATATGCGGATGTGACAGTGAAGGCGGATGCACACCAAACCTGGCTGCGTTTGCGCTCACCGTTGAGGATTGCGCTGAAATCCGCTGCAGCTATTGCGGTGGGAGACTAGGCCTCTCACCGGCAATAAATTTTGTAAATCAATGTGTTAAGATGGCATGCACAATGCTGGCAGGCGATCAATATGTGCTTTGATCGTCTGTTCAGCCAGAGCGCCATCTCCTGTCCGCACAGCAGTGATCAGCTGAGTGTGATCGTCCTGTACGCCTTCAGAGATGAAACCGGCACGGCGCATGGCTGCGCGGTAGCGGGTACACTGGTCATGAAGCATGTGAAGGAAACGGCTTGCCCAACTGGAGCCTGCACCTTCCACCAGCGTCATATGAAACACGCGGTTGGCTTCTTCCCACTCATTCCAGAAATCACGCCGTGACGCCTGCCACGTGCGTTCAATCTCCTGCAATGCATGATAAGCGTCCAGCACGCGGTCACGCCATTGTGCGTCGCCCTTTTCAACGGCGGTTCTCACCGTCGCGCTTTCCAAAAGGCGGCGCTGCTCAACGATATCCTGAAACTCTTTTTGAGAAAGTTCTGGAATATAAAATCCCTTGTGCGATTGAGTGGCAACAAGTCCCTGAGAAACCAGACGGGAAAGCGCTTCTCGTACAGGTGTTGGTCCAACATCAAAAGTGCTGCACATCTCGCGAATGCGCAGCTTGCTGCCCGGCTCCAATTGGCCAGACAGGATTGCCGCCCGCAGGTGCGCGTAGGCCCTGTCTATTAGAGAGGCGGATGACGGGACGTTTTGTGCAGTGACCGATGTTACGGCTCTTTCTAAGGTATCCTCTATTTTCAAAGTTATCTGCCTTACAATTATTATCTATGCAATTTGGCGTTTCTCTTCTTAGCTATGGAAACTAGGTCTTCAGCTTTGTTATCCGGCCAAGTTAAATTGCAATATGATCTGGCCAGTTTGTTCCCTCAATTGTAAAACAATATCTGAACTATAAAAGCAATGAAATTGCGTAGGTCTGACATAACTTTCCAATAAAACGAGCTTGTTTGATGGAAAAAGATGCTAGATTATCGATTATTTTTGCAAAATTTTTCATGTGCTTTCTTATTCATGCAGCATATGAATCGGACTTACTTAGAGTTCGTTGCGATGAAGTAGAGTTTATCCGCTATTTTAATAAAATATTCTCAACTATACTCTGCTGGTTTTCTTCCCGCCATATAAACGGGAGAAACTATTAGCCGCAACTCCGCTCAAATCTCACAAATGCTTGCTCAATCCACCCTGTAAAAGGTGATAGATTGCTCGGTTTATCACCCCATTTACGCAAACTTATCCCCCCTGCTGTGCGCGGTGTTATATCTCGTGTTCAGACCAAGAGAATCAACGGGAGGGAGTGTGAGTCGGAGTGATCTGAGGGGCGAATATGTTTCTTCAGAAATAGAATGGTTGTTTCGTCGATTTTATGCACGCATCGTTTTGACGTCTCTGCATAAGTCCATCCTATTGAAATTACTGATGAAATTACCGGTAATCCGGTGGATGGTCACAGGAGTTAACGGGAGTTAACCAAAAAGGGATTGAACTGAACTACAGGTCAGTTACCCTTTCGACGCAAACACGGGCCATATGGGCGCACTTTCCGTTTGTAGATGACTAGAACCGTTTGAGGGCTAAACGAAGTGGAATACGGCAACAACACTCTTTTGCGCGAGGAAACTCCGTCTGAGAAGATCTCCCGTTATTCTCAGCTCCTTTCTGGCCAGCTGCACCGCTTAAGGCAAGAACTTTATCCGCCTGAAGCACACAAAGCTCTGCGCGCCTTTTCTTCCGTCGACGTTGCACGTCTTATCGGGGTTTCTGAAAGCACAATCCGCCAGTTGGATCTGGATGGAGAAGGCCCTACCCCGACCCGCCTTGCCAATGGCCGTCGCAGTTATACGCTGGAGCAGATCAATGCGATCCGCGAAGTGCTGGCTGCGCGCAAAAAAGGCGATGAAGCGGTTAATATCCTGCCGCACCGCCGTGAAGGTGAGAAGCTGCAGGTGATTTCCTGTGCCAACTTTAAAGGCGGCTCAGCAAAAACCACCACTAGCACCCACTTGGCGCATTATCTTGCCCTGCGCGGCTATCGCGTTCTCGCGATTGACCTTGATCCGCAGGCCTCTCTTTCTGCCATGTTTGGTGTGCAGCCAGAGTTTGACGTTGAGCCGAACTGTACCTTGTTTGGTGCTCTGCGTTATGATGAAGGCCGCCGTTCGTTGGACGAGGTGGTGCGCCCAACCTATTTTGATAATCTGGATCTGATCCCGGCCAACCTTGAGCTGGCTGAGTTTGAGCACATTGTGCCAACAGCGATCGCATCCGGAGCCTCTACAGGCGAAAACATCTTCTTCCGCCGTATTCGCAATGTCCTAGCTGAAGTTGATGACCGCTATGATGTTGTTGTAATCGACTGCCCGCCGCAGCTTGGCTTCCTTACACTGGGTGCTTTGTTTGCGTCGACCGGGCTGCTCATTACGCTGCACCCGCAGATGCTGGATCTTGCGAGCTGTAACCAGTTCCTCGGTATGAGCTCTGACCTGATGGCAGTGATTGAGAACAATGGCGGCGAAATGAACCTGGATTGGATGCGGTTCCTCGTGACACGCCACAATCCAAACGACAGTCCGCAAACCCGCGTTGTTGGCTTGCTCCGCGCCTTGTTTGGTGAGGACGTGCTGACTGCGCCGGCGTTGGAATCCACCGCGGTTGCCAATGCGGGCCTTGAAAAGAAATCGCTTTATGAGCTGGAGCCGGGAGCCATTGGCCGCGAAACGCTGAAGCGTGCGCTTGAATCCATGGATTCCGTGAATCGGGAAATTGAAGATCTCCTCCGTGGCTCTTGGGGACGACCACTATGAACAAAGCTAAGGACCGGAAAAACGCACTCGATACGCTGTTTTCAGGCGGCGGCATGGCAGGCATGGTTGCAGACGCAACAGCCCCGCGCCCGCGCTTGTCTTCCGGAGCTATTGGCGCTGCCGAGATCAATTTGATCAAGGACGAACGCGACAGGCTGCGTGAAGAGCTGAAAACGTTGAACACGCAAATGGCGTCTTCTGTGAACGTGGTCGAGCTGGACCCGGAACAGGTTCAGCCTTCCTTCGTTGCAGACCGAATGGAAGTTGCGTTTGACCCTGCCTTCGAGGCGCTTAAAGAATCCATTGCTGAAACCGGACAGCAAGTGCCTATTCTGGTGCGCCCTGCCCCGGGTGAAAGCGGTGTCTATCAGATCGCTTACGGCCACCGTCGTTGGAAGGCCTGCCGCGCGTTGGGCAAACCTGTCCGCGGTGTGATCAAAGAACTTTCCGATGAGGAGCTGCTGGTTGCTCAGGGGCAGGAAAACCATGAGCGTAAAGACCTGAGTTTCATTGAAACCTGTCTCTTCGTTTATCGTCTGGCCCAGGATTATCCGCAGACGCTGATTGTGAAAGCGATCGGTAAAGACAAGTCACTCGTTTCCAAACTTCGCAAGCTGGCGGCAACCATGCCTGAGGAGTTTTTGCGTGTGATCGGTCCTGCACCGAAGATCGGCCGCCCTAGGTGGGAGGAGATGGCCAGCTTCTTTGAAGATGGAAGACTGGCATCAAATCACGAGAAGGCGGTGACCTCACTGTTTGCTCTGGATTCCTTCACCGAGCTGCACAGTGATGAACGCTTCAGCGAAGTGCTGCAGTTGTTGCAAGAAACACCTGCTGAGACAGAAGCAAGCTCTGCTCAGTCTGCGGGTGAGATCCCGGTCGCAGCACACACGCGAAAAGCTAACAGTTCAGAATGGCTTGGAAACAAGCACGTGCTGGTCAAGCACACAGGCAAAGCAACCGTGTTTTCCGTTGATAGCAAAACGCAGAGCGATTTCAGTGCGTTTTTGCTGAAGGAACTACCGGGGCTGATTGCCAAATATGAAGAGACGAAGGGGGAGGATGCCTGATGGTGTAGCCCCTGAATGACGAAAGGCCCTGCTGACGGCAATCAGCAAGGCCCCAAAATCGTCGCCCAAGAGAGTAATAATACTCGTCGTGGACCATCTTTAGCACGATCATCCTACGACGAACGCACCCTGCGAATCAAGTAAGCAATGCTTTCTTGAAACCCTTTGTGGCGCATTTTTGCTTTTTCGGGCGCTCAATCCCCAATCTTACTTGGATAACACCTTGGGTTTTCCCTCGGTGAATGGGTTTGCTATGCAAAGCACCGGTGTTGCGTCCTTCCGCAAAATGACACCCGGCATGTTGGAAAGCCAGCGACTGGCAATGGCGAATGACATCGTCAAAACAACAAAGGCCGAGGTGGCGATCACTCTCAAAAAGGCAGCCCCAGCCATGGGGATTGACGGAACTGCCTATCATATTCTGGATATCCTGATCGGTCTGACACGGGCTGATGATTGGAAACAGGACCGCCGTCCGCTGGTGGCAATCTCCAACGAAAAGCTGGCAGAGTATGTGTGCCGTTCGACCCGTACCGTGATCCGCGCGCTCAAACGGTTGGTTGAAGCGGGTATCCTTGCTTATCGTGACAGTTCCACGGGCCGACGCTTCATCTACCGCAATGATGCAAGCGGCGAGATCGATCGCGGGTATGGTTTTGATTTTTCACCGGCACGTCAGCGTGTTGCGGAAATCAAGCAGATTGGAGATGCCTTCCAGGCAAGACTGCGTGCTGAGCAGGAAGCAAAGCGGACTGTGAACCGGTTGTCCCGTGCAATCGTTGATGCCTGCCGTACCGGCCAGAGCGATGGAGTGGATTGTGAGGTCTACCTTCAGGAACTGACAGCCCTTATGGACACGCCAATGATGGTTGTGGAGCGTGCTGAAAAGATTTCTGAGCTCTATGAAGTTGTGATTGCTGATCTGGCAGCGGCACAAGAAGGGGAGACTCAAACAGCTGATAATTCAGATAAAACTGCTGAAATGTCAGGCGACCATGACATTGATGTCACCCCTTATAATATTACAACCCCTCAAACTCCTATAAACAGTAAACAATGGCAGCCATCTTATGATGGCTACTCAAAAACAAACTTCGCTTCTAACGAAGCTCAGAAGATTGCTCTTGAGAAAGATCAATCAAGCAAATTCTCTGCCAAATCCAGCGGCACAGCTCAATTGCAATCTCAGCAAGAAACCCTGTTGGATAACGGTTTAAGTGAGCATTTATCGGCTATTTCCATTGGTTTGATCGACAGTGCAACCGCACAAACCCAAGAAATTCTGGGTATGCCCTTCTCCAGTTGGTTCGACTTGCTGCAAAGCGCCGAACAGTTGCGATTGGCCATCGGTTTGTCGGAGGATGGCTGGAAACAAGCAATCCTGACACTGGGTGAGAAAATGGCAGCCGCTGTTTTGGTGGTAACCGTTGAAAAGACCCTGCGCGATCCGGAAGGCATCTCCAGACCAGCTGGTTACTTCCGCGCCTGTGTTGACCGGGCAAAAGACGGCAAACTCGCCCTGCACAAGTCACTTTACGGACTGGCTCTCGCGTAAAGATCGGGAGCTTCTGTTTCCTGCGGCGTCGACAGATTGATCCGCAGGTGAGGCGTTGGGGTGCGGTTGATGAATTCGTCTTCGATTATTTTAAAACAGAAGACTCTTCGAAACCTTCAGAAGGTCAGAGTAGTTTTGGAGCCTGCTAAAGCCAAGAGTGTGCAAACTACACTTTGCTCAGCCTGTTGTTTCTTCAATGTCAGTGGCTGCAATGTCCCGTCGCCCAGATAAGTTGATCCGGAGATGCGGGCTTGCTTTTCGTGCTACGAACTCTGAGTGGAGATACTCAAGCACGCGGCGCTGGCCGGGGAAGCTGAACAGCTCCATGGCGTCGTCGAATGAAAACCACTGATAGGCATCGTGCTCTTCGTTGATGGTGATTGGCGTTTCGCTGGAAATGAAAGAAACGAAAACAGGAAGTTTCTGGATGATGTTCTTTTCCGGAACATAGAACTCCTCGCAGAGATCCGCAGACCAGAGTTCATCAAGGATTACACCAGTTTCCTCTTTCACTTCCCGCAGCGCAGCTTCCCAACCTGTTTCATCCGCCTCAACTTGACCTGCAACCTGACACCAAGCGCCAAGAAGAGTATCAGCCCGGCGCATGAGAAGAACCTGCGGGACTTCGGCGTTCAGGTCGAGAAGAAAAACGGAAACACCGTTGCTGAGGATGGGAATACTGTTGGGATGCATAAGTAGCTCATAAAATAACTGATCCAATAGACCACGAGCATACTCAGAGAAAAGTCAGAATCCAAGAGAGGCAAAAGGCAGGAGATCTCTCCTCTGCCCTTTGAGTTTATGTTTTTGAATGAGCCGTTGAAGCTGAGACCTGGTCGTCGCTGGAAAACTGGCCGCGGGTCCGATTTGCATAAGAAACCAACGCCAACATCACTGGCACTTCAACCAGCACACCGACGATGGTTGCCAAAGCTGCGCCGGAGGTGACGCCGAACAAGCTGATTGCAACAGCAACAGCGAGCTCGAAGAAGTTGGATGCGCCGATCATTGCACCCGGTGCAGCAACATTATGCGGCTGACGCCATTTCTTCATCCAGAAGTAAGTCACGTAGAAAATCAGCACAGTCTGGATCAACAACGGGATTGCAATTAACACGATATCTGCTGGTGACGCGATGATGTTGTTGGCCTGCAGACCAAATAGAATGAACACAGTGCCAACCAGACCAGCGATGGAGAATGGTTTCATGCCAGCGCTGAAGGATGAAAGATGCTCTTTGTCTTTGAGCGCAATGCGGGTCAACCACCCTGCCCCCAATGGCAACGCAACAAACAATGCGGTTGAAACGAGCAAAACATCCCATGGTACGATGATGTTTGATACATCCAGCAAGAATGCGGCGATCGGAGCAAACGCGAAGATCATGATCAAGTCATTGGTTGCGACCTGCGCAACGGTGTAACTTGCATTGCCCTTTGTGAGGTAAGACCAGACAAATACCATCGCGGTACAAGGCGCAACACCGAGCAAGATCATGCCAGCGATGTATTGATCGGCAAGAGCAGCCGGAATGAAGGGGGCAAACAGATGGCGCATGAACAACACAGCCAATGCCGCCATGGTGAACGGCTTGACCAGCCAGTTCATGGCAAGCGTTACGATGAGGCCTTTAGGTTTCACAAAGCAGTTGCGGACTTCGGTAAATTCGACCTGTACCATCATTGGGTAAATCATCAACCAGATGAGAACTGCGATGATCAGGTTGATGCCACCAACTTGCAGATCTCCGATGAACTGAAACAGACCTGGTTGAAGGAGCCCCGCCCCTACCCCAAGTGCCATCGCGAGACCTACCCAGACTGAGAGGTAGCGTTCGAAAGTACCCATGATTTCTCCTGTCTATCGTCGATAGACGATATGTTCTGGCAAATTTTAGAGCTTGAAACTGCTTTCAAAGAGGAAGTTGAAACTTTTCAGTTCAGCTCGATTGACTGAGTAGCAAACGCGTGGACGCTGGACCTCTGCCAGTATGAAGCCTGCATCCTTAAGAATTCGAAGATGTTCGGACACGGTTGATTGTGCGAGTCCGATAGAGTTGACGAGATCACCACCAACGCAGCCCGGTTGAGCTGCCATGATCTTGAGAAGGCGAACCCGCGCAGGATGCGCCAGTGCTTTCGCTTGCAAGGCCAGCTTTTCCTCCTCCTCTTCATTGAGAGAAGTAGGTGCAAATTCGGTTACACAGGTGGTATCTGTCATCATTGATTCCGTATATCGTCGATAAACGATATACTCTTGCATTGGATGCTTGGCAAGAGGTTTGTGTGTTGACAGCTGTCAACTTTTTCTGCAGCAAGTTGACAGCTGTAAAGCCCCTCCCCTACTCGCCTTATCGCGCTGTAGAGTGATATTCAGGATTTGGCTGCATACCCGTTGCAGAGGCCATGCGATTGGACATGGAGAAGAACGCGGCAACCTCACAAATGTCCCAGATGTCTTCCTCGGTGAACCCAGCATCGCGAAGTTGCTGGCGATCTCCCTCCCCTATCTCCGAGGAGGACTTTGCCACCTTGGTTGCGAAGGCGAGCATGATCCGTTGCTTCTCGGTCAGGTCTGCATAACGATAGTTCATCACCATCGCTTCTCCCAGTTCAGGCTTGTTGGAGTACTCACGAACAGCAGCTCCATGGGCAACCTGGCAGTACCAACAGGAGTTGATGGAAGATACGGTCACTGCAATCATCTCCCTCTCCAGTTTGGAGACGCCGGACTCTCCAAGCATCAACTCATTGTACATCTGAGAAAAAGCACGCAGCTTGTCAGGCCGGTGTGCAAAGGCGATCAAAACGTTTGGAATTAGACCGAGCTTGCTTTGGCATTTCCCGAAAAGTTCTTGAATGTCATCGGGTAGTGGGTCTGGCAATGAAAGGTTGAGCGCAGTTGGATGCTTAAGGCTTGCGCTCTCAATCTTTGGAAAATCAGTTTCTGTCATAAATGGTCCCTCCTCCATTGCATTAGAGTACCTCTGAAAGGAGAGGTTGTCCTCACTACAAAAGGAGAGCAAAGAAAACCCACCTTCTGAGGCAGGAAGGTGGGTGAGTTTGGTGCTTGCTTGGGATTAAGCGTGGGCAGTGAGTTTTCTCTCTTTTCGCTTATTGGTGACGTGCACGTATCTGTAAGCCTGAAGCAGGATGAGTGGCGTGAAGTGAACCAGGGCCGGACCGATTTTGAAGTCCAAAAGGATCCAGTGGGCCAGTACCAACGCGGCGGCTGGGTAAGCAAGTTTTTGAAGACTCTTCCAGCTCCTGCCGAGTTTTGAGATGGACCAGTCATTGCTGGTGATCGTCAAAGGAATGAAAATCAGCGATGCAAGCCATCCCGTCCAGATGCCGATTTTGACGAGGTCTTCAAGGATGGGGCCAAGTGAACCTTTGTCGAGAAGATAGATGGCAAGATGAAGCGCAGCGTAACAGCCAGCAGCCACACCAATGTAACGACGGCGTGCCAGCAGCCAACGCACCCAACGTTGTCCATTTGTCAGGAACATCAGTGGGGTGATCATCAAGCTGACTATGAGAAAACGGGCTGCAAATTCTCCGGAAGGATGGAGGAGGTGCTCCAGTTTTTCTCCTTCACGAAGTAGCCCGCCAATGATGGGAAGTCCTGGCAGAGCAAGAATAAACCAGAATGTATACGGCGAGTTCCAAAATGCGCGAAGGTAAGACATGATAGCCCGAGTGGTTTTGCAGTAAGTGGTGGTGCACACTGCTGATTTCGCGGTGTTGGGGTTACGTGGGAGATCAGCAGTGTGCGGTCGATTGCGACTGCGGTGTCCGCTTTCAACCTTGTTCAAACACTGGCCCAGTCCAACATTTTCAGCAAGAAATCAGATGTAACGAAATGTCGTCGAGCCCGATGAATGATATTAAACTGCGGCTGCGGTAATCATTGAGTGACAGTTCAACCTTCTGAAACAACACAGGTTTTCGATGCGTCTATAGTTGGAGGTACGACTCCGCCAGATATTGCTTCCATTTTGGCAGTTCTGAGTGATTACACTTTAACAAGAGTTGTGGCGATCTTGATGCAAACGTTGTTGCAAACGCCTTGAATTGGGGTGTGTACTCTTCTGTCATGGGGAAGCTGATAGTGTGGAACTGGTAGATAAGAAGCTTCTGAATGACTGCTGCGTAGGAAGTCTGAGGGTGGAATGAGAACGATAATGGTTTCATCGGTTGTGGCCAATAATGGTTCTTATAGAGGTTGTTCTAACCGTCAGAGTCTCTCTGGTGGTCTACCTGACCAAGAGTTGTCAGCTGACAACATGATGCAAAACAGAGAGAACGGCGCTCCGATATTGCAGCTCCGAGCGCCGATGAAGTGGCTGTCTACTGGTTTAGGCGAAGGACCTGAGACCGTTTTTGATACTCCTCTTCATCAATTTCACCCTTCGCGAAACGTCTACTTAGAATGTCCAGTGCTTCGGAATTTGACGATTTTGGTTGCTCGGATTCGGTAGTTTTTGCTGTGCTTGGACCACCAAAGTAGCCATAGGACCGAGCAATCAGAAAGCCGACTATGAGCAAAAGAATGAGTACGATTGGGAACGGGAAGAAGTGAAATCCGTGCATTCCAGCCTGATGAAACATAGTGATCTCCTTGGTTTATATTAGGCATCACTACAATGGGGAGTGCAGCTTTTGGTTTCAAATTTCAATTGTAATCAACTGTCTCAGACCTGACAGACGTGGTGAAACCGTTACACTTTTATAAAAGTGGACAGCTGTCAACTTTTCAGTTGGCAGGTGATTTCCAAATTATCTCGAAACTACGAGGCCTCTGAAACAGGATAGAAGGTGGAGTTCGAGTACTATTCCGACCAACGAAAGAGGTGCCAGAATGATCAAAAAACTTCCTGAAAGTTCTGAGAATGTGCTCGGGTTTGAGGTCGATGGAAAGGTCGATATCACCGAAGAATTGAACCTGATTTCTCAGGTAGAAGAGGTGCTGGACAAGCATGCCAAGGTTAGCGTTCTGGTGATTTTGAATGAGAAAGCACACTGGGGTATCGAGGCTGGATACGAAGATTTGAAGTGGGCGATGACCCACGCAAAGAGCTTTCACCGGATTGCAATTGTCTCTGATCGGAAGATTTGGGAGTGGCTTGTGGCGATGGATAGTCCCTTCGCAGCGATGCTTGGCATAGGCGAAAAGCACTTCGATATGGCAAATCTGGACAAGGCATGGGAGTGGGTGAAGGAGTGAACTTGTCGCTCTGGCACCACTGGAAAATACCATGATCGAGACCTATCGAGGCGTCGTCTATCCCTATCAGTTGGACCACATGGGGCACATGAATGTGCAGTGGTACACGGAGAAATTTGACGAAGCCAACTGGCATCTGTTCTCTCTTGTCGGGCTAACTTCAGCATACTTCAGAGAGCATAATCGGGGCATGGCAGCGGTACAGCAAACCACGAAATACCACGCGGAAGCTTTGGCTGGAGATCTCCTTTTTTGCAGGTCTGGACTGACGGATATTCATGAGAAGACGCTCTATATCCTGCATGAAATGTATAACGCGGAAACGCAAAAACTGCTTGCAACGACGGAGCTGATTTGTGCGCATCTGGACCGGGAGGCTCGTCATGCCTGCCCATTTCCTCCTGCCATCAAAGAGACTGCTGTGCCTCTGCTCATCAGGGAATGAGTAGGTCCTTGATGGTGTTTCAGGACGCATTTTAGGTCCTATTTCGAGAACTAGGTCGCGACCTATCTTTGGAACTTCCATGGTTTCTACAGGAAATCAAGGAGTTTGCAGATGGCAACCAGCAACGGCACAAAGGTACTTATAGCGATCGCAGTGATAGCAATCGCGGCATATGCGACGGTCTCAACGGGAAGCGAAAGCACTCAGACGCTCTCGTCTCAGCAGGTGGAAAAGGTCAGAATTACGGGTAGCAATTTGGGCCTTCGGATCGTCGGAGCAAACAGTTCAGAGGGGCAGATCCAACTCGAAACCAGCGATGCACGTGGATGTGATCTGACAGCTGAAGCGACCCATCATGAGGATGGCAGTCTGGGCATTCACTTCAAACGAAGAGGCTCCTGGCTCCTCGGTTGGTGTGACCCTTCAGCAGATTTAAGACTGCCGAGACCTATGGATGTCAGCGTTGAAATGGATAAGTTGGCGGGTGACTTTGTTGGTCGGTTTGGAGAGTTTTCAGTCTCTGCCAATAAGTCTGTAATCTATTTCAAGGGAGATGTTTCCAGCTTCAATTTGGATGGTGAGATGGCAGCTGTCTATCTCAAATTCCCGGCGGATGTTCCTAAAGAGAACATCCGCATCAATGTCGAAAAGCTGATTTCCAACGTAGGCGTCATGCGTGGTTGGAGGCACGCAACAGATATCTTGCGAGAGATTTTCTAGGCAGGCTCAGTGGCTCCGGAAGTCCTACTCTCTTTCCTCCATGCACTCGGGCTCTTTCCCGTCACACGTTGGAACTCACGATTGAAGTTGGACTTGGTGGTGAAGCCAACTTCATAAATAATCGCGGTGATCGGAGTGTCTGTAGTCTCCAGAAGATGACAGGCCTCCGCCACACGAAATCCGTTAGTGTATTGAGGCAGGTTGATCTCTCGCACAGTGTTGACAGCTGTCGAAATCTGTCGGGCTGGGACACGCAGTTTCCGAGCTAACTTATCGAGAGACAGGTTCTCATCACGATAGAGATTTTCACTCCGCATCAGTTGGTCCAATGCGTCCACCAGTTCAATTTGCTCCGGTGTGGCCGAGACCTTCTCCGCTTCAATCTGCACTACGGGTTGCTGCGCGACTGATGGCTTCCGGCTCATCAGAACAACGAGCATGATCAACGCAACCAGCATCACTAGGTTCGCGGTACCCACAATGGTTGCGGCATAGCTACCTCTGTTCAAGGCGAAGTCAGAGGCGACGGCCAGATCGACAAGAGCTGAGGTTGAGAACACAGCACCGGCGATGAGCTGCGCTTGCCGTGTCGGGAACATCTGGTCAAGCGGCAGATGGCTGGTCCACTCCCATTGCTTCACGGTTGCCGACCGGAAGAAGAGCGTGCCGTATCCGAGATAGACGGCAACGCTGGTCAGGTCGATCAAGCTGGGAATGTTGAAGTTTGGTGCTACTACAAGAACGCCAAATGAAGCCGCTGTTGCACCTGCTGTCCAGCCAATGGCTTTTCTAGAAAACCGGTTGGTGAGTTGCAGAAAGGAAAGCCAGGTTGCTGGGGGAAGCAGAAGTGCCAATCCAGCAGTGGACCATGATGGCAATCCTCCCATGCCCCACTTGATGCCAAGCAGAACGGATTGCAGAGCATAGAGGCAGATCGTCACCAAAAGCATCACTGGCAGTTTGCGTCCATATCCAGCAACAAGGCGTAGCAGGATGAAGCACAGAAACAGTGCGGTGAAAAAGGGAAGGGGTAAGCTCGGCACGCGCCAACTCCGGTTGCAGACAATGCTCTATATCTAATCTGTCTGCTGGAGGAGCGAAAGAGCACCTCTTACATCTTTTAGCGGCAGAGCTTTCGGGCAACGTTCAGAACGAACATCCAGAGGATCGCCTGAGCCCAGACAATGCCGATCAACTCCCAACTGATAGCTGGAACAAGAAAGCCAGATCGACAGATGACAACTGCGAGTAACTGCGTGGTGATAATTGCCATGAGCAGTTTGGCCGAGGGTCGCGGTGCCTGCCAGAACCAATGATCGTGCCTACAGACGAACAGGAGCAAATGCCCTGCCACTACCAGCTGCAGGAACATGACGCTCTGTAGCTCTGCAGCTGGAACATCCAGCCAATGCCGTGCCGCCATCATGAGGATGAAGTTCTCGACAACAGATATGAGTCCGAGCACGGTTGCAGTGCGCAGCATGTTTCCGAGTTGCCATTCCATCGGCGCAGGTGCGGCCTCGGTGTTGTCGTAGGCAATGGTGATGATCGGGATGTCATCAAGGAGTGCCAGCATAACAATCATGATGGCTGTCAAAGGCACCTCTTCCAGCAGCAACACGCTGGCGGAAACGAACACCATCAGGTTGATGGTCATCGCCACGCGGTAGTCCACGTAGCTGATCATGCGTGCGAAGATCTTGCGTGCCTCGATCACCGCATCTGTAATGACGGAGAGACCCGGCAGTGTGAGGATCAGATCAGCTGCGGAACGGGCAGCATCTGTTGCGCCTGAAACGGCAATGCCCACATCAGCCTGCTTCAATGCGGGTGCATCATTCACGCCGTCTCCTGTCATGGCGACGTAGTCGCCGGATTGCTGGAGCGCTTTTACGATCCCGTATTTGTGTTCCGGGAAGACACGGGCAAAGCCGTCTGCGTTGACGATCTCCTCGCGGATGTTGGCGGGTAGATTGTCCATGTCCTTGTTTTCGGAAAAGACCTGGCTTGCGCTTTCAAGTGATGTTCCCAGACCCAGCTGTCCAGCAATCTCCCTGCCGATGGCAACATCGTCACCTGTCACCATCTTCACGGTGATGCCCGCATTCTGGGTTTCTTCAATTACCGCTTTGGAGTCATCGCGTGGTGGGTCGTAGAGCGAAAGAATGCCCAGCAGTCGCAGCTCGTGTTGCTCGTTGGTTTTGGCGATACCGAGGGCGCGGAGTCCCTTCGCTGCAAACTCATGCACGGCCTTGCTGGCCGCAGCCTTTTCTTCAGGTGCGTTGGCACAGAGATCGATCACCACCTGCGGAGCGCCCTTGATCACTTTGAATGCGCCGCGCGGTCCTGAGACGCCCGCCTCGGTTCTCTTGCTGACTGGGTCAAACGGCGTGAATGTGTTCTGCTTATAGAGTTCCAGAATGCCCCGCTCGGCCTTGCTGACAATCAGATGATCTATGACGTCCTTCTCGATTGTGCTGGAAGCAAGCGCGGCCATCACCACCAGCTCTTTCTCACTCGCAGCATCAAACAGAACTGGCTCGCCCAAAGTGAGTTCGTTCTTGGTGAGTGTCCCTGTTTTGTCTGAGCACAGCACATTCACGCCTGCGAGTTCTTCGATAGCCTGTAGATGAGAGACGATGGCTTTCTTTTTGGAAAGAGTGAGTGCGCCAAGGGCCATGGTGACAGAGAGTACGGCTGGCATGGCGACGGGGATTGAGGCGATGACCAGTACGAGCACCAACTCGATGATGTTGAGGATGCTTTGTTGAAGGTAGAGCTGTTTGACGATGATGAGTGCTGCGAGCAGAGCTGTACCCAGAATAAGGAACTTGCCAATGCCCAGAACACTTTTCTGGAAGTGCGAGATGTTACCGGCGGACTGAACAAGCTTGGCCGTGTTGCCGAAGAACGTACTGCCCCCGGTTGCTGTCACCAACGCCTGCATTGTGCCTTGTTTGATGATGGATCCAGAGTAAGCCACATCCCCCACTTGTTTATCGACCGGAAGAGACTCACCCGTCAGCGCAGCCTGATCGACAGCAAGGTACGGCCCGCTCTCCAAAATGCAGTCAGCTGGAATGATGTCACCATTTTCCAAATTGATGATGTCACCGGGCACAATATCGGTTGCGGGAATGTCAGCCCACTTTCCGTCTCGCTTCACGCGTGCCTTTAGTGCCATGGAGGATTTCAGCGCTGCCAGCGCATCTGCAGCTTTGCTGCTTTGAACGAATTCGATGCCGGAGTTCAGAACCAGCATGAACAGAATGATGGTGAAGTCTGCCCAGTGCTCAATGATTGCGGAAAGGATTGCTGCGATTTCGATAAGCCATGGGATTGGCCCCCAAAACGTCAGCAGCAGTTGGACCAGCTTGCTGGTTTTCTTCTCTTCCAGCGCATTGGGGCCGTATTGCCTCAGCCTGTTGGATGCGGTGGAACCTGTCAGCCCTTCAGGTGAGCTTTCCAGGCGTTTGAACTCATCAGCAAGATTGGGCTTATCCTGTTCAGCCATCAGGTCTTTCCATGCTCTGCACGTGCTTAACTGACCTATTCTCACCAGAGCGTGTAAACGGATGATGAGAGAGCAGGGGGCTTCTGCAAACCGTGGTTTCCTGATTACGAAGCTGCTTGCTCAAATTTGGTGCGTCTTGGGTACAGGGGAGGGGAGTTACACCTAGCGTTGTGGTTGCGCTCACTGCGTTTCCGTAACATACTCACGGGTATGTTTTGGTTTGGGAGGGAAATCATGCGTGCTGTTGTCTGTTCGGAATACGGCCCACCGGAAGCGTTGCGTGTTGAAGATGTTGAACGCAAAGAGCCAAAGAAAGGACAAGTGCGGATCGCAGTGGAAGCTGCTGGTGTCAACTTTCCAGATACACTGGTGATTGCGGGTAAGTATCAGATCAAGCCACCAATGCCATTCGTGCCAGGTGGAGAGGTCGCCGGTAGAATTGAAGCGGTTGGTGAAGGTGTTACGGGCTTTGCGCCCGGTGACCCGGTAATGGCGCTTCTGCTGCAGCAAGGCGGATATGCCGAAGAGGTTGTGGTGGATGCATTTGCTGTGATGAAGCGGCCAGAAACCATGTCAGCGCAAGTGGCTGCGGGTTTTACGATGACATACGGCACATCCATGCATGCTCTTAAGCAGCGGGCTCAGTTGCAGCCGGGAGAGACGCTGCTTGTACTCGGTGCGGGTGGTGGTGTTGGGCTGACAGCGGTTGAAATTGGCAAGGTTATGGGCGCCAAAGTGATTGCAGCCGCCAGTTCTGCCGAAAAGTTGGAAGCGGCACGCAAAGCTGGGGCGGATGAGTTGATCAACTACTCCACTCAGGATCTGAGGGAGCGCCTTAAGGAAATCGTCGGTAAGGCAGGCGTTGATGTGGTTTATGATCCAGTCGGTGGAGATCTCTTTGAACAGGCACTGAGGTCGACAGCCTGGAACGGTCGCGCATTGGTTGTAGGCTTTGCTGCTGGTGATATTCCCTCCATCCCAACCAATCTGCCTTTGCTCAAAGGATGCTCGGTCATGGGTGTGTTCTGGGGCGCGTTCCGTATGAGGGAGCCATCGAGTGACCAGAATAACTTCTCAGAGCTGTTTAAATGGCTACAGGAGGGCAAACTCAACCCAACTGTTAGTAGGAGCTATTCGCTTGAAGAAGCGCCTCAGGCGCTTCGAGACTTGATGGAAAGGCGCGTGGTTGGCAAAGTTGTTCTGGAAACGGGGAGGATTTGATGATGCAACCCAGATTTGCAGGAGAAACAGCGCTGATCACAGGTGCAGGTAGTGGCATCGGGCGTGCAACTGCCATTCGATTGGCCGAGGAAGGTGCTGCTGTTGCATTAGTGGACCGCAACGAGGATGGGCTGGATGAAACCGCCTCACTGCTTCCTGAAGGTTGCCGGGCGCGCATTTACGTCGTGGATGTCGCAGATGAGGAGGCCGTTGAAACCTGCGTGGAGGCCGTTGAGAACACCTTTGGTGGCATCAGCATTCTTTGCAACAATGCTGGTGTTATCTGCGAAGGTTCGTGGGGCGGCAGCCATGAAGACTTCGGCGACTGGCTCAAGGTTTACGAGGTGAATGTACTGGGTGCGATGCTATTCACCAAGTACACCCGCGAACAGCTTAAAGCTTCGGGCCGTGGCTCTATTGTGAATACTGCTTCGGTTGCGGGGATTCGCGCTGGCGCAGGTGGAAATGCCTATAGCGCCTCCAAAGCGGCGCTCATCAATTTCACGATGACATCGGCCTGTGATTTCGGTGAGCATGGGGTGCGTGTGAATGCTGTTTGTCCTGGCCTGATTGAAACCGGGATGACAAAACCGGTGTTTGATCACGCCCGCAGTGTGGGCAAAGAGGACAAGCTCGGCTCTCGCGCAGAGCTGCGTCGGCACGGCGATCCTGCTGAAGTTGCAGCTACAATTGCATTTCTTGCCAGTAAGGATGCCAGCTTCATTACGGGGCAGGCATTGGCCGTGGATGGGGGGAATACATCCTCTCTCAACATGCCGGGAATGAAGATCTGAAGAGTTGATTTGGTTAGCCAAAAAAGAGAGAGCCAGTCTGCAACACCGGGCAATGCTGTTGCGGACTGGCTCTCGCTGATCCAAAGGGGTGGACCAGATAACTGCGATTATGAAGTTACTTTAGAAATAATCACAAGTAGAAATACGGATTATTCAGTTAAAGACCCCGTCTTTTTAGCAGAAAGTCTATATGGTGAGCGCTATCACCGAGCATCTCTGTTAACACTCGGTCGCGTTTCATAAACAATCCGACATCAACTTCATCGGTCATACCGATTCCACCATGCATCTGCACCGCTTCTTCTGTCGCCAGTCGCGAAACCTTAGCAACCTTGGCTTTTGCTGCTCGAGTGAGCTCCTCTACACTATCTGAAGTTGTATCTATCGATCTCAACGCGGCAGAGATGAGAGATGCTGTTTCTTCGATCTGGCAGTAAAGGTCGGCCATTCTGTGTTGAAGTGCCTGAAACATGCCAATTGGAACACCAAATTGCTTGCGCTCATTCAGATAGGCTGTTGTGCGCTCTGCAACTTCTCTAGCAACTCCAAGTTGTTCTGAGGCAGAGATTGCGCACCCAGACCGGAGCATGGCTTCCAGCACTTCGGTGCCTTTGTCGAGCGGGCAAAGCAGATCTTTGCCGTCCAGATGTAGGTTGGTAATCTGGATGTTTGCCGCATTGCGGCTGTCCAGCATTGCATTGCGTTCAACTTCTACTTCAGCGGCACTTGGATCGACGAGGAAGAGGGCGGTCTCATCTCCGCTCTTTGCAACCACGATCAGGCGATCTGCGTTGTATCCGTCAAATACCGCGCGTTTTCTGGCGTTGAGGATGAAGCCGTTCCCATCTGGTTCAGCTGTTGCCTTAATGTGGGTGGGATTGTGTTTTGCGCCTTCATCGATTGCCAGTGCGATGACGGCTTCACCTGCGGCGATCTTCGGCCCCCACTCGCTCAGATGCTCGCCTCCTGCCTGACGCAGTGCAATTGCGCTCAAAACAGCGGTTGAGAGGAACGGGGAGGCTGTCAGGTTACGGCCCATTTCTTCCGCCACAAGGCCAGCTGCACGGTGACCGAAATCATAGCCACCAGCCTCTTCCGGCAGAAGCATACCGAACCAGCCCATCTCGGCCAGAGTTTTATGGAGCTCCTGATTGAAGCCGAGGGCTTCTTTCTGGTCACGCAGATCGCGGAGGGCCTGAACAGGGGCGTTTTCTGACATGAAGCCAGCAGCGGAGTCCTTCAATAGGGTTTCTTCAGAGCTGAAAAGTTCCATGTTTTCTCTCCTTAACCCAGTGATGGCAGACGAAGAACTGCCTTTGAAATGATGGAAAGCATGATCTCGGAGGTGCCACCCTCAATGCTATTGCCCTTGGAGCGTAGCCAGGAAGCTGACTGGTTGCCGATGCCGTTGTTCTCTTCTGGTCCAGACAATGCTTCCAGCCCTCCAGCCTGTACAACGAGGCTCTGGCGGCGTTTGTTCAGTTCGGTGCCAAGATACTTCAGCTCCGCAGAACGAGCGCCCAGCTGGTTGCCAGCGCGGTGAAAGTCCTTCGCAGCAGCCAGATGTGCGGTCAGAGCCATCTCATCGACGAGGAAGTCGCCAATATCCGCACGAAGCAGCGGATCATCCAGTCGGCCAGTTTCATCCAGACCAATTGATTCCACAGCGGTTTCACAAAGCCCCGCAGAACCGCCAAAGATCGCATCCAGATTGCTGACCATCTCACGTTCGTGTGTCAGCAAGTACTTGGCGATTGTCCAGCCATTGCCACGCTCGTCGACCACATTCTCCATGGGCACCTTCACTTCATCGAAGAAGGTTTCACAGAACGGAGAACTGCCGGAAATCAAACGGATTGGCTTAGTGGAGACGCCCTCGCTGGTCATATCAAACAGCAGGAACGAGATGCCCTTGTGCTTCTTTGCATCTGGGTCTGTACGCACCAACGCAAAAATCCAATCAGCTTTGTCAGCGTAGGACGTCCAGATCTTCTGGCCGGAGACAAGGAAGTGATCGCCCATGTCCACGCCCTTAGTCTGGACGGAGGCAAGATCGGAGCCTGAACCCGGTTCGGAGTAGCCCTGACACCAACGGATTTCACCGCGGGCGATCTTGGGCAAATGCTGCAGTTTCTGCTCGTGGGAGCCGTATTTCAGCAATGCAGGGCCAAGCATCCAGATGCCGAAGCTTTCCAGCGGAGACATGGCGTCGATGCGCTTCATCTCTTCCTTGAGGATCTTGACTTTATCTCCGCTCAGACCGCCGCCGCCATACTCTTTCGGCCAGCTTGGCACGGTCCAGCCGCGTTCGGCCATCCGCTCCAGCCACTGCTTTTGCGCTTCAGATTTGAAAGTCCAGTGGCGGCCACCCCAACAGATGTCTTCTTCGGTGGTTACAGCTTTTCGCATGTCCTGAGGGCAGTTCTCTTCCAGCCAAGCCCTTGTTTCCATGCGGAATTCATTAAGTGATGTCATTGCGTTCTCCCTGTTTTGGAGTGCAGATGCAAAGAAAAGGAGAGCCGTGGCTCTCCTGCCTTATCAGATCTTTTCCTGAGTGTGTTTGCGCAGTTCGGAGCGGCCAATGAAGTTGCGGTGCACGGCGTCCGGCCCATCCGCAAAGCGCAGGGTGCGCAGGTTCATCCAGTTGGTTGCCAATGGTGTGTCCTGCGAGATGCCCTGACCACCAAACATCTGCATAGCCTCGTCAGTGACCTTCAGAGACATACGCGGCGCGACCACTTTGATCTGGCTGATCCAGAATGCGGCTTCACGAGCAGAGGCATTATCCATCATCCATGCTGCTTTCAGACAGAGGAGGCGGGCCTGTTCAATCTCCATGCGACATTCAGCGATGATGTCAAAGTTAGCGCCCAGCTTGTAAAGCTGCTTGCCGAAGGCCTCGCGGTTGATGGAGCGCTTACACATCAACTCAAGCGCTTGTTCTGCCTGCCCAATTGCACGCATACAGTGGTGGATGCGGCCCGGCCCAAGGCGACCTTGTGCAACTTCAAACCCGCGTCCTTCTTCCAACAGCAGGTTCTCAACCGGCACACGCACATCCTCAAACCGCAAATGCAGATGACCGTGTGGTGCATGGTCATGCCCAAACACCTGCATCGGGCGCAGCTTGGTGATGCCCGGCGTGTTGGCGTCCACCACGATCATGGAATGCTGCTGGTGCTTGTTTCCGTCTGTTGGGGTGTAAACCATGGTGATGTAGACGGCACAGCGCGGATCCCCCGCACCGGAAGACCACCACTTCTCACCGTTCAGCACATAATGATCGCCATCACGCACGCAGGACATGCGGATGTTGGTGGCGTCAGAGGAGCCGTGATCCGGCTCTGTCATCAGATAAGCAGAGCGGATTTCGCCGTTGAGCATGCGTTTCAGCCATGTTTCCTTCATGGCGTCAGAACCATAGCGCTCAAACACTTCCATATTGCCGGTGTCTGGAGCGTTACAATTGAACACCTCTGGTGCGAGCGGAGACTTGCCCATCTCTTCTGCCAGATAAGCGTATTCAACGGTGCTGAGGCCGTAGCCACGCTCAGAGTCCGTCAGCCAGAAATTCCAGAGACCTTTAGCGCGTGCGCTTGCCTTCAGGCTCTCCAGAATCTCTGTCTGCCGCGGAGTATGCTGCCAGCGGTCGCCCACGGGGATCTCATCGTGAAACTCATCTTCAAGGGGCATGATTTCATCGCGAACCATGGCGCGTACTTGCTCAATCAGCGGTGCCACACGTGTGCTCACCCCAAGGTCCATAGCTGGACGTTCGGCTAATAAAGTGTCGCTCATCAATGACCCTCCCAAGACATTTGAGCTCTTTTATCCTTTCGCCGCTGCGGGAAAAATCCGCTTAATATCAATAGGATGTGTGATTATGAGCTCCCACGCACAATCAGGACCCAAGGCTGGAGAGACAAAAGATATCTGCTAAAAATTTTGCTTTACAACTCTTGATATACGGAAACATACTAGTGAGTATGTTGTCAACTGCACGCGGCGAGGAGCACGCTTGACCATTGGTTTAAGGTTGCATCCCCCTAAATAATGGGTACCGGTTTTCGGTTGAGGATGCGCTACAGTCAGGTCACAGGAGATGCGGTGGCAGCTCGAAGAACACTATGGGAGGTAGGGTGTCTTCATGGGATATCTTGAGGAACTGTTTGGTGTTGCTGGCAAAACGGCGCTGGTGACAGGCGGTGGCACTGGCATTGGCCGCATGGTTGCAACAGCGCTGGCAGAAGGCGGAGCACGCGTCTTCATCTGCTCTCGCAAGCTGGATGTGGTTGAGACAACCGCGGAAGAAATCAATGCAAACCTGAAAGCCAACAATCCGGAAGCTGCCGGATCTGTTGAAGCATTTCAGGGGGATGTGGGCTCTGAGGAAGGTGTGCTTGCACTGGCTGAGGCAGTGCGTGAGCGGAGCCCGAAGCTGGACATTCTGGTCAACAACGCTGGCATCACCTGGGGCGAGCCACTGGGCTCTTTCCCATACTTCGCGTGGAAACGGGTGATGGATGTGAACGTGGCGGGCCTGTTCCATTTGACCCAAACGTTGCTGCCAGAACTGAAAGCCAGCGGGCGTCCGGAAGATCCGGCTCGTGTGATCAATCTCGGTTCCGTAATGGGTTCCACCCCAATCGGGGACGGCGCTTATTCTTACTCCGCGTCTAAAGCCGCAGTGCACCAGCTGACGCGTATTCTCGCCAAAGAGCTGGCGCATGAGCACATCACGTTCAATGGCTTCGCACCGGGACCTTTCCAATCCAACATGACAGCGTTTGCGACAGATACAGACGAGAAAGCGGCTCGTGTCGGCAAAGGCGTTCCTCTTGGGAGGATAGGCCACCCGGACGATATTGCAGGTGCAACGCTGTTCCTGTGTGGCAAGGGCGGATCTTACGTGACGGGTGAGGTGATCCCACTGGATGGCGGCATTCACGTTGCCACTGGCACAAACCTGTTTGGATAGGGAGAAGCCCCGTGGAACTGACAGTAGAAGAACTAGAGGCCCGTGTCGGCCAGCAGATTGGCCTGTCTGACTGGGTGGAAGTGGATCAGGAGATGATCTCCACCTTCGGCAAATTGACGTTTGATGAGCAGTTCATTCATATGGATCCCGAGCGAGCAGCTGCGGAAACCCCTTTCGGTGGCACCATCGCTCATGGGTTCCTTACGCTTTCACTCGCCAGCAAGTTCGCTATTGAATCCCTGCCGGATGTGAAAGGGCGGACCATGGGTATCAACTATGGTTTCAATAAAATCCGCTTTTTGCATCCCGTCGCCACTGGTAAACGCATTCGGGGACGTTTCACTCTGGATGGTCTGACCCGCAAGGGAGATGGGCAGATCCTCCAGGAGTTTGGTCTTTCAATAGAGATTGAGGGTGTCGAAAGCCCTGCGTTGGTCGCACAATGGCTGACTATGACGTTTTTTGAGGAGGTAGCTGCATGACGCAGGACACGATGAATTTTGCCGGTCAGGTAGCGATTATCACAGGTGCAGGTGGTGGGCTTGGCCGTCTTTATGCGCTGGAGCTAGCCGCGCGCGGTGCTGCTGTGGTGGTGAACGATCTGGGCGGCTCGGTTGACGGCTCCGGCTCTTCCGCAACAGCGGCAGAGGCCGTTGTTGAGGAGATCAAGGCAGCTGGCGGCAGAGCAATAGCGAACGCTGCAGATGTAACTGATGAAGCTGCGGTCAATGCGATGGTCGCTGAAGCGGTCGAAGCCTTTGGCCGCGTTGACATTCTCATCAACAACGCTGGCATTCTGCGCGATAAGTCCTTTGCCAAGATGGAAATGGCCAACTGGAACAAGGTGGTAGATGTGCACCTCAACGGTGCAGCGCTCTGCACCAAGGCTGTCTGGAACGTGATGAAAGAGCAAGGCTATGGCCGTATCATCATGACCACCTCTCCATCTGGCATCTATGGCAACTTCGGTCAGGCGAACTACGGCGCGGCAAAAGCAGGCCTGTGGGGCATGATGAACACGCTCGGCCTTGAAGGTGCAAAGAGCAACATTCACGTAAACTGCATCGCACCTTCTGCGGGCACGCGTATGACTGAAACCATCATGGATGCTGGCACGCTGAAGATGCTGGCGCCAGAAAACATCACTCCTGCTGTTGTGTTCCTGTGCTCTCAGGCTGCGCCAACCCGCAAAGTGCTCGTAGCTGCTGCTGGCACCTACACACTGGCTGAAATGGTGGAAACGCAAGGCATTCATCTGGCGGAGGGGGATCGCACTCCAGAGGCAATTGCCGCCAACTGGGGACGGATTGCTGACCGCACAGATGCTGAACCAGTCAACAGCGCCATGGAAGGCGTCGCTAAGCTGGTGAAGGCAATGGCCAACGCCTGATACAGAGCAAAGTGAGAGCCTGACTGTTCACCGGACGGAGGAACTGTCAGGCTGATGGATGTTTCATGGAGGAGGGGAGCCCATGACGAACGCCTTGCATACATTGGAAAAACCAGCGCTTCAGGCTTACCTGCAGCAACACGTGCCGGAATTTGGTGAGCTTCTGGAAATTGAGAAGTTTCCGGGCGGACAATCCAATCCGACCTACAAGCTGGTGACTTCCGACAAGACATACGTCATGCGCGCCAAGCCTCCGGGAAATCTGCTGAAGTCCGCACATATGGTGGATCGTGAGTATCAGGTGATGGCCGCGCTGGCAGACAGTGATGTACCGGTGCCTAAGGTCTACCACCTGTCGGAGGACGAATCTCCAATCGGTACCATGTTCTTCGTCATGGAGTACGTTGAGGGGCGTATCTTCTGGGATCCGGCATTGCCGGAATGTTCAAACGAAGAGCGTATGGCGATCTTTGCGGAGATGAACCGCGTGCTTGCAGCGCTGCATGATGTTTCTCCCAATGCCGTTGGCTTGATGGATTACGGCAAGCCGGGCAACTACTTCGCGCGGCAAACAGGGCGCTGGATCAAGCAGTACAAGGCTTCCGAGACCGTCAGCATTCCAGCCATGAACCGACTGATGGAATGGCTGGAAGCAAACATGGTGGAAGATGACGGTTCTTCCTCTCTGGTCCACGGGGATTACAGGCTCGACAATCTGATCTTCCATCCCACAGAACCACGCATTGTCGCGGTGCTGGATTGGGAGCTCTCCACTCTCGGCCATCCGCTGGCTGACCTTGCCTATCAGTGCATGCAGTGGCGTTTGCCGTCCTTCAAAGGCCTGCGCGGTCTTGCTGGACTGGACCGCGTTGCGCTCGGCATTCCGCTTGAAGAGGAGTACGTGCGCCAGTACTGTATGCGTCGGGGGCTCAGCGAGATTGAGAACTGGGAATTCTATCTGGCGTTCTCGATGTTCCGGTTAGCAGCTATTATTCAAGGGGTTGTAGCACGTGCGGAAGCGGGCAATGCCTCTAATCCTGAAGCTGCCGATATGATGCGTAAAGCCGTTCCTCTCATCGCCACCATGGCTTGCGAGGTGATCGGCGAACTGGTGGAGTAAGCAGGCGATGAAACGATCCGGGCGTTGTATGTGTGGGGCGGTATCTTACAAGATTGATGGCGACCCGGTGGTCACCGCGCAGTGCCACTGCGAAGAGTGTCGTAGAACCAGCGGCACCGGCCATTCAGTCGGCGCTATGTTCTGTGTGGATCAGGTAAACATCTCCGGCGATCTGGGAGAGTATGTCTACACCTCCGCCAACGGTTCGCAGGTCACAAAAGCGTTCTGCCCAAACTGCGGAAGCCCAATCTATGGCCGCAACACCAATGCACCAGAGCACATGACGTTACCACTTGGATCCATGGACAACGCTGAAGATCTGGAAGTACAAGTCGTCATCTTCAACCGCGACAAGCCGCACTGGGACACTCTGCCAGAAACCACCGCGATCTTTGAGACACAACCGGATTGGAAGCCAGAAAAGGCTTAGTTTGCACTTAGGAATAGATGCGGACTAAATATCCTGCGTAGACCTACCTTCTTGTAGTCGGATTTCGGCCTCGTCTAACTCTTCGCCAATTTCTGTTTTTACAGTGATTAACGCCTCACGATAGTGCTGAAGTTGGATGTCGAATTCAGATACTACCGAAGTTATATCTTCTTTTAGACGTCGACGTTTAGAGCTAAAGATACCAATCCGAATAAGCTCAAGCTGCCTCTCGATGATTTGAAGCGCATTGGATATATCTTCTGCTTTAAACTCAAGATCCTCGTAAGACGAGATAGTTGTTTCGCATTTTCTAATGAGTGTTTGGAATTTACTATCGGTAGGCCCTCTTCCACCTTCGAAACGATCAATCGAACTGTTCCATGATTTCGTGAGCTTTTCAGCTTGAGAGTAGATAGAGGAAATATCATTCTCTAGGTCTGGTAATAGGTGCGCAATAGTTGACAACTTATCTTGTGTCATTGCGAGATTGTTGTCAGGTCCTTTGAGTTGTTGAGACCATGAAAGACCAGTCCCAGGTATTCCAACAGTGCTCCTAATTCCCTTCGAGCTAAGGTTAACTGACGCTCCTTTGCCTCCGATACTCGTAGTCACGCCCGATTTTGAAAGGTTGAGATGTAGGCCAGGAGCAACTTTGACGCGTTTTCTGAATCTAAAACCCATTGAATTCAAATACTTTAAGAAATTATTAGATTACGCACATGCTCGAAGCATGCACGTTTGCAGGAAAATTTAATCACATTCTATAGAGCTTAGCTATGGAATTCTGGGTCTGTAATGCATGAAAGTACTAAGTCGTTCGCGCAGGCTCCTAAACACAACCATGCCCGCCTAATTCGGGTTAGGCGGGCATGTTACGCAGAGCTCAATTGAGGTGCTTACTTCTCAAAGTAGAGCTGCTGCGGGTATGCGAGGCCAACGCCGCGTAACGCGTCGTCATGGACAAACCCCGCAGGGAAGTTCTTCAGATTGTTTTTGCGCACGTAGATTGCTGGTGTTTCGCCCACCAGGCCAATGTGCCAAACGTTCTTGGTGTGAACGTCAACCATCTGTTTTGCATAGGCATTTGCTTCTTCTAGGCTGGTTGCAGTCTGTGCTGAATCCCAAGCTGCCCAAACATCGCGGATTGCGTGATCCTTCGGTGGCTCTTCACCAGATTTGCCGTTGGAGTACCACCAGTTGAAGTAGTTCTGCGCAAAGCCACCGCGGCCCAGGAAACGAACTGGATCAGCGGTAATCACGGAAGAGCGGTCGAATGTGTCGAGGATCATGTCGAAGTCTGCGGTTTCAACATGCTGCTGGAACAAAGTCCGGTCGATAATGCGGACCAGAACCTCGATGCCCATGTCCTGCCAGTAAGTTCGCACCACTTCCAGCAGCTCACCCTGAATATCCCAGCGAGTCTCAAGTACGAAGCTGAGGCGGCGGCCATCCGGCATCAGACGGAAACCATCGGAATCACGTTCTGTCAGGCCGATCTCATCAAGCAGAGCAGCAGCCCGCTCTGGATCATACTCTGTCCAGCGGCTTTCTGCGCTTTCATCATAGAATGGAGATCCAGAGATCGGGGAGGCCTGACGGGCTTCACCAAGGCCTGAGAACGCCAGCTCGTTGATGGTTTCGCGATCTATGGAAACGTTAAGCGCTTCGCGGAAGCGAATGTCCTCAAACAAAGCCTGTTTGGTTGCATCTGCCGAGTTCAGGTTTGGCATGATGCTCCAGGTTAGAGCCTTAGTCCATTTCTCAATGGTGTAGTCGCCCTTGGCTTCGTTCTCTTTCAGGAGCGTGAAGTCGGCTACGTTGATGTGGCGGTTTTGCAGGTCGATCTCACCCTGAATGGCCATGAAGTTGATGGCTTCCGGGTCTTGGAACAGGCGATGCTCGATCTGGTCGATGTATGGAAGCTGGTTTCCTTCTGCATCCACGCCGTAATAGTAAGGGTTACGCTCCATGACTACGGTGTCAGATGGTGGCGGGGTCTTTACGCGCCACGCGGTCAAGACCGGCATATCCGGGTTGAACCACCATGCCTGGATCTGGCCCTTGGAATCCCAGAGATCGGTCCATTTCTTGGCGCCATGTTTGGCAATGGCCGCGTCTAGCTTGGCTGGATCAGCGTAAGTTGGGTGGTAGTCTTTGAGATAATGGAACGGCTCAATGAAGCCCGGACGGTCGAGGCCCGGACGACCGGTGCTTTCCTTAGCCAGAACGGTCAGGAACAGCGGATATGGCTTTTCAAAGGAGACTGTGAAAGTGTAGTCATCGGCAAAAGACAGCTTCATTGGCACCCCATTGGAGGTGTACAGCGCCTTGATGGATGGCATCAGGTCTTCGTTGAGGAACACGTCCTCATACCAGAAGCGCACGTCACGAGTGGTGACAGGGGCCCCATCAGACCAGCGCAGGCCTTCGCGGATTGTGAAGGTGAACTCGCGGGCATCTTCACTCACGGAGTATTCGCCGATCCAACCCGGAACCAGGGACAGGTTCTTCTCGCCGTCCATGTAGGTTTCCACCACACGCTCTTCCATAAGCTTGGTTGGCCCCCAGCGGTCGCTTGGGCCTTTGAAAGCGCGTTTCAGGACACCGCCATAGGTGCCGATGCTGTCGTAGACCGGGATGACGCGTGGATTTTTCGGCAGGCGCTCTTCAACCGGTGGCAATTGACCGGCTTCGACCAACTGCTTGAGCATTGGCGCCTCATTATAGGCCCAGCCATTGGCGGCCAGAAACGGCAGCGTCAAAGCAGCAATCGACGTGAGTGTAACGCTCTTCATCAAATTCTCCCCCCATCTCACGGCGGCTCACTCCTCAATGATCCAGCCATGAAATATTTATTGCGTGAGATCGGGAATCTCGACGCATTGCAATGTTTACGGGATGAGAATAAGTAGTTCCTCAGTGGTATATCAAAGTATTACTATGAAAATATTTTAATAAATATCCTGTTTTTTACGTGGAATTACGATTCCTTGCTTGCTGAACCTGATCTTGGACTGTTCTTCTTTAAGGAAGGAAGCAAGATCAAATTTTTGTGTTGCCCGAACGTAAGTTTTACCTGTTGCCAAATGAATGCTGGTGTTGCGCAATTCTTCAGGAAGAAACTTAGACTGCAAAGTAAACTCGCCCGTCTTTTTTGCTTTTACAGAAAGGAAGGCAAGCACACCGTCACGCAGCACAGCGCTGACCAGATACCCGCCGTGGGCTGGCAGATTGAAGAATGAGGCATCTTTCCAACCTTGTGGGATTGCCGGGAACACGCGGATCTTACCGCCCCAGCTTTGTAGTAGCATGTCTATGGCCGCCGTTGCTCCTGTGAGAGGGACTTCCACCGTGGTGGCGTCAACTCCGGCGTGTTCATAATATTGCGTGTTGGTCAGATGCATCCGTCCGCCTGCACCCGTATCCAGAAACGCCCGCAGATACTCGTGTACAATTTCGCCTTCGCCAATGGCGGCGTAGAGTGAAGCTGCGCCGGTAAAGGAGTAACCAACCAGCTTCTCGTGTGGTTCATGAGGTGATTTTGAGAAGCTCTGCCAATGATCGGTAGACTTGCGAATACGTTCCTTCTCGCCCTCTTGATCCGCATTGCGCAGGTAAAACGGATAGGCCATCAGCAAGTGGCTGTAATGCCGGTGCGCGTCGGTTAGGGCGACATCCTGACCAATCAGATACCCAGTCTCCTCTGAGTAGGGATAGTCCACCAATCGCCCTAGAATCTCAGCGTATTCCAGCCTTTCTTCAGTGTCAGGCTCAAGGGCCAGATAGGTGGAGATCGCCCACTTCAGCACGGCAAGGTCATAGTTGCAATTACGCGCGGATTTGTATTCTGGCGAGAACGTTTCCGGCAGATGGATTGAACCATCGGATGCATAGATGAAATGATGCCGGTAGAACTGAATTCCCTTCTTCAGGAAGTGTTTAACGACCGTGTGAAGCGCATCTTGATCATCTTCGTAAGAAGCTGAGAGCCAGAGATTATGGACGAGCCAGAGGAAGTTCCCAAGTGTGGCATCCTGCACGTTTTGTGTGTGGTAGGCCGTGCCATCCGCAATGCCATCCCCTTCGGCTAAGGGAGCGATTGGCGTTGGTTTTGGTCCCGGTGGGCAGAAATCCACGTTGGTGACGGTGTAAAGATTATACCCACCTGTCTCTCCACCCATTTTTGCCAGTTGGTGCTCATGTTCCTCTAACTGGCGAATGAGTGGTTTTATCAGATCAGAGCGATTGCCATATGCGCAGATCCAATAGGTAAGCTGGGAGTTGAGATTGTGCCAGACGCCGGGCCACGGGGTTGTCGGATCAAACCAAACGCCTTGCAGATCAATCAGCGCACCATCCGGCCGAGTGAGGCAGCGGAGCTTGTAGAACTGAAAATCAACATAGGACTCAAGCTCCTCATCCGGCAGCGAAATCAGCGTTCTGCTGGCGTACTCCGCCCATTCGTCCTCATGGGATTGCCTTTGTGTTTCATAGGGTTCGTTTAGCGTTGCCTGAAGGTTGGCGCGGGCAGTTTCCGTAAGCTGCTCGTTGTTATATCGATCATACTCTATACGGCAGAAATGCCGGAGGCTTTGGTGATGGCGCTGAGTTGAGGTGGCAACGATCACCTCTCCAGCCTTCATACCACGTTCACGATAGGTCGTGCTTGTGTACGCGCCAATGTCATCTGCGTAGGACCGAACTTCAGCTAGCTCAAACGGCCCGTTGTCGTGCGGATGTGAGTTTCGGGAGCGGGAGGACTGCGGGTTCATGACTGGATGATAGGTGAGCGTGGAACTTGTCACAGCCTGCTTCACATCAAGGATGATGCTATCGCTCAAAGCATGGCAAAAGCAGGTGAAGGTGACGTCTTCCTCTTCCAGCTGCAACGTGCCGGAGAGGATGCCTGCGGAAAGATCAAGCCGTAACTCGACGCCTTTGATTTTGCTGGAGAAGGTGAGTTCACAGTACCCGAGTGGTTTGCGGTGGGCCGTCACTTCGGGGTTCACGTTGTAGACGTCCGCTCGCCCCAAAGCCAGCTGCAGCGTGGTATCGCTCGTCTGGAACAGCATCACGCCGACGAGCCCGGACCCAAGCAGAATGCTCTCCTGCTGGCGTTGTGGGAGAGCGTTGTAGAGCACCTTGTTCCTTCTGAGTTTGCCAAGCTGGGTGTCTCGGCTGATCTGTTCAATGTCACTCTGTTCCAGAAGGGGCATGCTCAATCCAAAAATACAAACTGGCGAAATGGGTTTCGCCAGAGACTAACGGAGTGTTTTGTCGCAGGGCAGCACAGTTTATTGAAAAATTTCAATGGCTAGGCCGCTGGAGTGGAATACCTTGAGATCTCAACAAACTGACGTGAAAGTGGATGCTCGGGGGTGGCAAAGAACTCCTCCGTTGCCTTATGTTCCACGATCCTACCGCCATCCATGACAGCGATATCATCTGCCAGTTTTGCCAGGGTTTGCAGGTCGTGGGAGATGATGAGGATGCCCATGTTCATCTCTGCTCGCACTTTGCGCAGGAGGGATGCGATTTGCTCCTGAGTGACCAGATCCAGTGCGGAAAGTGGTTCATCCAACACCAGAAACTTCGGCTTCACGGCTAAAGCGCGTGCCAGAGCAATACGTTGGCATTGTCCTCCGGAAAGCTGGTGAGGGCGTTTTGCGGCGCAGGTATCTTCCAGTCCAACCATATGCAGTAGCCCACGTGCCTGTTTGTGCCGCGCAGCTTTGGGCAGCTTATGAATGGCTTTCAGTGGCTCGCAGATCAAGTCCAGCGCATTCAGGAATGGACTGAGCGCGGCCAGCGGGTCCTGCCACATGTAGTGTATGATATTTCCGGTTTTGCTGAGATCGGGAAAGAAGATCTGGTTGTTGTGAAACAAGGCATCTTGCGGTGCCGGGATGATCCCTGTCATGGCCTTGGCCAGTGTTGATTTCCCGCAGCCAGAGCGGCCGACAAGGCCTGTGGTGCGCGAGGGATGCAGGGTCAGGCTGACTTCAGAGAGCACCTGATTGTCGCCATAGGCAATGGAGAGATGCCTTGCTTCCATGGTCATAGTTGAAGCCTTTCCATAGCTCTGGTGATTTCGGCGGTGGCGCGGTGGCAATCCGGCGCGACGGGTTGGTTGAGATCGCAAGCGTCGACAATCCTACCGGCATCCATCACCAGCACCGAAGCGCAGGTTTGTCGAACAATGCGCAGGTCATGACTGACGAATAGCAGAGCGGAGCCGGTTTCCTGCTGGACTACATCGAGTGCCTGCAAGGTTTCATGCTCGGTGATCACATCAAGGCCGGTGGTTGGCTCATCGGCAATCAGGATGGTTGGCTTTAAAATCAAGGCCATAGTCATCATCACTCGTTGCTTCATACCGCCGCTCAGAGCATTGGGATACTGCTTCAGGCAATGCTTGGGGAGAGAGACTGCCTCCAATGCCTGAAAGATTGCATGGTGGGCGTCTTGTCCGAGCAGCGAGACATTGCCAGCGGTTTCCAGCAGTTGCCTCTCAATTGTCAGGCTGGGGTGCAAAGCGCTGCCGGGGCTCTGAAAGATGCAGAAGATGCCTGTGCCTCTGATCCGCTGTTTCTCAGCCTGCTGCATCTGCAACAGGTCTTTGCCCTGAAAGCAGATCGAGCCTCTCGTTGCTTCAAGTGGAGCGCGTAAGGCGCCGGTAATTGCGTGACAGGTCAGGGACTTACCGCAACCGGATTTGCCGATGAGGCCTAAACGCTGCCCCGCGGCAAGCTCAAAACTCACGCTTTCAACCAGTGGCTCGTTGTCCTGGGCAGCATTGGCGATGGTGAGGTCTTGGACCTGAAGAAGCGGTGTTTCTACCATCTGTAGGGTTTCCTCTTGTCCAGCTGAAAACGGATGCCTTCGCCCACCAGATTGAAGCTGAGAACGGCGAGGATGATGACGATGCCCGGTGCCAGAACGACGCTTGGGCGCTCAGCAAAGAAAGGCCGTGCCTCGTTGAGCATGGCACCCCATTCTGCGGCTGGTGGTTGTGCTCCGAGGCCGAGGAAGCTGAGGGAGGAGAGCACCAGCAGAAGGCCAGCCATCTCCAGAGAGAGGACCACAAGCAGAGGCGGCAAGATCTGCGGGAGGATGTGTTTTGCTATGATACTCAAAGGCTTCTGCCCGCATTGGCGGGAGGCAAGCACATATTCTTTGGAAGCTGCATCCAGCGTGAGGGTTCGCACCAAACGCGCCAGACTTGGCCACCATGCCAGAGCAACGCCGATGACGGCGGAAGTCAGGGACGCGCCCAAATAGCCGATGATTGCGAGGGCAAACACCAGCATGGGAAACGCGAGGAAGATATCCGCAATCCGCATCAAAACCGCATCAACCCAGCCTTTGTAGAGGGCGGAGAGCAGGCCAACGGGCAAAGCGATAGCGAGGATAAGTCCGGCTGTTGTGAGCGCTGTGCCTAGAGAAAGTGCCGTACCAGCCATCAGGCGGGAGAGGATACAGCGGCCCAGATGGTCTGTGCCGAGCGGGTAAGTCAGGTTAGGTGCGCTGAGGCGGTGGAGCAGGTCAATCTGGTTGGGTGGATGTGGCGCAAAGGTTTCTCCGCCTAAAGCCAGCGTGATGAAGACGCATAGGAAGAGGCTGCCCAGAAGAAACGTGGTTTTGCCTCTGAAGAGGTCTGTAACCCGCGAAAGAGGGAGGGATCTAGCACTCTCAACGTAAGCCATGCTCATCCTCCTTGAGTTGAGGCATGAGCCAGTGGTTCGTCAGGTCTGCCAGGAAGTTCGCCAGAAAGAACACTAGCCCCATAAACAGCAGATAGGCTTGCAAAATTGCGAAGTCCCGCTCTGCGATGGCCTGCAAAGCCAGCTGTCCAAGCCCCGGCAAGTTGAAGATATTTTCGATAATCACCGAGCCACCAAGCAGCGAGCCGAACGAGATCGCCCAGTTGGTGACGAGGGGCGGCAGAATGGATTTCAGCACATGGCGGCCTAAAATAGTACGGCGGGACAGGCCCTTAGTGATAGCCAGACGGATGTAATCCTCGCTCATCACGGCAATGATCCGCTCTCGCACCAAACGGCTCATCACGGCCGCATTGCCAAGCGCCAGCGTAATCACCGGCAAGATCAGATCCTGCGCATTGCCGAACTGCAATAGCTTGAACCACCCGAGACCTAATGCAAACACTGCAAGCAGAAACAGCGCCAGCCAGAAGGATGGCACGGAGACCAGAAACATGGTCAGCACGTAAAGGCTGGTGGAGAGCGATGTGCGCTGTGAAACAGCCGTTACGGCGCCAAGCACCAGTGACAAAGCCAGCGAGCTGACAAAGGCCAGAACGGATAGTATTGCCGTGATCGGCAGGTGCTCTTTAAACAGCTCCAGCACAGGTCGGCCCGAGGCGATGGATGTGCCCAGATCCAGCTGGAACAGGTCCAACAACCAGATAAAATAACGTTGTATCAGTGGCTTATCGAGTCCGTACTCTGCGCGTAGGGCATCCACTTGCTCAGCAGAAAATGCCACGCCCAGGCGGCGCAGTTCCATCTCGATGGGATCACCGGGGGTAAGGCCGATAATCAGAAAACCAATCAGGGTCATGCCAAACAGAGTTGGTATTCCCGAAAGCGTGCGCTTGAAAACAAACTGCTTCATTTGCTTATCTTTCGTGAAAAGGCAGCACAGAGCACCGCATTGCGATGGCCTGTGCTGCGCATCTCTTATTTGGTCTGAGTAACCTGACCGTAGTCGATCCAGTCAGCGTGTTCGAACATAGGAACCTTCAGACCTGGACGAGACAGGTTGAAGTTCGGCACCATCAGGATTGGAATAGCAGCCAGTTTGGTCTGTACGATTTCGCGGTGCGCTTCACGAACAAGTTCAATGACTTCTTCGCGGCTCTGCGCCTGACGGGCATTGTCGAGGATGGTGTCCAGCTTGCCGCCCGGTGCAGTGTACTGGTAGCCCCATGGGGTTTTGGAGTGGAATAGGTTGTACAGCAGGTAGGTTGGGTCTGCGTTGTTGTTGGAGGCAAACTCCATGTACAGATCCGCTTCACCGGTTGCCAGATAGGTGTCGTCGTAAACGCCTGAATCATCTACTTGAACCAGCTCAATATCGATGCCGATAGTGCGGAACATCTGGTCTAGAAGCTCTGGCATTGGGCGCACGCTGGAAACGTTTGGATACGCCGCAACAAGGCGCAGCTTCATCGCTTTGCCGTCTTTGCTACGCATGCCATCGCTACCCTTGGTCCAGCCCGCTTCATCCAGCAGGGCTTCTGCTTTTTGGATGTTGTAATCAAAACCGTCGACGTGATCATCGCCAAGACCAAACATCCAGTTTGGCAAAATGCCTTTTGCAACAACGCCTTTGCCGTTGAACAGCACCTGAGCGAGCTGCTCGCGGTTGATGGCATAGGCCAGCGCTTCGCGCACGCGTTTGTCTTTCAGCGTGTCGTAAGGCGCTTTGCCGTGCAGATTGGTCAACAGAGCCACGTAACGGATTGGGCGGGACTCGTGCACGACAACAGAGCCGTCTTTTGGCAGGCTCAGCAGCATCTGAGGGGTGACCTCGGCTACTATGTCCACTTCCTTGTTCTGCAGTGCCAGCAAACGGACCTGATCATCAGCGATGAAGTGATAGGTGATGTTCTCAACCTTCGGCTTCTCACCCCAGTACTCATTATTGCGTTTCATGCTGATGGACTGTTTAGGCTTATAGTTGTCCAGCAGGTAAGGACCTGTTCCGATTGGATTTTCTGCGCGGTCACCGTTGATGGAGAACAGGGAGGCTCCGCGGTGGGTCATGTTTTCGATGACGAGCGAGGAGTTAATCTCGGACTTGAAGGTGAAGGTGTAAGGCCCGGTCTGGTCAAAGCTCTCCTGATCGATCTGCAGGAAGTCAGAGCGGCCCTGATCGTACAGCTTCAGCGCGTCGATTGCGGCTTTTGCATCAAAGGTTTGTCCGTCATGGAACGTGATACCTTCGCGCAGTTTGATGCTGTAGACGCCGTCTTTGTAGTCCCAGGTCTCAAACAGAACGCCCTGCGGAATGAAGTTTTCGTCTGGCTTTACAGCGGTTTCCACGATCTGCCCGGCTGGACGGCGAGTGGTGAAGTTGAACTTCTTCGGGTCTACACTGTAGCGGTCTTTCTTCACCGCAATGCGCAGCTGCTGGATGTCTTCCGCGTGCACTGTGGAAACGCCAGAAACCAGAGCAGGAAGCGACGCTGCCAGAATACCACTGACGTTAAGTAGTTGTTTGAACTTGTTCATTTCAATTCCAATCTTTGTCTGTAATCTTGCGAAAATCAGAGAAAGACCGGAGGGGCTCGCGGAGCATGGCTTCGCCGTGGAATTGTATAATGCCCCACCTCGTTGGGGGCGAAGACACGCTTCGGCTTTGCTGGTTCAAGGACAAAAATGCTCTGAGAAGCAGCATCAGGCGACTTAAGTGAAGCGAAAGAGAACATACAGAACATATTGTTCTGCTTGTCTTTTTGCTCTTCATCTTCATCAGAGGTCTCAATGAAGATCTGCTGAAGGCCCTGGGATGTGCAGATCGTGATTTCAAAACCATCCGTACCGGCGCGCGGCATCATGCCGGGCGGCGCGATAAGCTGCAGGATCACAAACCATGTTGCGAGCCAGCAGGCCAATACGGTTGTTGGTT
The DNA here is from genome assembly GCF_000156235.1 of Pseudovibrio sp. JE062. Classification (NCBI taxonomy): domain Bacteria; kingdom Pseudomonadati; phylum Pseudomonadota; class Alphaproteobacteria; order Hyphomicrobiales; family Stappiaceae; genus Pseudovibrio; species Pseudovibrio sp. JE062. Next base: position 269,335 of record NZ_DS996808.1, read on the forward strand.
TCAAAGCCAAGTGAGTGCACCTTGCGCTTGATGAGCCATCAGAGCCAACCTCAGCCATTGCTGAGATTGAGGGGATAAGCGAGTGGCAGGAGCAGCGTCCTGCAGGTCCGATGCATGCAATTGTGGCACTGGCTTTTCTGCAAGCAGCCTGCAGAAAACCTTTGGTTGCCATGGGTTTGCATGACGGAACCAGAATGTCCGTTGAGAAAATAGCCCTTTTATGTCAGCATATTAGCCAAACTAAGAAAGGCCGGGACAAACCAAATTATGCTTGGGCGGGAGGTGCTCTGGGCGCAGCGATGCGCACGGTCGTTTCCGTAAGTGCAATACTTGTCGGAAGCGTAACCACATCAATAGGAAGGGGAGAAGCGTCGAACTCTGTGTGAGGGGAAGCGCTGAGTGCCTTGGCAACAACATTACCGAATGCGCAATTGTCGTAGGCTTCCTGCTCTTCAGCCTGCTGGATTTCGTTACCATGCTCGTCAAGGAGCACGGTTTGCATACCTTGCGCGGTGCAGATGACAATCTCAAAGCCGTCCTCTCCTCCGGAAACCATCATTCCGGGAGGTGCAACAAGCTGCATCAACACAAACAGTGCAGCTAATACAGTCGCTTTGGCTTTTGTCAGTTTCACAGCAAACTCTAGTGACGCTAAGTGCATTTCCGCCTTAGGCTAGTACAAAATACGTGTCAATGACTTTTACTTATCTCTCTTGTGACTCTATGAAAAAATTTTAGTGGGCTGTGATACTCTTTTGCTTGGCAGACATAGGTAAGCGCCCAAGAAAATATCATGTTTTCATGGAGTTATTGCGCGCAAGAGGTGTAAAGACTACGGGAATAAACTGAGTACTGCTCAGATAGCGCTAAACCGCCGCAGCTTGATAAGCTTGGGTTGCGTTGAGGAGCAGGGCGGATGGGTCGGAGGCGGTTTCAGGGTATTCCTGAACCTGCAGCAGAGACTGTAAGCCACTGACTTCGCTGGCTTCCTGCTCTTCACCACCGCCAAGATTCTTCTCACGAAGCTCGGTGTAGGCTTGTGCCAGGTTAGTTTGAGCCTGTGCTGCAACGGCCTGATCCTGACCGGATGGCTGTGCAGGGGCGAGGGCTGCTGCGATGACAGTGGTCAGCTTTGCGATGCTGGCTTCCGGATCTCCGGAGATCGGTGCGGAGTCAATTGAGACTTCGCCGCCAATGGCATAGCTGTGACCGTCGGGGCCGCGGGTTTCGGTGTAGCTTGGCGCGCCAGCGAATGCGCCGCCGGCTGCTGCGTGGGCTTGTTCGTGAGCGCGGACTTCCGCGTCGCGGGTCTTAAGCTCTTGAACTTGCTCCTGTTCTCCCTCGGAAAGCTGTCCATTTTCATTCTTGGACTTTTCAGAGGAGGACGAGGCTGCAACCGGATTGGCGGAAAGGTCGCTGGTGATCGTGACCGAATCCTTCGGAACCGCATGCTCAATGGAAAAAGGCGTTGTTTCCTGCTGGTTTACGCGTGCAGGCTGGGCCGCGTTGTAAGACGCGGGGCGAGCAAGTCCAGCAAATGAGGAGCCAATTCCATCTATCATAGGTTGAACTTATACAAGTTACCGGTGCTTTTGGTAAAGGGTTTTCTGGTACACAATTTTGTTAGGTGTGCTACGGTTTTGCTTTGGGCGTATGCTGTAAACCTGTGTATCTAAAGGAAAGATTGCGCGGGGCTTGAGGGAATTCGGGAATGATTGAAGATTTGAGCCGGTCTCAGCAGGAGATATTGGATGCTGCTGCCGAGTGCTTCATGAAGATGGGGCCGGATGTGGCTTCCATTGATGATATTGCCGGTCTTCTGGGGTCCACGAAAGGTCGCGTTTACCACCATTTCCGCTCCAAGGGCGAACTGCTTTATGCGGTGCGCCTGCGCTCAGTTTCCCTGCTGATGGAACGGGTTAGCCCAATCGCCGCGCAGGATATTCCCCCGCTGGAAAAGCTGCGCGCCATGTCGTTTGCCCATGTGCTGCGCATCCTCAGGTTCCTGAGTTATCACCGCGTTGTCAGCGAAGACACGCGCATGTTCTTCCGTGGTTCGGCGAAACCGCATGAGAAGGAGATGATTGAGCAGATCATCGAAATGCGCCGCTCCTATGAGAACCTGTATCGCGCCGTGCTGACAGAGGGGATAGAAGCTGGCGTGTTCGCCAATCAGTCTGTCTCCATCACCTTGCATTCCATCATCATTTTGATGAACGGCCCGTGCTTCTGGTACTCCCCGCGTCCCGAGCAAACCGAAAGGGATGTTGAGGAAATCGCCCGCAGCGTGTCTGATCTGGTGCTGCGTGCTGTGGTTGCTGATCCGGCATTTCTGGAAACAGCTTAACGCCCAGTCCCAACGGGGATATCTCGTTTGCGTTGAAATGTGCGTTGGTTTGCGAGCTTATGCGTTTTTCTGTGTTGCTGTGTTTTGGCGAACCTCGCCAGCCCGTCGCATCAGTCCGCATGTAGACTTTCCAGCAGCGGACACTGCACATTGCCGCTTTCGCAATTTCCCATGAGCTCTTCCAGCGCCTTTTCCAGTTGGCGAAGGCTCTCGATTTTTTCACGCACCGATTCCAAATGTGCTTTGCTCATATCATGAGCGATTTTACAGTTTTCGTCCTGCTGCTCGCCGAGGCTCAGAAGCGCCTGCGCATCTTTGATGGTGAAACCCAGATCCCGGCAGCGTTTGATAAAGCGCAGGTGGCCGATTTCCTTTTCGGAGTAGGCGCGGCGCCCATTATCCCCGCGGGCAGGTTTGGCAACGATGCCTTCGCGCTCGTAGTAGCGGATCGTTTCAATGGCAACGCCGCTGCGCTTTGAGGCTTCTCCAATCGCGAACATGTGAACTCTCCCGCCTTGATCCTGTAGCCACTACAGCATTTATAAGCCTGCGGCAGAACCTTCTCAACCGAACAAACGGATCTGCCTATGAAGACCTTTCTCAAAATGAGCTATGCGGGCTCGTTCACCTCGCTAGGTGTTGCCACTTGCTGTGTGCTGCCCATCGCTCTGGTGCTGGCCGGGCTTGGCGGCAGTTGGCTGGCGGTGTTCGGCAAGATTGCCGCTGCAAGCTACTTCGTGCTGGTGGCGTCTTCCGTGCTGTTGGTGCTGGCGTGGGGTGTTGCTGTGCGCCGGGGCTCTGTGGTCCGCCTGAAGACACATTTGCTGCTGAGCACCATCGTGACGGCACTGGCCTGGGCTATCGTGCTCAATGAAATCGCCATTAACGACCACCTGATCAGCCTGATGTGATGCCATGACCAAAACAGTTATGCTTGAAAGCACAGTGACTTGCCCGGAATGCGGCCACCGCGAAACCGAAGTGATGCCCACCGATGCCTGTCAATGGTTTTATGAGTGCAAAGGCTGCGGCACCCTGCTGAAACCTCTGCCCGGCGACTGCTGCGTCTACTGCTCTTACGGCACCGTCCCTTGCCCACCAATCCAGCTGGATGAGGCGTGCTGCGACTAGCCCTGACCGCAAAGCTTTCACATCGCGCAGGCTCAACGCAAATCGATGACAGGCCCAAACGGTGTAGCCGACGATACTGCGCGGATACGGTAGCCTTTCAGGCGCGGTAAAGCATCAAGATCAAACGTGGTTTTCACTTAACTCAATTCGCCAATTTCAACAAATTGACAAAGCCCTTACTACAACCACCCGCAGCGCATAACTCAAGCTGCTGCGTAATCGGGGAGCGGATCCACTTATAAAACGCGCTCACCTGCCCAAACAAACGGGACCACCTCACTTTAATTCTGAGAGGTATTAAGGGAGTTAATAGTCAGGCTCCAAAGTTTTACGAGTTTTATGAACTCATCCAGTCTTTCCTCAAACATTTGGAAATCGAGTTCTGAGGCTGAAAATCTTGAGTTAAGAGCGGGTTGGTTATCGCCTTCGGTCATTGCAAGTGCTGCATTGCCGGTGCCTTTGCCGAGTAAATTGGCCTGAAGCAGGAGTTGATACCCAGTCAGGCGCTTATCTGTTTCAATATCAGGCAGATGAGCAAACAAGATCATTTCATCTTGTTTATTAGCGGCAATCGTAAGGATGAACTCCTCTTCGATATCAAGTGAACAAGTTCCGTCCTTATCTAATTTCAGATGTGGTAATCCAATTTTTTTGCCAAGATTGGTTATGAGTGTTTCGATGTTGCTCATGATGCTCCTCATAGCCTTGGGATCTGGAGCGTGTCGCGTTCATTAGCACTCAAGCTACATACTCTGACATAACTATCGGAGCGAATTCTTATCATTTCATTGAATCCCATCATATGGAACGCGCTCTAGGCTTTATCTTTGGCGTTTTCTGCCGCGTAGCTATGTTCATCAAAATAATTTACCGTCGCGTCGAGTGCATGTTCTTTTGCTCTCCCCAGAGCCTGGCCCGTTTCTGTTCCGTCATAAAGGCCAATAAAATCATTGAGGTCTGACACGTAGTCAGTTGGATTAGATGGATCGCCCTCTGGAGTGGTTTTTTCTAAGCCAAGATTAAGCTCTAATTCTCCATCCAGGTACTGTCCGGTCCATAGTGCCTCATGAGTTGCATGTCCGCCGTCATAGGTCAGGAACATGGTGGTGAGGAGCATGTAATCTTTCGGGTCTGGCACTGTATTCTCATTATCGCTGTTCTCCATGAGGTGCTTTAAGAAAAACAGATTCAGGTTTGTTGAACCTGAGACACCGCTGGCAACCGGTATTCCGTGTTTTAGTGCTTTAAGCTGTGATTGCGACGGTTTTTCCAGCACCGGGATATTGCGTCGGGATGGATGCGTGCTTGGGACTTTAGTTTGGTCGTCTTCAAAGGTGACAGCGCCAGGCTGGTAATCGAGTGTAATTCCAGCCTGCAATTTATCTGATACTTCACTGGTGCCGAAAAGATGTCCTGGCGCTGTTCTGCGATTAGATTCTCGTTGTAACAACTGATAAGCTTTGTTCGCTTTATGTATAAAGCTGACCAGATCTTGTTCTCCCTCTTTTACTGGAGGGCGGTCTTCAGGCCATTGATTGGTGAGGATATTATTAAGGTTCACACAGAGCTTAACCGTTAACATTGGGACAGCGATGGCTTCGTAACCATTGGTCGTTGGAGCGCTCAGAAAATCTTGTAAATTTTTAAATGCGTCCTCTGCTGGGCAGTCTGCCAGTTTTTGTAGTTGCGGGCATTCTGTTATCCAGAACCTCTTATCACGCTTCAGAGCCGACTGAAGATTTTTGGCAAGATCTTGCTGGACACGGGGTGTCTGTTCTGAAACTGTTTGGAGTGTGCCAAGCTTTGCTGTGTGTCCGGCATCTAAAACTGACTGCGGGGGATTGTGAACAAGGTCTGCAACCAGATTGCTGTCAAGTACCCTTGAGTAAACGGCATCGTGTAGTCTTGTCAGGGGTTGTTCGTCTGATTTTCCCATCTGCACGGAAAATTCTATCGCTCGTGCTGCAAGTTCCTCAAGGCCGTTGTCTTTTAGTTCTTTTGCTGACTTGTATAATAAATTCCGCGTTTCCGGCACTGACAGCTGATGGCCAAGAATCCGTTTTCTTACAACTTCATCAACTTTGTCCAATGCGATAGATGCTGTTTGGTCTAGATCCGGATTTTGCATTTCTTTTTTTAGCAGAGAGAGAAAGTTCGTGGTGACTTCGCCAGGTGTGCGGGGAACTTCGCCCCCTTGTGCTGCGTTTTTTCTTCTCTGATTTTTGGGATACACGATGTTGGTATGAACGTCTTTTAATGAAAGAGCGACTGCTTCCTTCAGGACGGGATTGTCGGCGTTACTCAGAACATTGAGTGAACGGGTAATACTTGAAATGCCGTCGTCATCTGCATCTTCTGCCAATTTCATAACTTTGGATGTGATTTGCCTGGAAGCCTCTATAGGATCTTCTGGTACTGGCTTGCCTTCGAAAAAAACCTCCATGGTTAGTCTGGCTCCAAAGTCCTTGGCATCGTCGAAAAGATCATTTGCTTTTTTTACGGTTTTTCCGGAGATCTCAGTTGGAGACTTAAGGGCCTTTTCAAGTAATTTCAGTGTTCGAATAGTGCTCCTTTTCGCTAAAAAATGATCAGCAACCTTTCCTGCTACATCTTGGGTGAAAACGGCATTAAGTTCATCCTTAAGTGCTGTCACAGTAGATTTGCTTTGAAGTGCCTCTTTTATCTCAAAGTCAAGCAGGCCTTCTGATGCTTGCCCAGTGCCATCAGTCTGGTCCTCAGGGAACTTAAGTTGGAGACTGCTATAAACTTTCTGAGCCCATGTCTGCTCTGACGGAGTTATCTTACGTTTGGGCATATGGGGCTCCAGAGTTCATATCACTAAATATGCGATATATTATCTGGAGGTAATTTAGATACTCAGTTCTGTAGTTTTAGTGTAGTTAAATATCAAAATGAGTATATAGTTTTATTTTGTATTTCTGCTTAGTAACTTGATTTCTATTGTAAAATTACTTTTGAAGAAAATGCAATTTAGGAGTTTGATTATTTCAGATAAACCAAATTTCAAGCCGTTGAGAGAAACGTTGTTACAAAATTCATTGAAGTTGCTCTGATTGAGCGCAAAAGCGAGGATCTGCTGGCTGGCCACTTCTGCATCCGCACTGCCGTCTTCCGACAATCCCAAAGCCCCATGCACCTGAACAATCCAGGCCTCCACCTGCGGAGGAGACGCACTCTCCGAGCCCTTACCAACATTCCCAGCCATCAGATCTCTCAGGCTCCTGCCAAACTGCACCTGAGGTGGCATCCTAAAAGAAACCCGAAAACCCAAAGAAAACGCGGATTTCACATTCTTATTAGTTTTTGAAGAAAGTGACTCTCCTCTCACAACGGTGAGAGGAGGCCTGTGGTTTTAAGGGGCTCTCTGAAAATATGATGAGGGAGCAAAATCCTATGAAGAGAACTGCTGTGAATCCATGGGCGTGGTCGTTGAAGCTGGGGTACAATCAGGCGGAGGTGATTGAGGGCACCAAACGGCAGGTGGTCTGCGCGGGCCAGACCTCCGTGGACGGCGAGGGCAACCCGCAGCATCCTGGCGATATGCGCAGTCAGATTGCGCTTGCTCTGGATAATCTGGAGGCTGTTCTCAGCGCTGCCGATATGGGCCTTGCCAACATCACCCGGCTGCGGATTTATGCCACCGACGTGGATGAGGCCATGAAGCATTTCGATTTGCTTGGCGCCCGCTTTGGTCCGGTGCAGGCAGCGCCTCCTATGACACTGCTTGGCGTTACGCGGCTCGCCATTCCCCCGCTGATGTTTGAGATTGAAGCCACCGCTGCGGATTAATCAACACCATCAGCTGCGCCTCGAAAGTCCATAGTTTCGAGGCGCTTAAGCTGTGCTATGCTCTGCACGACGGAGGCAGAGTAGCCTGCGCTGGAATTTGGGTGCGAGTGAGAGTTATGCGGCGGGCAGAAAGACTTTTCCGGTTGGTGAACGAGATGCGCACTCGTGGTGTCAGCCGGGCTAATGAGCTGGCCGAGCATCTGGAAGTCAGCGTCAGCACCATCTACCGCGATATCGCCCATTTGCAGGCCTCTGGCATGCCCATTGAGGGGGAAGCCGGTGTTGGCTATCTGCTGAGGCCGGGGTTTGACCTGCCCAACACCACGTTTACCCATGATCAGATCGATGCGCTGGCCGTTGGCCTTGCCTTTGTTGAAAGCACGGGTGATCCGGCTCTGGTGAGTGCTGCGCGAGAGGTTCGGGCGAAGATTCAGGCGGGCCTGCCAGCGCCGGAAGAACGCAAACTGGCCGATGCGCCCTATTACAGCCTGCAGAGCAAAAACAGCGCACCCGCTGATGTGGGGGTATTGCGTGAGGCAATCCGCACGCAGCAAGTGGTTGAGATAACCTACACAAACGCAAGTGGAAGCACCTCAACCCGCCGCCTGTGCCCGCTGGTGATCTGGAACCTGACTGACGGCTGGATGTTCTCCGCGTGGTGCGAATTGCGCCAGGACTTCCGCACCTTCCGCTTCGACCGCATCGCCCAGCTCACTGTCACCAACGAACACTTCATCGCCGACGAAGACACCAGCCTGACCGCCTTCATGGAACGGGAGGGGTGTGAGGAGCAGGTTTAGTCCTCAACGCGATCTTTCTCATAGGTCTTGGAGACCGGAAACTCCGGCAGCCAGTTTTCGCGGCGGGTGGTCCAGAGCTCATAAGTTGGGGCCAGCTGGTTGGGCTCGTCCAGAATGCCCAGATGAACCTCCACCTCGCCTTCGCTGGTGGAGTAGACGGATGAACCGCAGCGTGGGCAGAAGAAGCGGCCTTGATAGCTGTTGGTCTCCCCCTCAACGCTCACAGCATCTTCCGGATAAATCGCGGAGGCATGAAACACCGCGCCGTGATGCTTGCGGCAATCCACGCAGTGGCAAACACCAACCCTGTCCGGCTCCCCAGACGCCACAACCCGAACCGCCCCACACAAGCAACTCCCTGTTAAGCGTGTCATCTCTAACCTCTCCCGCTTTCCGGCGGACAGGGTACTGTGGAAATGTGCAGCAGCCAACTACCCCCGTCTCATCGCCCATCTGACGATGAGGGCGGCTGTGATCATTTCTAGCCAGGCGAGAGGCAGGGCGGTGAGGATGACTTGGGTTGGGGCGAGGTTCATGTTCCAGAGGCCGAGCCAAAGGATGACGAAGACTGTGGCCCAGATTGCGCTGCCTGCGTAAAGTGTGTTGCGGATGGTTGGGCCGAACCGCTCGAGCAGCACCCAGCTGAGGCCGGTTGCGGCAAACACAAGCACTGTGTCCCACAGGCCCCACACCATAAACACCGGCAGGTTCATTGGCGCGACATCATGGATTTGCGGCAGCGCGCTGCGCATGAGCGGCATCACAAAAGCAAAATAGCGAAACACTTCGGAAGCATTGATCCAGAGGAAGTTGAGCAACACAGCAAGCCAAAAGGCTCGCTTGGGGTTTGAGAGAGCGAGTGCGGTCATGGGGCGGTTATCCGTGTTCTGATTGTATCTAAAAACTGATTTGCGCTGGTGCGCAGAAACTCGCCGTCTTTGGTGAGACGAGAGGTGGACCAGAGGCCATTGGTGAACACCACCAGCAATCCTGCGAGCATCTCCAGCTCCTCGGGAGGCACATCTGGCTTCTCGTTGCTCAACGCGTTGAGGAAACCCAGCTTCAGTCGGGTGTTGTGTGTGTCCACCTTGGCATGCACCTCAGTGTCGTGCGGGGCGACTTCGGTGGCGGAGTTGGCAACAAAGCAGCCAGGTCCGGGAAGGGCAGTTTCTTCTGCGCGGGTGATCTGAATTTCAAAGTAACTGGCAACTTGCTCCAGTGTCGCGCCGTCTTCTTCCACTTGAGCGAATGCGGGAGAGACGACCAGATCCTGATAGCGCTGAAAGCAGGCCAGAAACATCTGCTTTTTTCCGCCAAATGCGCCGTAAATGGCGTGACGGGTGGCACCGGTTGATTTCACCAGATCATCCATGGAGGAGGCGTGGAAGCCGTTCTCCCAAAAATGTTCCAGTGCGCGGTCGGTCAAATCTTGTGTGCTGATATTGGCTTTTCTTGGCATGAATCAGTTTATATCAGAACGATCATTCTGAATCAAACAGGCCACATTGATGCTGGTGTCTTTAGCCAACTCTGCCCGATCACTCGGCCTTCATCGCCCTTGTGAGAAGCAGGGGGTGAGAAACGAAGGGCGATAAGGAAGAGGAATAGAATGCTGCTCTTGAAGAAGATTATTGGTTGGCCCGCTGCGGTGCTGCTTGTGTTGGTGGTTGCGGCGTGTGGGTCCGTGGAAGATGACTATGAGATCGCGCGGTTTGATCGGCTGGGGGATGAGCTGGTGATGAATGGGGTGATCAGCACCTCCACACCAGATGACCTGCTGGTGGCGCTGCAAAAATACCCGAAGATCAAGCGCATCGTGATGTTGGATGTGCCGGGGTCTGATGATGACTATGCCAATCTGGAGGCGGCTCGTATCGTGCACGAGCGTGGCCTGACGACGGTTATTCCTTCCAACGGTATCATCGCCTCTGGTGGAACGGACTTCTTCCTGGCAGGCAAAACCCGTGTTGTTGTGAAGGGCGCGCGCATTGGCGTGCATTCGTGGTCCTCTGATGAGTTCAGCGCGCTGGACCTGCCCAAGTCACACGAAGAGCACAACAAGTACCTCAACTACTACAAGAGCATCGGCATTGATCCGCAGTTCTATTGGTACACGCTGGAAGCCGCCCCGCCAGAAGACGTGCATTGGATGACAGAAGCTGAAATGAAGCGCTACAGAGTTGGCACGCAGTATACGTCTGTGCTGTAAATCTGCATCGGGAGCCACGCGTTGGTGGCTCTCGTGTTTTATCTGTCTTGCTTCTCCCCCTGTTGCTTTTTAAGGATACTCCCCTGAGCAGAGGGAGCGTGGGATGACTGGAACAGATCTGCAAACCAAAGGCATGCTGTGTGATCCGGGCGATCACTTCGTCGGAGCCTATGAGGTGGAACGCAAATACGCTGTTGCCGACCTTGAGGTGATCCGCAGCCAGCTGGAAGCGCGCGGGGCGGTGCCCTTCACCCTTGGCAACACCGAGCAGGATATTTTCTACGATCTTGCCGACAGACGCCTTGCTCACAACGATCAGCAACACGTGCTGCGCATTATGCGTCCGTCAGGCCGTGCGCTCTGGATCAGCAAGGGTCCGGGGCCGGACAAGTGCGTTTCCATGGATCTGCCGGAGGCGGATCAGGCTCACAAGATGATCGTGTCTCTGGGCTTTGAGGAGGTTGAACGGTTTGAGAAGAACCGCGACATCTATTTCCTCGGCAAGTTTCACGTGACCCTTGATGACGTGCCCGGCCTTGGCCGCTTTATTGAACTGGCGATCATGACAGATGATGCAGACAAGCTTGCTGAGTATGAGCGCGAGATCGCTGATCTGGCGGATACTTTCTCCCTGTCACCCGAAGCCCTGCAAACCCAATCCTACCGCGCGATGCAACAGGCTTTAAAAGCCTAAAACGCTGCAAAAACTGACGGTTCTGCCCGCCAAATGCACTGCGGTTTCCTGAGTGTTTTAGCGGAAACTGAAGGCATCTGCCTTATGCAACAAAAAAGGTGCATTTGACTATGCAACGAAATTGTTGCATAAGGGCGTATGACTGCATCAGATGATCATCTTAACGCACTGTTCAAAGCACTTGGCGATCCCACACGGCGGCGCATAATTGACGAATTGTCCCGGCGCGACAGGCAATCGCTCTTCGAAATCCATACTCGGGTTTTACAGGAATACGGTGTCGACTTAACGAGGCAAGCGTTCTCGCGGCACCTTTCAGCATTAGAGGCAGCGGGCGTACTCACCATCGAGTGGCAGGGAACAACGAAGTTGCATTCGTTGAACACCAAGCCATTGGCAGAGTTGCGCTCCGGTTGGCTCGCTAGGTTTGGAGAGAATGAATGAAGATCTATGTCACAAGCGTCTTTGTTGATGATCAGCAAAAAGCGCTGGAGTTCTACACCGAGAAGCTCGGTTTTGAGACAAAACACGACATCCCTCTGGGCGAAAGCCGCTGGCTGACTGTGGTCAGCAAAGAGGATGAAAACAGCATTGAGCTGCTGCTGGAACCAAGCAGCCATCCGGCGGTTCCTCCCTTCAAGAAAGCGCTTGCGGCGGACGGCATTCCGGCGGCTTCTTTCAGCGTGGAAGATTTGGAGAAGGAGCACCAGCGCCTGCAAGATCTTGGCGTCACCTTTGTTCAGGCCCCAACTTCATTTGGTGAAGTAAAACTTGCAGTATTTGATGATACCTGCGGAAACCTGATCCAGCTGGTTCAGCTCGCCTGATTTCTGGTAATTGCGCGCCTTTGCAAATGGTTGTGGCAGCCGCAAAACATCAAAGCCGCCAGAGCTTTAAGTAGGATAATGAGAATGAGCATCTGCCGGGCGCAAGGGGCTTTAAGGCTTCTGCGAACCTGTTCGGCTGCCCATTTTTGCCGTTTGACCCCACTTTTCTATGCGTAAAGGCTGAAAATATTCCCAAAGGTAATATTGGGGTTAAGTCAGGTTGTTTAGTTGATACTAAAAATATGCGCTAGGTATAAATGCATAATGAATTTAATTTTGGAATAGTTATGACTGGAATTTTAGATGCAATCAGAAGGGTCCTATTTGAATGACGGACATTTTCGCAAGTATTTTGATGCATCTGCCCCAATATACGTAAATAATGAAAATGTTTCCGCGATAATAAGTAATATAGAGTATAGCCAAGAGCTTCAGGTCAGAATTGCCAAAATACTTCCAAAGCGTGATTTTAGCGCTTGCTATACTTCCTTCAGAAACAAGGCATGCACAATATCAGGAAACTTTCTCCTGCAAGGTTCACTGGTTGCAACTGTAGCGGGTGTGGAGCAGTTCTCACTTAGTGCGGACAGAGCGAATCTAGTCAAATACGGACCGTCTACAACCAAGTTTCAGATTGCCCGTGGAACGGACCTTCAGATGCTCTCCTACTCCATTTCGGAGGAGTATCTGATGCGCGCGTTGGAGAAGGATCTGCCGGCGACTTTTTTGCCCTTTGTGAAAGAGGGGGACGAGGAGTTCAGCCTGCTGGAGTTTCGCCCCACACCTGAGATGCGGCGGCTGGTGCGCTCCGTCATCAGCAGCCCGCTGGTTGGGTCCATGCGCAGCCTTTTTATTGAAGGCGCGGTGCTGCAACTGATTGCGCTGAAGGCCAGCTTTCTCAGCAATCAGGTGTCCAGCAGTAGCAACCTGAATGAGTATGAGGTCGCCAGCGTGCAGCGGGCCTACAAGCTGCTGATGGGCAGCCTCAGCACGCCGCTGTCTTTGAGTGAGTTGGCGTACAAGGTGAACCTTGGCGAAAAGCGCCTGAACAGCGGGTTCAAGCGAATTTTTGGCGGCACCGTGTTTGAGGTCTACCGCAATGAGCGGCTGGAGATTGCGCGCAAAACCATTGAGCAGAGTGATGCCTCGCTCTCCAAAATCGCGCAGCACATCGGCTACCGCCACTACAACAATTTCATCAGCGCATTCACGCGTCAGTTTGGCGTGTCTCCTGCAAAATACCGAAGGCACTCGCGGCATAACCAGAAAATGGAGTAGCCGCTCAACGACAAGTATAGGGGGTAGGTACATGGCGGAATTGGACTTTTTGAAAGAGGAAGGCTCCTCATTTTGTCAGGAGTTGGAAAGCCTGCAGCTTGCCTCCTGTCACCTGAACAACCTTGTTGAGGCACTCAACATCGTGCTGACCAACAGGCTGGAGCACACGCGGGAATACGACATGCTGCTGACCATCAATCAGGCCATCCTTGGTCACAATGATGAGCTGCAGCTCCGGTCCAACCGGGTTCTTGAGCTTCTCCAGCATCCCCACGCCGATTGATCTGATCGCAGCAGCACACCCCTGTGCCGGGTGGTGCGGAGAGGCCGTCAGCGGGCATATGGGCATCCCATCCTGCCTGCCCGCTGACACCCGCTTTTGCGAGATGAGGCAAAGCATTTAAAGAAGGATCGAGGCAATGACCCAGAACAACCCTCGGCAACAACAGCAACAGATTGAACCAAGTAGCATTCGTGTGCCCGGGCTGGTGGTGAGAGAGCAACCGCGCATCAATCGCATTCAGTTTATTTTTGATGAGCAGCCAGGCGAGGATATCTGCCGTATTCTGAAGAACCACGCCTTCCGCTGGTCTCGCCATGAGGATGCATGGCAGCGGCAACTCAGCGTCACCAGCCGCAAGCTGGCCGTGAAGGTGCTGCTGGAAATTCAGGAGCTTGCCAAGGCAAAGAGCGGCGCCGGGTGATCCGCGCCGCTTACTTCTGCTCTCCTGTTTCCATCCACCACTTGTGCATGGCGTGAAACATGTCTGTCAGGGCAATGGCGCGCTCGGTTGCGGAGTACTCCACGCGTGGTGGCACCTCGGCATAGATCTTCCGCGACACCAATCCGTCTCGCTCCAAGGCACGAAGCTGGCTGGTCAGCATGGTCTGAGTGACGCCATCAATCATCCGCCGCAGCTCGTTGAAGCGCTTGGTGCCCTTGAAAATCAAAATTTGCAGGACAATCAGTTTCCACTTGCCGCCGATGAGCTGAGCGATATCTGGCATCGGGCAAAGCTCTTCAGTTTCAGTAGGTTGGCATTCTGGTTCAGTTGTTTTCTCTGCGATTGTCATTGGGGACAAGTCCTCAATAGTATTGTTTTCCGTACTATCTACGAAAAAACTGCCTTCTTGCTCTATAATACCACAGGTCTATCTTTCTCCCCATAGCAAACGGGAGAAATAAGATGGTTTTATCATTGTACACGATCAGTGGAGCTCCTCGTGGCTGGCGGGTTTTATTGGGTCTCGCCTTTAAAGGACTTTCTGCTGACGTCATTTACTTAAAAGCCTCTGAGAAAGAACATAAGCAGCCGGAGTTCACGGTGCTCAACCCACGCGCAACGGTGCCGGTGCTGACCAGCGACCATGGGGTGCTGCGGGATTCCATCGCGATCCTTGCCTGGCTTGATCGCGCTTATCCTGAAAAGCCGCTGTTTGGCGACACGCCAGAGGCGGCCGCAGAAATCTGGCAGCTGACCATGGAATGCTGTGACTACCTGCGGGAAGCCAACCGGCAGCTGCTCGTCCCGGTGTTCGCCGGAGACGGGAGCCCACCAGAGGCAGACAGTGACGCGGCGAGGGAGCTGAACGCTGCCGCCGAGCTCGCCCACGCAGAATGCCGCTATCTGGAAGGCATCCTCTCCGATGGCAGGGCATATCTGTGCGGTGATGCGCCAAGCGCAGCAGATGCCATCGCGTTTCCTGAAGTCCGGCTCATCCAGCGGGCCGTGGAGACAAAGCCCGACCTGATGGCCTCACTCGGGTTCGGTTATCCGCCGGATCTCTACCCCTTTGTAGCGGCATGGAAAGCACGGCTGAACGAGGACCCGCGTGTAGACGCGACCATGCCAACCCATTGGCAAGCTCCGCAACCAGCGCATTAACAGGAGATGACACCAATGAAACCAACACAGATTGCATCACGAGAAGACTGGCTTTCTGCCCGCAAAGCCTTGCTGGAGCAGGAAAAAGAACTGACCCGCAAAAAAGATGAGATCACCCGCCTCCGCCAATCCCTGCCATGGGTTCCGCTGGAAACATCCTATGTATTCCAGAGTGATAAGGATGAGGTATCCCTCGAAGATCTGTTTGCGGGGCGCGAGCAACTCATCATCTATCACTTCATGTTTGGCCCCAAATGGAAGGCGGGCTGCGTTAGCTGCTCGTTCTGGGCTGATGGCTTCAATGGCCTCGATCCGCATCTGGCCGCTCGGGATATCGCCTTTGCCGTGGTCTCCAGTGCGCCCATGTCCATGATCACGCCATTCAAAAAGCGGATGGACTGGGACTTCACTTGGGTCTCCTCAAATGGCACAGGGTTCAACCGAGACTTTGACGTGGGCTTTCCTGAGGATATGCTGGCGGATGAGCCCATCATCTACAACTTCCGCCAGTTGGAGAAAGCGCCCCATGATGAAATGCCGGGCGTCAGCGTGTTCGTGAAAGGGGAGGATGGCACGATCTATCACACCTACTCCGCCTACAGCCGCGGCCTCGACAGCACCAACGCGGCATACACCTTCATGGATTTGACGCCGATGGGGCGCAACGAGCCGACCTCCGGCAACCCCATGGCATGGGTACGTCACCACGACGCCTACTAGGCTTTGCGGGGCGTGCAGGCAAAGCCTCCCCTTTGTCTGCACGCCTCATAAGCTTGACAGCAGCGCATTAACCCCTTCATCATTCCTAAAATTTTAAATATTTGAGGCGGTTTGCTTTTATAGGGCCGCAACCAAACTGCTTTAAGCGATATCTGCGTGTTTAACCCAGTCAGTATTTGAGTTTTGAGCGAGACGCGCGCAAAGATTTGGGGTGAAGATGATTGAGATTCCAACATTTCTGGACGCGCGAATGGTTCAATCGGCTCGTTTGAAAACACGGGTTCTGTTTTCCGGCCCTGAGGACGGCGTGCCGATCATCTTCGTTCATGGCAACCTTTCTGCTGCCACATGGTTTGAGGAGACCATGCTACGCCTGCCGAACATCTTCCGCGCCATCGCGCCGGACCTGCGCGGGTACGGTGGGGCTGACCCGGCTGCGCTGGTGGATGCCACCCGTGGCACCAAGGATTTTTCGGATGACCTGGCCGCGCTGATGGATGAGCTGAGCGTGAAAGCCGCGCATATGGTGGGGCACTCCCTTGGCGGCGGTGTGCTCTGGCAGTTCCTTGCAGATTATCCGCAGCGTGTGCTTTCTCTCACGCAGGTGAGCCCGTCTTCTCCCTACGGTTTCGGCTGCTCTCGTGCTGATGGAACGCCGTGCTTTGCAGATGGCGCAGGCAGTGGCGCGGCAGCGGTGAATCCGGAGTTCGTGAAGCTGCTGATGTCGCAGGATACCAGCACAGACAGCGATTTTTCTCCGCGCAACATCCTGAACACGTTTGTCTGGAAGCCGCCCTTTCAGCCTAAACGGCTCACCGACTACATGGCCACCGTTTTCGCCCAGCATACCGGCGACAAATCCTATCCGGGAGATGTGATCCCCTCCACCAATTGGCCGGGCGTTGCGCCGGGCAACTTCGGCAGCATCAACGCACTCGCGCCCAACCGGCAGGCAGACCCGCTGGGTTTCTGCCGGGTTCCGGTGAAACCGCCCGTGCTGTGGGTGCATGGAGCAGATGATCTGGTGGTCTCCGACGCCTCCATGTTCGACCTCGGCTCATTGGGCAAATTGGGCTTCCTGCCCAGCTGGCCGGGAGAAGCCATCTTCCCGCCGCAGCCCATGGTCACCCAAACCTCCAATGCGCTCGACCACTACGAGCAAGCCGGCGGCACCACCGAGCGCCACACCATCCCCAACTGCGGCCACACCGCCTACATCGAAAAGCCCAAAGAGTTCGATCACCTCTTCCACGCCTTCCTCCAAAAACACGCAAGCGTGGCTGAGGCGGGGTGAGGTGGAGCCTCGCAATACTATTGGGTATCAGGGTTGAAATCTTGCCATTGAAAATAGTCTAGATAAATCATGATGTTGCTGGTCTGTTCCCGCCAGCATACGCTCACCAATACCACCCCTTTGCAAAGCAGCAGCACGCGCCAGTCCGTGCAATCGGAGAGGTTAGGCGCTCCGACTGTAGCAAAGCCTGGTCAAAGGAGGTGGTGGTTAGGTGAGGTTTGAATTGAAACTCAAAATAAGGAAGGCCCGAAGACGACTGGTAATCTGCTTTCGGGCCCTCTTTAGGGTAACCTAACAACTGGGGCGGGGAGTTGAGGCTTCCCGCTCCTAGTCTCTCTAATATACCCTGTCTTCCCTAGTCCTTCAAGAAATCTGCCGGTCTTCCAGCCCCCTGAATGTTGCAGGGACAAGCTAAACACCCTCGGCAAATTCTTCAAATTCGGGGCGGTCCCGCCAGGAGCCGTCGGGCCAGAGGGCTTTGAGGGCTTTGGCGATGGGATCGCTCCAGCCTTGTTTGCCTTGGGATTGCGCGTCCAGCAATTCGTCGCTGATCAGGCCGGGGCAGGCTTGTTCCAGCACCTCAATCAGCGCCTTGGCCTGTGCCAGATCCTTGGTGACCTTGGTGGCCGTATGTGTCCGCTTTTGTGAGAGGATGAGTTTGTGCACGGCGTAGCGGGCCGGACGTGGCACGAACACGGGAATGCCTGCGCCATAAGGCAGAGCAGCGGGAGAAGCATCGTCAATCAGCCATGCCAGATACTGCAGGCTCATAGCGCCCGCATCCAACCCTTGCAGCTCCAGTGGTTGTTTTTCACCTCGTTTGCGTGTTGGCGTGAGCAGATCTACCACGAAGCCAATGCCAGAGCGAAAGCGTGAGGACTTGGCACGACCATCCAACTCTGGAATAGGCTCAAACGTTGGATCGGCATCCTTCAGGATGGAGAGCATATCAATGCCTTCATCCGCTTTAATAGCCAGTGAAGCTGCCACCAGATCCGCGTCGTCTGTCGCTAGTTGAGTGGAAGGCAGCGTGCAGCCCAACAGCAATGGGTAGCATTGATAAGCCAGCGTGCCCACCAGAATGGCGCCATTGCGGAACAGGCCATGATAGGCCATGGCATCCAGCACACGACCGGCATAACTGTGGGTGGAAAGCACACCAACTTTGTTGAGCACGCTCAGGTCTTTACGGCGTGCACGGGCGCGCTCGCTGGCCTGTTTGATCCGCTCCACCTTGGCCTGTGTTTCCGGTTGTAAAGCTGGCCCCACATAGAGGCTTTTACGCCCGGCACCCACGGGCATTTTAACGAAGACGTTCTCAACATTCCCCTTCGCTTGCTGATAAACCGAACCCCGAAGGGCCCTGCTATCATCATGCGTTTTCTGAATGTAATCCGCGGCGAGGTTTTGATAAGCGAGAGGAAGATCTGTCATGGGAGTAGTATAGACAGTTTGATTTGAAAATGTCTATACCGCGATTGAGTGCTCAGCGTGGCGTGTCTGGAATCGATTTTCTCAAGTAACGCATTGCATGGCTTATGAGAATTCATGTGATTGATGCATGTATTGTGATAGAATAGCTGCACCTTTGATTACGTCGTTTTCTTGGAAATAGATTCCGTTATCAGGTTTGCTGCAGACTTTCAGTGAAAGAGCATGAGGCTATTCTGCAGACTCGGATTGGCCGAGATGTCCCATTGTTTCCAGAAAGGGACAGAAACATGAATTCTGTTGGTTTAAATAATAGTATTGTTCAGCTTTTTGAGGCGCAAAGCCCCACGCAGACACCCAACTCCTCTGCGGATCAGCAAGATGCGGAGGAGGGCCTCAAGATTCTTCGAGAGAATGCAACAGGGATTGACTTTAAGCCTGTTGCAATGGGTGAAGGAACTTCGGATAGCCTGATTTCTGAAGAAACCAGAAATGTACTGGCCGAGATGACGCTCAAGTATCATGCTGCGGAACTTCAGTTTGAGCTTGCTCCAATTCGTGCTGCATTTACCGCGATGAACACATCACTTGCGGAAAATAATGGAAACTATTCAGAGCTTGCGGATCACCTCGAGAATTTTCAAGAAGGCGTCAACAGCCTGCTTGCGAATGGCATCGAGTTTAATCCAGCCAATCCCTTTCTCAAGGATGAAGAACTTCTTAACGCGCTGGTAGATATTCTGCCAGGTAGCACGGATGGTGAGCCGAACGACTTAACTGGCTTGCAGACTTGGGTTCTTCAAGGGGAAGCTGCTGAAAACGCAGGTTTGGCCGGGGTAAATCTCCTTACCTTTGATTTCTCCGAGGTGCTTGAGGGTGATGATGCTGAGAGCGTTGTAAGTGTTCTGGGAGAAGCCTTTGCTAACTGGCAAGGTGCACTTGATCAGGCTTACAACAAGATTGGTGCGATCCGTGACGAGAAGATTGCCGGGTTGTCTCAGCCAGCAGAACCAATCGTTTCTGAAGCTGCCGCTAACGTTGAAAAAGACATGAACGTGGATCAGGCACGGGAGAAAGCTCAGTTGGTACAGTCTGAGCTAGCTAAGCAGGCCTTCTCTCTGGTCAACGCGACCTCTCCAAGCGCTCTGGCGTCCTTCAGCTTGTAAGATGCGTTGGACTGCGCTTGCCTCAGTTGAGCGCAGTTCTGAAACCGCAGAAGATCCTGTAAAAAGTTGGTATAGACAGATTGCTTTGAAAGTGTCTATACCGTTTCTTGAAATAGCGAGATTGCTTCCCAAATAAGCTAAGAATGAGGGGGGAAGCGAGTTGGAACGCGACAGAGCTCAGACGAAACGCAGGAAGACTTCTATATTTACAAAGATCTTCGACTGGCTTTTCACTATCTTTGACTGGGTCGTGTCTTTACTGTCATTCCGCTGATCTTTTGTCCCAGTATACTCCTTTGATTATCCGTATTTTGCTCAAAACCCAAAGAGCAAATCCCTCACAATCGTCCGAGGGACTAGAACTCCACCTTTGAATGGCTGACGGGGCTTGTGAAGTTCTGCTAGGCTTCTCCGTGCATTTTAGGGGAGGGGATTATGGCGGTTCATTTTGAGGTTGAGGGGACGACGGCGATCATTACGCTGGACCGGCCCGAGCGGCGCAATGCGGTGGATGGGGAAACGGCGCAGCTGCTGGTGGATGCCTTCACCCGTTTTGATCAGGATGACAGCCTTTCCGTTGCCGTGTTCACCGGATCTGAAGGCACATTCTGTGCAGGCGCTGACCTGAAAGCCATTTC
This sequence comes from Pseudovibrio sp. JE062, assembly GCF_000156235.1. Classification (NCBI taxonomy): domain Bacteria; kingdom Pseudomonadati; phylum Pseudomonadota; class Alphaproteobacteria; order Hyphomicrobiales; family Stappiaceae; genus Pseudovibrio; species Pseudovibrio sp. JE062. Next base: position 289,566 of record NZ_DS996808.1, read on the forward strand.
CGAAGGCAACCTCAACATCCTGAAAGAAGAAGGCGATTTTGCCCCGATGGGCCCCTCTCGTATGCGACTTTCCAAGCCCGTGATTGCGGCCATTGAAGGTCATGCGGTCGCTGGTGGGCTGGAGCTGGCGCTATGGGCGGATATGCGTGTTGCGGGAAGATCAGCAGTGTTTGGCGTCTATTGTCGCCGCTTTGGAGTGCCGCTGATTGATATGGGCACCATTCGTCTTCCTCGCCTGATTGGCCAGTCCCGTGCTGCGGATATGATCCTGACAGGGCGTAGTGTGAGCGGGGAGGAAGCGGTTGCCTTTGGTCTCGTCAACCGGCTCGTGGAAGATGGTGAGGCGCTCTCTAAAGCAAAGGAGCTTGCCACGCACATCGCGCAGTTTCCGCAAATGTGCATGCGCAGCGACAGGCTTTCCATGTTTGAGCAGTGGGACATGACAGAGACTGAAGCCATCAAAAACGAAATGCGACGCGGCCTTTCGGTGATCTCCAGCGGAGAGACCGTTTCCGGCGCAACAGCTTTCAGCCACGGCAAAGGGCGCCATGGGGCAGACGTGGAAAGCTGATGGATCTTGAGCAAAAGTAAACGGGCACACTGCAATTTTGCGGGCTGAGCTAAGCCTGTTTACACCTAAACCTCAACAAGCGTTACTTAACGGAAAGCGTTTCTCTTAGCATGACACAATATGTCTCTCAGGACCGATTGTGGGAGGAACGCCGTGCCTGCTCAACCTCAAAACCCCGCTGGAAATCAGGAAAATCTGCCGCCAGAGCAAGAGCAATGGTTGGATGCTGTGGAACGGGCGCTGAATGTTCGTCTGGGTGAGATCCCCCCTCAAGGTGACAATGACGTCGAGCCTATGATTGTCGATGGGCCAGAGGAAGAGCGCGGCGAGTTCATGGCCATCGTTGAGGATGAAGAGCAAGAAAATATTGAGGAAGGCATCGAGCAGCGGGCAACGCATGACCAGCAGGGTCGTGTCATTGAGGAGCGCGGTGAGTTTCTGGCACTTGGAGATGATGAGGACGAGCGCGATATTGAGCGGGGCGTTGAGCAACGTGGTGTAGACCTGCAGCAACCGGAAATCCCGTTTGAAGCCCCGCCTCCTTATGATCCTCCGCCACCTTATGAGGCGGGCGAGCAGGAGGATATGGAGGATGAGGAGTTTGAGGAACTGGAGCTGCCCGAGCATCGCGAGCTGTATCAACGTGATCCGCAGCCGGGTGATGGGGAGCATCAGCCTCGCATCTACAATGAGATGCCACAAGCGGACAGCCCGATCCGTGTGGATCGTAAAAATGATGGCACCATGGTGATTGATCACAGGTCTGTGCCCGCAACCATCAAAGCAAGGCGCCAACGCCGGTTTGGCCAGCACGATAACGTGACTTATGAGCCAACACAGCACTCGATGAACATCGAAGGGCTGATCACTCCGCCAAATCGGGTCCGGCATGAGCGCCTGCAAAGTGTATTTGCCTCGGGGGCGACAGGCTACCTACAGAAGTTTCCAGATATCGAAGACTCTGTAATCAAGCGGTGCCATGCGATGAAGCAGAACGATGGTTCCTTATACTTTGTCGGCGCGGATCAGATTGTTCATGAGACCAAGATCCTCACTGCGCTCTCGTATTTTAAGGATGCGAAGGGTGCTGAGAACATCATCGAGTATCGCGGCTCAGGTATCTCGCAGTTTGGCGAACCATTCCTGATTATGGAAGAAATGAATGGTGGCACGCTGTCTAATCGCATTCCTGATGACCGTGGACTGGAAGAGCCGCAACTGAATGATTTTGCAAAAGGTGTCCTCTCTGGCATGGCGTTTTTGCAAAAACGGAACATCATCCATCAGGATTTGAAGCCGGACAATATTCTGTTTCGTGACAATGAGAGCACTGTACCGGTGATCAGTGACTTTGATACGGCCTCCGCGCATGAAGGTGTTGCGTCTGATCATGAAAATGGCCGTGATTTTGGCTATAAACGAGGTGGCTCTGCAGATATTCAGCCGCCGGAAGTTTATGATGAAAACGGCCAGAGGACAGGTAAAATTGACTCCTGGAACGGCGGGATCATGCTGTTGCAGGCGGCAGTTGGCAATCAGGGACGGGACCAGTTTCTTGCGCAAACTGAGGATTATAGAAAGCGCAACGGTCGGCGGGATCAGGAATTTTATGATGGCTTGCTTGATCAACGCATCGCCAATGTGCCGCCAAACATTCAGGCGGTGATCAAGGGTTTGCTGAAGGTAGACCTGAACGAGCGTATGACTGCGGAACAGGCACTGGCTTTGATTGAGGATCAACCGGAGGAGGAGCAGCAGTAGCTGCAATTCTCATGATTTTGGTAGGTCCGCTTACACGCTGTTTTGGCTGTTTGCTTTTCAGCGCATAGGTGAACAACGATACTTCCCTTCACGGCAGGCTGAGAAGAGGAGATCTCGAGTGGTTCGCAAGGCCGGTGAAGTTCCCGGAGGTGACAATGGCTGACTATGACCAGTGGCTCAACGCCGTCGCCAAAGTGCTCAGTATCGACCTTCCGCCGGATCCTTCCGGAGCGGGCGGCAGCGTGCGCGGTGAACCTCGCGAAACCCCTCCTGATGACAGCCCAATCAGAGTGCAGAGCAAGCCAGATGGCAGCATGGTGATTGAGCCCAGCTCTGTGCCTACCGCTTTCCAGCCCGGCAATACTAATGGTGGTAAGCAGCCTTATGGCAACATGTTTAGCATCTCCGAAGAGCATGCCGTGGATGTCACCGGCAAGGTGAGCCCGCCGATTACCGGCGGTGCGGCCAATGCTGAAAACGTGCTGTCCTATGATGCTTCCGGTGTGGTGCAGGACTATCCGCATATGGAAAATGCGGTGATCAAACGCCCCAATGCTTACGCTGCCGGACCGGATTCTCCGCCAACCTTTGTGGGTGCTGAACTGTTGGTGCATGAGGCCAAGATTCTCACTGCACTTGGTGAGTTTGATGAGGCGCCAGGCAGCGAAAACATCCTGAAGCTGAAAGGCGCTGGCCTCACCGAGTTTGGCGAGCCTTTTGTCATTCGCGAAAAGCTGAACGGTGGCTCGCTGGATGATCGCCTGCCGGAAGACAAAGGCATGGACGAAGAACCGCTGAATGACTTTGCTGGTGGTCTGCTTGCTGGCGTCGCGTTTCTTCAAAAGCGCAACATTTTCCATCAGGATTTGAGCACCGACACCATCCAGTTCCGTGAAGATGAAGACACCTCGCCGGTGATCACCAGCTTTGACTGCGCTACAGCTCATGAAGGCGTTGCTGCGGATTGTGAGGACGGCCAGCATTTTGAGCTTGAGATTGGTGGCACGCCCAACAACCAACCCCCTGAGCGTTTTGTTGATGGCGCGGAACTCTCCTCCAAAGTGGATTCCTGGGCAGGCGGCCTTGTCTTGGTGGCAGCGGCAGCGGGCAAGAATGCACAACAAGAGCTGATTGCAGAGCTGCAGGAGTTCCGCAGTGGCAGCAGCACTGACCAGTCCGAACTGGATGAAAAGCTGGAGGCAAGGCTGAATGGCACGCCTGAAAACATCAAGGGCGCAATCAAAGGCCTGCTGAAGCTCTCACCAGAAGAGCGCCTTTCTGCAGAAGAAGCGCTTGGGGTTGTTGGCGAGCGTCCTGAATAGGTGGTTTGAAAATTTATTCCTGAAAGTAGTTACCTGAGGTTGGTCGTTAGATTATTCTTCTGCCAAAGGCCCTGATTGCGCTAAACGCTTTTATGCACTATGCCAAAGAAGCACGCATTTTTGAGGGCGTCTCGGGAGGGGATCATGACAACTGCTGCTGCCAACTGGATCGATCGGTTCCAAGGCCTTTCCAAACTGGAAAACCACATCAGAGAAATTCTGGTCAACCGCAGCACCATCGTTTCCGTTCCTGCTGGAACTGTCATCTTTGGCCCCGGTAAGGCCCCGGAAAACCTGCTGCTTTTGCTGTCAGGCTCCGTGCGCGTGCAGCAACTCTCTGAAGGTGGACGCGAGATCATTCTCTACCGAGTGCATGCAGGCGAAAGCTGCGTGCTGACCACGGCATGCCTGCTGGCCTACGAGGATTACTCTGCAGAAGGCATCGCGGAAACGGACACACAGGCCGTCGCCATTCCACGTATGGTGTTTGATGATCTCATCGCCCAATCCGAAACCTTCCGCCGCTTCGTGTTCTCCGCGTACTCCAAGCGCATCACGGACCTGTTTCTGGTGATTGAGGAAATCGCCTTCCAGCGCATGGATATTCGCCTCGCCCAGAAACTGCTGGAGCTTGCAGGCAACGGCACGCAGGTTGCCACCACCCACCAGCAAATGGCCGCCGAACTGGGCACCGCCCGCGAAGTCGTCTCCCGCCAACTGCGAGAATTCCAACGCCGCGACTGGATCACCCAATCCCGCGGCACCATCGAAATCACCGATCGCTCCGGACTGGAAGTTCTGGCAAAGGCGTGACCTGACGTCTAGCTCTTAAGTGAAACCCTCGGATCGCGGGCCATCCACTTTTGGATTTCATGGTTCTCGCGATCATAGTCATGATCTGACCGGGCTTTTTCGGGCTCGATGTGATTGGTGTTTGTGGGCGAGGCGAAGAAGTCAAAGCCGTAGATATCTATCTGCTTGTAACCGCCCAACTCCTCCAACAAGCACAGCAACCGGAAGCCTGTGCTGGGTTTTTTCTCGGTGCGGGCGTGATAGCGCTTCAGTTCCGCTGTCTTTAGCAGGTAGACAATGTCGCTGTGTTTGGCGAGCCAATGAGGCAGAGAGAAGCTGCGTTCTGCAGGTGTCCATATGACCCGCTGCGCCTGCTGGCTATAGACAAAGCTCTTGGGAATATCGAGGCTGGTTGCCACCCATGACAGCTTTTGGCCGTGGCTTTTGATGTGCGGGATTGCACCGCGATTGATCCGGATAACGATGTCATGCTGATCAATCTCCGGCCCGTAATCCTTCGCGCACAATGACTGCGCGTTGCCAACCACGGCTATGCTTTTTCCGGCAATGTCATTCTGCAGTTCGTATTTTGGAACATGACCTCTCAGCAGCCGCATGCGCAGCATACGCAGGATGTGCTTGCGTTTGGCAACAGAGTGCGCCCGCCTGCGTTGGCGGTACACCATCTTCAGGTTCTGTCGTGCCTCAGCCGAAACATCCCAGGTGACATAGAACTGCTGGTCGTTGTTGATGCTGCGCAAGACCTCAACATAAGGGAAATGCTGGGCAAGTTTCTCCTGCCACCATACGGACGAGTGCACGGTGCAATGGGCGTTGGAGCCATCGGCCAGCAAGGCAGTGGCATAGAGTGTTGGGATATGGAAGATCACATGCTCTGATTTAGTGCGAATGTCGGCCAGTACGGCATCCAGTTCCGCCTCCGGCACATGCTCCAGCACATCGGTGTTCAGCACAAGGTCAAACGCCCCTTCAGGAGGCGTGTTGTATTCGGGAATGCAGGGATCATAGCGGTGGGAGGCACAGCCAAGCTGAGCAGCAAGCTCTTCCACCAACGAGCTTTTTCCGCAGCCATAGTCGAGAATTCGTGCCGGTTTTAGATCAGCGGCCAGTGGCAGGATCACGTCCATCAGATAGGACGAGGATGTACCATAGCCGGGGTTGGATTTATGAAGCTGCGTGTAAAAGTCTTTGTTCGTGACGGAAACTTCGGTCAACTGGAACCCCAACTGCTTTCTGGCCCACATTCCGGGTCACAGCGCGTGCCGCGCATGCACCCTTCGCCGCCATGCTAGCCAGAAAACGGATCTCTGAAACCTACGGATTGTTCTGGGATGGGCAGCTGGCATTATGAGCTGCAGGCATTTCGCGTTGATTTTTAAGGTGCTTCTACAAAAAGCAGCGATTGGGGCGGAGTTTGGTGACTTCGTCACTGAAGCGATAGAAAAGACTCGTTATCCGTTGAGCCACGTACCTGGAGGACGAGACTATGACGGCTAACGTTGGAACTATTGATCGCATTCTTCGTTTTATCATCGGTGTCGTGCTGATTGCACTGCCGCTGTCAACCACAATTTCTTTGTTTGCGCAGCCACTTTTCTTCTATGGCGCAATCATTGTCGGCATCGTAATGCTGCTGGTTTCCGTTGTGCGGATTTGCCCGCTCTACTCCATTTTCGGAATTAAAACCTGCCGCGTTTAAGCTTGTCTGCGGAGATCGCAAACTGATTTCCGACAAAAAATTATAATAAGAAAAGCTTAGGCGGCTGTGCAGGCGGTCGAACACGAAAACAACTTTGGTGCACGTACCATCGACCGCCACTGCGCACATGTTAACTTATTGAGGAAGTTATGACTAACTACCCCGTAAACATGGCTGTCGAGCCTGAAGTGAAGGCCTTTTTTGACCCGGCCACACACACGATCAGCTATGTTGTGAAAGACCCTGCCTCGTCGTCCGTTGCCATCGTGGATTCCGTCATGGATATCAACTATGCAGCGGGCCGCATTACCTATGATAATGCAGATGAAATTATCAAATACGTGCAGGACAACGACCTCTCAGTTGAGTGGTTGATTGAAACCCACGTTCATGCAGATCACCTTTCTGCTGCGCCTTACATTCAGCAAAAGCTGGGCGGTAAGATCGGCATTGGTGAGCACATCACTGTGGTTCAGGACACCTTTGGCAAGGTATTCAATGAAGGAACTGAATTCCAGCGCGATGGAAGCCAGTTTGACAAGCTGTTCAAGGACGGTGACAGCTATCAGATCGGCACCATGACCGCATTTGCCATTCATACGCCGGGCCACACACCAGCCTGTATGGTGCACGTGATCGGTAACGCTGCTTTTGCAGGTGACACCCTGTTTATGCCGGATGGTGGTTCTGCCCGTGCGGACTTCCCGGGCGGGGATGCTGCAACGCTTTATGACAGCATTCAGAAAGTACTGACACTGCCGGATGAGATGCGCCTTTTCATGTGCCACGACTACGGCCCCAATGGCCGCGACATCGCTTGGGAAACCTCAGTAGGTGCTGAGAAAGAGCACAACATCCACGTTGGTAAAGGCCATTCGCGCGAAGACTTCATCAAATTCCGCACTGAGCGAGATGCGCAGCTGGACGTGCCAAAGCTGATCATTCCTTCCTTGCAGGTGAACATGCGTGCAGGCGAAGTGCCGACCGATGAGGACGGTGTTCCAATGCTTAAAGTGCCAGTCAACGCACTTTAATCTGATGATGTGAGGAGGGGAAACATCATGGATATCAAGAGTATCAGCTCATCACTTTCTGTCTGTCCGCAGATCACTGCGCAAGACGTTCAGAAGATTGCGGACCTGGGCTTCCGCAGTATTGTTTGCAACCGTCCCGATGGGGAAGGTGCAGACCAGCCGGTGTTTGATGAGATTGAAGCAGCGGCGAAAAAGCTGGGTCTGGAAACCCGCTATCTGCCGGTGATCTCCGGTAAGGTGTCTGATGAAGATGCCGATGCCTTTGGCAAGGCAATGAATGAAATTCCGCGTCCTGTGCTGGCCTACTGCCGCACTGGCACGCGCTGCGCCACCCTGTGGTCTCTCAGTCAGGCTGAGACACTGGCGGTTTCCGATATTCTGGCGGCCACCAAATCTGCTGGCTATGACATGGCAGGCGTTGTGCGCCGAATTGCCAATGGCGGCAAAACCCCGACAGATCGCGCGGATGCGTCTTATGACGTTGTGATTGTTGGTGGCGGAGCTGCGGGCATCGCCGTAGCGGCCAGCCTGAAATCCCGAAAGAGCGATCTTGATATCGCTGTCATTGATCCTGCTGATATCCATTACTATCAGCCGGGTTGGACCATGGTTGGCGGTGGCGTCTTTAAAGCCTCCCAGACCGCCAAAACCATGGGCTCTCTGATACCGCGAGGCGTGCACTGGCTCAAATCTGCAGTGGCCGCGTTTGAACCGCAGGACAATGCGGTCATTCTGGATGGCTGCCGTGTCGTGAAATACGATCGCCTTGTGGTGTGCCCCGGTCTGAAGCTGGACTGGCACAAGGTGGAAGGTCTTGTGTCCACGCTTGGCAAGCACGGCGTAACCTCCAACTACCGCTATGATCTGGCGCCCTACACCTGGGAACTGGTCAGCGGCATGAAAGAGGGCCGTGCGATCTTCACCCAGCCGCCGATGCCGATCAAATGCGCTGGTGCTCCGCAAAAAGCGCTTTATCTTTCAGGCGATTATTGGCGCAAGAAAGGTGTTCTGAAGAACATCGACATCCAGTTCCACAACGCTGGTGGTGTTCTGTTTGGCGTGAAGGAGTATGTACCTGCGCTGGAGAAGTACATCGACCTGTACGGCGCAAACCTCAACTTCTTCAACAATCTGGTTGCCATCGACGGGCCAGCGAAGAAAGCGTGGTTTGATGTGGCCAAGCCGGACACGCCGGTGGAGCGGGTGGAAGTGGACTTCGACATGATCCACGTATGCCCACCACAGTCCGCACCGGATTTCATCCGCGTCTCGCCACTGGCTGATGCGGCAGGTTGGGTGGATGTGGACCACATCACCCTGCGCCACAAGACCTACACCAACATCTGGTCACTGGGTGATGTGATGAACGCGCCAAATGCGAAGACAGCTGCGGCTGCGCGCATGCAGGCACCGATTGTTGCAGAAAACCTTGTGGCCGATGTGGAAGGCAAGACACCCTCTGCGCAGTACAATGGCTATGGCTCCTGCCCGCTGACAGTGGAACGCGGCAAGATCGTTCTGGCTGAGTTCGGGTATGGCGGCACTTTGCTGCCGAGCTTCCCAACATGGCTGCTGGATGGCACCAAACCAACTCGTGCTGCGTGGATCCTGAAAGAGCAGATCCTGCCACCGGTCTATTGGTGGGCGATGTTGCGCGGCAAGGAATGGATGATCAAGCCCGAGAAAGTTAGCGCAAACTAAAATACAAGTTGCGGCCTTTGCTGAATCAATATCATGTATCCGGGGGAGCTTCTTCCCCGGATTAATCAAAAGCACTTTGAAGGCAGACCCATGTTTTCCTCGGCCTTTCGGCGATACCTGCCCGTTTTCGATTGGGGCAGAAACTATAATAAAGACAGTTTTTCCAATGACATGATTGCTGCAGTGATTGTGACGATCATGCTGATCCCGCAATCTCTTGCTTACGCCCTGCTTGCCGGTCTGCCGCCGGAAATGGGGCTCTACGCATCCATCCTTCCGATTATTCTTTACGCGATTTTCGGCACCAGCCGCGCTTTGGCCGTTGGCCCTGTGGCTGTTGTTTCTCTGATGACGGCCGCTGCCATTGGTCAGATCGCAGAAAGTGGAACAGCTGGATACGCCATTGCGGCGCTGACGCTTGCTATGCTCTCCGGTGGCATTTTGCTGCTGATGGGCGTGTTCAAGCTCGGCTTCCTCGCTAACTTCCTCTCCCACCCAGTGATCGCGGGATTCATCACCGCCTCCGGTGTTTTGATAGCTAGCAGCCAGCTCAAGCATATTCTGGGCGTGGATGCCAAAGGGCATACGCTGGTGGAGATTGTGGTGTCCATCTTTGAGCATCTGGGCGAGGTGAATCTGGCCACGCTTCTGATTGGCGTGTCCGCAACGCTGTTCCTGTTCTGGGTGCGCAAGGGCATGAAGCCTATGCTTCTGGAGATGGGGCTGAAGCCGCGTCTTGCGGATGTTCTCACCAAAGCTGGTCCCGTGGGTGCTGTTGTGGTGACAACCGCTGTTGTCTGGATTTTCGGGCTCGATCAGTCCGGCGTGAAGATCGTCGGTTCTGTGCCTCAAAGCCTGCCACCGCTGACCATGCCAAGCTTCTCCAGCGAGCTGATCGGCGCTCTGTTTGTGCCAGCTCTGCTCATTTCCATCATCGGCTTTGTGGAATCCGTCTCTGTTGCTCAGACACTTGCCGCCAAAAAGCGCCAGCGCATCGATCCGGATCAGGAGCTGATCGGCCTCGGCGCTGCTAACATTGGTGCAGCCTTCACCGGTGGCTATCCGGTGACCGGTGGGTTTGCCCGTTCTGTGGTGAACTTTGATGCAGGGGCGGAAACACCCGCAGCGGGCGCTTACACAGCGGTTGGTCTTGCCATCGCTGCTGTTTCCCTTACGCCTCTCATCTTCTTCCTGCCCAAGGCAACATTGGCGGCGACCATCATCGTGGCTGTGCTGTCCTTGGTAGATTTCAGCATCCTCAAGCACAGCTGGAGCTACTCCAAGTCAGACTTCTCAGCTGTGGCGGCAACCATTCTGCTGACGCTTGGCTTTGGTGTTGAAACCGGTGTATCTGCGGGTGTGATCCTGTCTATCGCGCTCTACCTCTACAAGACCTCGCGGCCTCACATTGCTGAGGTTGGGCTGGTGCCAGGGACTGAGCACTTCCGCAATATCAACCGTCATGAGGTGCTCACCAGCCCGCAACTGCTGACCATCCGCATTGATGAGAGCCTCTACTTCGCCAACGCGCGTTTTCTGGAGGATTACATCTACGATCGCGCGGTGGATGATGACTGCCTTAAGCATGTGGTGCTGCAATGTTCTGCGGTGAATGAGGTGGACTTCAGCGCTCTGGAATCTCTGGAAGCCATCAACCATCGCCTGCAGGATGCCGGTATCCAGCTGCACCTTTCCGAGGTGAAAGGCCCGGTGATGGACCGTCTGCAACGCTCGCATTTTCTGGATGAGCTCTCTGGCCGGGTGTTCCTCTCGCAATATCAAGCGCAAGAGGAACTCGCTTCCGTCTGTACCCGCCAAACAGCTCAAGCTCCTGCCTGATTAACCCCCCTTATCAGGCAGTGCGAAGAGACCCCGTGGATCCCCTCCACGGGGTTTTTGTGTTTATGAGCCAGCTTCGTGGCAGGATTATCCAAGTCTCCCACTTGCCGATCAGCGCTCCTGATTTATGCTATGTGGCAAGATGTTAGGTGCGGATGGGCGTGGGAAGCGGCTGTGGGGCGTAAGAGCTTAAAGGTAGAGAACACCAACCGGATCCTCGATGCTTTTGAGCGATGCATTGAGGCCTACGGCTTGCGCGGTGCGACGCTGGAAGTGGTTGCCAAACAGGCGGAGATGGACCGGCGCATGGTGCTTCACTATGTCGGCAAGCGTGAGGCCTTGGTGGCTGCGTTAGTGGAGCGGATTGTTGCCCGCTTTGAAGAAAACGCACTGGACTTTCTGCGAGATCAGCAAAGTGAGGATCTGCAAAGCGTTCTGCTGGAGTATCTGTTCAGCTCAGAGTTCAACACACACCCAAGCACGCGACTGGTCGCAGCTTTACTGCCAGAAGCCTTGCATGATGAGCAGATCCGGCCTGCGGTGAAATCCATTTATGATGCCTTCCACCAAAGCGTCGCGGGCTTCCTTCGTGAGATTGCTCCGCAAGCAGACGAAAACCGTTTGGAGCACACGGCATTCCAGATCATGTCACTCTCATTCGGTGGCGGCTGGATGACCAACATCGGCTTCCAGCCAGCTCTGACTGAGGCAAACAAGGCATTGGCGAAGACGTTGTTAGCCGACCTTGCCGCCTCTTGAGGTAGGATCAGTTCTTCTCCAGCTCTTCTGTTTGCGGAACGATGTTGTTCTCCGCAACCCATTGATCAAACTCGCGCATTGTGTTCTTGAGCTCTTTGCCCACCATCATCACGTGGTCGGAGTCCGGCAGAACCACAAGCTTGCCGTTCTTTTTGTAGCGGTTGGCGGTGACGCGGGCGATGCGCGGGGCGACGACGCGGTCTTTGGCGCCGCCGAGGATGAGGACGGGGGCGGTGATTGCATCCACATCCACCCAGGAGGATCGCTGCGGATCAAGGAACCAGAAGCCCATATCCATGTAGGCGCGGCCAGATTCCAGCTTGAGGGAATAGAAGAACTCTTTCGCCTTTTCTTCGGTCTGCTCGTTGACCACGGACCAGCGGAACTCCTCCCAATGTGGGTAGAGTGGTTTGCGCCAGAAACCCCATTGCAGGAAGTGCTTGTAAAACGTGCGCAGCATGGATGGGTAGAACGGGAACATACCCCAAGCAGGTGCCGGAGAAAGCAGCAGAAGGCCTTTGTTTTCAACGCGCGCAGCCACAAGCTGAGCCAGCAGACCACCCATGGAAACCCCGCCAATAATTGGCGGCTCGTCAAGCGTTTTCACGAAGTCCACCAGATCGTTCACGTAGTCCATCAGCCGTACTGTGCCCAGTTTGAGAGCCCCTTCCCAAACAGGCAAATCATGATAGCGCAGAATAGGTGTGTGCACGGTGTAGCCGCGTGCTTCCAGCTCTGCGCGCATCTCATCCCAGTTGCTGGCATGCCCCCATGTGCCATGGATGAGAACTATCTCTTTCTTAGCCATCTCTTCGCCCCTCCCAGTGCAAAGGTCTTCCCATCAAGCTTAGCTTATGCTGATGCCTTTCCCAACAGGCAGAGCGTCGTATAATAGATTCCCTATAGTGGGAATTTATGCAGAAATGATGAGAAGGGTCAATAATACGCCAACTGATGCTAATGGTGCAGTCCGAGAGAATTGGCGGGTGTCATGCATTGGCTGGGACGGAGTAAGCTGATGCTGTTCGGCTGATTTCAGCGTTTGTGGCAGGCTTCATTCTCAATGAAAGATAGCGAGACTTCTCAGCTTCAAAAAGGAGCAGCAGGCTGGTTTTTACTGGCAACGCTTGGGGTTTCCTATGTGATTTCGGGCAGTTTCGCGGGATGGAACTTTGGGTTCGCGGTGACAAGCTGGTTCGGCATGATGATCGCCGTGGCGCTGATGGGGCTCATGTATTTCTGCCTCGTCCTGTGCCTTGCGGAAATGTCTGCGGCTTTGCCGAGTGCTGCGGGTGGTTACCGGATATCGCGGAAGGTTATGGGTGATACCGGAGGCTTTGCGACAGCACTTGCGGTTTTGCTGGAATACTCCATCGCACCAGCAGCCATTGTAATCTTCATCGGTCAATATCTTGAGGCGCTGCTGGGGATCAATGGACCCGTCGTCTACGCCGTGTTCTATCTCCTGTTTATCGGAGTGCATCTGCTTGGCGTGGGCGAAGCCCTGCGGTTTATGCTGGTGGTGACAGCCTTTGCGGTGCTTGCCATCGCGATCACTCTGATCACCCTCGGCCCACACTTCAGCCTCGCCAATCTGGTGGTCGCTGACAGCACTGAACCGGCACAACAGAATCTTCTCGCGTTTGATGCGGTGTCCGTTTGGACGGCGTTTCCGTTTGCGATGTGGCTGTTTCTGGCTGTGGAGGGGGTTCCGTTGGCAGCTGAGGAAGCCAAAGACCCTGCCGTTGATCTACCGCGTGGGATTATCGGGGCAATGCTCTTTCTGCTGATGAGCGCGTTTCTGATTGTCGTGCTCGTGCCCGGTGCCGCGACTTCTGAAGAGGTCGGCTATTATGGCGCCCCACTGGTGGATGCAATGAAGCATGTGCTGGGAGAGGACTCTGTTCTGGCAGACTTCGTCAATCTGGTTGGGCTTGCCGGTTTGATTGCCTCCTTCTTCTCCATCATCTTTGGTTACAGCCGTCTGGTCTTTGCCATGTCGCGAGAAGGGTATCTGCCCCGCTTCATGTCTGCAATCAGCTCGCGAAAAGTGCCGCACTGGGCGCTGATCATTCCCGGCATAATCGGGTTCATTTGCTCGCTGACGGGGAAGGGCGAACTGATGATCAACATCGCGGTCATTGGTGCGACGCTCTCTTATGCGCTGCAAAGTGTCAGCTATATTTTGCTGAAGCGAAATCATGCTGACTTACATCGGCCTTACAGTGCACCGGGTGGACAGAAGACGGCCTATGTCACGCTGGCACTCTCTCTTTTGGCGCTTACATCCTGCTTTGCGTATGACGTTGGCGCAGCCTTGATTGCACTGGGGCTGATGGGGCTGGGTGTTGGCTATTACGTTGTGCTGGGCAGGTGGGCTTAGTACGGGTTACGCCACTGGCTTGGAACCGTAGAGCTTGATGGTTTTCACAGTGCCGGAGAGCTCGTTCACGGCTTTGGTCAGCATCACCTCTCTGGAAAGACCCAGATGCTTGGAGAGTTCATCCAGAGCGACCGGCAGTTCTTCCTCAATCAACTGCTTCAATGCAGCATCCTCATAAGTCATGCGGTCGAGTATTTTCAAGTCTGTGAGCCCGGCCTGATGAGCAAGCTCAAGATAATCCGCTTCAGACACGGCGCCCGAAATGCAGGCGGAGAGAAGGTCCTGATGCAAATGCATCCAGTCAGGCAACGCCTCCGCAATCATGTCGGAAATCATGAGATGCCCACCGGGTTTGAGCACCCGATAAACTTCCGCAAACACCGCAGCTTTGTCAGCGGACAGGTTGATCACGCAGTTTGAGATGATCCAGTCTATGGAGCTGTCAGGGAAGGGGAGGTCTTCTATAACACCCTGATGCAGCTCGATGTTTTGAAGGCCGTACTTGTCGCAATTGGTTCTGGCCTGCGCGATCATATCTTCACTGACATCGATACCGATCACTTTGCCTGATGGCCCGGTCTTCTCTGCGGCAAGGATCAGATCAAGCCCTGCGCCAGATCCTAAATCCAGCACTGTCTCTCCCTCTTTAATCTGAGAAAATGCCAGTGGGTTGCCGCAACCAAAGCTGGAACCAAGTAGGTCCTCGGAGATTTCTTGAGCATCGTAATCCGGCGCAAGAACCTGCTGAAAGGTGTTCCTGCCTTTCGCGTCTGCAAGCTTCTCCGCATAGAACGCTTCGATGCTCGCGACATGAGCTGATTTTGCTTTGTGGCCGGTCATTGCATCACCTTCCTGATGAGGTGGTAACTCTGCTTTGGTTTGGTGCTCGGGTACTGAACTAATCTTAGTTTGCGCAATGGTGAGCGGGCAAACGCCAAGCAATGTTAGGCAAAAGGAAGCGTTAAACACCGATGAGATCCACTCGGGGAATGCACTAAGCAGTTTGTGCGGGAGAGGATCGGGGGACGCGATGACATCCCCGGCTTGATAGGCTCTTTCCAGCCACTTCCTTATGAAGCAGCAGCGCGTGTCAGTCCGCGCAATCGGAGAATTAGGCACTCCGATCGTAGCAAGGCCTGGTAAGGAGGTGGTAGTTGCGTGAGAGTTGAACTCAAGTTCAGCATGAAAAAGGCTCGGAAAAGATTGACCATCCGCCTCCGAGCCCTCTTCAAAATCACATGACGGGAGTGGGGGGCGAGAGCCTCCCATTCCTATCTTCCTCAATATAAACCTCAAAGCTTAAGGCTTCAACCACGGGTCTTGGCAGGCAAAATCAGCCAGATGTCTCGTCCGGCAGCAGCACTGCCATGCGTTTGGTGAACTCATCCCAGCTGCGGGTAAAGCCGATCAGGGAGTAGTTCAGCGCCAGCTTTTTGCGGTCGCTCGATTTGGTGACCACAATGGACATGGCTTTGCCGCGTTTGAGGAAGTTGACGATAGCCTTGTTGGCGTTGAAGGCGGCCTCGCACCCATTTGGCTGACAGGTGATCAGCTTTGCGTCGAACAAGGCATCATCATCAATACCAATCTGGATCCCACTGGGAATGTGAATTCCGAGCGGCAGCTTGAGAATGGCGGCGTAAACATCCTTATCAAGTTTGCGAAACATGATGGAGTTGATGAGAGCGCCGTTATCAAGCCGGATCTCAGCGTAGACTTCGCACAAGTCGCTGCTGCATTTGACAGACCAGTCCTCTTCATTGGAAGGCTCAGTGGTGCTGTACGCGCTTGCACCCTGAAGGAAAAAGAGAAGTGCCGCTGTCAGCAGGGTCCAGATCGGTTTCATGATCTACATCCTCGTTAGAAGGAGAAGCCCAGACCAGCGCCAGCAGTGACGTTGTTGCTGAAGTCTGTTGCCACAGATGCAGTGACAGCCATGTTTTCGGTTGGCAGGAAGGCAACCTTCAGAGCAGAAGCGCCTTTGCCTTTGAAGTGACCAAAACCGCCGGACACGGAGAAGCCATGCTTGCCACCCTGAAGGACTGGTGCGTTTGCAATCGCAACTGCCATGGCCACACCGCTGCGCAGTTCATCAACATCGTTCTCCAGTGACACGATGCGATCGGTGTTGGAGGAGATGTTTGCAGCGTTGGTCGCGATGTTGGTGGTGTTCTGACCTATTGCTGAGGTGTTGGCAGTGATACGCCCAGTGTTCTTCGAGATGTTTTCCTTGTTCACACCGATCTGGGAGGTATTAGACGTGATGTTAGTTGTGTTCTGGTTGATGGACTTCAGATTTGCAGTAATTGCATCCTTGTTATCTTTGATGTCGTCAACGTTGGTTTTAATGTTGCCAGCATTGAGTACTGTTGCTTTTGTATTGTCAGCGATATCACTTACGTTTGTGTCGATACGCAGCTTTTCTGCATCAAGTGCGCTTTGATCAGCTTTGTCATCAAGCGCGCTCTGATCAGCTTTGCCGTTGATCTTTGTTGCGAGTGCAGGACTCAGGTCAATCTCGTTAACCTTTGCGTTGATCTTGTCCTGAAGAGCATCGCTCAGCTCGGATTCATTAATATCACTTATGGTTGCAGTGATACCTGTTGCAGTACCTGTCTGACCGGAAGTTGCGGAACCATCCGCCAGCCCCCCGTTTACGGAGCCACCGGTGGTGGTTACGGTACCGTCAGATACAGTGATATTAGCGGCGTGAGCGGTGCTCATGCCTGCGATGAGGGCCACGGCAGTAGCGGAAAGCTTCAATGCGTTCATCTTCTTATGTCCTTTCAGATGGGTGTAGCTCGCGTGCACGTCACCCGTTCCAAATTCTGTCAGGCGCGGCGTGTCGCTTGCCGGTCTGAACTGAAGACGAGTTTATTAGTTCCGCAAAATCAATGACTTGCAGATGTTAAATGTTCTAATATTCTCGATTTCCCAGAAGCATATGGCGCTGGTATTTTACCGGAGTGTCAAAAAGCACTTGCGTGAAACTGGGGAGGTTCCCTAAGGACATGGGAAGTAACCCTAGGGTGAAATTATCAAGAAAAATTCAGGAAGATCTTGCAAAGGTTAATATTTGTAAACATTCGCAAAATGGCTGGAAATGAGGTGACTCTGGGGTATTTTTCAGAAAATTCTGAGATGAGTGATTTTCTTATAATTTTAATTGATAAAATTTGGGAATAGGTGTGGACAAGAAAAACCCCGCGGTTTCAAACCGCAGGGTTCTTGGATCTGAGCTGGTGGCAGGTCCCGGAAATTGCCACGTGCACTTGCACTTCACGCTTTGATGTCCGGTTATGTTGCCAGAGCTGTTTGAGGTGTTTGACCGTAACCAATCAAACAACCGTGCTCTTAGTGACCTTCTTTCAGCAGGCTCAGATCAGGTAGCTTGTGTGCGATGCCTTTGTGGCAGTCGATACAGGTCTTCTCGCCAGTCACGAGGAATTTCTCGTGCTGTTCAGAAGCCCTCACACTCTGACGTGTAAAGTCCATGGACTCTTCACTGTGACAGTTACGGCACTCGAGGGAGTCGTTGGCTTTGAAGCGGGCCCACTCGTGGCTTGCCAGCTCAAGACGCTTGCTCTCGAATTTCTCTGGAGTGCTGATTGTGCCAAAGATTTTGCCGTAAACTTCCTTGGATGCCTGGATCTTACGGGCAACCTTGGATGTCCAGTTGTGAGGCACGTGACAATCAGGGCAAGTCGCACGCACACCAGACCGGTTGGTATAGTGAATGGTGGTCTTGAGTTCCTGATAGACAGTGTTTTCCATCTCGTGACAGCCAATACAGAATTCTTCTGTGTTGGTGACCTCTAGGGCGGTGTTGAAACCACCCCAGAAGATGATGCCGGCGACAAACCCGCCAAGTGTCAGAAAGCCAAGGCTGTAATGAACACTAGGTTTGCTGATGATCTGCCAGAACCGTTTGATAATTGAAATCATGCCTGGCGCTCCTACTTCTTAGCTTCGCCTTTGAGCACTTCATCAACGTCAACGAATGTGTTCTCAACCAAAGGCTTGGATTCGGTCTGAGGCACGTGACACTGGGTGCAGAAGAAGCGGCGAGGGGATACAGACGCCAGGAACTGGTTATCACGGTTCATGAAGTGCGTGATAGAGATCATTGGAGCCTGAGACTGCTCAATCGCTTTACGGCTGTGGCAGGTCATGCATTTGTTCAGACGCTTATCGATCTGGTAGCCGTCGATCTTGTGAGGGATCAGAGGTGGCTGCTCAGGGTAGTTACGCACCTGACGTTCGTCGCTGTTCACGACTTTCGGGATACGCGGTGCGGCATCCTGAGTCAGGATGTCCGCGTTGCGCAGTTCGTTGATGGAGTCAGCTGCGAAAGAGCTTGCTCCACCGAGGACTGAAAGTGCAAAGAGGCTTGCTACAACAAGTTTCAGAAGTTTCATGGCGTACCTCACACGGCTACGATCTTGACCGCGCACTTCTTGAAGTCGGTCTGTTTAGAAAGTGGATCGGTTGCATCCAGAGTCACCTTGTTGATGAGCTGGCTTGCATCGAAGAACGGTACAAACACGAGGCCTTTTGGCGGCTTGTTACGGCCACGGGTCTCAATGCGGGTGGTGATTTCGCCACGGCGGGAGATCACGCGCACTTCAGAACCACGACGTAGGCCTTTTGCTTTCGCATCATCCGGGTGCATGTAGCACAGAGCGTCTGGAACAGCTTTGTACAGCTCAGGTACGCGCTGGGTCATGGTGCCGGTGTGCCAGTGTTCGATCACACGACCGGTGCAGAGCCAGAAATCGTACTCTTCATCAGGCATTTCCGGTGGTGCTTCGTAAGGCAGTGCGAAGATGCGAGCCTTACCGTCTTTATGACCGTAGAACTCGTAGCCTTTGCCCTTGCCAACGTACGGATCAGAACCTTCGCGGAAGCGCCACTGGGTTTCTTTGCCGTTTACGACAGGCCAGCGCAGACCGCGCTCCTGATGGTAAGTGTCGAAGTCTGCCAGATCGTGCGCTTTGCCGCGACCGAATGTGGCGTATTCTTCGAACAGGCCTTTCTGAATGTAGAAACCGAAGTCTTTTGCTTCCTGGTTCTCGTAATCAGGGTTCAGCTGAGACACTGGGAACTTGTCAACCTGACCGTTTGCGAACAGGACGTCGAACAGTGTCTTACCGCGGTATTCTGGTGCTTTTTCAAGCAGTTCTTCTGGCCATACGTCTTCAACTTTGAAGCGCTTGGAGAATTCAACGGTCTGCCAAAGGTCAGACTTTGCTTCACCTGGTGCGTTTACCAGCTGGTTCCAGAACTGGGTACGACGCTCAGCGTTACCGTATGCGCCTTCTTTTTCCACCCACATAGCGGTTGGGAGGATCAAGTCAGCTGCCATTGCAGAAACGGTTGGATATGGATCAGAAACCACGACGAAGTTTTCTGGGTTTCTCCAACCTGGGTAGATCTCTTCAACAACGTTCGGACCAGCCTGCATGTTGTTGGTGACTTGGGTCCAGTAGAAGTTCAGCTTGCCGTCTTTAAGCATACGGGACTGCAGAACAGCGTGGTAACCAGGCTTTGCAGGAATAGTACCTTCTGGCAGTTTCCAGATTTTCTCTGCAATTTCACGGTGTTTAGGGTTCTTCACAACCATGTCTGCTGGCAGACGGTGTGCGAAGGTACCAACTTCACGTGCAGTACCACAAGCAGATGGCTGACCAGTCAGAGAGAATGGACCACAACCTGGCTTGGAGATTTTACCGGTGAGCAGGTGGATGTTGTAGAACATCTGGTTGACCCAAACACCGCGGGTGTGCTGGTTCGCACCCATGGTCCAGAGGGACATAACCTTCTTGTTTGGATCAGCGTAAAGCTTCGCCAGTTCCAGCAAGCGGCTTGCAGGAACACCAGACATCTTCTCAGCGTATTCGAGAGTGTATGGCTTAACAAACTCAGCATACTCTTCGAAGGAGATCTCTTTAGAACCGCCTGCTTTGTCTGCGTTTTTAGCAGCTTTCTGCAGCGGGTGCTCAGGGCGCAGACCGTAACCGATGTCCTGGTTGCCAAGACGGAAGTTGGTGTGCTTGCTGACGAAGTCCATGTCCACGGCTTCGTTCTCGATGATGTAGTTTGCGATGAAGTTCGCAATCACGAGATCGGTCTGTGGGGTGAAGACCATTGGGATGTCAGCAAGGTCGAAGCTGCGGTGTTCGTAAGTAGACAGAACAGCAACTTTAACATCCGGGTTGGACAGGCGACGGTCAGTCAGACGGGTCCACAGAACCGGGTGCATTTCTGCCATGTTGGAACCCCAGAGCACGAATGCGTCTGCGTTCTCAAAGTCGTCATAGCAGCCCATTGGCTCATCGATGCCGAAGGTACGCATGAATGCGCCCACAGCAGAAGCCATGCAGTGACGTGCGTTCGGGTCAATGGTGTTGGAGCGGAAGCCGGCTTTCCAGAGCTTTGCAGCTGCGTAGCCTTCCCAAACAGTCCACTGGCCTGAGCCGAACATGCCTACAGAGTAAGGGCCGTTCTTTTTGATCGCTTCTTTGGCTTTGTCAGCCATGATGTCGAAAGCTTCATCCCAAGATACTGGTGTGAACTCGCCTTCTTTGTCGTACTTGCCGTCTTTCTTACGCAGCAGTGGCTGCTCAAGACGGTCCTTGCCGTACATGATCTTGGAAAGGAAGTAGCCTTTCACGCAGTTCAAACCGCGGTTTACCGGGCTCTTCGCGTCACCATGTGTTGCAACAACGCGGCCGCCTTTGGTTGCCACCATGATGGAACAACCGGTGCCGCAGAAACGACAAGCAGCTTTAGACCATTTCAGGTCGGTTTTGCTGGAGTCGGTAACAAGGTTAGACGCTTGTGCCGGAAGGCTTGCCCCGGCCGCGGCTGCTGCAGCTGCAACGGCCTGCGCCTTGATGACAGCGCGTCTTGTTAGTTTAATCATGAGCAAGTCCCCTCGGGTTGAATGTCACCCTGATCAGAAATCACAATTGAATTGAGGTCGGTGGTGTCGGTCTGATGGAAAATGAGTGATGCGGTGATCACGTGATCCATTTTCTGGATCTCGGTCAGCGCATTGGCGATGTCGCGCTCGCTCGTGGTTTCCAACGTCACGATAATCTTTTCGGTGTCAGGCACATCCGCGATCTCAGCAGAAGGCATCTGTTCGATGGCCGCGCAAACCTGGTCCCGCTTTTCCGGGATTGCCTGGATCAGCACACTGGAAATGTGCCAGACCCCGGCAGGTTCTTCGCGCTCAACGGCTGTTGCATTACGCATTTGCTAAGCTTTCCTGGCTCGTGTTGCTTTGGTCGTTCAAACTGATGGCATCCACTGGGCAGGCCACGAGGCAAGCGCCGCAACCGCTGCACTGGTCTGCGTCCAGTTGGATCTGTCCTGCTGGTGGTGTGCGCAGGTCAAACCGGAGAGCTCTTGGGTCACAGCAGTCAGTGCAGGTCCGGCAGGAAACGCCTTTCTGCAGCAAGCAGGCCTCTTGCTTTAAGTCTGCTGTAAGTCTCCAGGGTGCTTCTGAAAGGTCGAAGAGACCGTCTTCAGGGCACGCTTTTGCGCACTCTTCACAAAATGTGCATTCGCCAACACCAGGTTTCAGAAATGGCCGGTTATCATCGCTGAACAGAATGCCTTCCGGGCAGGCTTTGACGCATTCAAAGCAACCGGTGCATTTGTCTTCAATCCGCTGTTCGCTGGTCCATGGCGGACGAAACGGGTTCGCCACTTCTGGTTTAGCGCTTAAACGGGTAAAGAATGCTCTGCGAGAAAGATTGGCCACTGTCACCTCTTAGAATGATGGTGGGCCAAGCAGGATCTGCGACATCCAGATAAGGAAACCATATCCGGCAACCGCTGCAGTCATCAGAACTGGAGCCAGGACAACTGCCAGCAACAAGAATGCTGCGCGCTCGCGACCTTTGCTCACTTCTGGAGTGGTAGTCTGGGTGTTTTGGCTTATGCCAGCCATTTGCGTACTCCGGTCTAACAGCTGCTTTTGGCAGCTATTGATTGGAGCAGACACCGTTACGTTATACGTGCCCGCTCGTACGCGCAGGAACCTAGATGAATTGTAAAAAGCACAAATTGAGTGCAATCAATTTTGAATTAGTAGATTTTTTCTCTTTGATATTCCGCAATATATAAGTGCATGATGCATTTCTAATGTACAATCTATATTAGCACATTCAAATATAGTGAAGTTTAACCTTTGAGAAATCGCTAATATATACTTAGCGGCGAAATTCTGCGGATTCACAGTGGGTTAAATAGCAGATTTCCTAGGGTAAGTCCTTAACAAAAAACGGCCTCCGCTAGGGGAGGCCGTATCGTAAGGTTCATTTAGGCTTTTTCTAGAGGGAAACCCTCAGGTTTTATATCTCCGTTATTCTTTGGGGATTTTTCTAAAATCGCCTGCTTTTCCTCAGCCTCACGGGCCTCTTTTCGCTCCATTTGCGCATATTCCAATGCCTTATCGCGTTTGCCGAAGAAAAAGACGCGAATATCTTCTGCTATGGCGACAAGTACTGGAATCAGGATCAAAGTAATAAGCGTCCCGAAAATCTCCCCGTAAGCCAGAGAGACAGCAGCCGGGATCAGGTACATGGCCTGCTCGGAGGTTTCGCTCATCAGCGGCATCAGACCAGCGACAGTTGTCGCCGTTGTCAGGAAGATCGCCTGGAAGCGATCCATGCCGCTGCGCTCCGTCGCCTCGATATGCTCGACACCCTCCTCACGCAGATGAAGGTAGTGAGTAACCATGACGAGGGAGTCGTTGACGATTACACCGATCAGCGCCAGCAAGCCGAAGATCGACATCATGCTGAACGGGATGCCGATGATGGCGTGGCCCAATATGGCTCCGACAACACCGAATGGCACCACGGACATAATGATCAGCGGCTTGAAGTAGGACTTCAGCGGGATCGCCAACAGCACAAAGATGAGGAAACAGGTGATGATCAGGGCGCGGTTCATGTTGCCTTTCACTTCACCCATTTCCTCCAGTTCGCCACCCTGCTTAATTTTCACGCCGGGATACTTCTGTTGTAGTTGGGGCACAACGGAGGTGAAGATATCCTGACCCAGCTCAGCAGGAGCAACGATCTGTTTATTGATGTCAGCTTCGATGGTGGCGACCTGATCGCCGTTTCTGCGGTACACGAACCCAGGCACATATCGTGCCTCGATGTTGGCGACAGATTGCAGAGTGACCCAATCCCCGTTTGCGCTGCGCAAGCGGGATTGCAGCAGGTCCTCAATGGCGTCACGGGCGTCCAGCGTGTTGCGGACAATGACGCGAACCTCTGAGTTGCCACGCTGGATACGCTGAGCCTCAC
The DNA here is from genome assembly GCF_000156235.1 of Pseudovibrio sp. JE062. Classification (NCBI taxonomy): domain Bacteria; kingdom Pseudomonadati; phylum Pseudomonadota; class Alphaproteobacteria; order Hyphomicrobiales; family Stappiaceae; genus Pseudovibrio; species Pseudovibrio sp. JE062. Next base: position 312,777 of record NZ_DS996808.1, read on the forward strand.
CGCCACCAAACTGATTGGCGACCTGACTGGCGAGCCGCTCAGCGGTAAAGCCGAGATGGCGTGCTTCAGGTTTCACTGTGAGACGCAGTTCAGGTTGGCCTGCCTTAAAGGTGTCACGCAAGTTGCTGACACCGGCACGTTTGCCAAGCTGTTCCATCAGCTCCGCACTTGCCAGCTTCAGTTGCTCTGCGTCTTCGCCAAGCAGACGGATCTTGAAACCGCCACCGATCTCTTCAAAGCCCGAGAAGGTGAGTTTGGAAACACCTTCCAAAGTACCGGTACGGTCCTGCCATTCACGCAGAATATCTGCTGTCTTGGCTTCTCCGCGTTCCTCCAGAGGGCGCAGCTCTGCGTAGATGGTCGCATTGGTGCTGTCTGAAACAATGCGGAAGATGTTCTGGATGACACCACCCACGTCCGGCTGTTCCTCGGCATATCGCCGATCTACCGCATGGGCCATGTCTTCGATCAGCGTGATGTTGCTCTGTGTCAGATTGAACGGAGCCCGCGGATCCATTTCCATGTTCACCACGATGTACTGTCCCGGAATTTCCGGGAAGAATACCGAGTGGATCTTACCCTTCCACATGAGACCGAATACGAGCGCTGCCACAGCAATGAAGCCAACCAGAACAGCATAGCGCTGGCGGATCGCCCATTTGAGGGTAGGGAAATAGATGGTGTCACGGAACCAGAACAAGCCGCCACGTGCCACACCCTGCACCTTGCCCCAGGACCGGGAGAAGATGTTTTGCTTCTTCTCTTCCAACGAGATGTAAGCAAGGTGTGCTGGCAGAATGAACTTACTCTCAAACAACGAGAACAGCAGCGCCAGAATGACAATGCCGGAGAAGCTGCCAAGGATCTTGCCGAGCTCGCTCTTCATCAGCAGCATCGGGAAGAAGGCCGCCGTTGTTGTCAGCACACCGAAGATGGTGGCAACGGCTACTTTATGTACGCCCGCAGCCGTTCCCTTCAACGGGTTCGCATAGCGCTTGCGTTGTTCAAAAACGCTTTCCCCCACGACCACGGCATCATCCACGAGGATACCGAGGGCAATGATGAGGCCGAACGTGGTGATGTCGTTGAGCGAATAGTCGATCCACCCCGTGGTGGCCACAGCAAACGCACCAGCCAGCGAGATCGGAATCCCCATCGCAACCCAGAAGGCCAGCTTCATGTTGAGGAACAGCGACAACATCAGTAGCACAAGTGCCAGACCCTGCAGGGCGTTGGAGCTGAGAAGGCTGAGACGATCCTCAATGTAATCACTGGAGTTGCCCCAGACATCCACCTTTACACCGCTTGGCAGTGTGCTGCGGAAGTCCGCGATGATGCTCTTCACATCCTCAGAGACATTAATAAGGTTGTCTTTGCGGCCAATCAGAACTTCCAGCCCGACAGATTCTTTGCCGTTGAAGCGGGCTTCCATATCAATGTCAGCAAACGCATCTTCTACGGTGGCGATATCGCCCAGAGTTGTCGTGGTGCCATCTTCCCATTCGATGATCGGAATACGCTCGAAGTCTGCTTTATAATAGGCCTGACTGTCAGCGCGCAAAGAGATGTAGCCGCCCTCGGTCTTCAGCGTACCACCCGGGAAGTAAAGCGATGACGCACGGATGCGGTTCATCACCTGCTCAGGCGTCAGGTTCAGGCGTTCAAGCGTATACGGCTCCAGCCCGATCTTGATTTGCTCGGTCTGCAGACCCCACTGTTTCAGGCGGGACACTTCCGGGCTGGCCAGCAGCTTGTTGCGCAGTTGGCGTGCAATGCGCTGCAAGGTTTTGAAATCAGCATCCCCATAGACCTGCACAAACATGGCAGGCATATCCATGCTCTCTTTTTCAATAACAGGCCGTTCGGCTTTCTTCGGCAGATTGTAGATGCCGTCCACTTTCAGACGAATATCATCCAGCAGCGTGCTGAGCTTGGTGTCGCTGGTCTTCTTGACAGAAACAGTTGAGAGCCCCGGCTGCGAGAGTGAGCTGATGTGTTTGACACCCGCCAACCCTTCAAGCGCCTTCTCCACCTTGCGCGTGATCTGCTTATCAACCTGCTCAGTGTAACCATTGGGCAGGACAGTGGTGATCGTCACCGTATCCGCTGGCAGCTTTGGGAAGCCTTCAATGCGGATGTTCATAAGAGAGGACACCCCGACAAGCAGGATGAATGCCATTATGAGATTGGCAGCGACCGGATTTCGGATGAACCAGTTTGTGAGCCAGGTCATGGGTTAGTGCCCCGCTGGTGTTGGGGCGACATGCTGGCCCGGCAGGAATGCAGCCATTGGCAACTTAACAACGCGTTTTTCACCTAAACCGCGCAAAACTTCGGGCATTTGAACGATGATGTCTGTGTCATCGCGGAAAACAACGTTGGCCTCAAAGCGCTGCAGCTCATCTTTATTGTTCAGAAACCAGATGAAGCCTTCTTGTGTCAGTGCTGTTGCTGGCAACTTCAGGCTGTCTTGAACTGTGCGACTTTGCAGCTCAACGGTGACGAACTCACCCGGCAGAATGGAGGTTTCAGGCGTGTTGACCACTTCCAGAAAAAGCTGATACCTGCGGGATTTAGGATCAAGGAACCCACCGCCACGCTGGATTTTAGCAAGGCCAACCATCTCTTTGCTGGAGTTGTAGATCTTAGCCGGAAACTCCTGCCACGCTTTCTCCAGCAGGTCCCACTGGTCTTTATCCAGCGAAACAGTGATGTCCAGCTGCTCAGCGTCTAACAGAGTGAAGAGCGTGTCACCCACTGAAATGCTTTGGCCGATGCTGACATGGCGTTTGGTCACAAAACCGCTGAACGGAGCTTTGATGGTGGTCGCGTTCACATCGTACTGAGCGACTTTCACCTTCTGAACCGCAGCTTCCAGCGCTTTTTCGGCAACGCGCAACTCAGGAATGTGCACGGCCATTTCCGGCGGCTCTTCCTTCGGGTTCACAGCACGCCAGTTCTTCAACGCAAGAATGTGCTTGTTCTGCTTCTTCTTCAGATTGAACTCGGCGGTAGACTGCTGGTATCTGGCGTCTTCCAGCTGGGCTTCGTAAGTGTGCTTCTCCAGCTGTGCCATGGCTTCGCCTTTGGCAACCTTCTTGCCCTCTAATGCCTGGGGAGCCACTGAGAGCAACTTGCCAGAGACCTGTGCTTTCAGATCAGCCGTCCAGCGCGGGCGAACTTCCGCAAAAACAGAGATATGGCCGGTATTGTCGTTTGCCTGTGCGGCCACATAGCTGACAACCGGCAGCGCAACTTCTTTTTCTTCAATATCGACATCACTTGTGTCTTCGAGCGAAAGAACATAGGTACCAACAGCTCCCAGCAGCACCAGTGCTGCTGACAACCACACAATCCGCTTGGACATTCAGTGCTCCTGAGCAATAGGTTAAATGAGGCAGATTTCAGAGTTTGTTGAAGGCCTATGAAATGACCGGTTATCGCTGAGTGAACGCCTCGTGATCACGCAGATCTTGATTTATGAGACGAGTGTGTATCATAATGTTTATATGTGAGACAAGTATGTCTCATAAAATGAGGGTAAAAATGTTGTTGCGTGATAAAAGGGCTGTTAAGTCCCGCAGTGCCTTGATTGAAGCCGGACTGGCAGAACTGCCTGTAAATCCAACGGCTTCTCTCACGGAAATAGCGGAGATTGCCGGAATTGGCCGTGCCACGCTTTACAGACACTTTGCTTCTCGTGAAGCGCTGGTTGAGGAAATTCTGGCGGTTAGCTTTGATGATTTGGTCAACGCGTTGATGCCGATGGAGAATGAAAACCTCCGCGGCAAAAAAGCCATGCTGCGTGCTGTGGAACTGATGATGCCGCTGGCCAACAAGCTGCGCTTCCTCTCTACTTTCTGGGTGGAAGGAGAACGCGTTCTGAGCAAAGACCCTCGCTATGCGATGATGGAAAACGAGACCATCCTGGCCATTGAGCAAGCCAAGGAAGATGGTGACATCCGCAAAGATATGCCGACGCGGTGGGTGATGAACACCTACGACATGCTCATCTTCACTGCGTGGGATATGAACGCCAGAGGAGAGGCCAGCATTGAGGAAGTCACACGGTTGCTGGCAACCACGTTCTTTGAAGGGGTGAGCCCTAAGTCCTGACAGCTCAGGCGAGCCGCTTCATGCGCTCACGCATCATCAAGCCGCGCTTCTCTTTGCGGCGCGCGCTTGAATGGGCCGGTTGCAGTGGCAATCAGCTGGTTCTTCTCATCAAACAGCTCTGCTTCAGCAAACAGGGTAGATTTACCGCCACCAACCACTTTGCTTTTGGCCACCAACCGCTTGCAGATTGCTGGGGCGACGAAGTTGACGGTGAGAGACAGCGTCACAAACGGCTGCTTTCCTGTCGGATCAACAGATGCACTGCATGAGGCTCCGCAAGCGTTGTCCAGCAACATGGTCACGATTGCTCCGTGAACCACCCCACTGCGGTTGGCGTACTTCGCATCGATATCCAATGCACAAATCGCCGTACCTTCTTCTGGAAACAACTCCAGCTCATACCCAATAAACCGCTGAAACTCGGTCTCGTCGCGAATGGAAATGGATTTATCGGTGTTGAATGAGTATGTCACAGCAGCCTAGTTCCCCTCAGGTCCTAGGCTTATCAGTAGCTTACTCTCTCTCAGAAATCCATTTGACCATCCGGCTACGGCATCAGGATTTCCATGCGTTTGTGGAACTCGTTCCAGTTGCGGGTGAAACCCATCAAAGAGTAGTTGAGGGCTAACTGCTTTCTGTCGCCTGCCTTGCGCACGAGGATGGACATCTTCTCACCGCGCTTGAGGAAGTCGACGACCGTCTGGTTCGCAGTAAAGGCAGCTTCGCAGCCATCTGGATTGCAGGTGATCAGCTTGGCCTGAATAATGGCGGCCTGATCAATGCCGATGTTGATGCCGCTTGGGATGTGAATGCCTAACGGCAGTTTTACAATGCCGGCGTAAGTGGTCGCGTTGAGCTTGCGGAAGGCGATGTTGTTGAACAGCGTTCCGTTTTGCAGGCGGATCTCGGCATACATCTGGCATTGCTGCCGGCTGCATTGCACGGACCATTCTTCTTTCGCTTGAGCGGCGGAAGGAGCGAGAAGACCCCCGCCATGAAAAACCATGGCGAAGGCGACGCAGAGAAATGTGAGAAGTCGGCTCATTTGCCTCTCCTGCTAAATTAGAATGAGAAACCCAGACCAGCACCGGCTGCGACGTTGTCATCAAAGTCGGTTGCGACAGAAGCGGTGATTGCCATGTTATCCATCGGCATGAACGCAGCTTTCATGGAACCCGCAGATTTGCCTTTGAAGTGACCAAAGCCGCCTGAGAGGGAGAGGCCGTTGTAGCCGCCCTGAATGATTGGCGCGTTGGCAATTGCGATCGCCATGGCGACACCTGCTTGCAGCTCATCGACATCTTCTTCCAGTGAGACAATGCGGGAGCTGTTGTTGGCGATAGCATCGCTGTTGGCTGTGATCCGCTCTGCATTGCTGTTCACAGCGGCAACAACACTGTTGCGTGCTGTTCCGGTGAAGGAGGAGTTCAGATCAGCCAGTGAACCAACTTTTTCGTTCAGCTTGGTGACTGCGGAAACCACGGTGGTGTCTGCCGGTGTTGGAGCCTGAAGATCGCTTGGCAGTGTGCTGATGTCGCCGATCTTGGCATCAACCGCGTTGAAAGAAGCCAGAATACCGTTCGCCAGGCCTTCGCCATTTGCCAGCGCCTGAGCGGTTGCGCGGCCAGATGCATTGGCACCGTTTGCGGTGGTGAATACGCTATAGTCTTCATGCGGCTGTTGCTCGGTCGTGTAATCGCCGACAGCAGTACCAAGTGCAGCCAGATCAGCAGCCATATCAGCCGGCAGTGCGCCACTGGTGAAATCAGCAGCTACCGGATTAGCCGGGGCATCCATGGTGATCTTTTCACCGGCAGCTGCTTTAGCTTCCACGTGATCCAGATAGGCTTTCCATTCGGTCTTGGCTGTCGTTCCGTCTTTCAGCGCACCTTCAATCGCACGAACATCTTCAACCGGCGTTCCAGTTGCATTTTTCAGCGGGTCTTTCACTGCATCCGAGATCGCTGCAGGGGCTGTTGTCTGAACAGTGCCGAACAGTTTTTCAAAATCGCTGATGGTCTGAGCGTTGTTTGCGATATTCGCGGCGTTGCCGTTGATCTCGTTTGCAAAGATGCGGTCTACATTCGCACTCTCGGTAATTTCGGTTGGTGTGGTTTCGTCATAGGCCGTGGTAGCGTTGTCGGAGGAGCCTGTGTAATGGGTCACCACATCGCTGCCGTCAGTGGTGATGGTAATTGTGCCCGCGTGTGCCATGCCTGCACTCGCCAATAACGCGATGAATGCACATGAGTATTTAAGATGAGTCATAGTATAAACCCTGTTTTAAACAATAGAAACTGAGTTAAATACTGCCGCCAGAACCTGTTGAGTTGGCATGCAGAAATTGTTCTGTCGCGTCAGGCGAGCAGTTTGTGATATGCAATTTGTGTTCGTGTGAAAGAAGCTCGTGATCAGTCGGCTTCATCATGTGCTTACTTATATTCTCAGGATCTGGCGAAGAATATTAGTGAAACAAAGCCAATATTATTTAGGGCTATTGTATTTAAGGAATAAGAAGCCCGAGATTTCTTGAATCTCAGTGGTATCATCTTGCGGGAAATCTACGCCTTCAAAGGCTTTCCCTCGTTTATGGTCCGCCTGAATCGAGGGGGTATAGCTGACAGTGGGTGGCTTGGAATAACGCTGCTCAGCAAAAGCGCGGTTTGAGAAAATAAAAACCCCGCCTCATGGAGAGACGGGGCTTTTTGAGTGTGCGAGCGCCACATGAACATGTGCCCGATGTGGGGCCTATTATTGTTATTGTTCGTTCTTATTGTTTTTATTTGGCTCTAAATGGCCTCACCAATGGCAAAGCCGCTTAGATTAGTCGCCCGCAGGAAAGTTTTTCTGCACGTTGTCCAGATCAAGGACGGTTGGCAGAGAGGCCTCGTTGCCGAGGAACTGAATGGCGTGTGCGGAAGCCGCACGAGCCAGTTTGAAATGGTCTTCCCAGGTGCCCTGAGGATCTGCCAAGTAGCCGTAAACATAAGCACCGTGGAAGGTATCACCCGCACCGTTGGTGTCGAGGACGCGTTCCTTTGGAACGTTCAGAGCAGGCAAGCGCTTGATTGGGCACTTGTCTTCGTACCACAGCAGGCCTTCTTCACCCTGTGTGACACCACCCACCTTCACGCCTTTGGCACGCAGGTACTCAAGGGTGTCTTCCGGTGATTTGCCAAGCTGCTCGCAGAACAGTTCGGAGACGATCGCTACATCAATGTAGTCGAGCAGTTCTTCGGTGTTCTCACGAACGGCACCACCATCCAGAGAGGTGAGGATACCGTGCTTACGGCATAGCTTTGCGTAGTGCAGAGCAGCATGTGGGATGTGACCATCCACGTGCAATGCCTGACAGCCAGCAAGGTTCAGTTCTGGGAACGGATGCAGGAAGTCGTTGTCACGGCAGCGTACGATGGCACGTTTGCCGTCTTTTGGCATGATGAAGGAAAGGGAACTTTCCTTCACCTTAGCACCGTGGATCGGAATGGAATACTTGGCTGCCATGTCGCGGAACATGCGGGACAGCCAATCATCTGCCATGGAGCACAGCAGATCTGGGGCGATGCCCAGTTTTGCGCAGACGAAGGCTGCAGTTACAGCGTTGCCACCAAAGCTGACAGCGTAATCCTGCGCAATTGCCTTTTCATCACCTTCCGGCATGGTTTCTGATAAAAAGGTAACGTCAATATAGGACTGGCCAATAAATAGCGCTTTCATCCTGTACTCCATTAAAGTCCGGGCCACACCCCCAACGTGTGGCCGGAGAGGTCATTCTTACTGCGCCAGAGATTTACCAGCGCTGCGAAGGTCGTCAAAGGCTTCTGTCAAACGAGTGATGATGCCTTGTTCACCTTCCCGCAGCAATTTGCGCGGATCGTAGACCTTCTTATAAGGTGTGCCGGTCTCTGGGTCGATCTGGTGTTTGAACGCATTTGGCGTTTCGAACACATAAGCGCCCGCTTTTTCAGAGAATGCGAACTGAGTGTCGGTGTCGATGTTCATTTTGAACACGCCATAGCCGAGGCTTTCCGCGATTTTCTCTTTTTCAGAGCCGGAACCACCGTGGAACACGAGTGGCAGTGGGTTTTCACCCAGGTTGTGGGTTTCGCGAACCAGTTTCTGGCTTTCACGAAGAATCTCAGGGCGCAGCTTCACGTTGCCTGGCTTGTAAACGCCGTGCACGTTGCCGAAGGAAGCAGCCACAGAGAAGTGACCCAGTGGGTTGAGACGGTCGTACGCTTCCAGCACATCTTCTGGCTGGGTGTACAGTTTCGGGTTGTCTGCTCCGATGTCTTCATCAGAACCAACGCCGTCTTCTTCACCACCGGTGCAGCCCAGTTCAATCTCAAGGCTCATCTGCAGTGGAGCCATGCGCTTCAGCAGGCGCTCACTTTCAGACAGGTTGTGTTCCAGAGTTTCCTCTGAAAGGTCCAGCATGTGAGAAGTAAAGAGTGGACGGCCATTTGCACGGAAGTAGTCTTCACCGTGCGAGATAAGTGCTTCCAGCCAAGGCACCAGTTTACGGTTTGCATGGTCTGTGTGCAGAACAACGCAAACACCGTAGTGTTTTGCCAGCAGGTGCACGTGTTGGGCTGCAGATACTGCGCCAAGAACACGGGCCTGGAAGCTATCCGGCATGCCTGCACCAGCATAGAACTGTGCGCCGCCGTTTGAGAGCTGTACGATTACGTCGGATTTGTTGGCTGCCGCAGCTTCGAGCACTGCGTTGATTGAGTTGGTGCCAACTACGTTTACTGCTGGAAGAGCGTATTGCCCTTCGCGTGCTGCCTGAATGAGGGTTTTGTATTCTTCGCCAAAAATGACGCCTGGACGCAGCTTCGTCACCTTAAAGGTCTCCCGATCGCATGTTGAGTGAGTAAAAAGCGAAGCCCGGGAGGAGGGAACGCTGCAATATAACAGCTGGGAACGAGCTTCGCTTTTACTCATGTGGTTCGGTTGTTACGCACCAGCTAAAAGGGGGTATAGCTGGCTGTAAGGCCCCGAATGAGGCTTGCCGAGGGTGGCGGCAAACCTTGCAGATGAAAAACTTTTCACCGGGTGCAAAAAGATTTGAATGGAAAGTGCATCGAAACGCGTTGGAATGAAATAAGTAGGAATACGTATATGATGCAGGCGCATATCTGCGTGATTTGAGGAGATTATAACGATTTAAAATCCACTCATATGACAAATCACAAAATGACTGAGGGGAACGTGCGGGTTAGTTGCAATATTATTTGTACCAAAGCGCTTTGGCGACACATATATCAGTATTACCTCGAGTAATAGGTATTGAACCCCATGACAGATTGTCGCCGAATATTGTGCGCTTTGGGGGAAAACCCGGGTGATTTTTCAGTTTCTCAGGCATTTTGCCGGAGCACTACAGAAAAACCACCCGAATTGACGATTAGGTCAACTTGCTGAGTCGCTTACTTTACTCGTTTGAACGACTCGTATTCTCCACGTGTTTGCAGAGATAAAGTGACAGGGCTGTTAGTTCTGTTGCGCCAGAACCAACCATGGTTGCCATCAAATGCAGCGGTGAGCTCTCCCTCATCCTGCGGCACACCGCGGCCCTTCACGTAGGATATGGAGCGACCGCCGCCATCGCCGTGGGTGTCGTAGTTCAAAACACTGCCGTTGGCTGTCCAACGATAGGTTGCTGTCTTGCCTGCCTTCATCACCAGTTTGATCTCAATGCCCTGACCTGGGTCCAACTGAACCGTGGCCTGATCGCTTTTGATTGCAGGCGTTGGGGCTGGAGCCTGAACTACGGGAGTTGTTGCAACTGCCGGAGCCGGAGCTGTTGGTGCGCTTTCGGCAGGACGACGCGTGGTAGAAACGCGTTCGCGTAACTGTTGCTTCAGCATTACCTCAGCCAGCTTGCGTTCAATCTCATCCACGCGGCTGGTCAGCTCAGGAGAGGGTGCTGCTGCAGGTTGATTGACGGCAGAAGGAGCAGAGGCTGCTGTCGCGGCTGCATCGGCCGCGCTTTCTTCTGCCAGCTGGGTTTTGATCTCACCCATTTCCGTCAGTCCAAGAACACGGCCCATTCCAGTGGCATCTACCCCATACTCAGAGGGCAGGATCACCACGACCAGAAGAACCAGCGCGGAAAGAGCGGCGATGATGGTGGAGCGTTTCAGCTGAGCAGAGGTTGGCAGCTCAGAACGCTTTGGTGGAGTTGTGTTGTACATGGAGCCTCACATTAAAAAGATAGGATGAGGCCCGTGAGCTGGTATCCAACCAGCGCAAAGCCTGCTGTCATCATGGTGGTGTTCAGGGAGTAGGCGTAGCGCCAGAAAGTCTGCGTACGCCGCCAATAGCCCATAACAATGAGAATGCCGCTCAGGGCCAGTAGCTGACCCAGTTCGACCCCTACATTGAAGGCCAGAAGGTTTGGCACCAAGCCGTCCGGTGAGATCTCATACTCGAGGATCTTGGTGGACAGGCCAAAGCCATGAAAGAACCCGAAGATCAGCGTGGTGAGGCGGGTGTTGGGTTGGTACTTAAACCAGACCCGATAAGCGCCCATGTTGTCGAGCGCCTTATAGACCACCGAGAAGCCGATGATCGCGTCGATGATGTAGGCGTTGATGCCGATGTTGAAATAAACCCCGAGCAGCATCGTGGTGGAGTGGCCGATTGCGAACAGGCTCACATAAATGCCGATGTCCTTGGTCTTGTAGAGGAAGAACACGATCCCGAGCAGGAATAGGATGTGATCGTACCCCGTGACCATATGCTTGGCCCCCAGATACATGAAGGGGATGATGTTGATCCCGGAGATCTCTTGAATATAGCCCTTGTCACCGGTCGCAATGCCGTGGGCTGCCGCAGGCAATGTGATTGCCAGCAGAAGAATGCAGGAAAGCAGCAGAAGACGCGTAAACGTCCACCGCTCAGCACCTGTGCGCTGAAGATGTAAGTTCATGGAAAATCCAACTGTAGTTTATGGGATTGGTGCTACAGAAGGAAAGGACGGGGAGGGCGCTCCAGCCGGGAAGCAAGATCAAACCGCAGGCTTTTGATGGGCAAAGCAGAATGCTTGCCGACTTCAGCGGTTATAACCAGGCGCGTGAAAACAGGCTCAGCGGGTGCTTCATGAGAGTGATCTGCGGAATTATGTCCGTGCAGGTGCCCCGAGATTTGCAGATCATCCTCCAACATATCGTGGCTATGATCCGAGCCCTGATCATGTGCGTCTGCCACCATATGCTGCTGATAGGTTGACTGCGCCAATGCGTTCATATCATGCGACGGTGTTGAGCGGCCCATGACTGAAAACACGAGCATGAAAGTGATGCACGTGAGCAGGGTAATTCTCAGCAATGACACAAGACGAAACGGCATGCAGTAGTCGTTCAACTCTCAAACAATGAATAGCGCTGATTAGTCAGAGGACTATGGCAATACCATGGACTGAACATGAGAAAAAGACCGGAAAGTTGAGTGGCTTGGAAAACAGAGGGTGTTGCGGGAGTTCCGCCTAATCCCAACTTGACGAAACCCCTCCTGATCAGGCCTAGTACATGTTCTCGTCGCAGCTCGAAGAGTATGTGATGCAATAAGAGCGCATGGGTTTAAGTGTGCCGGCAATCTTTCTCAGCAATGCAGCCGGAATCTTATGAGCAAACCGAACATCCTGATCTTCATGGTGGACCAGCTGAATGGAACCCTGTTTCCAGATGGCCCTGCCGAGTGGCTACACACGCCGAACCTCAGAAAATTGGCGGAGCGCTCAACCCGCTTCAGGAAAGCTTATACCGCTTCTCCACTTTGTGCGCCGGGGCGGGCTTCGTTCATGTCTGGACAGTTGCCGAGTGCAACCGGTGTTTATGATAATGCGGCTGAGTTTGTCTCATCCCTGCCAACCTATGCGCATCACCTCCGCCGTGCAGGATACCAGACGTGTCTGGCAGGTAAGATGCACTTTGTCGGGCCGGACCAGCTGCATGGTTTTGAAGAGCGGCTGACCACTGATGTCTATCCGCCTGACTTCGGCTGGACGCCGGACTATCGCAAGCCAGGTGAGCGGATTGATTGGTGGTATCACAACATGGGATCGGTGACAGGCGCCGGTACTGCCGAGATTACCAATCAGCTGGAGTATGATGATGAGGTCGCCTATCACGCTACGCGTAAAGTCTATGATCTGGCACGAGGCAAGGATGAACGGCCCTGGTGTCTGACTGTCTCCTTCACGCATCCGCATGATCCGTATGTGGCTCGGAAGAAGTACTGGAATCTCTATGAGGACTGTGAGCATCTGTTGCCGCAGGTTCCGGCCATGTCCTATGAGGAGCATGACAGCCATTCAAAGCGGATCTTCGACGCCAACGACTGGCGATCCTATGACATAACAGAGGAAGACATTCGCCGATCACGCCGGGCGTACTTCGCCAACATCTCCTATATTGATTACAAGATCGGTGAGGTGATGACCGCGTTGGAAAGCACGCGACAGGAGGCAATCATTCTGTTCGTTTCGGACCATGGAGACATGTTGGGCGAGCGTGGGTTGTGGTTCAAAATGTCTTTCTTTGAAGGCTCTTCCCGTGTTCCCTTGATGATCTGCGCACCGCAGATGCAGCCGGGCCTGATCTCCACGCCTGTAAGCAATATCGATGTATGTCCAACCCTTTGCGATCTGGCAGAGATCAGCATGGAGGAGGTGATGCCGTGGACGACTGGAGAAACTCTGGTTGGGCTCGGCCAAGGGAAACAGCGGACCTCCCCTGTTGCTATGGAGTATGCAGCTGAAGCGTCTTATGCGCCCATGGTTTCTCTGCGCAAAGACCGCTGGAAGTTCAATAAATGCTTGCTGGATGAAGACCAGTTGTTTGATCTGGAATCCGACCCGCACGAACTGCACAATCTGGCACAAGATCCCGAATACCAAGAGATTGCGGAATCGTTCCGAAAGAAGATCACAGAGCGCTGGGATCTGGAACGCTTTGACGCCGACGTCCGCGCCAGTCAGGCCCGTCGATGGGTGGTCTACGATGCTCTGCGCGAAGGCGGCTACTACCCGTGGGACTACCAACCCCTCCAAAAAGCCTCCGAACGCTACATGCGCAACCACATGGATCTGAACATACTGGAAGAAACACAGCGCTACCCACGTGGGGAGTAGGCGTAGACGTTAATCCTGCTCATACATCCCCTTCAGCACCTCACTTACACGTTGGAAGTCTGGATCCAGATCTGTTTCCAATGGAGCGATGGTGAAGTAGGTGCCTTTGCGTTTGTGGAAGCCGAAGGGTGCCCAGAGGCGGTTGTTTTTTAGGGCTTCTGTCACGAGAGGGCGTGGGGCAATGGTCGGGCCGAGGCCTGCTTCTGCGCCTTGAAGGACGAGATACATCTCGTCGAAGTACGTTGTGTTGGCCGCAGGTGCGAGCGTTGTGCCGCTTTCAGCCACCCAACTCTCCCAGATGTGGGGGCGGTCTTTAGGGATTAAGCAGTTGTAATTGGTGAGCGTTGCTGCTGGGTTCGGGCAGTCCGGCGAGAGCAGCAGTGGAGAGAGCACCAAACCAAACTCTTCATCGGCCAATTTGAAGGCTGTATTCGGTACATCCGGTAGCTCTTCAACGCGCAGACTGAGGGAATAGGAGGCGTCCACTGTGCCGCGGTGGGTGTCATCAGCCACAAACTGCAAGGGTCTGTCTCCGATTACCGCCTGAATGAGATGTGCGTTTGGAATGATCACGCGTAGCAAGCTCGTGGACGGGGCTGCCAGCACGAAGGGCTTGCTGGAAAGATCATGAGAAAAGCTCTGCTCCGCCTGCCGTAAGAGCGCAAATGCACCTCGGGTTTCCTGAAACAGCTTTTCTCCAACGGGTGTCGGCAAATTTCTGCGAGAGACGCGGGTGAACAGCTTTGCGCCCAACTCGGCTTCCAGAGCTTTGATGTGTTTGCTGACGGCACCCTCCGTTACGCACAGCTCATCGGCTGCTGCAGCTATGTTTCCGCATCTCACCGTTGCTTCAAATGCGCGGAGAGAGGGCAGGCGTCCAAGTAGTTTCACTTTCCTAAAGCTCAAGTCATAACCCCAAAAATTCGATTATCAGGCAATTTATAGCAGCATAATACTCAACTCATAAAGAGTAGGAGGCGAATATGAACAAGCTCTGGATCGACACGGATACCGCATCTGATGATGCTGTTGCACTGATGATTGCCCTGTCGCTGGCGCCAGAACGGGTGGCCGGTATCAGCACTGTGGCTGGCAACGTGCCGGTGCATCTGTCTTCTCGCAATGCCGCTTACACGGCCCGTCTCTGTGAGTTTGAGACCTTGATTCACGAGGGCGCTGCAAGCCCGTTGTGCCGTACGCTGGAAACGGCGCAGCATATCCATGGTGAGGATGGCATGGGGGATATCTGGCTGGATTTAGGTAGCGCCGACCTTTCCGGCATCCCAGCAGCCGTCGCTTTGGTGGAAGCTGCGCGCCAACATAAAGGGGAGTTGGAGGTGGTCACTCTTGGCCCGCTTACCAACATCGCTCTGGCGTTGAAACTAGACCCGGACTTTGCCGGTAACATCGCCAAAATGACGATCATGGGCGGCACCAGTGATTGCTATGGCAACGTGACGCCGGTTTCTGAGTTCAATATTTGGGCTGATCCTGAAGCGGCGGATGTGGTCTTTCGCTCCGCTATTCCCAAGGTGATGGTGGGGTGGGACATCTCCCGAAAATATGCGGGGATCTCCAACACTGAAGCCGAGGAACTGCTGGCTATCGGAACCTCCAAAGCAAAGGTCTCTGTGAACTCACAAAAAGTATTGCGCGAGTTCTGTAGCTCAACCTCGGGCGTTGATGGGTTTGATTTGCCTGACCCGATCACCATGGCAGCGGCATTGAACCCTTCTGTGATTACTGAGGTGAAGCCTTACGCTGTCAGCGTTGTGTGTGGGGAGGGCCCGTCGCGTGGCCTGACGATCCTCAAAGACAGGCATTGCAATGATGAGCCAAAAACGACGCAGGTGGCATTGACTGCTGACAGAACCATTTTCTGGCAAATGCTGCAGGAGGCTTTGAAATGACAAACACGTTGCATTCAATGCCGAAGGTGGAGTTGCACACGCATATCGACTGCAGTCTCGACTACAAGACCGCCTCACTCTTGCAGCCGGGCATGAGCCTTGCTGAATACAAAGCAGCGTTTGTTGCGCCCGACAAGTGCAAGGATCTGGTGCAGTTTCTGCAGTGTATCGATCCAGCTTTGGCCTTGATGCAAACCAGACTAGCATTGCAGGTGAGCGTGGATGGTTTGATCCGCCAACTGGCAGCCGACAACGTGCTTTATGCAGAGATCCGCTTCGCTCCGCACCTGCACACTCGAAATGGCCTGAGGCCTGAAGAGGTGGTGGAAACGGTGCTTGCTCAGATGTTTGAGAGCAGTGAGCGGGAGGGCATCTATTGCCGTTTGATCCTGTGCACGCTGCGCCATTTCAGCAAAGAACAGAGCTATGAAGTGGCTGATCTTGTCGCTCGTTATCAAACACAAGGTGTTGTCGCGTTGGATCTGGCAGCTGATGAAGCCAACTTTCCATTAGATGAGCACATTGCTGCGTTCCGACGAGCCAACACGCTTGGCCTCAACACCATCGCCCATGCTGGTGAAGCTCGTGGTGCCGACAGCGTTTTGGGGACACTGGAGCACCTCGGTGTCAGCCGTATCGGCCATGGAGTGCGTTCAGTGGAAGACCCACGCGTGCTGGAGAGAGTGGTGAAAGATGGCATACATCTGGAAGTCTGCCCGACCTGTAATGTCCAGACGGATATCTTCCCAGAACTTAAAGATCATAGTCTGGTACAGTTGAAACAAGCTGGTGTGAAGTTCAGCCTCAACACAGACGCTCGCGCGACGACGGGTGTATCCCTGACGGAAGAATACGAGCGCGTTGCACGCACCTTCGACTGGACTGAACAAGACTTTCTTACAAGTTCGCGAATGGCTCTCGACGCAAGCTTTGCTCCGGATGATATCAAGCAAAGCATTCAGGAAAAGCTTGCGGCTTATGAAGCAGCATCGGTTGAGTGAGGGGGGCAACTCACGCTTCACTCAGCTCTAGCTTTAGCGTGGAGGCTAGCACGGCATGCACTTGTAACAGAATGAGCCCGAGGCATGCGATCGCGAAGACAAACCAGTAATAGTTTGAGGCTGGGAAACCAACGATCAGCATGGAGAGCAGGAAACCAAACAGGGTGCGCTGGATATACGTCAGTGAGCTGATGACAGAGAGATAACTGCCAAAAATGTCTTTCTCAACCATGCTCATCACATAGGTGTTGAAGGTAACGCGAATAGCTGAACCTGCTGCGCCAAGCAGGGCTGCGCCAATGAAGATGGTCGTGAAGGTTGGAAGCAAACTGATGGTGAGCAGCGTGGCTGTGAAGATACTCAAACACGCTCGCATGGTCGTTAATGCAGACTGAGTTGAAACGAACCGGCTGATGAGAAAGCCGGAGAGTGCGGCTCCCAAGCCATAAGAAATAGAAAGCTGTGCAAGCGCTGAAACATCCAGTTTGAGTACGCCGTTCAGATAGATCGGATGCACGACATTGAGCATCATGACCGATACAAATGAGATGTTGGCGCAGACCCCAAGCAAAACGAGATCTTTCCGTTTTAGGATTGTTCGGAACACACTGCGTGAGACGCGTGCACGAGCTGGCCTTTCTTGCTTCTTGTAGGGAATGAAGCAGAACATCAGTGCGGATATTACCATCAGGCCGCTGTTCAGTTGCAGCAGAAACTGGAAGTCGCTGTTCTTTACGGCGTAGATCATCAGCAGGCCGACCACGAATGTGGAGGCCTGCATTTCCACCTGCATCCAGCCGTTCACTTTGCCCCGTTCCTCCTCGTTAAACACCTCCTGAATGAACGCAGATAGCGCATTGTAAAAGAACAGGAAGAAGACCTGAGACGCAAAGTAGAATACGCTCAGACTAGCGATCTTCAGAAACGAATTGCCATAGGTGATTGAGGAAATCTGAAGAACCAAAGCCATCACCACAATGCACATCATCAACGTGGAGCGACGCGAGAATCTGTCGACTATCCTGCCGGAGATGGGGGCGAGAACGATGAGGATCGCAGTGGCATACGTCGCGGTGAAAGCAAGGACACGCTCACCCCCAAGAGACTCCGAAAGTTCCCAAGGCACAATGGTTAGCGCGATGCCCATCGCTATGGATGCGATGAAGTTCGAGAAGGTCAATACGATCAGTTTCATTACAATATCCCCCCGCATTGCAATGGATCATATTTAGAAAGTAAAATCTATCTTTATTTATCTCAGCCTGTGCTAAACACTCAAATGTGATCGGAAAAATTATTCTATTTTGCTCAATAGAACATGAGTTCGTGAACTGTTCAGCTTCAAGAAACCTATGGAGAGTATAGGCCGGTCTCCTCTATGCTTGGGGAGTGGAGTTGAGGATTTATCAAAATGGAACTTTGGATTCCGATCACGATCGCAGCGGCGTTTAGTCAGAATCTGCGTTCAGCGCTGCAGAAGCATCTGAAAGGCAAAATTGGAACGACCGGCGCGACCTTCATTCGCTTCGGATTCGGCTTTCCGATTGCCGTGCTTTATCTGGCGGTGATCCTCAAACTTACTGGTGAGGCGGTTCCAGATGTTGGGACGACCTTCTATTGGGCAGCTGCTTTGGGTGGATTGGCGCAAATCTTCGGAACGTTTTTGCTCGTGCACCTGTTCTCCTACCGCAACTTTGCAGTCGGTACGGCTTATTCCAAAACTGAGCCGGTTCAGGCGGCGATGTTTGGGTTCATCTTGCTGGGTGAGCAACTGACACCGCTTGGCATTGGCGCGATTGTGCTTGGTATTATCGGCGTGTTGTTCATCAGCTTTGGCAAGGAGCGCCCGTCAGGTTCTGTGGTTCTGTCTACGTTGATTGGCAAACCGGCCTTGATCGGATTGGCCTCTGCGGCGTTCTTCGGTGCGTCAGCAGCATTCTATCGCACGGCTTCGCTCTCCGTTGAAGCAGAGTCTTTCTTGCTGCAGGCAGCGTTTACGCTGGTGTGTGTGACGGGGTTTCAAACTGCGGTCATGGGCGGCTGGATGACGGTGAGCTGTCCAGCAGAATTGCGGGCAGCTATCAGAAACTGGAAGCTCTCCGGGCTCGTAGGTTTGGCAGGTATTGCAGGGTCCATCGGCTGGTTCACCGCCATGACATTGCAGCAGGTGGCTTACGTGCGCGCACTGGCTCAGATTGAACTGGTCTTCACACTGGCGGCGTCCTGGATGTTCTTCCGCGAAAAGATCACGCCTGTTGAGCTCGCAGGCTGCATTCTGGTCTCACTCGGCGGTGTTGGGATTGTTATCGCCGCCAGCTAAGCTCAGCTGCCGATGCGTCCAACTGCGTTGGTTGGTATGCCATTCTGAAAGTTCTCCATATGAGAGACCAGCTGATCCCATAGGGTCTGCATGGCTTCTTCGGAGGCCCATGCCACGTGTGGGGTGACGATCACGTTCGGCCGGTCCAGAATGCTGAGCAACGGGTTGTCGGCTTGAGGTGGTTCTGTGGTCAGAACGTCAAAGCCAGCTGCTGCGATTTGTTGCTTGTCGAGCGCTTGCACCAAAGCGGCTTCATCCACCAGACCACCACGAGAGGTGTTGATCAGGATCGGCTTTTGCTGCATGGCCTCGAACTCTGCGGTTGAGATCATGCCGCGGGTTTCCGGCGTTAATGGTGTGTGCAGGGAGATGACATCACTGGTGGTGATGACCTCCTGCCAATCGGTGTAACCCGGACGAACTTCACTAGCGCCTTTGCGATCAGCGAACACCACGTCCATGCCCAAAGCTTCACCGATGCGTGCAGTGCCTTTGCCCAGTGTGCCGGAACCGATGATGCCGAGGCGGGAGCCTGCCAGATCTTTGATCGGATGATGGAAGAAGCAGAACTTACCGGACTTCTGCCATTCGCCGTTGATCACGTCTTGTCGGTAGCCTACCAGAGAGCGGCGCAGGGCGAAGATCAGCGCGAAGGCGTGTTCTGGCACGGTGTTGACCGCGTAGCCACGTACGTTGGAAACAACGATGCCCAACTCATCACAGGTGGCGATGTCCACTTTGTCGTAACCAGTTGCGGCAATGCAGATCAGCTTCAGGTCTGGCAGCTGTTTCAACACATCAGCAGAAAGCGGAACCTTGTTGGTGATGCAGATCTGAACTCCTTGCAGCCGCTCCAACACCTCATCAGGGGAGGTGTTGTCGTATTCCACCCATTCATGCTCAAAGGATGGTTTGGAGATTTGGACGGTTGGTCCAATGGTGCTGCGGTCCAGAAAAGCAATCTTCATGTCGTTACCCAGAAAATGTTGGAAGCAATGCGTCGAAGATGGAGGACGGCTCTGCGGCTTCATCACTGTTGCCGTTGCGGGCCTGGCCCCAATCGCTCAGGGCATTGAGCACCGGAATGAGCGACATGCCATCCTTGGTCAGCGAATATTCCACGCGGACCGGTACTTCGGCAAACACCTCACGGCGCACGATGAAGTGCTCTTCCAGCTCTCTCAGGGAGCGGGTGAGCATTCTGTCAGAGGCACCGGGCATCAGCTTTTTCAACTCGGAAAAACGCTTGGAGCCGGTTACGAGATGGTAGAGCAGGATTGGCTTCCACTTGCCACCGATAATAGCCACTGTGGCGGCGACTGCCTCTACTGAGCCGATGTGAACTGTACTGTCACTTGTCATTTTTGCTTACACGCTTGTTCGTAGTGCTCGTCATGCGGGTATGGCGCACGCTTTCAGTTGCTATATCAGGTTTTAATCAAAATCAATTGAAGTTTCATAGAGCTAGAGCCCCATGGGTTAAGACTAGCAGTTAGCCTTGCCTAAGGCTTACGCTTGCTGGCTTTGTACTGGACACATCCGGCAGTTGCCGTCACAATCGGTGGCTTCGTCTATTTGATTTGAACTGGGTGATCCTTTGATAAACTATCCGGAACTCTTTGTGCTTCGTCACGGCCAGACAGAATGGAACGTGGCGGGCAGATTTCAGGGGCACCAGAATTCTCCGCTCACTGATTTCGGCAAGGAGCAGGCTCAGCAGCAAAATAAGCTGCTTTCAGGTGTTGAAGCGTTGCCCACCACGGCATATGTCAGCCCGCAGTTGCGCACAGTGCATACCTCTGAAATCGCGCTGGATTCTGCCATTGAGAAGAAGCTGGATGACCGGCTGATGGAAATCAACTTCGGTGGTTGGGAAGGGTTGACCAAGCAGGAAGTGAAGAGCCGGGTAGGCGAGGACTTTGAGAGCGGCCTCTGGCATTTTGCCAGCCCGCAAGGGGAAAGCTATGAGGCGATCTCAGGTCGCGTACAGCATTTTCTGGAGGAGCTGACCGGCCCTGCTATCGTGGTTACGCATGGCATCACTTCTATCGTGCTTCGCGGGCATTATCTGGGCCTCACTCAATTGGAGCTGCTTCAACTCCCCCGCAAGCAAGGCTGCATCTATCATCTCTCTGAAGGATCTGAGCGAGTATTGGTCTGAGTGAGAGTTCATCAGGCAGAGTTGAGCGTGGCAGCAAAATCAAAACTGTCGCGCTTGCTTTCCCAGTTAAGTACGTGCTTGGCATAGCTGGGGTCGTAGACACGGTCGATTGAGTGGGGCAGTGCCCATCCATGAGACTGAAACAGCTGCACAACCTCTGGCGCTCTGCGGGCTATGATGGCTGGTGCGTTGGTTTTCAGCTCCTGCGTATCCTCCGGGCGAAATGGTGTTTTGCCAGAGATGATGAAGCGGTCAAAGTTTTTGCCGTCATCACTGAGAGCGGCCACGTGGGCGGTGGCGACATCGCGTTTGTCGATCCCACGATGTAGCCTGTAAGCCGCCATAAGCGCTGGCTCTTCCGTGAAGCAGCGTGACATACGCAGGGCTCTCACCTTGAAGGCAGAGCAGGCTAAAGGTGCCAAACGCTCTTCTGCCTCCAGTTTGGTGCGGTGATAGATTGTGCGGGGTTGGGGAACTGTCTGCTCGGTGATCCAGGCTGCTTCGTCTGCGGGCGTACTCGCATATCCATAAAGCGCTGTGGTGCTGGTGAAGATGAAACGCTCAACGCCCTCGGCACGTGCTGCCTTGGCCAGAGTGACCGTGCTTTCAACATTGATCTTGTGAAACTCCTCCTCTGAGAACGCATCTATATGAGGGGCGTGCAGTGCGGCTGAGTGGATCACCGCGACAGCACCTTGGCAGAGGCGTTGCATGGTGGAGCTATCAGAAATGTCGGCGATGCAGTTCGTGGCAGAACCAGCGATACGGTCAACGCCGATAACGTCGTACGAGGGAGAGAGGGCAGAGACAACGGCACTCCCTATGCGGCCAGAACTTCCTGTTACGACGGCTTTCTGCATTTCTGATGTTCCTTTGTTCAGCGCACCATCAGGTAGGCCCCGGCAATGAGCAGGACAGCGGCGAGCAGGCGGGAGAGATCTATAGAGCGGATGGGCAGGTCAAAAAGGCCGAAGTGGTCAATCACCATGCCAGCAAGCAATTGCCCGACGATGATCAGCAGCACAGCAGAGGTGGCACCAAGCTTAGGCAGGGTCTGGGTGATGGTGAGGTAGAGGATGAGGCCAAAGACACCGCTGGCCAGCATGTACCACGGGATCGTGCGCCACTCGCTGATCTGTTCTCCTTTGCGCGCAAACAGCAGCGCAAGGGATGCGATCAGGCCGCCTGCGTGAATGATAACACTGGCTGCCGCACCGCCAATCCGTTGGCCCATAACGCCGCCCATGGGCGCTTGTACACCAACGGCGACGCCACCGAGCAGTCCGATAAAGCAAATCGCGAGTAATTCCAGCACAGACAGAGATCCGATTCTTCTTGAGATGAGAGCAGCTGCTCTCTTCTGTATCGGTCTCCATCTGCTCTGCCTATGCAGAAATGCTGATCGAACCCTATAGGTTCACTAAACTGCCGAAGCGGTTTGCTTGCCTGTTTTCCAGTCGGCCTGGTCTTGAAGGCTTATTCAGATACCGGATGTTGGACTTCCGGCGCTCCTGAGCAGCTTTTATCTTCTTGCTCAGCTGAATGTGTATGATCTCCAACAGCAAACCAAAGGCCATCGCAAAGTAGACGTAACCCTTGTTGATGTGGATCTCGAAGCCTTCAGCCATAAGAAGACCGCCAAGCAGAACCAAGAACAGCAGAGCCAGTGCTTTCAGACCGGGGTGCTTTGTCACCAGCCGGTTGATCGCACCCGCCATCAGCACCATGAAGACCGCTGAGGCCAGAATTGCCGCAACCATGATGGGCAGGTCATCCGTCAGGCCAACAGCGGTGATCACCGAGTCCATGGAGAACACGGCGTCCATTGCCACGATCTGCAGCAGCACAACTGTCAGGCCGTTTGCCAGGTGAGGGGCATGCTCGGATTCCGTCACCAGCAGAAGGTGCTTCAGCTCTGACACGCTCTTGGCCAGCAGAAAGGCACCACCGCCGATCAGGATCAGATCTCGACCGCTGATATCAACGGTGCTGACCTGAAACAGCGAGTAGGTGAGCGACATCACCCAGCTGATGGAGAAGACAAGCCCAACACGGGCAAGCACAGCCAGTCCGATACCAAGGTTTCGGGCAATTGCACGTTGATGCACAGGAAGGCGTTCACACAGAACGGAAATGAACACGACGTTGTCGACGCCCAAAATCAGCTCTAGTCCGAACAGGGTGAGAAAGATTAGCCAAACCTCTGGCTCAAGAAGAAGCTCTATCATCGGCAAGGCTCCTGTTGCAGGACCTCACCGGTGCACGGTCGACCACCAGAAGCGTCGTCCATTGTTTTTTGTACCTCGACAAAGGAAGATAGCGATCATGTGCTGGCCCATTGGCTATCACCTATTGCTTCACTCGCCAGCACCGCGCATTTTGACGGAAATCCCATTACTCATAAATAGGTGTAAATACGTAGTTGGCGGCTGCGGAATTTTTGGTAATGAAGACCAGTGGTGAGTCTAACGACTGGCACTCTGCGAGAAGTATCGTTGGAATAGCACTACTCCGATTACGAAAAGGCCAATGGAACCAACATGCAAGAGCTGCAGCATAAGTTGATGGAGTACCTCCGCCCGGATGTGACGCGAGTTGAGTTGGGCCGAAAAGCCTCTCTGCTTGATCAGGGGGAGGTGAGCCGGAAACTGCACTTCGTGGAAGCCGGATGTCTGCGTCTCTATTACGTTGATGAGGAGGGCGAAGACGTCACCCTGTTCTTCTTCATGGAAGGGGAAATGGTCGCGTCGTTTGAGAGCTTCCTAAACGCTGAAGCCAGCGAGTTTGGCATTGAAGCCGTGGTGCCGACAGTTGTTCAGGTAGTTGAAAAAGACAGCGTTTTCAAAGCGCTTGATGAAAACCCAGAGTTCCGCAATCTCACCTTCGATATTCTCATTGCTCGTTTGGCATCCTACCAGCGTCTGTTCCTCAACACGATCAGGTTCAGCCCGCAAAAGCGCTATGAGGAGCTGGTGAAGTCCAATCCCAAGCTCTTTGAAACAGTGCCTCAGCACTACATCGCGTCTTATCTGGGTGTCACGCCGGTCTCTCTCAGCCGCATTCGGAAAAAGTATGAAAGGCGTTAACAAAGGATAACGCGGTTTGCTGTTGCTCCAGTCTAGTTTTGCGAAAAAACAAGAGAGGAGCAAAATATGCGCGTCCTAATCGTCTTCAATCACCCTTATGAGGGCAGCTACTGCAACGCAGTGCTCGGTTCTGTCATGAAAGGGCTGCTCAGCAATGATCATGAGGTGGATCTGATCCATCTGGACAAGGATGAGTTTGACCCGGTGATGAGATCGAAAGATCTGAAAGCCTTCGTTTCTGCCAGAACCCAACCGCAACAATCCGCAGAGTTGCTGGACCCGCAAGTGCAGAACTACAAAGAGCGCCTGCAACGGGCTGAGCATATCATCTTCATCTTTCCAATCTGGTGGGAGCTGATGCCTGCGCTCACCAAAGGGTTCATCGATAAGGTGATCTTTCCCGGCATTGCCTATGACTACAACGAGCACGGCACCCGCATGCTCTGCAAACTCTCTGGCCTGCGTGGTGTCACCATGATTACCACCATGAACACCCCAAGCATCGCCTATCGCCTGATCTTCGGCAATGCGATCAAGAAAGCTCTGCTGACCGGCACCTTCTGGAAGATGGGCGTGAAGAACCGCAACTGGATTAACCTGACTTACGTGAAGTTCTGCAAGGAAAGCAAACGTAAGAAATGGCTCTCTGAGATCCAACGCAGCATGGCCAAGCTTGCGTGATGGTGTTGGGCCTGCCTCACGCGTTTTCGGGGTGCTATGTCGCATTGTGCAACCTGAGGTGAATCTTGGTATGATGGCCCTATAGTTTTGATTTTATTTTACGGAGGTAATTATGACTGCTCAGGAAACAAAGCTGCTTCTGGTGTGCGGAAAAATTGCCTCTGGTAAATCCACTTTGCTGTCGCATATGGTGAAAGACCACCGTGCAGTGCTGATCAGTGAGGATCACTGGAACGCAACGCTCTTTCCCGATGAGCTGAAAACGCTGGAAGATTACGTCAAATATTCCGCCCGCGTACGGCAGGCAATTGGTCCGCACATCGTCAGCTTGCTTCAACATGGGGTTTCTGTTGCGCTGGATTTTCCCGCCAACACAGTGCGCAATCGCAAATGGCTGAAGAGCTTGTTTGAAGCCGCCAACGTGGCCCACGAACTGCATTATCTCTCCGTACCCGATGAGGTATGCAAAGAGCGTTTATGGGTGCGCAATGAGGCTGGTGAGCATCAGTTTACAGTGAGCGAAGAGCAGTTTGAGCAGTTCACCAAGTACTTTGAAACACCAACGGTGGACGAAGGCTTCAACGTGATCCTGCACGACTTCCAGGCTGCCTGATGAAAAGGCCCCTCATTGGGTGAGGGGCCAGTACTACAAAAGCCGTTTTTGGGGTTGATTTTCCCTCTCGCCTCGTAGTGCTGGAGGGGCGACTTTCACGTTGGTGTTGGAGTGCTTAAGCGGTCACTTCCAGCGCTGGCGCAGGTGTAGCTGGTGCCTTGCCCCAGCGCAGGGAAGCTTCAGCAATACGCTTGCCAAAGGATTCTGCTGTGCGGTGGTCTGCGTTTGGAGGCGCCACCTCTGGTCCTTCATCCACGTTGGCCTGGGCCATTATGCCCTGATAAGCGCCAAGGCGATTGATGGAATCTGCGGTGCTGGTGCTGGAGTTGTTGCCCGGCTCATCGTTGGCGCCTACCCAGACCATGCCATGTTGAGCGGCAAAAACAGACATCTGGATGATGGTGCTCTGCTTGTCACCCGCTGGGGAGGCGGAAACCGTAAAGCCCGCTGCCAGCTTGTTCTGCCAGCCGCGGTGCATCCAGATTTGACCTGTAGCATCCATGAACATCTTAAACGGCCCGCTGACAGAACCCAGATAGGTTGGTGAGCCGAAAATGATGGCGTCTGCATTGTCCAGAACCGTGAAATCATTATTCAGTTCAGTGACATCCACCAGAACGCCATCCGCGCCTTCAATGGCATTGACGCCGTTTACAACGGACTTTGCCAGGGTCTCGGTGTGACCAAAACCGGAGTGATACGCAACAGCGACAGAAACTCTCTTATCCTGCATCTTTTGTTCCTTTGAAAGTGAGAGTGTGTGTTCTGCCGAAACATGAGGGGCTGGCTTAATGAATTCAAATGCATTAATTTGATAAGAACTATGCAGAAAATGAATTATTTAAGCCTCGACGGCCGCGCCCTGATGATGTTGAAGCTGATCCATGAAACCGGATCAGTGACGCAGGCTGCCCAGATGATGGGAGTGAACCAATCCACCGTCAGTCATGGTTTGGAGCGGGTGCGCGGTCTTTTGGGAGACCCGCTGTTCGTCAAGGCGGGTCGCAATGTGGTGCCAACAGAGCGCATGGATGCGCTCATGCCCATGGTCGAGGAACTGCTGCAAACTCTGGCGCTTATTGGCGAGCCATCCAGCTTCGATCCGTCAACCGCAACCAACCGCTTCGTGATCGACTGCCGAGATGAAGACCACAATCTGCTGATCCCCTCTGTCATCAGGCGGTTGCGCAAAGAAGCGCCCAACGTCACGCTCCGCTGCCGTCTGTCGCATCGTCACGAGGTGGCCTCGCTGGTGGATGGAGAGGCTGACCTGCTGTTCACGCCGCTGCCCCCACCGGACTCCCATGAGTTCGTGGCGCAGACGCTGTTTGATGACGAGTTCGTGGTCTTCTACGATCCCATCACCCGCGATGCGCCGGATACGCTGGAGAAGTATGTTGCCGCCCCACATGCCAATATGCTGGTGACGGCTGATGAAGTGACGTTTATCGACCGTGCTTTGGCTGAGTTAGGCCACAAGCGGCAAACGGTTTACTCCGCCCCCAGCTTCAACGCCCTTGCCGCCACACTGCCGGGCACAGACCTGATCGCCACCATGCCCCGTAAGCTGATCTGCGGCGGCATAAAATCCGGTCTCGCCTCCTGTAATTGTCCGGTACCCGTTGTCGACGTCGGCATCAACGCCATCTGGCACATCCGCAACCGCACCTCCCCCGCCCACAAATGGTTCCGCGACCTCGTGGTCTCAGAAGCTCAGGCACGGTTTGGGAGTTAAGTTCTCCCGCCATTCCTCCGAAACGTTCCTGGCCCCATGCCAAAGCGTTTTTTGAAGAGTTTGGAGAAGGAGGGGAGAGAGTTGTAGCCGCAGCGGGTGGCGATTTCTTCGCTGCTGAGGTTGGTGTCTGTCAGCAGGCTGCGAGCGCGCATCAGGCGCCAGTCGCGTACATATTCCATAGGCGGCTTGCCAACGTGGCGGATGAAGTGGCGGGCAAAGCTGGCCCGCGACATGCCCGCGATCTCTGCCAGGTCTGTGACTTGCCAGTTCTGCTCCGGTGCGCGGTGGAACTCTGTGATTGCGCGGGACAGAGACTTATCTCCCAAGGCTGCAATGAATCCAGCTTGTGCATCTTCGCTAGGGCGGGCGCTGAGTGTTCGCGTGCTTTGGATGACGATGGTCTCAATCAACCGGTTCAGGATCGCGCTGGACCCTTGCCCGTTGAAGTTGGCTTCCAGCGCAATGAGTTTGAGCGTTGCGGCCAGCCACGGCTCAGACCCCAGATCCTGCAAGCGAAGCCTTAGGGAAGCGGGCAGGCTGGAGAGAATGGGGTGATCCAGCTCCTCATCAAACTGGCAGAATCCACAGAGCAGGGAGTTGGTGTCAGCTCCTTCGCCAACATGCAGGCACCCATCGCGCAAGGCACCGCCAGTAAGGAGTTCACCCAGCCCAACCGAAGGCAAAGCGGGATCGGATTTGATCATCTGCGCCGCGCCATTGGGGATCAGCGCCACGTCTCCTTCCTCCAGAAACACCGGCGGCTCACCCTCCATACAAAGCCAACAGGACCCACGCAGGACAAGGTGAAACCGGATGCGCCGTTGCTCTGTCGGAATAGCGATAGAGAAGTCTCCGGCAAAGTGCGTTCTGAAGTAAGTATCACTTGAGATCTGCAGTCCGGTGAAAATCTCCGAGAGGATGTCGTTTCTATTCATTTCCATGGCAATTGAGCGTTCTGGATAAAAAAGAGAGATGCATAGACATTATGTTGGCGATGCGAACCTGTCAAAGCTTGTACAACAAAAGGAGTTTTCCATGAGCTTAGAAAGTGCCCTCGCCCTGATGGGTTTTGCGTTTGTTATGTCCATTTCACCTGGTCCGGGCAACTTCCTGCTGCTGGCCTCTGGGGCAAATTTCGGGTTCAGCCGGTCTTTGCCATTGGTGTTCGGCATCAGCCTCGGGTTTCTTTCCATGGTGTTTGGCGTCGGCGTTGGGCTTGGACAAGTGCTCACTGAGCTTCCAATGCTTTACACTGCATTGCGTGTTGCCTGCGCTGCTTACGTTTTATGGCTGGCGCTCAAGATTGGCCGCAGCCGTGCGCTTGGCTCTGGTGAAACGGAAAAGATGGCAGAACCGATCTCTTTTGTGCAGGCGTCCCTGTTTCAGCTGCTCAACCCTAAAGCATGGGCGGTGGCGCTGATTGTGACTGTTTCCTACACCAGCGCAGAGAGCTACATGACCAGCCTGTTGTTGCTCATTGCGGTCTTCGCGGTGGTGAACATTCCGAGCATCAGCGTGTGGGCGCTATCTGGCTCAGCCCTGCGCAACTTGCTCGCTAAAGGCAATCGGATTGCCGTGTTCAACATCGGCATGGCCCTGCTTTTGATCGCCAGCATGGCGCCTGTGCTGCTGATGAACTAAACCATATTGAGAACTTTGTGCCCGAGAGACGACTATGAGCAACCTGACCACAATCGGCTTCACCAAAACCACCGCAGAAAACTTCTTCGGCCGCCTGCAAGATGCGGGCGTGAAGAAGGTGATTGATGTGCGGCTGAACAACACCTCTCAACTGGCTGGCTTTGCCAAGTCCAATGATCTGGCCTTCTTCTTGGAAGCCATCGGCGGCATAGGCTATGAGCATCAGCCATTGTTGGCGCCAGATCAGGATATGTTCAAGGCCTTCAAAAAGGAAAAAGGCGATTGGACCATCTTCAAAGACCGGTTCATGGGCCTGCTTTCCGAGCGCAAAGTGGAGAGCAAACTTAAGGCAGACATGTTCGATGACGCCTGCCTTCTATGTTCCGAAAAACTCCCCCACGAATGCCACCGCTCCCTCGTCGCCGACTACCTCAACAGCCGCTGGGGCGGAACACTGAAGGTGAAGCATTTGTGAGGCTACACCCCCACCGTCTCCCCGAGCATCACCTCTCGCGTTACGCCGATGTTCTCCAGAAACGTTGCATCGTGGCTGATGACGAGGAGGGCGCCGTTGTAGGTGGTGAGGGCGGATTCGATGGCCTCGATGGCGGTGAGGTCGAGATGGTTGGTGGGTTCGTCCAGGATGAGCAGTTTGGGTGGTTGGGCGGCGCCCAGAACGCAGGCGAGGCCAGCGCGGAGCATCATGCCGCCGCTGAGGGTTTTGACCTGCTGTGTTGAGGCCTCCCCACGGAAGAGAAAGCGGGCGAGGATAGCGCGGCAGGTGTTTTCATCCTGCTCTGAGTTCAACATCCGGAAGTTCTCCAGCACCGAAAGCTCCGGATCCAGCAGACTGACGTGTTGATCCAGCACGCGGGCAGAGGGATCGAGCTGGCAGGTGCCGGAGAGGGGCGGCAGCTTGCCCACCAGCGTTTTCAGCAGGGTGGTTTTGCCAGAGCCATTGGCGCCTTTGATGGCGACCCGTTCTGGCCCGGTGATGACCAGCGAAAAGTCTCTCAGCAGTGGCCGGTCAACAGTATAACCGATGCTCAGGCTTTCAGCTGTCAGCACCCGTTGGCCATTTGCAATGCCGCAGGAGGCGATGGAGATGCTGAGGGGCTCCAAAACCTCAATCTTTTCCCGGGCAGCTTTGGATTGCTGCTCAGCGTCCTCCCGCAAGCGTGTCGCCAGAACTGAGTTTTCGCCAAGCGTGTTTTCCGCCTTGTTGCGCATGGCATTGAGGAGGATCTTGGGTTGGTCGCGCTTGGCACGGGCACGGTGGCCAGCGCCATCTTTGCGGGCTTTGCGTTCTGCCACACTCTGGATCTTGCGGTTCAGCTCTCCGATGCGCTTTTCAGCAGATGCCAGATCCTGCTCGGCGGCTGCCAGTTCAAGCGCTTTCTGAGCCTTGTAGAAGCTGTAGTTGCCGCCAAAAACGGAGGTTCCCAGCGTGGTCAGCTCCACGATGCAATCCATTTGCTCCAGCAAAGCGCGGTCGTGGCTGACGATGATCGCACCTTTCCGCCACTTGGCAAGAAAAGCACCAAGAGCCTCCCGTCCATCGGCATCCAGATTGTTGGTGGGTTCATCGAGCAGAAGAAAATCCGCATCGTGAAACTGAAGAGCTGCCAAGCGGCAACGGGTGATTTGACCACCGGAAAGGGCTGTAAGGGGATGGCCCGCTGCGATTTCCAATCCCATTGAGGCAAGGGCTGCTTCCACTCGGCTTTCCAGCGTCCAGTCAGCGTGTGCCAGCTCTTCCATGCTGGCCGTTCCGGCTTCTGCCTTTTGCAGAATGCACAGAGCATCGGTGATGCCAAACAGATCGGCCACTGTTTCCTGCGGTCTGCTTTGCAGCTGCTGCTTCAGCAGGCCTATGGAACCGTTGACGGAAATGGAACCGGAAGCAGGCGGAAGCGCACCGCTGATAAGGTTCAGCAGCGTTGTTTTGCCCGTGCCATTACGGCCGATCAGGCCGGTGCGGAGCGGAGCAAACTGAAGGTTGAGATCAGAAAAAAGGGCTGTGCCGTCAGGAAGCGCCCAGGACACGTGGTTGAGGGAGATTGACAAAGGCATGGTGATGAACTTTCACAGAAACAGGGCAGGTCGAATGGATTGTCCTGTTCTTGTTCATCGCTTTATCTCCTCACGTCTTGAATGCCGCTGAGACTATGCGGTTTGCACGGGAAGTCAAGACACATGCCGTGCTGCCCCTATCCACCCACATCCTGTGTTGCCTGCGTACCACGGCGTTGGAGGCTGAGGGTGAGTAGAAGGAGGAGGGAGATGGGGAGAACCATGGTGCCGGGGATGGCAGAAGCAGTTGCGAGGGTGAAGGTGGAAATCAAAGCGCCGGTCATCAGGCTGCCAAGAGGTGCGCCGCCTTCATCACCCAGATACATGACGCTGAGCACTCGGGATTTGTGGGTGGAAGGCGCTTGCTCCTGTAAAATGGTGCGGCTCATGTTGAGGCAGATGCCGCCGCCAATGCCCCAAAAGAAGATGCTGGCGAGGAAAGCCCAATAAGGTGGAGAGACAGCCCAGAAAAGCAAGGCAAACCCGCCAAAGCTGTAACCTACAATGAGCAGAGGCACGGGGTTTCGGATGGCTTCCACTCTCAGTAGCAAACCGCTGGAGCAGGCTCCGCCAATCATGAAGGTGGCAAAGGCCAATGCAAAGTCAAACCCTGTCGCCTGATAGGTATCCCGCAGGATGAGCGGCATCAATACGGCGTAGGGTCCACCCAGAATAAGGCCTGCTGAGCTCATCAGAAACACCGGTAATCTTAGTGTCTTGGAGGATAGCACCAGTCCGATCCCTTCCCGGATCTCATGAAAGATGCTGGGCCTGTCTGTTTTCTGCAGGGTCGGGGTGTCCGGCAGGCGAAGGCTTGTGATGATCCCGGTGAGAAAGAGCAGGCCAGACGTGGCGAGCAATGGGGCAAGGTCGACCCACTCCACGGTGCTGGCCAGAGCAAACCCTGCAAGCGTAACGAGGTAGAGCATGCCAACGGAGAGGGTCACGCTGCGCCCGATGCTGCTGGCGGAGATGTGATTGAGCATGCCGTCCAGTGTGGGCTGGACGAATGCCAGCACGCTGCCGGAGAGCAGGGCAAAGAGGATCAGCTGTTCAAACCCAACCCAGCCAAAGTGCAGCAGCAAAACCAATCCAAACACCGGCAGAGCATTGGCAATGTGCAGCAAAACCAACAGCCTGCGCTTGTTCAGGCGATCAGCGGCAGCACCAGCAAACAGCAGTACAAACAAGTTGGGTAGCATGGAAGCTGTCATAGCATAGCTGACCCGCTCCGGACTTTCGGTAAGGTGGACGGTGACTAGATAAGGAAACAGCACGCTCAGCATGGCGCGGGGAAACTGAAAGCTGGTGAGGCTGATCTGATAAAACAAAATAGCGCGTGAAAAAGGCATCGATAAAATCTCTGAAGCAATCTTCGAAGACTATCGGCTGATCTGCTCCTTGTCTGCAAAACCCAGCTTTTCAGCGAAATAAAGCAAGCCTGTTGCCCATGCGTCACGCGTGGTGGTGGGCGCTCTGCCGTGTCTTGGGGGTGGCAGAGCGCTGTCATCCCTTTAGACGCTGGATTCCACGGCGATCGTGAAGTTCGGCGGGATTACGTCTGTGCGGAGGTGTTTGATCTCCTGATACTCAGGAGAGTTCCAGAATGTCATGAGGGCTTCCATGCTTGGGAAGCGGAAGAGCGTCAGCTGTGCGTTGGTGTTCCACACGCCTTCCAGATGTTCAAAGGGTTGATCCGGGCCGCCGAAAACAATGCATTCGCCACCTGCAGCTTCAATAAGCGGAACGGCTTTTTCACCGTAAGCGTCGATAGAGCCGTGGCCCTTTGGCATAAAGCTGCTGGCTACCATGTAGGCGACTTTGGGTTTACTCATGTCATTTCTCCAGTCCTGTTCGGGGGAGGCAAAAGCGCAGTTTTGCGCCAGATTTGGGGGAACAGCCTCCACCCGCTTGTGATGAGATGACAACTGGGTACTTCCTCAAGTTAAGTTGAGGTCAAGCGCTTTTTTCTGCGAAATGCACAAATTGGCTCAAAGTGTCGCAGCGTCTGCCTGCGACATCAGATTACAGCAGTTTAACTTGATCTTGCCGCAGTGTGTGCCTAGGGTGCGGGCATGTTTCGCGTATTGACCATTTTGCTGCTTGTGTTTGTAACGGCGCCCCATGCTTCCAGCATGCCGACGGCGCTGGCTGCACAGCAAACGGCGGATGCCCTGCAGATGGTGATGGTGCATGCGGAACAGTCTTCTCAGATGACCAATCAGGAAATGCCGTGTTGCTGCTGTGAGGAAGATGGCGAAGCCACTGCCGCAGCTGTGGCCTGTATTGCCGCGATGGTGCTTGCTCCAGATAGTGCCGCGCCCTCACCAGCGTATGCTGCCATGTCGATAGACGTGCCCGTACAAAATGGGCTGCTGGCGGCGCATCAATCTTCCATAGACCGACCTCCAATCCAACGGGCTGCATAAGCAGCACTCTTCTGTAACATCCTAAATTAAAACAGAATCTGGATTGGATAGATAATGATCTCCAAAAAGAACCTGCTGGCTGGCGTTTTCGCAGCCGCTCTCACCACTGGTACATTCTCCTTCGCCGCCCATGCTGAGGGCGACAAGGACCTGACCATTTACAAATCTCCTTACTGCGGATGCTGCTCCCAGTGGTCTGATGCGCTTGAGGATGCTGGCTTCAACGTAACGGTTCGTGATACGGAAGATCTGGACACCGTGAAGCGCCAGGTGGGCGTGCCGGAAAACATGCAGAGCTGCCATACAGCTGTGGTGGATGGCTATGTGATGGAAGGCCATGTGCCGCTTGAAGCCGTAAAGCGCGTTCTGGAGGAACGCCCTGACATCAAGGGCCTGAGCGTGCCGGGCATGCCAATGGGCTCACTGGGCATGGGCGAGCCGGATGCGGACACCAACTACACCGTTTACACCCTTCCAAAAGCAACGGGTGGCCAGCCAACTGTCTATCAGCAGGTTTCCGGCAAATAACAGTAAGTTTGAAAGGGCAGGAGCGCTGTGCTTCTGCCTGTTTCACTGATTGATCCCCTCCAACAAATCCCAATGGAAATTGGGGAGATTGCGCTTGTCTCTGGCCTGACAGACTCTTCCAAAATCGCCAAATCACAAGGATGCGAATTATGGATGAGAACTGGCTCCCAACACTGCAAACCGCAACCCCGGAAGAGGGCTATGCTCTCGCCGTAAAACTTTCCCGCATGGCCATCAAATTCATGCAGCCGGACGCCGAAGTCCGCTCTGCCATGCGGCTCATGTACGAGTATGACTCTGAGGCCCTCATCGCCGCCTCGCAAACAGTCGCCGAACACTTCAGCACCATCGCAGCAGCCAACAACTACTGGAAATAAGCGCTGTCTGTTGCCGGAAAACATCCCCGATGGCCCACCGCTTTCGGGGAGCGGCTGTGCTATGCGCCTACGAGGGCAGGGGATTTGAGCTCACACAGATTGCCATCCGGATCGGTGAAGGAAGCGATGGTGCCCCAGTCGAAGACTTGTGCTGTCACATCGAGGCCTTTGGCGCGCAGAACATCGATGGCCGTGTCGATATCATCCATGTTGAACCGCAGCACGCAGGGATTCTGGGTGCGTGACTTCTGCCCCTCGCTTCCGTGCCCGCCACGTTCTACCATCAGGTAGCCGCTGCCAAACTGAAAGCTAACCAGCTCCTGCGCGCGTTCAATCACTGTAAGCCCCAGCGTATGCTCATAAAACGCCACGCAGGCCTCAAATCTCTCCGTAAACAGAATGATGCCATAGGCCTCGGTTAGCTGTGAAATGCCGGTGTCACTCATCTTCAAAATACCTTGCTCAAATGGAGTGCTGCGCTCGTGCAGCCTGGAAAAAGAGCCTTGATGCTAGGCAAGTAACCCGCATAGCGCAATGTGATGCTGGATGACTATTCCGATTCATGATCCTTCTTGGATTTTCTGAAAACAGTGTCTATCGGTCGACCCATTTTGGCAGACAATATGATGCGGACCGCTGTAAAAGGTGGAAGGAAAACACTCATAAAGTACAGTATGCTTTTGTATTTTGATGGGTCTGCTTCGCTTACAAAAAGATAATAGAATAACGCAGTTACTGCCCATAAAATAAGTTCTTCCCTATGGTACTTCCAGGACCCTTTCCAGTCGTATTTATCTACTTGCTTCATTCCGTCTCTCATCTTCAAAATTGCTTTGCTCAAATAATGCGCTGCTTTCGTGCAGCGTTAAAACACGGCAATCATGCTAGGTCAGCAAAGGAGCCAGAGCAAGCAACGCCGGTTGAACTCCGCTTGGGGAACGGAGGCCAACCGGCTGAACTGGCCTCAAAGAAGAGGCGCAAACTCTGCAATTAGCTTAGTGGCTTAAAGATGAAGCCATCGCCGTCCTGCGTGACGTGACCCATGCCGGGGTAGCTTAGGTGTGTCGCTGCCAGTGGGATGCCGTCTGCTGCAAGGCGCGTGAGCAGGTCCTTGCGTGTTTTGGTGGCCTGCTGCGGGTCGATGTCGAGGCCGTATGTGATCTCAGGGTGTTTGAACTGCAAAACTTCCGAGATAATGGCATCGCCGATGATCCAGAGTTCCTTGCCACCACTGGCAATACGCAAGCCGCTGTGACCTGGTGTATGGCCGGGAAGCGGAATGAGCGTGAGGCCATCCCCCAGATCTGTTTCACCCTGATACGTCATCACCTGATCTTTGATCGGCACAGCGATGGCTTGGGCGATAGTTACAAGAGGTTTCATCGCATCCGGCACCCGTTCGGCCAGAGATGGGTCGGTCCAATAAGTCCATTCGGCCTCTGCCATGTGGATCTTTGCATTGCTGAACCCGTTGGCATCAGGGCCCATCAACCCGCCGATATGGTCGGCATGCATGTGGGTGATGACGATGTCTGTGATGTCGTTTTTGCTGATGCCCTCAGCAGCCAGCAGTGCCTCCAGCTTGCCAACGTTTGGGTTAGAGTCTGCAAACACGTCGCCGGAGCCGGTATCAACCAGCACCAGTCGCTTGGCTGTGCGCACCAGCCAGACGTTTGCACCAACAACGACGGGGTCGCCTGCAGCCGCAAGGGTGTCAGCGTCCGCATTGGCGAACCAGTTGTTTGGCAGGTCGAAGTGACCGTCTGAGAGAGTTGAAACACTCAGCTTCCCGAGGTTCGTGACTGCCAGTTCTGCCGCAAAGCTGACGGGTGGTAGCATGGTGCTGGCAGCAGCAGCGGTGAGTGTGAGCATCACCTTGCGGCGGGTCATTGTGTAGTGTGGCATTGAGATCTCCTGAAATCAGAATTTTTGAAACGAAATGGCCTATGCCCGCCAGCTTTCGGAGAAGGCCAAAGCGCCGGTAGTGAAGGCGTGGCCGTCCAGATCCATGGGCCAGATCTGACCGCGAGCTTGTTGGCCGTTCACGGTGAGCTCTGCTCGCTCCGCCGGGATCATCACCGCACTCACGCCATAAGGGCGAAGTGGCAGGTCGCTGACTGTGTCATCGCTGACCAGCAGCGGTTGGTGCATATCGAACCATGACATCACGATCTCATCCTCCGCACTGCGGATGGTCTGTCTCCATGCTTTTTGGGTGTCGCCCCTTCGGTCAAACTCGGCGTTGATGGTGGGGATGCTCTGGTCTTTGGTGTCTGGCACCAGCATGCCCTGCACAGTGGACTGCAGCCAACGGGTCATCTCCACGTTGTCTGTGTAGATGCGCCACTCATTGTCAGTCAGCTCGCTTTTGATGAACAGCGCATGGCCTGCGCCCTGCGGAGAATAAGTGATGGTCCAAAGGCTTGCTTCTGATGTACGTGGGCCGTCTTTGGTCTCGCTCAGCCAGATGAAAGGATTTTCGCCGTTGAGAATGACTGTGCCGGGATTAACTGATGGCATGACTTAAAACCTTGAGAATGTTGAATGAAAAGCCCACCCCGCTTGCGGGATGGGCGAGCGCGCCCCGTTCGCGGTCAGGAGGCGCGGGGCAGGCGAATCTGGTTCATGCCGCCATCTGCCTGCACATCCGCACCGCGCATGAAGGAGGATTCAGAGGAGGCCAGAAACACCGCAACAGCCGCCATTTCCTCTGGCTGACCAACACGGCCAGCGGCCAGAAGGTTGCCAAAGGCTTCGTTTGTGGCCTTCACCTGCTCATCGGTCAGCCCGCCATTGGAGAGTGCAGGTGTTTCAATCGGGCCGGGGCTGAGCACGTTGATGCGGGCGCCGATCTCGTAAAGATCTGGCGTCAGTGTGCGGGCGAGGGAACGCACCGCAGCTTTGGACGCCGCATAGGCCGAATACCCTGCTGTGCCCATCTCACTGATGCACGAGCCGACCAGAACCACAGAGGCGTCTTTGGCCAGAAGCGGCAGGGCATATTGTACGGTGAAGAAGGCGCCTTTGAAGTTGACGTCGAAGACACGGTCCAGCTGCTCCGGTCCGCTTTCGATCAGTGGCGTGGCTGGGGCAATGCCTGCATTGGCAAAGACCACATCAATCCGGCCATAGACTTCTTTGACTTGCTCAAACGCTTTTCGCAGGGAAGGCAAATCGGCTACGTCACCAACAACACCCATTGCATTTTTACCAATTTTGGCAACGGCCTGATCCACTTTGGCCTGTGTGCGGGCCAGAATGACGACGTTTGCGCCTTCAGCTGCAAAGGCTTTTGCGGTGGCAAGCCCAATTCCACTGTTGCCTCCGGTGATGAAGGCAACCTTGTTAGCCAAACGATTGCTCATAAGAATTCTCCAGTGAGGTTCAGGGAGTATGCGACGCCACCAAAAGCGCATGCCTTTAGGCTCCGGCGCGACCAGAGTGCGGAGGAACCTCAACTCCGCCACGGCGATGACTTAGGGGCTGCCCCCTAAGTCGCTCATTGGAAGGGAAGGCGCGGTATCAGCTGTCCAGTGGTTGCATGAAGATGGCTTCGCGGAGGACTTGCCAGCGGCCGTCTTCGAAGCGCCATTCGATGTTGCAGAGGAGCTTCATTTCCTGATCATTCATACCGCTATGTTTACGGGTGAGAACGGAAACGCCTGTGTCGCCGAGTATATGAAAATCATGCCACTCGGCCCATGTGTTCAGCTGGTGTTTGCCAGCTTCCGCCTGCTTGCGGAAATGCTCGATAAACTCCTGCTTGTTGAAGGTGGTCACGGTGCTGTCCGGTGCAACAAGGGTGGTGTGGAAGTCATCGTGATAGATGCTCTGCAGCGCATCAATGTCGTAGTTGGTGGCGCGGTCGATCAGGTGGTCCATTGCAGCGCGGATTGCTTCCACTGTGTGCGTCGCCTTAGTCATTGCTTTGTCTTTCTTCGTGTTTTCGCGGTCATCAGGGTAAGATCAAGGGTTCTCAGCTCATGTGGTGGCTGAGTTGGATCGTCCTATGGGGCGTTGTGTTACGTGGGTTTTACGAGGTGCGCGGTTACAGAAAGCCGCTCAAAAAGCCTCGGATTTACTTAAACGTGCCGCGGATTGGATAGTGATTGTCCGGGTTGCGTATGAACCCCAATCCACCAATCAGTGCGGTCAGATCAGGCCGGGTAAACGGCGTGTTGGAAATGTCCACGAGCTGCAGCTCCTGCTTGTCATTCACCACAAACAGACCGGGCTCGGCGAACGGAGAAGGGGCTTCCTGCGCAGACCAAGGCTGGGAGATATAAAGGCCCAGCTCCTGCATCTGCCCGATGCTCAGATCATACCCAACCGGGAAGTCTGGCTGCACGTCAACCAGCTGGCGCTGCGCGCGATCCAGATTATCTGCGGAAACTGCGAGCACTTCGATCTTCAGCTGGTGGAACTCACTCAGCATGTCGTTGAGCTGCTTCAGATAGCGGGTGCAGAGCGGGCAGTGGGCGCCGCGATACACCACAATCATTTGCCAGTCGAAGTCTGGTCCCGGCGTGCCGAGCGTCAGCTCGCCACCCGCAACAGACTTGACGGACAGCTGCGGAAACACCTGTCCCGCAGCCAATGCTGTATGTTTCACAAAAGCCTCCTTGAGTTTTGTAATGAACGTTATTAAACTGGACTTCAGACAAGAGTCAATCGTTTTGTAATGGATGATACAAAATAAATGGGACGCCCAAGAAACTTCAATCGCGATGAAGCACTGCAAGCCGCCATCAATGTGTTCTGGAAAAAAGGTTATGATGGAGCGTCCATGAAGGACCTCACCTCCGCCATGGGCATCAACAGCCCCAGCCTGTATGCGGTGTTCGGTGACAAGCATCAGCTCTATCTGGAGGCGATTGATCGCTACTCCAATGATGACGGCTGTGCTCCGCTGGTGGCGTTTGAGAGTGAGCCGGATATCGAAAAAGCCGTGATCGCCTTCATGCGCTCCACCATCGATTACGCCAGCAACCACGAAAGCGGCAGCAAAGGCTGCTTCCTCGGCAACTGCGTTTCAACCACGGTGGGAGAGGTGGAAGGCACCACCGAGCGTCTACAGGATGCCATCACCGGTGCCGACGAACGCCTCGCCTCCCGGTTTGAGAAGGAAAAAGAACTGGGCAACCTGCCCGCCGACTTCCCTTCTCTGGAACGCGCCCGCCTGATGTTCGACCTGCGCCAGGGCCAAGTCCTCCGCGCCCGCGCCGAACTAGATCAGGACACCACGGAGGCAGGACTAGCCTTCCGCGCAAAGATGATATTGGCGGTGTGAGGAGAGGGGGCTAAAGCGCTGCAGTGCGTTTCTTTGCTTGGTATCTCAGGTGCTTATCAAGGATGCCGGGCAAGAAGATCATTGCGAGCACACAAAGCAGTGCTGATTGAATGAGCAAGCGGTACGGTGAGCCAAACTCGGCTTTCAGACCGGTTACCACCGCGAATAACTCAACACTGCCATGAACTGCGAGAAAAGAGCCCGCCAGTAGGATCAAAATAATCTTGGTTTTGTCTTTGATGAACTGAATATAGGCAATGTTTTGGAGACGCGTGTCTTCTAGTTCACTAAACATCCAAAGTCGTGAAGAAAAATAAAGCGCCCCGAAGAGAGATACGGTGATGACAGCGATGGAAAGATACTCAGCAGGGCCTGTGAGATCTATCTGCAGTTTATCTGCGACAAACCCAAAGACAGCGAACAGCGCTTGCAAAGTTATATAGCAGAGCGAGAACTTCGCCACGAAACCGGCGAGAAAGACTGTGCTGTTCTCAAGCATTCTGCAGTTTACTCTGGCGGCTGAAATGGCAACCAGATAATTGGGCAGCCGCTTTGCCCCCTTTTCAGTGATTTGCCAGCATCGAAAGGCACCGTTGGCTGTTAGCTCAGGTTCGACGTCAACCACCTTGGCCCACCCGCGCAGAGAAATCTCGCTCAGAAAGCGATCTTTGGGAAAGCCCTTGGGAATGATCTGGCTCGCTGCCGGGTCCTCTATCATCGCACGCAAAGCTGCTTTGTCATGCCCGGACAAGGCTTCGTAGGAGGTGGGAGCAGCCTGATGTTTTTGCTCTGACCTGTTCAGTTCAATTTCCATGCTGTGTCTCTAAAACCGCCGAAAACAGGTGGTGAGAAAATCAGAGTTTTCGCTGATAAATGTTAGAGCGCACAGCTCTGCCGCGAAAGCTTCGGAAACTAAGGGTACGATTTCTGAAGTGCTGCTTAATTGTATTTCAGGGGTTATGGCGAATAGCGGAATAAATATAAATATTACAACATCTTACCGCATAACCGTGTCGTTACCGTTTTTGTGAAATTCTGCTGCTGATATACCTTTCTCTCCGGGCCAAAGAGTTCTTATGTTATCTGCAAAAAAGCCGTTTACGCTGCTGGTGTTTTTGTCCGTTTCTGCCTGTGCCAGCCATCAGGATAAGCACGGGTTGTTTGATAGTCCCTCGCACAATGAGGTGGCGGCCAGCGAGGTGCCGATGGAGCAAACGGGGCAGATGCCTGCTGCGTTTCGCAAGCTGGAAGAGCCGCCGAAATACTTCGCCGCTGCGGATCTTCTCTCCGTTCCCTTGCAGAGCGAGACCTACACCATCAGCGCAGATGCGCCGAGCAATGGCCGGTTTGCGGTCTTCGCCATCAAAACCGAGGATGGGGCTTACACCGTACAGGGCAGGCAGTTCATGGAGGATCACATCCACGAGCTGAACGCGCTGGCCGTTCTGCGTGAAAGAAACAAGGCGGTTGCCTTTGCCAAGAGTGCAGGCACAGCCGTCATCACCCCAATCAAATCGGTTTACACAACGGTGACGGCGCCTGTCACCGCCGCCAAGAATGTATATGGCAACGCCAAAGGCATGGTGAAATCCGTGCGCAAGGGCGTGGGCAAAGCGGCGACCTTTGTGAAAACACGAGGAAACATGCCGCAGGAAACGGCTGAGCGTGAGGAAGACGGTTTCATCAGCGGCTTCTTTGGCCGTCCGGAAGCCATCCGCAAGATTGCCTTTGAAATGAAAGTGGACCCATACACGCACTTCACCCCGCTGCGGGATGAGATGACAGAGCTGGCCAACTATCATGCTGCTGGTCAGTTTGGCGTGGATCAGGGCTTGAGTTTTGTTCCGGGTGTGGGCAGCATCATTATCAGCAGCTTAAAGACGGCAGATAGTCTGACGAAGAGAACGCTTCTGAAAGACCCGGAAGCGATGGCCGACATCAACCGGGAGCGACTGGCGAAAGCGGGTATTGCCAAGGAAAGCACAGAACCGTTCCTGCTCAATGCGCACTTCACGCCAACGGAGAAAACCATCTTCACCGGCCTTGCTACAGAGGCGAAAGACCTTGAGGGCATTGATACTCTCATGAAGCACGCCTCTGGCGCGAAATCCCGCCCGCAAGCGTTTGCTGCGCTGATGCAGGTGGAGATGTTGGGCCGTCTGCATGAAAGCAGCAAGATCAAGAAGGTAGAAGTGCACCATGATGTGGTGGTGGCGTATCAGGCTGATAATACGGTCAACGTGGTGCTGCCCTACGATTACCTGAGCTGGACCTCTTACAACGCCAAGACCATCTGGAAAGTGACCCGAAGCCTCGCGGCCAAGGATGTTAAGACCAAAGATGTCCGGTTTGTGCTGGCGGGAGACCTTTCCAAAAACAGCCGCAAAGCACTGGAAAGCCGCAGATGGGGCGTGAAGAGAAATCTGATCGCAGATCTGCTCTGACCTAAGCGGCTAACGCCCCGCGCACAAATCCATCAAACGCGGTGATCCTTGGATTGCCGCGGTTGGAGGGATGGTAGAGCAGCCACAAATCGGTCTGATAGATGGCAGGCTGCTCACCAACATCTCGCAGGCCATCCAGAAGCGTTGGTATGTCGGGCAAGATGCCGACGCCCAGACCACTGCGGATGCCCCCGGCAAGCATCGCCATGCTGTCATAGCGGAGCATGCTAGCCGGTGAGGGCACCTTTTCACGAAACCACTCTGTGGCCGGATGTGCCTGCAAGCTGTCACCGGGGATCAGCCATGTCAGCTCCTGAAAGTCCGGCAATCCATCTCCCAAAGCATCCAGATAGCTTGGTGCAGCCACCAGCTTGTAATCGATGGTGCCCAGTCTCAGGCCAATCATATCTTCCGGCGGCTGGCTGGTGGGGCGCAGGGCCACATCATAGCGGCGCTCGCTCAGGTTCTCGAAATTGTTGGTGACGTTGAATTCCAGCTGCAGGTTGGGGTGGGCCTCACGAAACGCTGCAAGGTGAGGGTGGATCACGCTTTGCAGCAGCAGGTCCGTGGTCGTCACTCGCAGCGGGCCAGAAAGCCCGGTGTCTTCGCCTCCCAACAAAGCGTCAGCTGCGGAAAGTCCTGCATGGATCTGCTCGGCCTGCTCACACAGTGCCAGACCCAACGGCAGCGGTTTGAAACCGGCGCGGGAGCGGGTGAACAGCGGCTCACCCACCTTGGCCTCAATGCGCTTAATCCCGCGAAACACAGAGGAGGTGTCCTTGCCAAGCGCGAGAGCTGCGTTCTCCAGCGTTCGTTCGCGTGTCAGGTGCATAATCACCAGAAGATCGTCTGCGCTCAGTTTCATATGCATGTCCGCCCTTGTTCGCTGCAACTATGCATATTTCACAGGATCAGGGCAATCGCTAGTCTCAGCCTCACATCAAAAGCACATCGCTTTACGCTCATAAAAACAGAGAGTTACGAGGAGTATCCATGTTCAAGTCCGCCCTGAAGGCCATCAGCGCCGCCGCCCTTATCGCCCTATCCACCGCTGCGTTTGCTGGTGGAGATGAGGACCACATGACCCCGCTGAAAGACATTGAGTGGACCCAGTTTGGCAACACGCCATTGCACCTTTCCGTGTTGTGGGGCGACCGTGAGACTGGCCCCTATGGTATGTACCTGAAGATCCCGGGCGGTTTCCACGTGGGCGAGCACGGCCACACCAACACCTATTATGCGGTCACCATTCAGGGTCAGTGGGAACACACCCGCGCGGGCAAAAAAGAAGTGCTGCCGGTTGGCTCCTTCGTGATGCAGCCGGGCGAAGAGTACCACGACGATGCCTGCGTCGGCCCAAAAGACTGCATTCTGCTGGTCGTCCAAAACGGCAAAGGCGACGTCCTGCTGCCGCAGTAAGGCGGCCAACCGAGCAAACCTTTGAGTTTCCGGAGAGAAATGGAGCCATTACGGCTCCATTTTTGCGTTTGAGGGAGGTGCGCAGCCTTCAGATGAAACTGCCGTAGCGGATTGCTGAAGTCTCAAGGAAATCAGAGGCTTCAGGGCGGTCAGTTTGGTTATCTGTTGTATTCAAAGGGATTATTGTACATCCGCTGATATTTCATGCAGTATGGGTCTACGTAATAATGCGAGTAGGCCACGCTCCAAAAATAATTTTCCAAAAAAACGGCCCGTTTCTTCGCAGATAAATTCCTGCCGTCCTGCGGCAACGCCAGACATTTGTGAGAGTAACCTGATGGTTTCTGAAGAAAAAAGCAGTGAGCCGACCCCGTCAAAACGCCATAACGCGCCGTCGCTGGATGACAAGTACACCCAGACCAGCGGCGTTGTGTTTCTCACTGGCAATCAGGCGCTGGTGCGTTTGCCGCTGCAGCAGCGTATGCGCGATGAGCTGGCGGGGCTGAATACGGGCGCTTTTATCTCCGGTTATCGCGGGTCTCCGCTGGGGCGCTACGATATGGAGCTGTGGCGGGCGCAGCTGCATCTGGACAAGCACAGCATCGTGTTTCAACCGGGCGTGAATGAGGATCTGGCGGCAACGGCCATCTGGGGCTCACAGCACGTGGGCAACATGAAGATGCGCAACAAGGATGGCGTGGTCGGCTTCTGGTACGGCAAAACGCCGGGCGT
Source organism: Pseudovibrio sp. JE062 (assembly GCF_000156235.1). Taxonomy (NCBI): domain Bacteria; kingdom Pseudomonadati; phylum Pseudomonadota; class Alphaproteobacteria; order Hyphomicrobiales; family Stappiaceae; genus Pseudovibrio; species Pseudovibrio sp. JE062. The sequence goes on from NZ_DS996808.1 coordinate 356,472, forward strand.
GGACCGTTCTGGCGATGCGTTCCGCCATGCCAACTTTGCCGGCACGCACCCCAAGGGCGGTGTGGTGGCGCTGTGTGGGGATGACCATGCGGCCAAGTCCTCCACCGTGGCAGGCCAGTCGGATCATATGCTGATCGCGTCGGGTATGCCGGTGCTCTACCCCGCCAACCCGCAGGATATTCTGGACTACGGCATTCTGGCGGTGGAGATGAGCCGCTACAGCGGATGCTGGGTGGGCATGAAGCTGGTGACCGATGTGGTGGAGAGCGCCTCCAGCGTGGAGGTGGATCTGGATCGCATTGAGGTGGTGAAGCCGGACTTGAAAGACCCACAGGGCGGTGTCTGGATTCGCGAGATCGACCTGCCGGTGCAGCAGGAAAAGCGGTTGCTGGAAGAGAAAATTCCGCGTGCGTTGGCCTTTGCGCAGGCCAACAACATCAACCAGATCACCCATGATGCGCACGAGGCAGACGTGGGCATCATCGCCTCGGGCAAGTCTTACTCCGATCTGCGTCAGGCCATGAACGAGCTGGGGCTGACGTCCCTTGAAACGGAAAAGCGCCGCATCCGCATTCTCAAGATCGGCATGGTGTGGCCGCTGGACCCGAAGATTATCGAGAACTTCTCGAAGGGTCTCAAGAAAATCCTCGTGGTGGAAGAGAAGCGCCCCGTTGTTGAGGAGCAGCTGAAATCCACCCTGTTTGATGCGGATATATCGCTGAAGGTACAGGGCAAGGGCTTGCTGCCGAACTCCGGCGTGCTGGCAGCCAATCAGGTGGCTTCCGCCATTGCAGAGTTTCTGGAGGACGACGGGCTGAAGGCCAAAGTGCCGGTGCCGATCAAGCTGAAACCGGGGCCGGTGCGCCGTCCCTCGTTCTGTTCCGGTTGCCCGCACAACACCTCCACCAAAGTGCCCGATGGCAGCCGCGCATTAGCGGGCATTGGTTGCCACACTATTGCGTATTTCAATGACCCGGTGAAGACCAAAGCTCCCTCCCAAATGGGCGGTGAGGGTATGCACTGGGTGGGGCAAGCGCCATTTACCGATGAACCGCATGTGTTCGCCAACATGGGCGATGGCACTTACTTTCACTCCGGCTTTCTGGCCATGCGACAGGCCGTGGCCGCTGATGCAACCATGACCTACAAACTGCTGGTCAACGGTTTTGTTTCCATGACCGGCGGCCAGCCGGTTGATGGCGAGCAGTCCGTGCCGCAGCTGATCACCGCTGCGCTCAATGAGGGTGTGAAGAAGGTGGTTGTGGTGACGGAGGATGTGGAACGGGTGGAAGCTCAGTCCATTCCGGCGGGCGTTGAGGTGCACCACAGGCGAGAGCTGGAAGCGGTGCAGCGGGATCTGCGCGAGATACAGGGTGTGACGGTGCTGATTTATGATCAGGCCTGCGCCACAGAGCGCCGCCGCCTGCGCAAACGTGGCAAGTGGGAAGACCCGAAAGTTCGCACCTACATTCACCCGGACATCTGCGAGGGCTGTGGTGATTGCGGCGAGAAGTCGGGCTGTCTTTCCATCGAGCCTCTGGAAACGCCACTGGGCCGCAAACGGCAGATCAACCAGTCCAGCTGTAACAAGGATTTTTCCTGCGTTGAGGGCTTCTGCCCCAGCTTCGTGACCATTCACGGCGCTGAGCCGAAGAAGGCGACCACCCCTGCGGAGCGTCAGATTGAAAGCGTGGGCGACGAGATTTTGGCAGAGCCGGAATTGCCCGCCATCAACGGCGCGACCGGACTGCTGGTAACTGGCATTGGCGGCACGGGCGTTGTCACCATTGGCGCGATCCTGTCCATGGCTGCGCATCTGGATGGCAGCCGCGTTTCCACGCTGGATCTGACGGGCCTTGCGCAGAAGTACGGTGCGGTGATGACACACATGCGTATCGCCAAATCCGCCGATGGCCTGCAAAGTGCACGGCTGGCAGTTGGCGAAGCAGACGTGGTGATCGGCTGTGATCTGGTGGTGACAGCAGGCGACGAGACGCTGACAACCCTGCGCCAGGGTTCCGCTCAGGTGGTGGTGAACACGGAAGAGGTGCCAACCATCGACTTTTCAAAGAACCCGGACTGGGACATCAACACGCCCAACCTGCAAGCGCGGTTGCAAGAGGCGGTTGGCGATCGACTGGCCTACTTCGACACCACACAGGCTGCGAAAGATCTGTGCGGCGATGCGGTGATGGCCAACATGATGCTGTTTGGCGCCGCCTGGCAACGTGGCCTCATTCCGGTGACGCTCGGGTCCATCCGTCAGGCTATCGAGTTGAACGGCGTGGCCCGCGACAAGAACTTCGAGGCCTTCAACTGGGGCCGTCTGATGGTGCTGGATCCGGAGCGCGTTGCCAAAGCACGGGCACCTGTTGCTCAGGTGGTGAAGCTGGATCGACCGTTGCCGCTTGAGGAGCTGATTGAAGACCGGGTGAACCGCCTGAAGGACTATCAGAGCAGCAGCCTTGGCAAACTTTACCGTCAAAAGCTGGTTGCGCTGAAAAAGGCCGGAGCGGGTGAACAGATACTTCGCACCGCCGCGACGCAATATTTCCGTCTTCTGGCGCATAAGGACGAGTTTGAAGTCGCCCGTCTGTTCGCTCAGCCGCAGTTCAGGCAAAACCTGTCGGACAGCCTCGAGGGCGATCTGAATGTGCGCTTCCACATTGGCGGTGGCCCCTTTGCACGAAAGGACCGTGTGACCGGGCTACCTGTGAAGACCGAGTTTGGGCCGTGGATGATGAAGTTATTCTCCCTCCTCTCCTCCTTGCGTGGTCTGCGCGGGTCGTTCCTTGACCCGTTCCGCAACAATGAGGAGCGCGTTCTGGCAAATGAACTGCGCTCATCATATGAGGCGGACATGGATCTCGTCTGCATCCACCTTGCTGAAGCCGGAGAGAAAGCTGCACACGATCTGCTGAGCTGGCCGGTGAAGGTTCGCGGCTTCGGGCATGTTCGAGCGGGCAACGCGGAAAAAGCGTTGAAGCTGCGCGAGCGACGCAAAAAAACGCTTAGCGACGCACAAAACAACGCAAAACAGGAGAAGGTGCCTGCTTAGGCGTAAGTCGCTGATGTGATTTGGTAAAATGGGGTGAGGTCTGCTGACTTTGCCCCGTTTTCGTTTTGAGCCTTACATAGCAACGCAAAAGAACGCAGCGACTGCTGCCCAAAATCTATCCCCGGTTTGGGACGCGCGGAAAAGGTGGCGGTTATCCCCCTGCCCAAAAAACGCAGGGACCGACTTATGCTCTTGAGCACTGATGATAAGTCTGCACTGGAAGATCTACGTAATATTCCCGCTATGTATTCGACTTTTTCAAAGATTAATTCCAAAATATGCATTGTGCACTTATGGGTAATCCCTAATAGTGATTGTAGTTTTATTTTAGTACTGTCGAATAAATGGGTTCTATATCAGAAATAATATCTGACTTAAGCTTATCTATAACATGTATTGTGGGGCAATATCCAGTTAAATATTAACAAAACTATAATAATAGTGATTGTTGTATTTACGCAAGGAGAGCGGTAATCAACCTTAGGTGGTTGAAACCAGCGTCATATGAGTGGAAGATGGCAGAACCCATACTGAATTTTACAGTATGGCGAAGCAAAAAATGAAACTAAGTCATCGCATTGTCAGCGCATCCGCAGCGGTTCTTCTCGTTGCCTCATCCCTCGTAATTTCAATCGGGACATACCTCAGCATGCAAACGGCTGAGGAAGACAGCCGCGCTTTGTTTAACTCGGTTGCCTCCGGTCTGGCCGTAACCGCGCAGGATCTTTTAAAAGAGTCGCAGGTTATTTCCACAACGCTTGCAAACACTTATGGTGCTGAGATCAGCACTGGAGAAGCATCCCGCACCAACATCGCGCAGATGACCGAAGCCGCCTTGCGCGGCACCACGGATATCCTCGGCATCGCCGTCTTCCTGCAACCGGATGTTGCAGGCAAGGATGCAGATTACATCGGCAAGAAGTACGCCTCTGATACAGGCCAGTTCGTTCCTTACTTCTACATGGAAAACGGCAGTGTGCAGTCCCTGACAGCAGACATTGGCCGTGCGGATGTTCAGCGCCGCATGCGCCGGGCCATGCAGCAGAAAAGCCAATTCGTAACAGAGCCTTACACCTTTGACGTTGAAGGCAAGACCATCCTCTCCGCTTCCGTTCTGGACCCGATCCTGAATGCCCGCGGCGAGCCTGTTGGCGTGGTCGTGATCGACGTGGATTTCGACAAGCTGCAAGAGAAAATGAGCGCCGCGCACTTCTACGAGACAGGTCGTCTGGCCGTGGTCAGTGAAGGCGGTCTCTGGGTCAGCCACAGTGATCGTGACGTTCTGGGCAAGAAGGTGCGTCCGGTTATTGAGACCATCATGAACGGCGTCCGCGAGAAGGCCAATGTGCAGGAAATCGGTGACCGCTTGTTTATTCTGGAGAAATTCCAGCTGGGTACGACCGATCAGTTCTGGTTTGCCGGCATGTCTGTTACCACGGACGAGCTGGGCGCAGGCGCACGCTACACCCGCGATATGGCGCTGATTGCAGCAGTGAGCTCCGGCCTTATTGGCTGTCTCATCCTGTGGTTCATCGGCAATTCCATCGCCCGCCCAATCGTCAACCTGACGCACCGTATGCAGTCTCTGGCAGATGGCAATGTGAAGGACGAAGTCCAGTATACAGACCGCTCTGATGAAATCGGCCAGATGGCTAACGCCTTGAAAGTGTTCGTCACTGCTGTTTCAGAACGCCAGACCTTGCAGTCTGAGGCGGAGAAGGAACATGAGCGTGAAGCCAACCGCCAGAAGGAAGCGGCCAAGCTGATCGAGGAGTTCTCCGGTACCGCAGAAACCGCTCTGGGTGTTATCCATAGCCGCTTTGACGAGCTGGAGCAGACCTCCAAAGAACTGGCGAACATCGCGGAGAACACCAACGTTCAGACCACGGCGACCTCTGCCGCTTCAGAAGAAGCAACTGCCAACGTGCAGACTGTCGCCTCGGCTTCTGAGGAGCTCTCCACCTCCATTGAAGAGATTGCGCAGCAGATCGCCCGCACCAACAAGGTGATCACGCAGACCAACGATGCAGCCCAGGCAACCAATGCCAAGGTGATGGATCTGGACGGCACAGCGCAGCGCATTGGTGAGGTGGTGAACCTCATTCAGGACATCGCCGAGCAGACCAACCTGCTGGCACTCAACGCGACCATTGAAGCGGCTCGTGCTGGTGAGATGGGCAAGGGCTTTGCCGTTGTGGCAACGGAAGTGAAGGAGCTGGCGAGCCAGACCTCCAAGGCGACCGAAGAGATCTCCCAGCAGATTGCCGAAATTCAGGGCTCTTCCAAGGATGCTGTTGAAGCTATTCAGGAAATCACTTCCAGCATCCGGCAGGTGAACGAGTTTGCGTCCAACATCGCGGCTTCTGTTGAGCAGCAAGGCGCGGCCACAGCTGAGATCACCGAAAACGTGCATCAGGCAGCAACAGGTACGCAGAACGTTTCTGAGAACATGGTACTGGTGGCACAAGCCGCTGAAAAGACCAACCAATCCTCAGATCTGGTCTCCAAAACGGCCTCGTCCGTACGTGAAGAAGTCATCGGCCTGCGCGAGCAGATCGACGACTTCCTGTACAAGGTACAGTCCGTATAAGGCTGTAACTTAATGAGAAATCCGGCTGGCGAAGACCTGTGCTTTGCCAGCCTTTTTTATGCGGGGAAGTAGCGCTTCATCTGCGCGATGTGATCAGCTTGCGGCCTCTTTGGCGAAATAGCCTGACTTCACAACGCTTTCTGTTTCTGAATGACCCGGAATGACGGTCGCAAATCCTTCGATAACCTGGCTGCTGAACTTTCTGAGTTCCACCATTTCCTCTGAGTTATAGAAGGTCAGAGCGGCCTCAAAACTCTCGAACCTGTACATCACCATGTTCGTATAAGGGGGCGGGTCCGCAAGGGCTTTCATCGGGCTCGCGACGATCAACTCACCGCCATATTTTTCGAGAATAGGCACGGATCTTGGGCCGAGTTCCTCAATGCGGGATCTGTCGATAATGTTGTAGTGGTGAAGAACATAACCAGCCATTTGAAAATCCTAAAATTATAGAGGGGGCAACGCGTATCTTACTTCGCCTGCTAAACAAATCCGTTGCGCTCAGATCGTGCTCACAAGCACGCTGACTGTTTCTTCCAGCTCTTCCAGTGGTGTGCCGCCGCGCACCATGACGCGCAGGCCGAAGTAGCCGGCGGCGAGCAGGTTGGCCTTTTGCTTTCGCAGGGCCGCATCGCTTTTGTAAGGCTCGGAGACGGCGAGGGCGGTGTTGAACAGGTCTTGTGTGCTTTTGATGCCTTCCTGCGCATTCAGCTGGATTTGCGGATCATCATGGGCGTGTTCAATGGCTGAGTTGCACAGGAAGCAACCGCTGCGGTCGCCATTGCGCACAGGCTCCAGCACAGCCTCAAACAGATCCACAAAGCGCTGCTTTGCGTCTGGTGCCTTACAGATCACCTGTGCCAGATGGGTGATGTCCCGTTCGTGGTAAAGTTTCAGCGCCCGCGCGTACATGGCGTCTTTATTGCCAAATTCCCGGTAGAGCGACTGCTTCTTCAGCTCGGTTATCCTCTCCAGATCCTGCATGGAGGTGCCGTGATAGCCTTTTTCCCAAAAAGCTCTCTGTATTCTGTCCAACGCAGTTTTAGGGTCAAATTCCCGAGGTCTTGCCATCACTCTATTCCCGCTCACAACAATGTTACCGATCAGTCCGTAATTCATTATGGACACATCGGTCCGTAATACATATACCTAAGCGCACAGGCTGGCAAGACCCGCCACAACACACTGCCAAATTCAACACAGGAGGTTGATATGACTGATCTTACTCACGCGACTGCCACACAATCAGAAGACAATGCCGCCCTGGGTGCTTTGTTCTCAGACATCGCGAAAAACGGAATCTTCGCGGCCCTTATTCTCGTGTTCCTCTGGTTTGGCGGAATGAAGTTTACGGCCTATGAGGCTGGAGCAATTCGCGGACTGGTCGAGAATTCTCCCTTTCTTGGATGGCTTTACACATTCCTGTCCGAAGGAGCTGTGTCCAAACTCATCGGACTTACTGAGCTGACCATCGCCGGGTTACTCGCCACCCGCTTCTTTGCTCCAAAGTTCGCGGTCTACGGCGCACTGGGCGCAATCGCGACATTCCTAGTGACCTTCAGCTTCTTCTTCTCCACGCCGGGCGTGTTCATTCCGGACACTGGCGTGCTCGCGATCTCTGTTATCCCGGGACAGTTCCTTTTGAAAGATATCGTCCTGCTGTTCGCATCCGTGTTCGCCCTGGGCAACGCCCTCAGTGCCACTTCAAAATAAAGATATACTCCTCACTGTGCACTGAAATGGGGGCGCCAATGGCGCCTCCATTGGGCTGTCTGCGGTTTGGTGATAGGAAAAGGGGAATTACTTCCCGCCGGTCTTCATTCTGCTGCCCAGCACTTCCAGCGTAACCTCAATCAATGCAAAGAGTTTTTCGCGTGGGGTGCCGAATTTCACCAGCTCGTAGAGACCCTCGAAAACCATAATAAAGTAGGCGGTCAGGATCTCGATGTCCTCGGGGTTCTTCAACTCATCCTGACACTGAGTTAACTTATCCCTGATCTGATCTTCCCAATCAAATTGCAGATTCTGAAACTCCGCCCAAAGGCTCTCGTCAACGTAGCCTAGGTCCACAAGTGTCGGCCAGAAAAGGCCTTTTTCGGCTTTCAGGTCATCACAGCACAGCTCCGTAAACTCCATCAGCACCCCTTGCAGCGCCGAGTACGCATCCGAATGCATTGCCATAACTGACTGCATTTGCTGGCTATATTTGAGGTAATACCACCGCAGCGCAGAGACCGCCAACTCTCGCTTCGACCCAAATGCAGCATTGAGTGTTTTCGTAGATACACCAACAGCTTCGGCCACATCGTCCATTGTGGCCGTTACTATTCCATTCCGCAAAAACACCCGGATGCTCGCATCAAACAGATTTTCGAGTTCGGGGATCGGAATGGCAGGATCAAATGGTTCGTCCGAGCTCATTTTGGAAATATAGATAAATCTCTATTCCCCTCAACAACGATGCTTGGCTTTAGAAAAAGAAACGCAAAGCCAATGGGCTAGATAAATTTCAATTTATGTCGATTGTGTTGAGTACCCGCGAGCGCTTTGCTCTTCATGTCGGATGTGTGGTGTCTGTCTTCAAATATTCAAAATGTAATTATCGTGATTTTGTTTTGAGGTATTATGTCTACCATAGATTGACTTAAGGTTATAATGCGTACGTAGGGTTATAATAATTCGGTGTGGGCTAAGTATAGCACCCAATTTACTTGTCCTTGTTTGCGTCCAACTATCACAGTATGAGGCGGGAAGGGCATTTCAGGCAACTCGACCGACTGGTGGGAGCTTTTCGCATTCTGCGCTTCATGAAGTGAGTCAATTGGAGGTTCAGATATGTCTATCAAAACAGTCGTCACCCTTACCGACACAACAGGCGATCAAGTCGCAGCCCGCGTTGCCGTTGAACTCTCCAAGCTGACAGATGCCTATCTGATTGGCGTGGTCCCAAACTACGAGACCTCTTACTACCTGTGCACGGCAGGGCCAATGCCACCTGACTATGAGCAGCGCTTGCAGGAGCAGTCCGCCGAGTTGCTCAATAAGTCATTGGAAGGCTTTGCAAAACACTTTGATGGCTCCGGCGTGAAAGGCGAAACCCGCACCACCAACATCACTCTGGGTGGCACGTTTGACGAGCTGATGCATCTGGGCCGTTTGAGCGACGTCACCGTGATCCGTCAGGATGATCCCGCCAAGCCGGAGCCTATGCGCTCTGCCATGATTGAGGCGATGGTGTTTGATACCGGTGTCGCGACACTTATTGTACCGCATGCATATGAAAAAGCGTTCGCACCCAAGAACATCGCTGTGGCGTGGGATGGATCCGGTCCCGCCTCCAACGCAGCGCATGCCTCCATGTCCATGCTACAGGCGGCAGACACCGTATCCGTTGTGATGATCACCCCGCACGATGAGCCAAAGCATTCAGAACTCACGGATATTCGCAATTACTTCGAGCGCCACGGCGTCAACATTCATCTGGAAGTGATGAGCAATGTCTCTGGCTCCGTGTCAGAAGCGCTGCTGAGCACCGTGGATCGCCTCAAGGCCGATATGCTGGTGATGGGCGGCTATGGTCATAGCCGTCTGGCTCAGTATCTGTTCGGCGGGGCGACGCGCAAGGTGCTGCATGATATGAAGATCCCGGTTCTGATGACCCATTAAGCGATCAGCAAAGGGGGCCTTCGGGCTCCCTTTTTTGCAGGTGCATTCCCTCTCAAATTTCCCAATAGTGTTTTCTACAGGCAATCTGGTGTGATTTTCCCAAAAGAACGCGGTTTGATTGCTTGCCTGCGGAAAACAAGTCAGTTTGGCGTCACCTTGTGCGGTCACCCTGCACCCTAACTGACGACATGGACTGCGCGTGCTGCTGCGCGCCCAATATTGGATATTGCACTGATGAAATTGAGAGAAACTGCCGGTTTGACAGGTCTTCTGGCAGTATTGATGTTGATTGCCTTGCCCGCTCAGGCTGCCGCATTTTCTACGGCACAAGCCAAGGCGGATTTCCTTCACGGTCTGTGGCATCCGCTTGGCGGGCTGGACCATATCCTCACCATGGTTGGCGTTGGTGTTTGGGCCGCGCTGGTGCTGCACCAGAAGCGCCTGATCTGGCCACTGGTGTTTACGCTTGTCATGTTCATGGCGTTTTGGGCGCGCTACATGGGCGTTGTTGTGCCATATGTTGAGATGGGCATTCTGGCCTCCGTCATCGTGGTTGGCTTGCTCGTAGCGTTTGCTCTGAAACTGCCTGTTGTCGTGGGCGCGCTGATTGTTGGCGTGTTTGCGGTGTTCCACGGTGCAGCCCACGCTGTTGAGGCCAATGCGAGCAGCCTGCTGATTTACGCGCTCGGCTTCTCCGTTTCCACTTTCGCGCTGGGTCTGGCCGGTATCGGGCTTGGCTCGTTGACCGAGTGGAACAGTGGCCGCATGTTCCTGCGCGCGCTCGGAGCCATCACGGCGCTCTTCGGCCTCTACCTGATGTTCGTGGCCTAGTGTCTCATTAGAGCGACAGTTTTTGAGGGATTGCCTCGGTTTTGAGGCTTTTCCTTCGCAAGCTCACTCAGTTCTGCTTAAGTCAAGGTGCGGTCTCGACCGCGCCTTTTTTATTGCTGATTTTTAAGTGTGATTGCGAGTTTCAATGAGTGATGACCGTTTGGTTATAGCGCCAGAAGTGGTGCGGAAGATGCTTGATGAGCAGTTTCCTGAATGGAAGGACCTGCCTCTCAGGTGCGTTGAGAACGAGGGCTGGGACAATAAAACGTTCCGCCTTGGCGATGAATTGAAGGTGCGCCTGCCAAATGCTGCGGGTTATGTTCCGCAGGTTGAGAAGGAGTTTAAGTGGCTGCCGAAGCTGGCAAATCGGCTGCCCGTAGCCGTTCCTGAGCCGGTCGCTCTCGGCAAGCCCTCAGCAGATTATCCTTGGCCGTGGTCGGTTTATCGCTGGATTGAGGGAGAAACAGTTTCCGCTGACACCATCAGCGATATGAATGCGTTTGCGAAAGATCTGGCAAGCTATCTGCACGCGCTCTGGGCTGCGGACACGACTGGCGGACCGATCGCGGGGGACCATAACTTCCACCGCGGCGGTGATCTGAGCGTTTATGACGAAGAGACCCGCTTTTGCCTTGCTGGCGTGACGGACGAGATCGATGCCAAAGCCGCGCTGATGATCTGGGAGCGGGCTCTTCAGTCCAAATGGACAAAACCCGCCGTCTGGGTGCAAGGCGACCTTTCAACCGGAAACATCCTAACGAAGAATGGCCGCCTCAGTGCAGTCATCGACTTCGGCTTATGCACCATTGGCGATCCCGCGTGCGACTTAGTTATCACCTGGAAGTTCTTCTCTGGCGCTAATCGGGAGCTTTTCAAAACCATGGTCGATATGGACCAACCTACCTGGCATCGCGCCATGGGCTGGACCCTCTGGAAAGCCGTCCGCACCCTCTACTACGCCAAACAAGACAACATCCCGGAGGAGCAACAAGCCGCCAAAGCGGTGATTGAGGCCGTGCTATCTGACGCAAACCTCGCGGCCACAAAGACTTAAGCCCCATCCCCTAGACTGGCTTTCATCTTGTTTCCGGTATCAAGGAAGAGCGGTGATGGAGAGGGACTTTGAGTTGTTGTTGACCCGGCGGATGTGGGAGGATCCGACGTTTGCGGAGCTGGCGGAGAGGGATGCCAGGGCTGCTCTGAAGCAGTTGGGCGTGAAGGTTGATCCTGCTGTTAACGTTCGGATCATCCAGCAGCGCGAGGACACATTGTATCTGACCATTCCACCCGCAAAGCCAGAGGATGAGCTGAATGCGACGCTGGATCTGAACCAGATGGATCTGTGGTCCAGCGGGGATATGTTTGTCTGGCTGTCTTCGGTTTACAACAAGGTCAAGCTGCTCGGCATTCGTTCTTCCATCGCAAAAGGGAAGGGAGACGCATGAGCCAGCAGGACAACAGTGACTTCGCGGAGCAGGATTATCGTCGGATGATCAATGATCCTGACTATCGCCAGCGGTTGATTGAAGATCCGAAAGGAACCCTATCAGAAACAACGGGTTACACGTTTCCAGAGGATGTGCGTGTTGAGGTGATTGAGCAGGAGCCGGACACCATCTGTATGATGATCCCCATCAGGCCGAAGGGGGATGAGGCGCAGATTGAGCAGGCGCTGCACAAGTCTGCCGAGCGCACGTTTGACCTGCTGTTTTCCTCGGGCATCGGCGGGTATTTCATTCCGAGCGATAAGCTGAAATGGGTGCTCCGCGATATGCGCCGCAGTTGGATCAGCAAGCTGGGGCTTAAGCTGTAAACCCCAGCAAATGCCTCAAATCAGTTCTTTAGGTTTGCCTGGTAGATTGATCTCAGATGCGGGATGAACTCGGTGCAGAAGATGATGGACGCTTCTTCCGGATCATAAAACGCGTTGGGCTCGCCGCAGCTGTCGACCTTCACGATCACTTCACTTGGCAAAGACATATCCTGCTCAAGGTTTTTGACTTCATCAGAAAGCACCTGATTGATCAGCTCAGCTTCTTTGCCGCTCCCTTCCTGGAAGACCAGCGGGACACCGGATTCCGGGGACATTTCATCAAACACGGCCCCCCAGCTGTGGGCTGCTTGCTCATACTCCACCGGGCACATCTGCGCGCGGTCTTCCGGCAGGCCAAGATCATAAGCCAGATCCTCGCGCTTTTCTGGATCAGCACCGAAAAACAGGCAAATGTGGTTGTAGTAGCGCTGCTGGTCTGGGCCATGCAGATCCCACCATGCCACTTCTTCAACGCCATCCGGGTCATTGATGTAGCCAAACGCGCTGTTGAAAGCGAGTTCCTGCGCGGCCTCTTCCTCATAGAGCCAGTCGATCATCATCACGGAAAGCACGTCTGCCGCGTCTTCCTCCTGCCCGAAGATCGGCACCTGCATCTTGTCGATCACAGCATGTCCGATCTCGTGATAGAAGATGGACAGGATGTTGGCTTCCACAAAGGCGTCCTCTGCTTCATCCGCTTGCGCGCCAAGAGGTGTGAGCAGTGAGACTGCACAGGTGGCAGCGAGAAGAAGTGAACGAAGCATTGGCGAATATCCTCAATGACATTTGAAAGTATATCTTATTCAAATGCCATTTATAGGCAAGTTCGCCAAGCCTTTTGTGCTATGTGATACATCTGAGTTCAGCTAGCAGTGGAAGTTGAGCTTGTTGCCATCCAAATCCCTGCAGTAAGCTCCATAAAATGCCTCTCCGCGCGGGCCGGGAGGGCCTTCGTCTTTGCCTCCCAGTTGCAAGGCAAGAGCGTGCAGGTTTTCGACTGTTTCGCGGTCTTCTACCCGCAAAGCCACCATGGTGCCATTGCCGATAGAAGCTTCCTGCCCGTCGTAAGGTGTGTTGAGTACGATGAGTGGTTTGCCCTCGCCAAAGCTCCAGGCATAGAGCCGGTTGTTCTCAAAAACCCGCGTGGCGCCCATCTTGCCCAAAATGGCATCATAGAAAGAGCAGGCGCGCTCAAGGTCATTGGTTCCCAATGTAATGTAGCCGATCATATGGTGTCTTTATCCTAATCGATTGCGGTGAATTGCAGAGCGTTCAAAATCTGTTGAGGATGAAGTTTCATTCCCCTAAGTAAACTACAGTGCCAGCTTCAAGTAAATGCAGAAGAGTCAAAGGCTGATGCCCTTCGTCGCCCTAGGTGAAATACCTATTGCAATCGAGTGGGATCGCTGGTTTTTTCGGATTATCTAATATACGTCACACTCGGGATTTCTGTATGGGAGGCTACCTTCAGCGCGCTGTTAATGCTGCGTTTTCTGCGATTGTGCTACTTGCTCTGCATGTGGTGGCAGAACCTGTACACGCGCAGTCTGAGATGGTGCGTGTGGGCATCCTCTCTTATCGCGGCAGTTTGGAAACGCAGCGCACATGGGCGCCGACCATTGAGCATTTGCAGCGCGAACTGCCTGACGTGGAGTTCTCTTATCTGCCTCTGACCCTTCAGCAAATTGCGGAGCAGGCAGAGCAGCTGGACTTCATCATCACCAATCCCGGCCATTCTTTTCAGTTGGAACGTATTGCGGGCGTCAGCCGCATCGCCAGCGCGCGCTCGCACGTGAATAAGAGCGAGATGCAGGATCTCGGCTCTGTCATCTTCACCCGCACCGACAGCGGCATCTCCACCCTGATGGACCTGAGGGGCGTTACTGCCGGGGTTGTTTCAACAGAAGCGTTTGGTGGCTATCTGGCTGCTAAACACAGCTTGCAAATGAGCCTTGGCAAGGAGGCAGAGCTGCAGGTGAAACCACTGGGCTTTCCGCAGCAAACTGTGGTGGATGCGGTGGTGAATGGGGGCGTGCAAGTGGGCATTGTCCGTGCTTGTTTGCTTGAGAGCATGAGTGCAGCAGGCAAGCTGGATAAATCCCAGATCCGCGTTCTTGGCCAGCAGTACGATCCGGATTTTGCCTGCGCCAGAACCTCAGAGCTTTATCCGGGCTGGGCGTTTCTGAAGGTGCCAGGTGTCTCACCGCAGCTGGCAACGCGTATCACGCAGGCGCTGCTATCCATGCCGGATGGTGCGTGCACGGATGAATGGCTGGGCCACGCCAACTGGATTGCGCCGGTCTCTTATGCCGCTGTGGAACGGGTCTACCGTGATCTGGCGCTCTATCCCTACAACAAGGACTTGCGCCAAATCCTGAAGGATTGGGTGGAGCGGAACTACTTTTTGCTGGGCGTGGTGATCGTGCTCAGCGGTGCATTTCTGCTGCATGTGGGGCACGTAGAGTTTCTGGTGCGCCGCCGCTCTCAGCAACTGGAAGCGGCGAGTGACAAACTGGCCGATGCCTTGCAGCGCAACCTGATGCTGGAAAACGAGCTAGCCCACGCTGGCCGCGTTTCTTCCATGAACATTCTCGCCGGCAGTCTGGCGCATGATCTGAAGCAGCCGCTCGGAGCCATTTCCACCTTCGCCCATAGCTTGCGGAAACGGCTGGATCGGGGGACGGCGGATGAAGAGACCCTGCAAAAGCAGCTCACTCGTATTTCCGAGCAAGCTAACCGGGCCTCTGACTTCATCAACTCCATGCGCAGCTTCCTCAACAAACAGCCGGAAGCGCGCCGCCGGGTGGACCTGCGCAAGCTGGTGGATGAAACGGTGATGCTGATGCGCACCTTTGCCACCAAGCACGATTGCCAGTTGCACTGGGAGCCACCCAAAGAGCCCGTGTTTGTCTGTTGTGATGATGTTCAATTGCGGCAGGTCATGGTGGTGCTGTTGCAAAACGCGCTTGATGCCACAGTCGAGGCCGGACTTGAAGGCGGAGTGATCTCCATCCTGCTGGAAAGCTCTGCGGGCAGCTGTGCGTTGATGGTGTGCGATCAGGGCTCTGGCATTCCAAAAGAGCTGGAGGAGAAGGTGTTTGAGCCGTTCTTTTCCAGCAAAGGCAGTTTGGGGCTGGGGCTGGCCACAGCACTCAGCATTGTCGACAGCCATGAAGGCGAGTTGACCCTGTCTTCCGCACCACACGCGGGCACCTGCGCAACAGTGATGCTGCCACTGGCAGGCCCACAAACAGAGGAAAACCATGACACAACAACCCGCTAAGCTGCTTTATGGACCAGAGGCCGAGCCTGTGATCATCATCATTGATGATGACGATGCCATGCGGGAAGCGCTGGTGTGTCTGGTGGAGTCTGTCGGGCTCAAAGCCGTGGATTTTGAACGGGCCGATGACTTCCTGCAGTCTGACCTGCGCCCCTGTGTTGGTGTCATCATCACTGACATGCGCATCCCCGGCACCAGCGGCCTCGGACTACTAGAAAAACTCAGAGCCTCCGGCCAGCACTTGCCGGTCATCGTTATCTCTGCTTTTGCCAATCTGCGTGATGGTGTCCGTGCCATGAGCCTTGGTGCGGTGGATGTTTTGGAAAAACCATTCGACGAGCAAAGCCTGCTCGACAAGCTGCAGGATCTGATTTCTGAAACACGCGAACGCGCCAGCCAGTGCTGCCTGACTGCTCAGGCCAAAATGAAGGTCGACCGCCTCACCAACCGCGAACGTGAGGTGATGGGCTACCTCGCCCAGGGCCTGCAAAACAAAAGCATCGCCAATGCGTTGGGTCTCAGTGTCAAAACCGTAGAGATCCACCGCCACAACGTCCTCACCAAACTGGAAGTCCAGACCCTCGTCGACGTCTACCAACTCACCCAAAGCGCCGACCGCGCCACGGGCTCTGGCCGGTGTTGTGGGGTAAACTCTTAAACCCATCCCCCAAACTTAACTCAAAATTTCAGGTTACCTTCAGGATCGCGTGGTGTTGTGTCGGCGTTACGAGGCGGCAACCGGGGTGCTGACGGCACTCCTGAAGCACAAGGCAAAGAATGAGTTGCTGCCATAAGAAGAACTGGCAGAAACTATGACTGATCAACAATATGTGCGCTCCGCTCGCATCCTTCACTGGCTGATGGCCCTTGGCTTTCTCTCCATGTGGACGACCGGTTACATCATGAAGATGGACTCTCTGGAAGATACACCGCTGGAAGAGAGCCTGTTTGATATTCACATTTCTCTGGGTGTGACCTTGTTGGGTCTGTTGCTGTTGCGCGTAGCTATTCGCCTGCTCAACAAACCACCGGCACTGCCTGCTGGCCTGAGCTCCTGGGAGAAAATCGGTTCCCATCTGGGACATCTGGGCCTCTATGTCCTGCCGCTGGTCACCATGCTGGTTGCGTGGGCAGAGGTTGATTTTGGCGGCCACGGCGTGAAGTGGTTCACCATTGCAATGCCAAAGATCTTCCCAACCATGGAAACCTTTGCTGGCATCAAACTGGAAGATGCTACAGCAACAGCCCATGAGCTGCTCGCGTGGTCCCTGCTGGCGCTGGTTGCTGTGCACGTGGCCGCTGTTCTCAAGCACAAGTATTGGGATGGTCACGACGTCATGGGCCGCATGAGCCTGCTTGGCAAGAAGTAACAAGACGCGGGGGAGGGCTGGTCGCAGTCTATTGCCGAGGGCGCATTGGGGGCAGGCCCTCGGCCTCCACGTCCTCACCGCCCAAATCTGCTATGCTCTCCAAAACGGGAGACTGGTAGATGGTACAAGGGCGGATTGTGTTGCTCAATGGAGCGCCGAGGTCAGGCAAAAGTTCGATTGTATCAGCGCTACAGCAGACGGCAGGTGAGCCATGGATGAACCTTGGTGTGGACGTTGTTGTTAAACACATGACACCGGACCAGCTGAAGCCGGGGATCGGATTACGTCCGGGAGGTGAACGGCCTGATCTGGAGGCGTTCGTTTCCCGCTCCTACCGAGCGCTTTACAAGAGCATAGCGGCCCATGCGAAACTTGGGTTCAACGTGGTCGCTGATCTTGGCCATCACAACAGCTATGCCAATATTGACGGAAGCTGGGCGCTCTACTTGCAGGAGTTGGATGGACTGAATGTGATGCTCGTCGGGGTGTTTTGCCCTCTCGGTGAAATAATGCAGCGGCGGGCTGCCAGTGAGGGAGGCTACCTCTCAGCCACTGAACAAGGGGATGTACCGCGCCCCGTTCAACACTGGCAAGAAGAGGTCCATAAGCCTGGGATCTATGATCTTGAGCTGGACACGTCCACCTTGTCACCAGAGCAATGCGCCGCGGAGATCCTTCGTGTGATTGCATCAGGCAACAAGTTTGAAGCCAGAGAGCGGCTTATTGCGTAGCCAGGCTGAGGTGCTCGGTTTGCTGATCGACCGAGGTGAGCCGGGGGATGATGGTGTCTGGCTTTAGCAGGGTTCCGGGTGCCAGCACTGAGTTTGCGCCGACTTTGCTTCGGTCTCCAATCAGGGACCCGAACTTGATGGTGCCGGTGGGCAACTCTCGTCTGTTTTCAATGAGCTTAATCTCTTTTTCCGCCCACTCATTGCGATGGTTCGCGACCACAACACCTGCTTCCAGATTGACGTGCTCGCCCAGTATGGAATTTCCAAGAAACCCGAGATGGGCCAGTTTGGAGCCCTTCAGCATAAAGCTGGATTTGACCTCGCAGAACGGCCCTACCGCACAGCCTTCACTCATGTAAACACCGCCGCGCAGGTAGCTGCGGGAGGAGACAAAGGCGTTCGGTCCAATGATGATCGGGCCTTTCAGCGTTGCCCCATCTTCCACCGTTGCGCTCTTGTGAATGGCGATGGTGTTGGTGATGCGGTAGTCATCCGTGAGCTGAGGCAGCAGGCCTTTAATGATATCAGCTGCGTTGCCGGTCAGCTCCCATGGTGAACCGTTGATGCCCGCCAGTTCTGTCTGCTGCCAGTTGGCAAAGTAGTTGCTGAGCTGGATCATCAGGAGGCTCCTTTGGGCTTCATCTTCAAAACCAGGGCGGCAAGGAGCAGGCCGATCATGAGGCCGTTGAGCAGGTGCCACATGAAGTGGGTGCCGAAGCTGATGGAGAAGCAGAGGGCAATGTCGATGGTTCGGAACGCCAGAGAGATCACAAAAGTGGCGGCTGCAAACGTGATGTACGTGCGGGCAGGGTGCTTGCGTAGGTGCATCAGCACGGTTGCGACGAGCAGCGCGACGACGGCAGGCAGATACTGCATGGAGCCGTTGAGTGGATCTGGTCCCGCCTCCAAACCCGTCACCACGGCGCTGGAACTGAACCAGAAGATGATGGCTGTGATGCCCACAGCAATGGCACTGGCGCGCAGCGTACGAAGCAGGTTTTCGCCGGTCGTGCGATAGATCACCGTAATGATGTAAAATGCAACAAAGCTCCAGATCGGAATGACGTCTGCCAGCTCTGACCATGTGTTCGCAAATGTATGAAACAGGAATGAGCCAACGCCAATAGCCGCAGCCAGAGTGATAAGCACAAGTTCCGCTAGATCCGCGTTGCCTCGCCTGCGCACCAGATACAGAGCCACCAGTGCTGCAACGATAAAGCTGAGATTGCTCAGTGCGTTCAGTGGTTCATTCCAGAACCCCGGTGCGGTTCGCTCGCAGTAAAGATCGATGTAATCAGCAGGCAGCATGGTGAAACTCAAAGCAGGAGACGGACCGCAAGGTTAGATCAGGTGTTGCGCGGATTGTAGTGCGCAACTTGCGATACTCAAGGCATAATCATGGAAATGCCAGAGCCAGCCAGAACCAGATCAATCATGCGGTCATGCTGTTTGGAGCTGAGCTTGTTGAGGATCGCCTTGGCGGCATATGTACCAAGCGTGATGGACCCGCCGACCAAGGCGCCGCCGATCAGAATATCAGTGCTCATCACATTCAGATAACTGAAGGTCGCAGCCTTGGAGCCAAACACGAACAGGGATGCCGCCGCTTCCGTTGCAATCAACGCGCTTTTGACGAGCCCGAAGGAAGAAAACACCGCAAGGCTCAACGGGCCAGAGGAGGCAACAAGGCCGGTGAGAAACCCGATCAGCGTTCCGCCCAGCACAAGGTGCGCTGGCTTGGAGCCGATGTTTCTGGAGCGCAGCAGATAGCGCACGGGGATGAGCACGAGGAAGAACAGGCCAAGGATGGTGCTGCCAACGGATTCCGGTATAGCAATCAGCAGGTTCGCCCCAAGGGCTGCCATGGGAATGCTGGGCGCGGCATAATAGAAAACCGCCCGCCAGTTGATATCACTCCACTACACAATCACGCGCCCGCAATTGGCGATCAGCGCTGCAATCGCCATGATGGGAATGGCCGCCTTGGTGCCAAACACAGCCACCAGAATAGGCAGCAGAATGATCGACGACCCTGTGCCAACAATGCCGGACAAAACACCAGCGAACATGCCCGAAAGCACGATGATCAATATGCTCAAATGCCCCCCCCAAATTGAATGGGAGCAACCTACGGGCAAATTGTGGTGAGACCAAACTTCTCTGCTTTTTTGCTGTGAAGAGCGGTTTACGAAATTGTCGATTGTTCTCTTCCCGCCCCATCTAGGGGAACTCCCCTAAACCGACAGATAACCTCCCCAATATTTTTGTTGCTGGCCGCCCGGTAGCTTGGGAACAACCCAAACCGTGACACTCCGGGGGGAGACATGAATTCAAGACGTGAGTTCCTCAAACTGGCCATGGCAGGCTCAACGGCTGCGGTGGCGGCGCCGACGGCTGCAAGTGCGCAGGCCAAGCCCAAGCGCTGGGGCATGCTGGTGGATCTGCGCAAATGCATTGGCTGTCAGGCCTGCACCGTGGCCTGCACCATTGAAAACGATGTGCCTGAAGGCCAGCATCGCACCGCTGTGCCAGTCTATGAGCTGGATGGCCCGGATGGCCCAAGTCAGGCCGTGTTGCCGCGCTTGTGCAACCATTGTGATGAGCCGCCGTGCATTCCGGTGTGTCCGGTCAACGCCACCTTCAAGACTGATGAGGGCGCTGTGGTGGTGGATGCGGAGCAGTGTGTGGCCTGCGGCTACTGCGTGCAGGCGTGCCCTTATGAAGCGCGCTTCATCAACCACAAAACCGGCGTTGCCGATAAGTGCACGTTTTGTGTGCATCGCACCTCTGTCGGTTTGCTGCCTGCCTGCGTTGAAACCTGCGTGGGCAATGCCCGCGTGTTTGGGGATCTGAACGATCCGGAAAGCGATATCCGCAAGCTGATGGCGCAGTATGAGACCAAGGGTCTGCGCCCTGAGTTCAAGACAGGACCAAACGTCTATTACATCGGGCTGGATGACAGGCTTGCCTCAACCGTTGCGGTTGGCGGCGGTGCCCGTGATTTGCGCCAAGGTCTTGAAACGCCTGCACATGGGGAGGTGTGAGTTATGCCTGCTGTTGATCTGATGTCTTTTGATCATGAAGCCGTCTGGCGGCCCTGGGCGGTCGCTTACTTCCTGCTGGTGGGTACGGGGGCAGGCGCTGCCTTGCTGTTGGCGTACTCCCGTCTTGTGCGCGTTGCAGAAGCAAAAGGCGCGTTGATTGTCGCCGCCAGTTTTGCACTGGCCTCTGGCCTGCCACTGCTGGCGGACCTGCACCAGCCCGCACGTTTTATGCATTTTTACAGCGGGGCCGCGCCCGGTTCCATCATGTGGTGGGGCAGCTGGTTCCTGCCGCTGTTCATTGGCTCTACGCTTCTGCTGGCGTTCATGACAGGCCGCCGTGGCAATGCACCCATGTGTGCTGGCGAACGCACGCTGACCATGATTGTTGGCGCGCTGGCCTTCTGCATTCTGGGTTACACCGCCGGTGAAATGAGCGTAGTGGCTGCCCGTCCGGTTTGGAACACCCTCGGTTTCCCCGTGGTGCTTGTTCTGACAGCCCTGATGAGCGGTGCGGGTGCGACAATGGCCATTGATAGCCTCAATGGTGAAAAGGGAGAGGGCCGTTACATGCTCGTGGTCACAGGTGCCGCCACTCTGGTTGCCTTTGGCCTTTGGATGCTGACTGATGCCAGCCTTTCAACACTGGCGGCAGACTATGCCCCTGTTGGCTTGCTCGGCGGGTTCATCATCGCAGGTGTTGTGGTGCCGGTGGCGTTGGCCGTGAGCGCAAAGTCCTCCTTGCTGCTGCGCGGTGTGAGTGGAGCACTGGCGGTGTTTGGTGCACTGGCCTTCCGCTGGTCCACCTTCAACGGCGCACAGCTGATGTCCAAAACCGAGACGGCGTTTTATGGCCATGAAGCCGCGCTTTCTCGCGATGCTCTGCAAGCCTTGGCCGGGTCCGCAGGCCTGCTGATCCTCAGCCTGATCTTTGTCACCCTTCTCATCAACCTGCTGGCCGTGCGTGCCAGCAAGCAAACTCAAGCCTAAGGAGAGCCAGTTATGACTATTTCTCGCCGTGGTGTTCTTCAAGGTGCAACCGCTCTTGGCGCAGCTGGCGCTGCCTTCTGGGGCTTTGCAGAAACGGGTAAAAACTTCTATCAGGGCGTGGTGGGTACTGCGAAAGCCAAAGGCATTGCCGGAGGGGCTTTGCCACCGGAATACAAGGTGGACCCTTCCAGCGGAGAGGTGATCCTCAATCCGGACCAACGGGTAGGCTACACAATGTGCATGGGCTGCACCAGCGTGTGCGGCATCCGTGTGCGGGTGGACAAAGCCTCTGGCGATATTCTGCGCGCCACCGGCAACCCGTACAGCCCGCTCTCCACCAATCCGCATATTCCGTATGACACGCCCATCAAAGACGCGATCACAGGCCTGTCCGCTTATGGAGAACAGGGCCTTGCCGGACGCTCTACCGCTTGCGGTCGCGGCAATGCCGCCATTGCCAAGCAAAACAGCAAGGAGCGCATCCTCAAGCCAATGAAACGCGTGGGTGAGCGCGGCAGTGGCCAGTGGAAGGAAATCTCCTGGGACCAGCTGATTGAGGAAACCGTAGAGGGCGGCGATCTGTTTGGTGAAGGCCACGTGGAAGGCCTGCGCGCCATCCGTGACCTGAAGACCCCACTTGATCCGGAGAATCCAGAATACGGCCCAAAAGCCAACCAGTTGGTGGTGATCCCGGTCTTCAAAAATGGTCGCCTGATGATGGCCGCTCGCTTCGCCAAAATGGCTTACGGCACCCGCAACTTCGTGGGGCACCGCTCTTACTGTGGCCTGTCTATGCGCGCTGGATATGCAGCCATGCTGGATAATCTGAAAAAGCAGCCGCACCTGAAGCCGGACTATCGCCACGCCAAATACATGCTGTTCATCGGCACGGCCCCCGGCAATGCAGGCAATCCTTACAAACTGCAAGGCACCCTGATGGGCGCTGCCCGTGGGCGCGATGGGGTGAAATACGCGGTGGTGGACCCTGTCCTCACCAACTCTCAAAACCATGCGTTTGGCAAAGACAACACATGGGTTCCTATCAGACCGGGCACCGACGGAGCGCTGGTGATGGGCATGATCCGCTGGATCATGGAAAACGAACGATACGACGCCAAGTTTCTGGCTCAACCGTCCGGCGCAGCAGCAAAGGCGGCAGGGGAGGCCAGTTGGTCCAATGCAACGCATCTGGTCATTGATGACCCCGAGCACCCCAAAGGCGGTTCCTTCCTGCGGCAAGGAATGGTGACTGCTGATCTGGACGAAGATGCTCAAAAGGCACCTATGTGCCTGGATGCGGAAACAGGAGAGCTCTCTCCTGCAAAGGGCCGCCCTGCCACACTGTTCCATCAGGGAACCGTGAGACTTCTGGATGGCTCAACTGTGCCCGTGGCCACCAGCCTCAGCCTGCTGCGCCGGGAGGCACTGCGCAAAACACTTTCCGAATACTCTGCAGATTGCGGCGTGCCGGAAGAGCGCATCATCTCATTGGCCCGCGACTTCACCAGCGTTGGCAAACAAGCGGCAGCTGACTGCCACGGCGGCACCATGCACACCGCTGGCTTTTACACCGCCTACGCCATCGTCATGCTCAACGCCCTTGTCGGCAACCTCAACGCCAAAGGTGGCACCACCGCAGGTGGCGGTCGCTTCAAGGATGTGCAGAAAGGCCCACGCTATAACCTGCTCGCCTTCCCCGGCAAGGTGAAGGTGAAAGGCGTAGATGCAGGCCGCGGTGGCTTTGCCTATGAGAAAACCAGCGAATTCAAGCGACTGGTTGCAGACGGCAAGAACCCATACCCTACACAAGCCCCATGGCATTCCTTCACCCAGCCCATGGGCGCGCAATGGCTGACCTCCGTGCTGGAAGGCTATCCTTACACGGCCAAAGCCGTGATCACATGGTCCTCCAACCCGGTCTACGGTGTGGCGGGCATGGAGAACGACATTAAGGAGAAGATCAAAGATACCAAGCGCTTGCCGCTGTTCATCGCCATTGATCCGTTCATCAACGAAACGTCCCGCTTCGCCGATTACATCGTGCCGGACCGTGTGTTCTATGAGGCATGGGGCTGGGCATCCGCCTGGGGCGGTGTGCCAACCAAGGTCTCCACGGCCCGCTGGCCGGTGGTAGATTGCCAGACCGGCACAACACCAGATGGTCGCCACATGGACATGGACAACTTCTTCATCGACGTGGCCAAGCGCATGGACCTGCCGGGCTTTGGCGACAAAGCCATTCCAGATGCTGATGGCAATCTGCACCCGCTGCACCGCTCCGAGGACTTCTGGCTACGTGCTGGTGCCAACGTGGCGTTTGATGGCGGTGCAGTGCCCGAAAGTGATGATGCCGATATGGCGATCACCGGTGTGGATCGTATCCGAGCGGACCTGGAAAGCACCTTAAAGCCAGATGAATGGCGCCGGGTGGCCTATGTTTACAACCGGGGTGGCCGATATGAAGATGCGGCGAAAACCTACAAAAGTGAGACCTTTGCTCGCTCCTACAAAAAAGGCATTCAAGTCTGGAACGAGACTGTGGGCATGGCGCGCAACTCCATGACAGGCAAGAAGTTTGTTGGCTGTCCCACATGGCAGGCCCCAAGCTTTGCTGATGGCACCAAGGTGGACAAAGCCTTCCCGCCAGATCTATGGCCGTTCCGCGTTGTCAGCACCAAGTCCCAGCTGCGCTCTTCCAGCACCGGCGGCAATCCGTATCTGGATGATCTCAAGCTCTCCAACGCCATCGCCATCAACACGGTGGATGCGGAACAGCTCTCCATCAAAACCGGAGATTGGATCACCGTCATCTCCCCAAGCAACCGCATCAGCGGGCAAGCCTTGGTTCGCCAGGGCATTGCACGGGGCGCCATCGGCATCGAGCACGGCTACGGCCACCGCGAGCTGGGCGCGCGCACCCATAAAATCGGCAGTGTCATTCTGGAAGGCCACTCCAACCGGGGCCTCGGCACCAACAGCAATGATCTGGGCTACACCGATCCAACCAGTCAACGCCCGGTCCTGCTCGCCGACCCCGTCGTCGGCAGCATAGCCCGCCAGGCCCTCCCAGCCCGCATTGAAAAGATGAGCTAGGGCAGGTTCACCATCCTGGATCAGCTCTCACCACTGGAGCTGATTCAGCCACATAACTTGGAGCCGAGCGCATAACTTGGAGCTGATCGCATAACCAAAACCAAAGCGCCAGCTCCCCAACCCATCAGACCCCGCCCCCCAGCGGTGCCTGATGCCAACACCAAACCGTCGAAGCCAAAGGCCCTCCAAACCGGTATGAGGCCACCACCCACCTAACACAGCCCTCGTGATGATGACCGTGGGCTGTTTTTTTTGGGGGGATTGAGTTGAAGCGATTCTCAGAACGGCACCAAAGCAGCCCTAAACGCTTGATATGCCTCTCTCTTCAACGCCGATTTCTCATCGCGATGCCACCCAACCATCCAATGAGCCCCAGTCTTCTCAATGGCTCAAATGCAAAGCTCTGTCGTCATCGCTAACAAAAGCCATCATCAGCTTCAGACAAGACACCTGAGTCAGACTACCTCTAACTGTTTTGTGTAATCGGATTCAATTCAATGGATACTAACCTTCGTTTCTCAATGCTCAATCGCGATTTGCCAGGCGCGAAAGAAAGAACGGCTAAAGATCCAGAAATTGCCCGTGAAATAAAATATTACGAAGAAAACTTCAGCAAGGTTGAGACGGTTGATGACCTTCTCAATGATTATCGTCTCTATAACTTCATGATGAAAACCATGGGTTTGGAGGACATGGCCTATGCGAAGGGCATGGTTCGAAAAGTGCTGGTTGAAGGCACTGACGACTCAGGTGCTCTTGCGAACACGCTGAAAGATAAGCGCTTCAAAGAACTTGCAGAAGCATTTCCATTTAACAAAGATGGAACGATCAAAGGCAAGTTTGATTGGGAGAGTGAAGGTTTAGACCCGAGAATGGTGCTCTGGTCGAACACTCCGGGAGAAGAAGTTGATGACGTTGATCGGCTGGCTGAGTATTTTACGCTCAAAATGCCGAGGGATGTAATCTTTACCACACAG
Organism: Pseudovibrio sp. JE062; assembly: GCF_000156235.1. NCBI lineage: Bacteria > Pseudomonadati > Pseudomonadota > Alphaproteobacteria > Hyphomicrobiales > Stappiaceae > Pseudovibrio > Pseudovibrio sp. JE062. Next base: position 381,915 of record NZ_DS996808.1, read on the forward strand.
ATTCTGGCTGATCCTGCCCTCTATGAAGTTATCACGGTCGCATTTGATGTTCCGGAAGAAATCATCAATGGTCCGAAGAGTGAGCGCATTGATTGGTTCGATGAGAACATCGATATTGAAGCGTTGAAGAAGCCATCTGAGCTGAAGGATACAATCGCAAAATACCGCGATAATCTGGAAATACGTGAAGCGGACAGAACTAAAGGCATTGTAGAGCAATATATCCAGGTTAGCTTTGAAGAAGGTGAAGGCGAGCAAAACGAAGGCGTCAGACTCGCACTCAACTTCCAAAGAACCGGCGGTAACATCACAAGCGCCTATGAAATTCTCGGCTCACCTGCGCTCTATCAGGTTGTTCGAACCGTACTTGGAATGTCCGAGTCTATGGTTGGCTCCGACATCGACAATCAGGCTGCGGTGATCAACGAGAAGTTCGATATCAAGAAGTTTCAGGATCCTGAAGAAGTTGACAAGTTCGTCAAAAAGTTCGTCATCCTCTACGATGCACAAAATGGCATTGGCACGGCTCCATCCGTACAATTGTTTGCCAGCAATCCGGGTGTTGGGATTCCTGAGAATGTCCTTACAGCAGTGAATGCGCTTAAATTTGGCGGTTAGTCGAGACTTACCTCCCACCAAGAGGCGTAGCTGTTTACGTCTCTTCCATTCTTTTCCTCAGGGCGTATCTGACGAGTTTGTCGGGTTTGGTGAGGAGGGATTTTAGGTGGCGGCTTTTTGAGATTTCGCGTTGGAGGTTGTAGAGGATTTCAGCGCTTTCGGAATCCTGGATGCGCATGGCCTGATCGAAGAGCAGGCCGAAAGCTTGGCCCAGGTCTTTTTTGTTGAACTTTTCCTTGTGGTTGAGCAGGAAGGCTTTAATCTGCTCTATGTCCATGGAGTTCAACGGTTTTCCATCCACGAAGGCCTTTTTGTTGCAGTAGTAATCCTGCCGCGCTGACATCAGGCGCTCTCTCACCAATCGTTCATCAACAGCTTCCAAATCAAATTCATCGGCCATCTGGTCAACCGGGTCACGATGTCCGGCACGGCGTTGCTGCACGCTGATTTCTGCCAGCCGGGTGATGTAGAAGTGTTTCCAGAACCGATTGGTCAGATCCCGTTTATCCGGGAAACCGCGATAGGCCACCAGCCGTTCTGGCAGGTTGGCGAAGGAGTATCTGTCCTGCGCGCGCAGCCAGAGGTCATAGTCCTGACAGATGCTGAAGATCTCCCGATACCCGCCAAGTGCAATCAGGGCTTTGCGGCGGATCATCATGGACGGATGGACGAAGGTGTTCTGGCCACGATCCAGCTGGGCTTTGATCTCGAAGTCATCCTCTGGGTATTCAAAGATCCCCGTGGTCTTGCCGCTTTCATTGATGTGGTCTGCAAAGGTGCCGAGGAAGGAGATGTCCGGGTTTTCTTTCAGAAATTCAATTTGCTTTTCAAAGCGTTCGGGCATGCACAGGTCGTCACCATCCATACGGGCAATGTAAACGCCACTGGCCTGTGAGATGCCGAAGTTCAGGGCTCCAGCCATGCCAAAATGCGGGGAATGCAGCAGTTTGAAGCGGTCATCGACGGATGCAATATCAGCGCACACATCCTCTGACCCATCTGAGGAATGGTCGTTCACCATGAGCACTTCGAAATGCGGGTAGCTTTGGTATTTTATGCTCTGCAATGCGGGCAGCAGATACTTTCCGCAATTGTGAACCGGAAGAACGACACTGATCTCCACAATACCAACCTCATTGAGCGCTTGGGAATCTGACAAAGGACATGCCGGGCAAATCTACCAGCTTCCGCAGCGGGTTTATTCTGGCAGATTTGCTTGGTTATTGAGCGAGGTATGATTTGTTCCGAGGGGGATAATGCGCAGCTTTAAACACCGGCAATCTGTGGCTTTTTGCCAAGGCAGGCAGACAGGCTTTGCCAATCTGGAAAGCTCTCTTTAAGAGAGGAAGGAGATTTGCGGCTTGCTGATTTGAGGCGAATAGAAATGCGCACCTTAAAAGAGATGTTTCTTGATCCGATCCTGAGCGTTAAGGATGCACTGGAGAACCTTTCTCCGGCCAAGCGCATCACGCCGGAAATGATCGAGCTGCGTAACACCTCTGATACGGATTTGCTCTTCAAGGTCTGGAATGGGAACGGCGAAGACCTTTCCATGTTCACTGATGGGTTCTTATCTCTGGTCGGAAAAGAGGGATTGCGCCGGTCGTTGGAGGATGCGTTGGCGGCTTACGGAGCAACGCAGGAAATCAGCAAAGAAACGCAAAAAAACGCATTTCTCGTCAAAACAACGCACTTTAACGTAACGGTGCTGCTGGAACGGGAAAGATCAGGTAAAATCAAAGGTTTGTTCATCAAACCTGCGATGTATCTGGTTGAGAATCTTGAAGACTGTCTGTCGCGCATGCAAGAAGTGGCGTCTTCGTCCAGTCTGCTGATCCGCAAGGATGGCGTAGAATTTTTCAGTAAAGACGCTGACAAGCCGCTCGCGATTGGGCCTGCCTACAAACTGTTTGTGATGCAGGAACTGGTGCGCCGCGTGAAAAGTGGTGAGTTGAAGTGGAACCAGAAAGTTCGGCTTGAAAGAGATCTGGAATCTCATCCGGTGAGCAGCCTTTACGCCAAGATGAAAGGCGGATTGGTTACCTTGCAGGTGATTGCCCAGCATATGATGGCGGCATCAGACAACTCCGCTGCGGATGTTGTACTCAATCACATCGGTACTAAGTCTTTGGAAAAATGTGAGGAACGGACACCCTTCCTGACATCTCGCCAGTTCTATCAGCTCAAGGCAGACCGCAAGCTGGCTGTGAAGTATGGGCAGGCAGATGCTGCTCAGAGACGGAAAATTCTGGAGACAATCGAGGAGCGCCCGCTGCCTGCGATTGAGGATGTGGCAGACCCTTATCTGACAGGCGTGGAATGGTACGCAAGTGCTGAGGAACTGTGCGATGTGATTGCCGATATCGCAGATGACAAGGCCATGCAGTTCAACCCGGGTCTGGCGGAAAAGACGGATTGGCAGCGGATTGCTTTCAAGGCGGGAAGCGAGATTGGTGTTCTCAATTTCACATATGATCTCAAAGGCTTGAATGGAACGCACTGGCAGGTGGCACTGACGTGGAACCATGAGGATATCTTGCCGGAAGGCACGCTGGTCGGGCTCACAAACGCGCTGCTTGTGGAGCTGAAAAAGCTATAGTTTGTGCTGTACCATGTCCTCTGGCTGCATCAACTCAATGCGGTTACCAAAGGGATCATGGGTGGTTTTTCTGATGTAGCCGATGAAGGTGGCGTCGTCGGAGACCTCATAGTCCGCGTCACGCAGGCGCTGTGCCAGCTTGATGATATCATCCACCACAAAGGCTGGATGGCCGACCTTGTTGGCCACGAACGGGTCTTGCACGCTGAGGTGCAGATTGATGGAACCCACTGAAAACCAACCACCTGGCCGGTTCCGGATGCTCTCAGGTCGCTCAACTTCTTCAAAGCCCAACAGATCCACGTAAAACTCGCGGGCAAGTTTATCCCCCCCGGGCGCGATGGGAAGGTTGAAGTGTTGCAAACTGAGGATTGTCATGTGCGAAGGCTCCTGTGCCAAGGTGAGCTTGCTTGATAAACTCACCCTCTAACACACACAGGATATCGTGAGGTTTTCGAAAAGCGGAAGATTTTCCGTTTATTTATCAATGTCTAAAGAAGAAAATGGAATTCTCTTTTTAGTGGGTCGTCTAAGGCGTTAGGCCGTCTTCTGCATCAGCTCAATACGGTTGCCAAATGGATCTTCGGTGAACTTGCGAATGTAACCCGGCAGCGGTTTGTCGTCCTTCAAAATAGCACCAGCAGCGGCGAGACGATCAACGGTTTCCTGCAGGTTGTCCAACAGAAACGCTGGGTGACCCTTCTTGCTTGGCGTGAACGGTTCTTCCACGCCCACATGCAGATTAACGGCACCCGCAGTGAACCAGGCACCGCCACGTCCTTGTAAAGACGCAGGTTTTTCCACTTCGGTAAAGCCAAGCAGGTTGATGAAAAAGGCGCGTGCTGCTACTTCCTGGCCTGTTGGCATGGTCATCTGAACGTGATCGAGTGCAATAATACCCATCAGCAATCTCCTCAATTATGGTTATGGAAAGCGCCACAACCACCCGGGAGGAGGCGGGCGCTATTTGAAAACGGGTGAACGTTTTTCTAGGAATGCGTTCAGGCCCTCAGTGTGATTTTCTGAGTTTCCAGCCCGACGCTGCATCTCCGCTTCGCGGACCAACTGGTCTTCCAGCGTGCTATCAGCAGATGCATGAATGAGGTGTTTGGTCATTGCATACGCCGATGTTGGGCCTTTTGCAAGTCCGGTTGCAATATCTAGTACCTCGCCTTGAAGTTGGTCGTCCTCAATGGCTTCCCAGATCAGCCCCCAATCTGCCGCTCGTTCTGCCGTGAGCGGCATGCCGGTGAGCATCAGACCCTTGGCCCGTACCTCACCAACCATACGCGGCAGGTGAAAGGAGGCGCCTGCTCCGGGCACGAGACCTAACCGACTGAACGCGTGAATGAATTTGGCACTTTTGGCAGCAAAAACCATGTCGCAGGCAAAGGCGAGACCCGCACCTGCACCCGTTGCCACGCCGTTGACAGCACACAGAACCGGCTTCTCCATCTGGCGGATCGCATGAATGATCGGGCTGTAATGTTGAGTCAGAACATCTCCCAGATCCGGCTTCTCGCCAGTACTGTCCGGCAGGATGTCGTTGAGGTCCTGTCCGGTGCAGAAAGCGCGGCCAGAGCCGGTGAGGATAACGGTGCGCACCTCGGGCGTATCATGGGCGTCTTTCAGTGCAGTGAGCAGTTCCTGACGCATTTCCGGGGTGAGGGCATTGAGTTTGTCTGGGCGATTCAAGGTCAGCCTTAAAACACCGTCAAACTGTTCTTTTAAAAGGGTTTCCTGCGCCATTCTCTCTCACCCGTAGCCATGCAACTGCAAAATCTGAGGGGATACTAGCGAATTGCCGAGGGCGCGCCCATAAGCCATTTGGTCTTACTGACCGGCTTTTGCCGTTTCAATGACGTGTTGGATAAACGCACGCGTCCGTTTGGGCCGATGCTTGCGGGCTGGGGTAACGATGTAGAGGGGTACCTGAGGGACTTCCAGCGTGGTTTTGAGGAGATGGAGCAGACCTTGTTCGACCTCCTGCTCGCAAAGAGAAAGCGGCAGCACGACAATGTAATCCCTTGATAATGCGAGCTGTTTCGTCAAACGGAAGTTAGTTGTTCCTATGAAGTGATCTGGCGCTGTGTCCGCTGAATACTCTGCGAGAAATCTGCCGGGGTCTAAAAGTGAAAAGGCACTGATGTTTTTTGCGGTAATGGTTTTCTGCGGTTTGCGGCAGAAAAGGCCAATGTGATCATAAGCATAGCGCTGTGCTATCAGCGCATCTTCACCTGGCTTGCGGGCGCGGATGGCCAGATCGAAATGCTCGGCGACCAGATCAACCGGACTGTCACTCATATCAACGTAGAACGACACCTTCGGATGCTTCTCAGTAAAGCCACTGAGCAGGTGTTCTAATGTATGGGCGGGATAGTCTGTTGGAACAGAAAGGCGAATGTTTCCAGAGAGTTCATCCTTCTCAGTAAATCGCTTTCTGCCTGCTGCAAAGCCTCTAGAGCCGGCTCACATTGCTGCATAAACCGCTCGCCTTCCAACGTTAATGATACACGCCTTGTCGTGCGATGCAGCAGCTGAACACCAAGCCGCTCCTCCAGTGCCTGCACGCGGGCGGTAACCGTAGAGCGCGGAACATGAAGGTGTTCTGCTGCCTCCGCGAAGGAGTTCAGACGGGCCACTTCCACGAAGGTTTGCAGCTGGGTGATGTTTGTCATTGTGCAATTCAATCGGATAATGCAGGCAATATTATCTGAATACTCCAACCTCGCTGACTTTGCTAGGCCTATGCTCATTCTTGAGATAGGTGAGATGATGAACAGACGGAAATTTCTTGGTTTCAGCGGGACTACAGCGCTGGTTTCTGCGGTTGGTTTGCCTGTTTTGGCACAGGCAGCGGCGCAATCGAAACCCTCTGGTGAAACGGAGGTAGCGCTTCAAATACAATGGCTTGGCGGGGCAACGATGCTCATCAGCTTTGATGGCGTGACGTTCCTGACTGATCCGGTATTTGGTGTTGGCGAACAGGCGATTGTGATGCCAAACCCCAATGAGATGTTTGATCTTGCCAAGGGTCCAAACATCAAACCACAGCCCCGGTTTGGCGCGTTGCCCGCATTTGATCTTAGCACGGTCACAGCCACGTTGATCAGCCATTCGCATCCGGACCATTTTGATGCAGCCGCTGAAGCACAGATTGCCTCTGATATGCCGATGATTGCTACGGATCATGATAAGCAAGATCTTGCTGGAAAAGGATTTTCCAACATATCCGTCCTGCCTTGGGGTGAGCAGATGGTGTTTCCAACGAAGTCGGGCCAGATCACTATCACAGCGGTGGAAGCCAAACATTCAGTGAACCCTGAGATCCTGAAAGTGCTTGGTCCGGGCAATGGATACTTCATGGAGTTTGAAGCAGGAGACTACCACAAGAGCCTATACTGGACGGGGGATACCTTCCCGGTCAATGATGTGATGGCTTCCGTGCAAGCCTTTGGGGAGATTGACGTTCTCATCCCGCATGTGGGCGGTGTAGGCAGCACAGGCGCACTCGGCAAGATCAGCATGGACGCTGAGGAGGTGGTGAAGATGGTGGACCGCCTCAAACCAAAGAGAGTTCTGCCAATCCATCACTCCACATTCGGGCTGTTTCTCGAACCTATCTGGAAGCTGGTGCAGGCCATGGATGGACATGCATCGGATTTGGATCTGATCTCGGAAGGCAGTCATATTCTATACAAGTAGACGTAGATGTATGTGCGGTGACTATATTGTGTCGCCGCACATTTATATTATTGATCATGTGTTCATGAGGATGCCTGAAAGCAATTTGAAGATTTCACTCAGTGAAACTGCTTTGTATTCATATATGAATAAATGAGAATCTCTTGTTTCCCTCAGTTTGGTTGCCTAGTATCACCCGGATAATATTATTATTTGGAGGGGGAAATGAATATTATTAAGTCAATCGCGAGTATTGGTTCAATCGTCGGCCTCTCATTGCTAGCAGTATCTCAACCGGTTTTCTCGGGTGAGGTGATGGACCGTGTCATGGAAACCAAGGTGATCCGTGTCGCAACCAACTCCGGCTACCCGCCTGCATCCTATCTCAATGCAGATGGTGTGTTTGAAGGCTATGACATTGATGTGTCTAAGGAAGTTGCCAAGCGCATGGGTGCAAAAGCGGAGTTTCTGAACCCGGCGTGGGAGGCAATCACATCCGGCAAGTGGGGCGGACGCTGGGAGATGTCCATTGGCTCCATGACGCCAACACCCGCACGCGCAAAAGTGCTCGATTTTCCAGCCGTTTACTACTACACGCCAGCAGCGTTTTACGTGCACAAAGACTCGTCCTATGAGACGCTAATTGAGCTGAACGGCAAGCGCATAGGTGCCAGCACTGGCTCTACATTCGAGTATTATCTGCAGCATGAACTGGAGCTGGATCCGGTTTACTCGCCAGCCTTCGAGTTTGCCGTGACACCGGGCGAAGTCCGCACGTATGAAGCCGATTCCAACGTTCTGGATGATCTGCGCCTAGGGGATGGCAAACGACTGGATGCCGGGATTACATCGGTTCCGACCATTCTGGAGGCGATCAAAGCGAGCTATCCGATCCGGATTTTGGGTGAGGCTGTCTTCTTTGAGCCGCTGGCTGTTGTGACGTCTCGCGATGATCCTGAATTCTCCAAGAAAGTTGGCGAAATAATTGAAGAAATGCGGGCAGATGGCACGCTGGTGGAACTGTCCAAGAAGTGGTTTGGCGCTGATCTTGTGACCACGTCGCACTGATCGGCTGTCCTATGACATTGCTCGTAAACCTGTTTAGTCATGCGCCTTCCCGGCGCCTGGCTTTCTTCGTGGTTCTGGCTGCGTTGCTCATGGCATTTGATCTGAGCAGCGTGGGCCAATACCTGTCGACTTTGCTCAATCTGGATGTTGCGCCCGACACCGCCTCTGTGCTCGCTGCCTTCGCCATCTCAGCCGTGATCACGGCGGATGTGGTGTTTGTCTCCAAACTGCCTATGAAGGTACAGGTGCCAATCTACTGGGCGCAGTTGCTGGCGCTGTTTCTGGGTTTCTTTTATTCGTTCGACCTATCGTTTCCGTTCATTATCGAGCGGTTGCCGATCCTGCTTTACAAAGGGCTATTCTACACGCTCTTCGTTTCGTTCGCGTCGATCATTTTCGCAAGTATTCTGGCATTCGTTGGTGCGTTGATGCGGCTTTCCAACTCGGGTCCGGCCTATGCGATTTCAACATTCTACGTCTCGTTCTTTCGAGGCACGCCGTTGTTGTTGCAGGTCTATCTGATTTATCTTGGCCTACCACAGCTTGGGATTACGCTGGATGCCATCCCTTCGGGTATCCTTGCTCTGTCGCTGAGCTACGGGGCGTATATGACCGAGATTTTCCGGGCAGGCATTCAGGCTGTACCGCGGGAACAGTCAGAGGCTGCTGCTGCGCTTGGGTTGCAGCCATGGCAGACCATGTGGAAGGTGGTTCTGCCCCAAGCTATCCGCATCATCATTCCACCGACTGGCAACAACTTCATCTCCATGCTGAAGGACAGCTCGCTTGTCTCTGCCATGGGCATCATGGAGCTCATGTATCTGGCGCGTACACTTGGCCGCTCGGAGTTCAAACACTTCGAGATGCTCATCAGTGCGGCTTTAATCTACTGGGCCGTGAGTTTTGTCTTCGAGATGATACAGGCGCGGCTGGAGAAGCGGTTTGCGACTTCGCAGAAGCGTGTTGGTTAGAAAGGAGAGGGAGGCCGCTCAGGCCTTCTTTCTGTCGCGCAGAAGGTCATGGCATTTGATGGCGCAGTAATAGCCTATGGTGAAGAAGAGGCTCATGGAGAGCACTTGCAAATAGAACCGGTCAAACGTGTTCTTATGCAGCATCAGATTGAGTGCGTGGCCTACGTAGACACCGAACATCATCATGGAGACGGCGAAGATATGGATGAGTATTTTCGCGCTTCTTGACCCTGCATGGCCTTTGCAGTGGTCAGCAAAGAAGCAGGTGACGATGCAGGCGAACACCATGATGAGGGTCATCCAGTTCAGATAAACCGCCGCAAGTGCAAGGCTGTTCATCTGCTGCATGGCAAGGTCATGGTCGATGGACAGGTCGATCTGGTGGCCCACCATCATTCCAAACCCGCCATAGACAAACCCACTCCAGAAATAAGTAAAGAGATAGTCGGGCAGAACGGTTCTTTGCAGGCTGACCATGCCAAAGAAGAATATGCTGAGAATGAAGGCAACTTCAAAGACATGGAGTGTGTCTGGCCGTGTAATCAGCGAGACAGCAATCAGCTGAAAGACAAGCATCATCCCATAGCCGACGGGGCTGGAAAGCAGAAAGTGGCTTAATGAAAAGCTGCGCATTCCTTTTGGCTTCCGCTCGTTGCTTGGGCTGATGCCGTCAATGTCAATCATCTGGGTTTATTGACTTGTTGATCCGCTACTGATTGTTGTTCCAGTCGTCTTTTTCTTTCAGGTCACGAACAACCTTCACATGCTGCATCATGCCGCCATCTTCATGATAGAGCAGGTGACAGTGCAACGGATATTTGCCAACGAAGTCCTTGAACCGCATACGGAATTTCACATGACCATGTGGCGGAACCTGAATGGTATCAGCCCAGAAGGGGAGTTCCAGCGTATAATCGAGCGGGTCATCGCCTTCGATCTCATAGACATACATGGGGTTCACGTGGATATGGATCGGATGCGGAAACTCGCTTTCGTTCTCCAGTGTCCACTCTTCCACCGCGTCCAGTTCAACCCAATGGTTTACGACCTCACAGCCGCCAAACTGACCGTGGTCGATGGTCACATTCACCCCTCGATAGTACTTCTCGGGATTATCCAGCGTGTTGGCCTGGAACGTGAGTGTACGTTTGTTGGTCACCTCTTCCGGACGGATCGGCTCAAGCAGTCCTCCGCGCAGGCTCTCCGGGAACGGAGGTGGTGTTGTGCGTTCGGCGGTTTCGGTTGGCATGTAGATCGCCGCACCAATCTCTTCACCACGCTCCACCTCAATCGCGAAGAGAGGTGGGTTGTTGTGGTACTTGTAGTGCGGAATGAACTGGTACTCGACCGAGTTGTTCTGCACGTAATAGAAGGCGCCCGGAGTGGCTCCCTCGCTGATTTTAAGCAGCACAGACGCGCGATTGGCCGGAGCGAGGCTTACACCGCCCTGCCTACGATAATTCTCTGTAGGGTTGCCGTCATAGCCGTAGATGAACATTTGCGCAAAGAACGGACACTCGAAGTTGATGGAGGACCGGGTCGTCGCGTTCAGCAGGCGCAGGTTGATCAGTTCACCTGGCTTTACCTTGATGATTGGGCAGTACTGGCTGTTGACGGTAATGTTGTATTCGCTGTTGGGGAATTTGGCGACCTGCTTCTGGTCTTCCACCTTGCCTTCCGCATCCACGGCGATGTTCTGGAACACCATGCAGTATTCCTTCACACCCATCTCTTTCAGCTGATCATCAAACGGACCACGCACGATGATCATCCCTGCCATCCCGCTGCCTACCTGAAGAGCCACGGAGCCATGCTTGTGGGGATGGTACCAGTAGACGCCGGGTGGATGGTCTGCGGGAATGTCGTACTCGTAGTGGTATTCCTCACCGGGGCGAATGGTCATGCAGACATTGTCGCCGGGGGATTCCGGCGTCACATGCAGGCCATGAGTGTGGATGTTGTAGTTGTTGAAACCGTAAGGGAAGTTGATGTCATCCGGCTCGGTTTGATCCTGCTCAGGCAATTTGTTGTGCGTGTGGATCTGCAGCTTGGAGCCGGGGCGCACTTCAATCGTAGGGCCGGTGAGCGTATTGCCCGCTTCCTTGGTGATATCGCTTGTGAAGACCCGCGTATGGGTGGGAACGTTGTGAGGCTTTTCGAAGCTGAAAACATTGTTGGTGTCGTATTCCACATCCAGCGTAACTTCCAGGTGCTTCTTGTCAGGGTCCATTACATAAGCTGGTGGGTTTTTGATAGGGCTCAGGAAGGAAAAGGGCTTCGCCTCACTCATGTAGCGGCTCCTCAGGTCGGGCAGCACTTGGGTGCTTGTTGTGGTTTTGCTTTAAACCTACTGAGGATGGAGGAGAGGTGGAATCTCTGCTTCGTAACGCGGTTAAAGTAACGTTAGGGTATTTGCTCGTTTCCAATGGGAGTTACGTTAAAACCCCAAACGCGCACTCCGTGCAGCTTTCTGAAGGGGGCAACTTGCCGTTGCTGAGAAGTAAATACCTGAATCAGAATCTCTTTCTCGGATTTAGAATGATTATTTGTTGTGGGAAGTCTACGTATTTCTTACCCAAGCGTGACCTATGTCAATTTGCCTAGAATATCACCACATCTGGTTGCAGTTCTGTGAAATTTCTACACACATCAAGTCATTGATATATATTATAAAAAATACCTCTTTCGAGTGCCTCACAATAACTTGACGATGGTCAATGTGAGAGACGAAAGGGCGAGCTTACATAACGATGCCGGGTAAGGTTCGTCAGCATTGGAGTTTATGGTGTCGTTTAAATCAACTCTCCGTTTTTCGGCTAACGCCGCGCAGCAATGCGCAGCCAACGCCGTTGCTGTAGGTGCTCACAAGAAGTGCGCAGCGATTGATGGCCATAATCTGAATTCTATGAGTGTCATCAAAGACGAACGCCTGATTACTCCTTCGGGCATGTTCTATGTCTCCAACACCTTAAAAGACATCGGTTCGGCAACACTCCAGATCACCAGGGGAGCTCCCGTTGCTCCTCTATTTTCGCCAGTTTCGATTTGAGGAATGAGTTATGAGAGGCATTGGTAAGGTCAGTCTGATCGGCGCAGGACCGGGTGATCCGGACCTCCTCACAGTGAAAGCTCTGAAGCGTATTCAAGACGCTGAAGTTGTTGTTTATGATCGTCTGGTTTCTCAAGAAATTATGGATCTGGTTCCTCCTAAGACCGCGCTTTACCCTGTTGGGAAGAAGCCGAAGAGCCATCCAATTCCTCAAGAAGAAATCAACCAGTTGCTTGTTGATCTCGCCAAAGAAGGTAAGCGCGTTGTGCGCTTGAAAGGCGGAGATCCATTTATTTTTGGCCGCGGCAGCGAAGAAGCTGCTGAACTGGTCACAGCCGGTGTCGAATACGAAGTCGTACCGGGCATCACAGCTGCGCAAGGCTGTGCCTCAAGCCTCAACCTGCCACTCACGCATCGCGGTCTAGCAACGGGGCTGCGTTATGTAACCGGGCATTGCCAGAGAGATGTACCCCTCGATCTGGATTGGGCCAGCCTTGCGGACCCTAACACCACCCTTGTGATTTACATGGGCCTCGCCGCTATTGCGGAAATCTCCACCAAGCTGGTGGAACACGGCATGCCAGCGGATATGCCAGCGGTCGCAATTTCCAAGGGCACCACGTCGGAAGAGCAGAAAGTGTTCGGCACACTCACCACAATCGGTGAGCTGGCCAAGGCAGCCAAGCTGCCAGCACCAACCTTGTTCATGATTGGTGATGTTGTGGGTCTGAAAGAAACTCTGGAACTGCCTGAACTTACCGGCAGTGAAGGAAACTGGGGTGAGAAAAGACCTCACCTGGAGGTAATCAATGGCTAGGACAGAGCGGATGGCGCAAAACCCGCTGCGTTCTTTTCTGAAGGCCGGGTTGCTGGCGCTTCCGTTACTGACTGGAGTGCCAGTTGGAGCTCTCGCCGATGAAGAGGCTCTCAAGATCATCGATCGCGAAAAGCTGACAGACTTTGTGCAGCAGGACTGCGGGTCCTGCCACGGTCTGACGCTTGAAGGTGGTCTGGGCGGGCCAATCCTTCCGGAAAATCTGGAACATATGGACGCTGATGTCATTCAGGAAGTGATCCTTGGTGGATTGCCGGGAACGGCGATGCCTCCTTGGCGCGGCTTCCTCAACGAAACTGAAGCAGCCTTCATTGCTGAAGGTCTGAAAACAGGAGCATTCAAGTGAAGACGTTATTTGCTGCCGCAGCTTTAAGTGCGGGTCTTTTATTTGCTTCTGCAGCCAGTTCTGACGACCTGCGCGCCACGGGCGACCTGGGTCTGATCATCGAACGAGCCACAGGAACAGCCCTGATTGTTGAAAGCACAGACCGTACTGTGCTGGCGCAGGTGGAAGGGCTGGGCAACCTCTCGCACGCCTCTGTCGTGTATTCCCGTGATGAGCGTTATGCCTTTGTGTTTGGTCGTGATGGTGGCCTGTCCAAAGTGGACATGCTCACTGGCAAGCTCGTAGGTCGCGTCATGCAGGCTGGTAACTCCATCGGTGGTGCTATCTCCGATGATGGCAAACTGATCGCTGTTGCCAACTATAAGCCAGGCGGCGTGAACGTGTTTGACGCAGAAACTCTGGAGCTCGTCTCCGAAGTGCCTGCGATCTATGACGAAGAAGGCAACCAGTCCAAGACCATCGGTCTTGTGGACCTGCCAGGCCGTCGCTTTGCGTTCTCCCTTTGGGATGGCGAGCAGACCTGGATCCTTGATTACTCTAAGGGCCTGAAGCCTGAAGTCACCAAGCTCACCGATATCGGCGTCTTCCCATACGATGCGCTGGTGACCGGTGATGGCCGCCACTACATCGTTGGCCTGTTTGGCGAAGATGGTCTGGCGCATGTTGACCTCTGGAAAGAGCCTCTGAAAGTCGAGCGCATTATGGACGGTTACGGCAAGGGGGAAGAGCCTCTGCCAGTCTACAAGATGCCTCACCTTGAAGGTTGGGCGAAAGCCAACGGCATGTTTGCACTGCCTGCAATTGGCCGTCACGAAGTGCTGTTCATGGATGAACGTGAGTTCACCGAAGTGGATCGTGTCGCCGTACATGGCCAGCCAGTTTTTGCGATGGCGCGTCCTGATGGCCGCCAGATCTGGGTAAACTTTGCGCCTCCACATAACGACACCATTCAGGTGATCGATATTATGGACCGCAAGATCATCAAGACCCTGAAGCCAGGACCGGGCGTGCTGCACATGGAGTTCACTCCACGCGGCGAGGAAGTCTGGATGTCCGTTCGCGACAAAAACGAGATCCACGTCTACGACACAACGGATTTCTCCCTGAAAGAAGTTCTGCCAGCGGAAAAACCAAGCGGCATCTTCTTTACTTCACGTGCACACCAGCTGGGGCTTTAAGTCCCGGCTTTCCCAGGGCGGCGGTGGCCGCCCGAGCGATTGGGGAGTTTGCGATATGAGCGCACAGCTGAGTGATATTGATCTCGTATTGGTGGACAAGTGGCAGCATAATTTCCCACTTGTTCCAAAGCCATTCAATCTCATAGCCCGGGAAACCGGGGTGGACGCCTTGGATGCGATCAGCAGTTACGAACGGTTGGTGGCAAATGGCGTTATCTCGCGCATTGGTGCTGTGCTGGCTCCGAACACAGTCAGCGCGAGTTGTCTGGCTGCGGTTTCTGCGCCTCCACACTTTGTGGAAACCGCGGCACAGATCATCAATGACGAGCCGGGGGTCAACCATAACTACCTGCGTGAAAATGACCTGAACATCTGGTTTGTGGTCGTTGAACGGGATCGAGCGACCCTGGAGGCTACACTTGACCGCATAGAGCGGACCACCAATCTCGTGGTTCACGCTTTTCGGATGGAAAAGGCTTTCCACCTGGATCTGGGATTTTCTCTGACAGAGCAGCGGTTGGAAAAGAAGACACCGGTGCTCCCACCTGTCGACATGTCAGTGCTGGAGCCGGGTGACATCGGTTTGCTTGAAAAACTTTCTGACGGCATTCCACTCTCAGATCGCCCGTTCTTGCGCATTGCGTTGAAGCTGGGTCGTTCGGAAACGTCTGTTCTGGAGCGCCTCAAGATATTGCAGGATGCTGGCATTATTCGCCGCTTCGGTGTTGTAGTGCGGCATCGCTCCATCGGATACAAGGCCAATGCCATGTCTGTCTGGAACGTGCGCGATGAGCATATCGATGATGTCGGTGCCATGTTCTCTGCCGATCCGATGGTGAGCCTTTGCTATCAGCGCAACAGAGAGATGCCGCTGTGGCCGTACAACCTTTACACCATGACCCACGCAAACAGCCGTGAAGAGGCGCTTGAGGTCATCAATCGGCTGTCCACCATGGCCACGCAGCACGTGATGAGCAGTGATGTGCTGTTCTCTACCAAGTGCTTCAAGCAGCGTGGTGCCCGTCTTGCCTACAACGCTGGAGTAAGCGCATGAGCTCAGACATTGCTCATTTGAATGAACCGGCGCGGGTGCATCTGGACGATCTGGATCGCAAGCTGATCAATCGTTTGCAGGATGGCCTCCCGGTCGTCTCCAAGCCGTACGCGGCCGTCGCCGAAGAGCTGGGCATAGAGGAAGACGTGCTCCTGAAGCGCCTGCAATGGCTGCTAGAGACGCGCATCCTGACCCGTTTCGGTCCCATGTTCGATATCGCCCAGATGGGTGGAGCGTTCTGTCTGTGCGCGATGGCTGTGCCGGAAGAACGCTACAACGAGGTGACCGAGCAGGTTAACTCGCTGAGCGAGGTGGCGCACAACTATGCCCGTGATCATGAACTGAACATGTGGTTCGTTCTGGCCACGGAAACCCCTGAAGAAATTGAGACTTGCGGGAAACGCATTGAAGAGCTGACAGGCATTCCTGTTCGGCTGTTCCCGAAAGAACGCGAGTTTTTCATTGAGTTTAAGGTCCCGGCATGAGCACGCATAATTTTGAAGAATTCTCTGAATTTGATCGTGCTCTGGTCGCAGCGCTGCAAGAAGGGTTGCCGCTGGTCTCCGAGCCTTATGCGCAGATTGCGAGCCAGCTTGGCGTTAGTGAAGAGCTGGTGCTGGAACGTGTTGCATCCATGAAAGAAAACGGTGCAATTCGTCGTATCGCAGCTGTGCCAAATCATCGCGCCCTGGGCATGCGTGCAAATGGAATGTCCGTCTGGAATATCGTTGATGAAGATGTTGAGCGTATTGGCCAAATTATGGGCGCGCTTGACTTCGTTTCCCACTGTTATCAGCGCCCCAGATGGATGCCCACATGGCCTTACAATGTGTTCGCCATGGTGCACGGAAAAACTCGCGAAGAGTGTCTGACTTTAGTCAAGGAAATAGAGGCTCTCGTGGGTTCATCATGCAAGGGACATGACGTCCTGTTTTCGACAAAAACCCTGAAAAAAACAGGACTTAGACTTCGTCGCAGAGGGGAGAGCCCGCGTGTTTCGTCTGACCCATTATCTCAAAGCTCTAGCGGATCCGTATCCACTTCCACCAGCGCGTAAACCTGCTGGACCGGTCGTAATCTGGAACTTGATCCGCCGTTGTAACCTGAAGTGCAAGCACTGTTACACAACCTCAGGCGATGTAGATTTTCCCGGCGAGCTTTCAACAGAGCAGGCCTATGAGGTTATTGATGACCTGAAAGGCTTCCGCGTACCGGTCATCATTTTCTCTGGTGGTGAACCGCTTATGCGCCCGGATATGCTGGAGCTGTCGGCTCATGCCAAGCAGCTCGGCTTCTATACCGCCCTGTCCACCAATGGCACGCTCATCGACAAGGAGATGGCGCGCAAGATCGGCACCATCGGTTACGACTACGTTGGTATTTCGCTGGATGGCATCGGCAAGGTGCATGATGACTTCCGCGGCATGGATGGTGCGTTTGACCTGTCCTTGCAGGCTGTTCGTCACCTGCGTGAGGAAAACGTGAAAGTTGGCCTGCGCTTTACGCTGACAGAAGACAACGCTGACATTCTGGATGACTATCTGGAGCTGTGTGACCGCGAGAAAGTAGACAAGATCTACCTGTCACACCTGGTGTACGCAGGCCGCGGTAACAAGAACCGTGGTGAAGATGCGCACCTGAACGTGACCCGCAAAGCCATGACCCGCCTGATTGAAAAGGCTTGGGAAGATGTGCTGGCTGGCAGCTCCAAAGAGTACGTGACCGGCAACAACGATGCGGATGGCATCTTCTTGTTGCAGTGGGTGAGTGAAAAAATGCCGGAGAAAGCTGGCTATCTGGAAGATATGCTTGAGCGCTGGGGTGGCAACGCTTCTGGTGTGAACATCGGCAATATCGACAACACCGGCAAGGTGCATCCGGACAGCTTCTGGTGGCACTACACCATCGGCAACGTGAAAGAGCGTAAGTTCTCCGAGATCTGGCAGGATGTATCCGATCCTGTGATGGCGGGCCTGAAACAGACACCGCGTCAGATCAAAGGGCGCTGTGGTTCTTGCCAGTACTTCAACATCTGTAACGGCAATACGCGTGTGAGAGCGCTACAGTTAACCGGTGATCCTTGGGCAGAAGATCCATCCTGTTACCTGACAGATGAAGAGATCGGCCTGGAGGATACAAACCACCAGCGCGTTGAAACAACACCATTCCGGGGAGCTCGTCATGAAGCCAAGCACGTTTATGCCTAAACTCGCCGGTGTTTTATTGGCAACCTGCATGCTTGCAGGTGCTGCTGAAGCTCGCGGTAAAAAACTGGAACTCTATCCGGTTTCGGATGCCACCAAAGGCACCTATCAGGAACTCTGTGCGGAGTGCCACGGCGGTGATCGCCTCGGCGGCATTGGCCCGGCACTGTTGCCGGAAAGCCTGAAGCGTTTGCGTGCAAGTGCTGCGGCGTCCACCATTAAGGAAGGCCGCGTTCACACCCAGATGCCTGCGTTTGGTGATCAGCTGAACGATCAGCAGATCGCGGATCTGGTGAACATGATCAAAACTCCGCTCGGCGCAATGCCAGTTTGGGGTGAGAAGGAAATCATGGAGACACGGATCTTCAATGAGGATTACAAGCCCGTTGAAAAGCCAGTCTACGAGTCCGACCCGCTCAACCTGTTCGTGGTGGTGGAAACCGGCGATCACTACGCCACGGTGATGGATGGCGACACGTTCGAGCCGCTAACCCGCTTCAAAACCCAGTTTGCCCTGCATGGCGGTCCTAAGTTCACACCGGACGGACACTATGTGTACTTCATGTCCCGTGATGGCTGGATCACGAAGTACGATATGTGGGCGCTGAAGGTGGTTGGCGAAGTACGCGGCGGCATCAACTCCCGCAATATTGCGCTTTCACGCGATGGCAAGCACATCGCCTTGGCCAACTACCTGCCGCATTCTCTGGTGATGCTGTCTGCTGAAGACCTGTCCGTTGAAAAGATCTTTGATGCAGAGTCTTTGGGCGGTGAAACCACTCGCGTTTCTGCGGTTTATCAGGCTCCTGAACGTGACAGCTTTGTTGTCGCCATGAAGGATACACCTGAAGTTTGGGAGGTCTCAACCAATCCAAACGCAGATCCTGAGTTCGACGCTTACGTAGACTCTGAGAACTACGGCAAGGATGGTGCGAAACCAACTTCAGAAGGTTTGTTCGCTCTGCGTCGTATCCAAGTTGATGCACCGATGGACGACTTCTTCTTCGACCAGTCCTACAAGCACCTGATGGGGTCTTCCCGTGATGGTAAGAGTGGTGTCGTGGTTGATATGGATGAAGGTTCCACCATTGCCAAGATCGATTTGCCTGGCTTCCCTCATCTGGGCTCCGGCATCAGCTGGGAATGGGAGGGCAAGCCAGTGATGGTGACCCCGCACCTGCGTGAAAGCAAGATTTCTGTGATCGATATGTCCAACTGGTCCGTACTGAAGACACTCGATACGGCTGGACCGGGCTTCTTCATGCGCTCTCACGAAAACTCCAAGTACGCTTGGGCGGACGTCTTCTTTGGTCCAAACAAGGATCAGATGTACGTGATCGATAAAGAAACGCTTGAGATCGTAAAGACGCTGAAACCGCTCCCGGGTAAAACCGCTGCTCATATCGAGTTTGACCGTGATGGCAGCCACGCCATTCTCTCCATCTGGGAGAATGACGGCATGATCATCATCTATGACGCAAAGACGCTTGAAGAAGTGAAGCGTATTCCAATGAGCAAGCCATCTGGAAAGTACAATGTCTGGAACAAGATCACCTTCTCCGCTGGTACAAGCCACTAGCGATCTGGCACTTGTTCTTGCTGCTCATGGCGATTTGGGCGGCAAGGGCGCCGACAATACACCAGGCCACGTGCGCCTGAAGAATGCTCTGGCGCCCTTACTGCCCGAACTGGATGTGGTGAGTGGGGTGATGAAAGGGACTCCACCGCTGCAGGAAGTGGTCGAAATCCTCCCGCACGAGCGTGTGCTCGTGCTACCTCTCCTCTTAAGTAACGGCTACTTTTGCAAAACTGTCCTGCCTCGCAGATTGGGGCTGGACCCGGACCACCAACAACAGAAAGAAGGTGAATGGCAGAATCTGAACCGAAGTGGGCAGTACATCAAGCTGTTACCCCCTCTTGGTGTATTGCCTTTCCTACCTGATCTGGTTTCCGAAAGTATTCAAAGTACGCTGGCACCAAACAGCAAAAGTACCTTGATCAAACCGGACCTTGACCGGGAAGTGATGATTGTCGCCCACGGCTCCACGGTTGGGCCGGAATCACGGCTATGTGCACTTCAACTCAAGGATCAACTGGAAAGCCGTTACGGCTATAAAAACCTGCGTGTTGCGTTCCTCTCTGAGGAACCCTTTGTCGAAAAAGCCGTTCTCACGCTCTCTGAAGATGCGATTGTCGTTCCGCTGTTTGCTAGCGGTGGTCTGCATGGCCATGACGATATCGCTGAAATGATGAAGAGCGCACCTTCTGGCTGCAAACTTGCCCCCGTCATTGGCTGCGAACATGCACTGGCTCAACATATTGAGAGCTATTTGCATGAAACGGTACTGGTATCTGGCGCGAAACAACCCCTTGCAGCCTTAACCGGTAACACACCTCCAAAAGGTGGTGCGGATTGCGGGCGAAGAGTTTCCTAGAACTCTGAGTACGGCGCAATTTTGGCTTAAGGTTCAGGCAGATAAAACGCCTGAACCTCTCTGTGTGCTGCCTTCTTTATACAGCCATGTCTTTCTTGGAGAAGTACCAGTCTACATAGTCGTAGCCGGCGGACTGGCGATTTTTTGCTTCTTCAAGAGTTGCTGGGGGAGGTACGATGACCTGATCTCCTGGCTGCCAGTTTTCTGGAGTGGCGACCTTGTGTTCTTCAGAAGTTTGCAGCGCTTTTACCAGACGCAAGAACTCATCTACAGAGCGTCCGTTTGTCATTGGATAATACACCATTGCCCGCAACACACCCTCAGGATCGATGATGAACGTTGCTCTGACAGCAGATGTGTCGGAAGCGCCCGGCTGGATCATGCCATAGGCTTTCGCGACGTCCATGGAGAGATCGGCGATGATTGGAAACGGCACGTGCACGCCAAACTTCTCTTCGATGTTTCGCGCCCATGCGATGTGGGAGTAGTGGCTGTCAATGGAAAGACCCAGTAAGGCTGTGTTGAGCTTTGCAAAGTCATCTGCAGCGTTGGCGAAGGCTATAAATTCGGTGGTGCAAACCGGAGTAAAATCAGCCGGGTGGGAGAAGAGGATCAACCATTGTCCTTTGTAATCACTCAATGATTTGACACCATCGGTTGTTGGTGCAGTAAAATCTGGAGCTGGTCTGTTAAGCTGTGGCAGTGTGATCATGGTTTCTTCAGTCATTTATTTTCCTCAAACTCATTTGATTTGATAAATGCAAATTAGCGATCTAAAATAATTAGTAAAATTGATTTATCGGAAAACAGTGATCTGGAAAATCTATGAGTCATCTACCGAGTCTACGGCAGTTGGAGTTTCTGGTTGCGTTGGTTGAAGAGCAGCATTTTGGTCGTGCAGCTGAGAAATGTAATGTCAGTCAATCCGCATTGAGCACAGCTTTAAAGGAGCTGGAGCAGAACCTTGGAATTCATCTGGCAGAACGAACCAAACGATCCGTGACCATCACGCCTTTGGGCAATGCCTTGGCCGATAGAGCGCGTCGTATTCTGCTTGATACAAGGTCTTTTGTAGACTTTGCCTCGGCAAATTCCAGGTTTCTGGTTGGTGATCTGAAACTAGGCGTCATCTCAACAGTTGGGCCATACCTTTTGCCCGGCATCATGCCGCACCTACGCAAGAAGTTTCCGGAGCTACGCCTGTTTATCAAAGAGGGAATGACCAGTGATCTGCTCTTAGCCTTGCAAAATGGATATCTGGATGCAGTTTTGCTGGCCTTGCCATTCGAGATTGGCGACCTTGCTTATGAGACATTGTTTGAAGATGGATACAAGCTGGCTGTTGGCCCAGACCACCCACTTGCAAAACTGAAGCATGCTGAAGGGGCGGACCTGGAAGGCACCCGGATGATGCTGTTGGAAAAAGGGCATTGTTTACAACAGCATGCCCTTTCCGCATTTACTCCAATCGGACCTGTACAAGACAGCAGCTTTGAAGCGACCAGCCTTTCCACATTGGTAGGTATGGTGGCAGAAGGGCTTGGAACAACGCTTCTGCCTGACATAGCAATCAAGGCCGGGCTGACCGACAAGTATGATCTTCATCTCGTTGATGTTGACAAGGCACTGCCAAGAAAAATCACGCTTACGTGGCGAAAAAGCTCACCACGTGGAGAGGAGCTAAAACAGCTCGGAGAATTCATAAAGCAAATCTACAAGGGGCAGGAGACCTGACCCGGAAACCAAAATCAAAAAGATGACTTCCCGCCTAACCGTGGCTTGAATGCATAACGACTGTGCGTTCCTGTTCTACCAGTGTGCGCAGAGCCTGAACGTTTGAAATAATAGCCCGGTTCTGTTTGACCTCGACGCCGTAGCTTTTCAGCTTCTGGAAGGCGCGAGACAGACTTTCTGGTTTCATTCCTAAACGACCAGCAATCAGAGCTTTATCGTAGGGCAGTACCAGTGTGCAGGACCCAGCGGGTTCGGAGCTAAGGTTCAGAAGGAACTCAGCCACTCGCTGTGCACCGGTGTGTGTTTTCAGGCCTTCGATCTGCAGCACGAGCTGGTGCAGGTGCATGGACAGAGACGACATCATTGCCAGCGCGATGTTTGGATCAGCTGCAATAGAATTGGCCAAATGGGCAACAGGAATACAAAGCACAACACTATCGGTGACTGCTTCTCCGGAAGCTGGATAGTTTGAGTTTGTAAAGGCTGCTCCTTCTGCGAAGGTTTGCCCGCGGGTGAATACCCCTACAACGGCCTCATCGCCGCTGCTTGTCGCGCGAAAAACTTTGACCCATCCTTCCAGAACGATAAAAAACGCGTCTGCTTTATCATCCTGAAAAAATATCATCTCACCGCGCGAGACAGATTTCTTAGTGGCACCCCGAAGCAGCTGTTCTCTTGCCTCGGTACTCAACCGTTTAAGCAAGGGAATTTCAGCGAGCTTCTCCACTTCACTGCTAACTATAGTAGTAGACATTTTTACAGACCTCTCCCACGATCAGCACAATCGTACTGTTGCGTAGATGAAGGACGTTGATCTAACGCAAGTGTTTTTGCGCAATCGGCATCTTGGAGTTGTCCTCTTGAAAACAAATGGACCTAACGAAAATCAAGGAGCTAGAGAACTCATGGGATTAGGGTCCATTTAAGGTAAAGTTTTCGCGTCGTGGCGAAACTTGCCTTTTTGGCTCAAATATATGTTTAAAACTGTCTCCGGGAATATTTTTTGCCCGATGTTGACTGTGAAACAGAGCCTTCTCGATGGTGAAGACGCGTCCGGAATGGGAAACGGGCATCGGTTGCGTCTTCACCATCAAGTCCCTTTAGCACCACAGACTTTCCGGAAATAGAGAGATGCAACGCACACGTGTTGTCCGCGCAACAGGTGTGCAGGAGCGAGTGTGATGGGTGATCCTGCTGGCTTGACACCGGGCGCGATGAGCTTAACGTGAGAGCTCCTGAAGTGTCTCAGAGGAGTTTTGATGTCCCGGATCTAAGGGTTCGCAAAAAGAACCCCTATGCATGTTTCTAACCTTAAGACCGCATGATTTCGCGCGGCTGGTTTCGCATGCCTTTAATTCTCCGAACATCATAGGCCGCTCAGCGGCATTCTTCAGGATATTCCAATGATCCGTAAATTTGAAACTCGTGACACCGAGGCCATTGTTGACGTCTGGCTGAAGGCCAGCAAGTATGCGCATACCTTTTTGAGTGATGAGTTCCTCGCAAATGAGACCAACAACATCCGCAATATGTACCTGCCATCTGCTGATACATGGGTGGTGGAAGCAGATGGTTCTGTCGTCGGCTTCATCTCGTTGCTGGGCAATGAAGTGGGCGGACTGTTCGTGGATCCGGACTTTCACGGGCGCAAGCTCGGGAAGGCTCTGATGGATCAGGCTGTTTCTCTCCATAGCAGCGTAGAGCTGGAAGTCTTCAAGCATAATCCCATTGGCCGCCGCTTTTATGCGTGCTACGGCTTTGAGGAGATGCATGAAGCCTTTAGCGAAGAGACACAACAGCCCGTGATCCGGCTAAAGTACTCGGCTTAACAACAATAGATGAAGGAGAGGGCGTACAGCTCTCTCCGGTTCTAGCGTTTGGCTTTGCGTTCTCCAAAGAGTACTGAGAACACAAGGGCCATCACGATTGCCATGCCGACGTGGCCGACGAATGATGACTGGGTATAGGCGCCAAAGTCCATCATGAAGCTTCTGCCGATGAAGGGCGCAAGCATGCCCTGCGCAATGTACCAGAGCAGCACTCCCGCCACGACACCGGCAATCAGGAACTTCAGTCTGGTCATCAGATGTACGGCCAGTATGGCCACAGGGAAGGCGATAGCCCCCACTGAGAAATGGATCGCAAACGCGGCACTGTAGGGAATGGACAGCCCAAAGAGTTTGGATGTGAGTGCGATCACGAGATTGGCAGGTTCCAGCACAGGCCCAAACAGGATTGGCGAGACGAACCACGCATAAGCTTCAAAGGAGATCTCACCGACAACACCTGCCAGCACGACGGCGGGCAGGAGAACTCTGAGAGAGTGGGAGTTGGCGGCTGACGACTGCAAGGGCATGGGTGATCCTTCGAGGGCTCATGGAGGGAGTGGGGAGCTCTCCTGAAGGTGTGCCCTGAATAGGGCTGCTACAAGGCTGAAGCCTGCATCTCATCATCACAATAATTTCAGCGGTGCGCGAGCATCTGCGAGGTGTGGCCACACGCCAATGCTAGAATCGGTGGTTGTGCCATCGTCATGCATCAATGCAAGAAACTCAGGAAAAAAAACCAGATTTGGCGCAATCTCAAACAAAATGCACATTGATCTGGACGCTGCGTCATTGTTTGCAACGCACTTGGAGATGTATACAAATGGAATAAGGTTTTAGTAAAAGCACGTATTAAGTGCATGACTTTACGAGGATGCATTTCTTGGGAGAGGTGGATCTCAAAAAAGGAGTTCAGCCAATGGAGATTTCGCAGCCTATTCCTCAGGCTGTGTTTTCTGTCGATGGTGTGGCTCCCGATGAGCGCTTCTCTCTCTGGAAAGAGAGCATTTCCTTCATGTTTCAGGTGGAAGCAGACCATGCCGTCAGGACGGATGATTTCACCGCTGAAGTTGATGCTCACATGTTCGGGCAAATTGTTCTGGCCCGGACAAAAAGCAGAAAACAGTTCTGGGAACGGAGTGAACTGACCATCGCAAGAGATGGAATGGACCACTTCATGATCCAGTTATTTGAAACCGGCGACATGTTCTATGAGCATGACGGCGCACAACATTCTGTTGCACAAGATGGCCTTATCATTTTTGATTTAGCCAGGACGTCAAAATCCTGGACCAATACATTTTCAAACCTGTCCCTGATCATTCCCAGGGAGTTGCTTGAACCAAAGCTGGTTTATCCAGATGGGCAGCATATGAGGAGATTACCCGCCTCGCAGCCCATGGTTCAGCTTCTGTACAGTCATATTAAAACGCTGAAAGAGTTGTCGGATCAGCTCAGTTTGTCTCAGGCAGCTGATGTTAATCCGGCAACTCTCTCTCTTGTTGCCGCTTGTCTCAACAGCACGGCTGATGGTGTCGTTATTTCCGATGCCAACAGTCATGCCGCGCAGATCATGTTGGCAAAACGTGCAATCAATGAAAACCTGTCGAACCCGGCGCTTACGCCTGAAGTGGTGGCCTCCAAGGCAGGCATTTCGCGGTCCAAACTCTATGAAATGTTCCGCAGCTATGGAGGGGTAAAGAGCTTCGTGCTTGAGCAGCGGCTGAAAGGTGCCATGATGGCCCTTATCAGCAACAGCAATGCTCACCGCTCCAATGCGGAAATCGCCTTTTCCTTCGGCTTCGCTTATGAGAGCACCTTCAGTCGTGCCTTCAAGAAGCGCTTTTCCATGACACCTACGGAAGCCCGGAACTCTGCAGGCGTTGCATGGAAGCACGCTGCTGACATGCCGGATATTGACCGGCGCTACGAAGACTGGGTCAAGCGCCTGTAAGAGCAACAAAGGCGCTGCAGATATCTCCAGCGCCTTCCAGTTTGTTAAGCCACTGCCACGTCTTGTGGGCGGACGAACCAGCGCAGTTCCTCCACTTTTTCAGGCTGAACCACATTGTAGCGTTGCTCAGCACCGTGTGTGCGAAGCAGTTCGGCTTCTGCAGCTTCCATAGTCTCTGCTAGTGAGGGGCGGTCAGATTTTGGCGCCGGGGCAGGCATCGCGGTGAAGTCGAGCGTGTCGAGGGATGCTGCGAGCTCGGCCTTGTGGTTCTGATAACGCCAGACAGCACCATTTGGATCAAATCGGTAGAACGGCAACAGTTTCCAACCGTGTTCAGCAACCAGTTCAATGGCACGGACGAGGTACTCGAAGGTCTCCTCATCAATGAAGTAGTTGAAGTTGAGACGGATCCAACCCGGACGCAGGATCATGTGGCCCTCAACCAACTGCTCCTCCAACGCCTTGCTGTAATGCATATCCATACCCAGCAGAGCATGACCATAAGGGCCTGCACAGGAACAGCCACCGCGCGCCTGAATACCGAACAGGTCGTTGAGCAACGCCACGATAAAGCTGTAGTGCAGGTCTTTGCCTTTGTGGGTGATCTTGAGCGAGGTGATAGACAGGCGCGGCGCCTCAGTGTTGCCGAGGATCTCAATGTTCTCACATTTCGACCAGTGCGCCACAGCTCTGGAAACAAAGCTCTCTTCCCGGCGTTCAATCTCGTCCGTTCCAACCGCTTGCTGAAGTTTGAACACGAGGCCGGCGCGTACAGATTCCACGATGGCAGGCGTTCCGCCTTCCTCCCGGCGCTCAGCATCAGCCACATAGCGGTGATCTTCCGGCGTTACGTACATCACGGTGCCACCACCCGGCATGGCTGGCACACGGTTCTTCAGAATAGCATCACTGACAATGAGTACGCCCGGCGTACCCGGTCCGCCAACAAACTTGTGTGGTGACAGGAAGATAGCGTCTTTGGAGCTGTCTCCCTCTTCCGTCTCTTCGCCCGCCATATCGATGCCAACATACGGGCCTGCAGCCGCATAATCCCAGAAGGACAGGGCGCCGTGTTTGTGGAGCAGGCGCGCAACAGTGTCGACATCAGTTTTCACGCCAGTCACGTTGGAGGCCGCTGAGAAACTGCCGATCTTGAGTGGGCGGTCCGCGTATTTGATCAGCTGCTTCTCAAGATCGTCCAGACAGACCTGTCCGCCCTCACAAAGCGGAATGGAAACCACGTCTGCGATACTCTCGCGCCATGGCAGCTCATTGGAATGATGCTCGTAAGGACCGATGAAAACAACGGGGCGTTCTTCTGCTGGAATTTGCTGCTCAAACTTGTAGCGTGCGCTCAGGTCGGCAGGCAGTTTCAGGTTGAGAATGTCGATCAGCTTATGGATCGCAGAAGTTGCACCGGAACCGCAAAATATCACTGAATGATCGTCGTTCGCGTTCACCGCGGAGCGAATTTGCTGGCGGGCTTGCTCGCGCAGGGCTGTGGTCTGCGCACCGGTATAAGAAGTCTCTGTATGGGTGTTGGCATAGTAGGGCAGCACGTGATCGCGGATGTAGTCCTCAATCATGCTCAGGGAACGTCCTGACGCTGTGTAATCCGCATAAACCAATGGCTTACGACCAAACGCTGTGGTGATGGCCGCGTCCTCACCGATCACCGAGTTTCTGATTTTATCGATCAAATTACACATGCTCGTCCCGCTCTTTTCTGCCGCCTCTTCAGTTTTTGGTTCTGATGAACCCTCTCCAAGTCCATCTCATTTGCTGAAAAGATCACATATAAGAAACTACATGCTATAGATAATAGTCAAGTTAGAAAATGATACTCTAAATGAGATAATATGTAGAATGGGAGTGGATTTACTCAAGCGGTAAAGGAAGGCCGTCAAAAACCCACCAAAAAACGTAATTTTGATAATTAAATTTTAATTGTATCTATGGATTCGCAGTGCGGTTTTGCGATATGTGAGTCGCGCAGAAGCCAAACAGGGCTGAAAAGTATCCCGGGTTATGCACAGCACCGGGTAATCTTTCATCGCGACGACATAGATATGCAACGCGAAGTTGAAAAAAATTTCACAAAAGAAAATATTATTCGAAATAATATGCAAAAAGTGAAAAATTGATCAATAGCGCCTTTACGTCACCCCTGACATCGAGAAAACTAGCGATGCATGCTGCAGAAAATCATTCGGGCATATTGCAAAAATAAACGTTCGCCTTGGCTCCTGGCTCAAACTGGGAGGGGAGTGGCGAATACGGATAAGATGAACTGTAACGGGGTTGATACATGTTCAATTTCTTTCCTCGATTTAACTTCTACTCGATCAACGTAAAATTCGGCACGTGGTGGGATGACGTCATCAACGGCACCGATGGCATTGATTGGGTTTGGGGTTTCAACGGTAACGATACCATCTCCACATATGCAGGAAACGACTGGATCCGCGCAGGTAAGGGCAATGACCTTATTTTCGCTGGTGACGGCAATGACCGCATCAGCGCAGCTGGTGGCGACGATGTCATCCACGGTGGTGCTGGCAATGACAGCATCAATGGTGGTCGTGGTTTCGATACAGCCGTTTATGAAGGCTCAATCGACGATTATTCATTCCAGCAGCGTGGTCGCTGGTGGAACCCGAAGACCAAAGTCATCGCAAACGACGGCTCTGAAAAAGACACCTTGATGAATGTTGAGGCGGTCTACTTCCAGGCTGATGATTACACCTACTATCTGGATGGTCGTAACAACGAGATCCGCGCAGGTGAAGATGCAGTTGCATCCGGCGATGAAGGTCTGGTTATTGACGCAGCAACACTGCTGGAAAACGACAAGGATTATGACGGCGACACCCTGTCTATCACTGGCGTTTCCGCAACCAGCACATCCGGTGCTACTGTTTCTCTCGAGAACGGTCAGGTCTCTTATATCCCAGGCAACGTATTTGACAGCCTGCGTGAAGGTGAGACCGCTGAAGATACCTTCACCTACACAGTTACCGACGGCAACGGCAGCACCAAAGACGTCACCGTGACTGTAACCGTGACCGGTTCCAATCAGGCGCCTGTCCTATCTGTGGCTTCCGAGGTTTCCATTGCAGAAAATACCACTGAAGTGGCAACTGCATCCGCAACCGACGTAGACAACACAGACCTCACTTACTCCGTTTCCGGCACTGATGCAGACCTGTTCGAAATCGATGCTGAAACCGGCCAGCTGAGCTTCAAGACAGCACCTGACTTTGAAGCACCTGCAGATGCAGACGGCGACAACGTTTATCAGGTTGAAGTCACTGTAACCGATGCTGATGGCGGCACCGACACGAAGAGTGTTTCCGTTACTGTTGAAGACGAAAACGAAGTGACCCGCGATGTCATCGCGTTTGACATGGTGGACTCTCAGAGCGAAGGTTTGGTGAGCTTCACCAACACAGCGCCTGACTTCTCCAGCGTTGCTGATGGCTTCGGCAAGTTCACTGCAGACAGCGCACCGTTCTCACTGGTCGACTCTACCAATGGTGGCTTTGAGAATGACGTTCTGGGTATCATCGATGAATCCACCAACTCCGGTGAGTTCTTCGGTGTAACTGACAGCATCAACGGTGATAACGATGGCGAACTGACTGCGTCATGGACCTTCAATATTGCTGGTTATAAAGATCTTGGTCTTTCCCTTGATCTTGGTGCAATGGGCGACTTTGAAGGTACAGATACCTTTGTGATCCGCTATTCCATCGATGGTGGCGAAGAGCAGGTTCTGTACTCCTTCACATCTGACAATGACGGCGCTCAGACCTATACCCTTGCCAGCGGCAAGACTGTTGATCTGGATGACCCGCTCACTGATGCAGACGCAGGCATTGTGCTGACCAACCAGCTGCAGACCCTCGTGTCCGATCTGGAAGGCACTGGTTCTGAGCTGACTATCAGCATTGAAGGCAAGTCTGACGGCGGTTCTGAAGCCTTTGCAATGCAGAACCTGAAGATCCTGGGCAACCCTGCAGTCGTGCGCGAAACCTTCGCGTTTGACATGGTGGACTCTCAGAACGATCGTCTGATCGAGTACACCAGCACTGCACCTGACTTCTCCAGCGCTGCAGATGGCTTCGGCAAGTACACTGCTGGTGATGCGCCGTTCTCCATGGTCGACTCCACCAATGGCAGCTTCGAGAATGACGCAATTGGCGTGATCGATGAAGCGACCAACACGGGCGAGTTCTTCGGCCTGGCTGATACCGTCAACAGTGACAACCCAGATGGTGACCCGCTGGTAGCAACCTGGCGCTTCGACATTTCAGACTACAGCAACATCAGCCTGTCTCTGGATGCCGGTGCTATGGGTGACTTCGAGTCCGATGACGTAGTGACCATCCGCTACTCCATTGACGGCGGTGAAGAGCAGACCCTGTTCTCCTTCACATCTGACAATGATGGCGCACAGACTTACACTCTTGCCAGCGGCAAGACTGTTGATCTGAACGACCCGATGGTTGAAACCACATCCGGTCTGGTTCTCACCAATGAACTGCAGACGCTGATGGCTGATCTGGAAGGTTCTGGCTCTGAACTGACCATCACCGTTGAAGGCTCAGCGAACGGCGGCGACGAAGCATTCGTGTTGCAGAACCTGAAGCTGGAAGGCGATACAACAGGTGGCGGTGGTACCTCCACAACCTACGCAATTGCAGCTGAAGCTGACTCCAAGGCTGAAGGCGACAGCGGCGTAACCTCCTTCGAGTTCACCGTGACCCGTGATGGTGATCTGTCCGAAGCTGGTACTGTTGACTTCGCTGTTGGCGGCGACGTTGATGCGGCTGACTTCGGTGGCACTCTGCCATCCGGCAGCATCGAGTTTGCAGCTGGCGAAACCACCAAGACCATCACAGTCAACATCACTGGTGATGAAACAACAGAACTGAGCGAAGCTCTGACCGTGACCTTGAGCAACCCAACCGGTGGCAAGATCACAACGAAGAGCGCAACCAGCACTGTTGAGAACGACGACACCGCGCCTACTCTCATCTCCACCATTCAGGGTGAAGGTGCAGAATCCGGCATGGTTGGTGAGTTCGTTTACGTCAGCGCGCTTGTTACCCGTCTCACCAGCAATGGCTTCTACCTTCAGGAAGAAACCACTGACAGTGACGGTAACGCAGCAACCTCTGAAGGTATCTTCGTTTACACCGGCGCGGCTCCAACCGTTGCTGTTGGTGATGCAGTGTCCTTCGGCGGTACAGTTGCTGAATTCGGCGGCCAGACCCAGCTGACAAACATTGCTGATCTGAACGTTCTGTCTTCCGGTAACGAACTTCCAGAATACATGCAGGTGCTTCTGTCTCCGACAAACCAGCATAACCTGGAAGCTCTGGAAGGCATGCGCGTCAGCATTGCTTCCGGCACAGACGATGCTCTGACTGTCATCGAAAACTTCAATTTCGACCGCTACGGTCAGATTACAGTTTCCGCTGGCTCCCAGTATCAGGCAACTCACCTGTATGATCCGCAGGACGAGCTGGACCAGATCATCGAACATCAGGAAATGAACCAGAACAACCGCATCCTCATTGATGATGGTTCTTCTGAGCAGAACCCTGACGAGTTCACCTACGTTCCTGTGACCGCTGAAAACGGCGACAACGGTAACGGTTATCTCGACAAGGACGACGACTTCTCCGCTGGCGCAACTCTGCGTCTCGGCACGGAAATCGATGCTCCGATTGAGGGTGTTCTGACAGAAGGCTTCGACGGTCATACTCTTGTTGTTGACGGTCAGCTGTCCATCGACGAGAGCACCAACTCCGGTGCACGTCCTGAGCAGCCTGCTGATGTTGGCGGTGAACTGAAAGTGTCCAGCTTCAACGTGCTGAACTACTTCACCACCCTTGGCCAGCGCGGTGCGAGCACCGAGGCAGACCTTGCACGTCAGACTGACAAGATCGTCAAGGCAATGCTTGATATCGATGCGGATGTCTTTGGTCTTCAGGAACTGGAGAACAACGGCTTTGATGATGCATCTGCAATCAGCGCTCTTGTTGATGCCCTCAATGCAGAACTGACTGCTCAGGGCCGGACGGACGAGCTGTACACCTTCGTGAACCCGACTGATGGGGCTCCGATTGGCTCTGATGCGATCACCACTGGTATGATCTACCGTCCAAGCAAGCTGACTGTCATCGAGACAGAAACCTACACCTATCAGGAAACAAGTGCTGCTACGACTTACGCAATTGCGGACCGTCTGCAGGAGTTTGCTGATCGTTCATACGTAGGTGACTTCCAGCGTAACCGCCCAACCGTTGCAACCACCTTTGAGGATGCAAATGGTGAGCGCTTTACCCTTGCGGTCAACCACTACAAGTCCAAAGGTCCAAGCGGCCTGAGCGATCTGGTGGAAGACATTCAGGGCAAGCTGGATGCAGGTACCATTCCGGCAGCTGATGTTGCTCAGGTGCAGGCAGATCTTGATGCTCTGATCGCTGATCCAAACTACGATCAGGGTGACGGACAGGCGTTCTGGGCTCAGGCACGTGAAGATGCAGCAAAAGAGCTGCATGAGTGGCTGAGAACTGAGTACGCAGGTGCGGGTCTTGATCCGGACATCCTCGTGATCGGTGACTTGAACACCTACGGCAAAGGCGACTCCGTACAGGAACTGATCGAAGGCGGTGACATGACCGATCTTCTCTCTCAGTACCTGGGCGATGAAGCGTACAGCTTCGTGTTTGATGGTCAGCGCGGTTCTCTGGACCACGCTCTGGCATCCGACAGCCTTGCTGAACAGGTGACTGGTCTTGCTGAGTGGCACATCAACGCAGATGAGCCAGATCTACTCAGCTACAACAGCCGCTTCACCGACGCTGGTTTCTACAACGACGACCAGTACGGCGCTTCTGACCACGACCCACTCATCATCGGTCTGGACCTCAGCAGCCCAAGCGAAATGCTGGTTTAAGCAAAAAAGAAGGCCCTCGCAGGTACGCGAGGGCCTCCACAAGAACAGAAAAAGCGGCTCCCAGAGCCGCTTTTTTATTGGCCAAATGAAAATCACTCCCAAAATCAGGGAGATAAAGATCGCGATGTTTGGTGGTAAGCTGGGTGCTCTTTGAGGGCAAAAGCAGCTGTGTTGTGCCAGCCAATGCATCGGACAAGATAGGCTTATCCGACTGAGGCAACAGCCTTGCCCTCAAACCGGAGGTGATGGGATGAGGTTATTCCCCATTTCACTCACGCTTAAAATGAAAAAGACCCGCAGCCGGCTGGTAATCGCGCTATGGGTCACTTTCAGCTTATAAGCAAAGGGAAGGGGGCTTAGCTCCCTTCTCACTCCGGTATTTTAGTCCTCACGACTTCAAAAATCAATGAAGCCGCCCTCCGAGGAAGTAAGGGGTCCCTTACTTCTCCTTGAGCGCGTGGGCGATTTGGTCCTGGAGGGGTTTTACGAAGTAGGAGAGGACGGTGCGTTCGCCGGTTTGGATGAAGCCTTCGACGGGCATGCCGGGGACCAGGGTCTGACCGTTGAGCTTTGGCATCTCGCTCTCAAGGATCTTCAGACGGGCCAGATAGAATGGCTCGCCGGTGACCTCATCACGGGTCAGGTCCGGAGAGACGTTGAGCACGGCTGCGCTGAGCTCCGGTGTGGTGCGCTGGTCGAAGGCGGCAAGGCGCACGTAAGCGTCCTGTCCCACCTGCAGCTGGTCCACGTCGATTGGCTGAACACGGCTTTCGATCACCAGTTCGCTGTCTTCCGGCACCACCAGCATCAGGGTGTCACCCGGTGCAATCACGCCGCCCACGGTGTGAACCGCAAGCTGGTGCACATAGCCGGATTGCGGCGCGCGGATGTCGATGCGCTTGAGGCGATCTTCTGCGGCAACTTCCTGTTCTTCCAGCTCTGCAATCTGAGAGCGGATGGTTTGCAGGTCAGAGAGCACCTTTTCAAGGAACTCCTCGTCCAGCTGCAGGATCTGCACGCGTTTTTCGCTGATGGCTTCCTTGGTCTGGGCGATCTGGGAGATCAGCCCGCCGCGATCACCGATCAGCTCGGCGCGCTCGCGTTTGATGGCGGTGACCTGAGAGGCGTTGATCAGGCGCTTTTCTAAAAGTGAGGAGAAGTCAGAAAGCTGCTGGGTGACCAGATCGATGCTTTCTGCCTTGGCATCGCGCTGCACCTGCAGGCCTTCAATCTGCTGCTCCAACTGAGCGATCTGTTCGCCAAGCTGTTTTTTGCGGCCCTTGATGCCTTGCTGGCGGGCGTCAAACAGAGCCTGTTCGCCATCGAGAGCTGTGGCGGCAATCTCGTCAGTCTTGGCCAGCTCAACAAGAGTTTCCGGGAAGATCACACGTTGTTCGCGGCGCCATTCAGCGGAAAGGCGGGCTTCCTGAGCCTGCATCTGATGCAGGCGCTTGCGGGTGATGGCAAGGTTGGCTTTGACCACGGTCTCATCAAGGCGGAACAGCACGTCACCGGCTTTGACCTCGTCGCCGTCTTTGACGAGGATCTCACCGACAATGCCGCCTTCCTGATGCTGCACCTTCTTGGCCTGACCATCAACCGCGATGGAGCCGGAGGTGATCACCGCGCTGTTGATCTTGGCAACAGAAGCCCAGCCTCCAAGGCCAAGAACCAGAACGCCCACAAGAGCGATGCCCCAGCGCAGGTGTTTTTTACGAGAGGACTGAATGGAGGAAAGTGTTGTTTGCTCAGGCATGTGGCACCACGCTCAATGGTCCTGTTTTTGCAGCAGCTGGCGCTGGCTTAGCGCCGGGGGCCGGAGCACCAGCTGGTGCAGGCACGCCGGTTGGGGCGCTGATTTTTGGCAGGACTTCTTCTTTCGGGCCAAAGGCGGCCTGCTGGCCATCCTTTACAACAAGCAGCAGCTCAACGGCTGAGATCGCGCTTGGGCGGTGCGCCACAACAATCACGATGCTGCCGTTCTGGCGCATCAGTTTGATGGCGCGGGTTAATGCGGCTTCGCCTTCTGCATCCAGATTGGAGTTTGGTTCATCCAGTACGATCAGGAACGGGCTGTCATAAAGCGCGCGGGCCAGACCAATGCGCTGACGCTGACCGGCAGAAAGCAGAGCCCCGCCTTCGCCTACTTGCGTGTCATAGCCATCTGTCAGGCCGGTCACCAGCTCATGCACATTGGCCAGCTGAGCCGCTTCGAGGATTTTCTCGTCATTGCGCTCAGGCGCAAAGCGCGAGATATTTTCAGCAATGGTGCCGTCGAACAGTTCCACGTCCTGCGGCAGGTAGCCGATAGCGGTGCCGAGACGGTCCTCAGACCACTGGCCCAGCTCGGCGCCATCAAGGCGCACGGAGCCGCGATGGATCGGCCAGACGCCCACAAGCGCGCGGACCAGACTGGTCTTGCCGGACCCGGACGGGCCAATGATGCCCATGCCATCTCCGGCCTTGAGTTCAAAGTTCACACCAGCCAGCGTGACGGCGCGGGCCCCTGGAGGGGCCGTTGCGATCTGCTGCACGTTAAGGGTCTTGCTTGGCAGAGGCAGCTCGGTTTCCGGTGCGCTTTCATCCAGACCTTCCAGCGCTTTTTCCAGACGGGCACGGGCCTGACGGGCAGCGATGAATACACGCCACTGACCAACGGCCTGCTCAACGGGAGACAGGGCACGGGAGGTGATGATGGAGGCGGCAATCATGACACCGGGAGAGACTTCTTGAAGGATCGCCAGCCAGGCGCCAACAGCCAGAACGGCGGAGCCGAGCAGGAAGCGGAAGGCTTTGATGGCGGTGGCAAACAGGGAGGCGCGGTCACCGGCCTTGGTCTGGGCATCATAAAACCGGGCGTTGGCTTCATCCCACTTGTTGGTGAGCGTTGCGCTCATGCCAAGGGCGCGCACCACTTCCGCATTGCGGCGGGCGCCGGTGCGGGTGTTGCTGCGCTGAGCATTCTGCGCGGCCAGTTCCTTGGCAGGCGCGCGGCTCATGAACTCGTTGGCAAGCACCAGAGACAAGATGATCACGGCACCGGCCAGGGCCAGAATGCCAAGCCAGAAATGCAGCACGAACACCAGACCCAGATAGATCGGCATCCATGGAATATCGAAGAGCGCGGCTGGACCCTGACCGCCCCAGAACTGGCGCATGGTCTCCAGATCGCGGATCGGGTCGACGTTTTTGCCGGTGTTGCCCATGCGCAGCGGAACGCGCAGGTTGGCGAGGAACGCGGTGCGTGACAGGCGGGCGTCGATCTCCTGCGAGATACGTGACAGGCCGCGGGCACGAATGCCTTCAAGCAGAGCAAAGAACAGGTAGAGGATACCGGCGAAGCTGGCGATGATCACCAGTGTTGGAACACTGTGGCTGGCCAGAACCCGGTCATAGATCTGCAGCATGAACATCGGGCCAGTCAGCATCAAAAGGTTGATGACCAGACTTAAAACCCCAACGCCCGCATACCCGGACCGCGACGCACCAAACGCCTCAGATACCAGCGGGCGCTTTGGCTGCCCATTCTTCGATGTACTCATAGATACTCCCGAAACCACCAGACCCCAAACTCAAGTGAGCAGCACGCCCATCCCAACGACCATCAGGAGAACGTATGCGCTACAAAACTCGTGGTTATGCCCCAATAAAATTTGAGGTGATCATTGTATGTAAATCGCACACCATTTGAAAGGGCAAAGAAACTAAAAATTTTTCATCCATTCAAATAGAAGGAACGACCGCAAACTTATGATTTAATTAAATAATTATGCAACCTGCCATAGCGGCAGGTTGCACATATTTAGGGAGCTTAGACGAATACGAAATCGTCTGCATTGATGACGCTGGAATCAACACCGGAAAGGGTGATGGAACCACCGTCATAGTTGATCACTGTGTCTGCACCAGTGTCCTGAATGGAGAGGTCTGCAAAGCTGTCTGCGCCGCTTTCAAACTTCATGAAATCAAGGCCATTGGAGAAGTCGATGATCGTGTCTGCACCGCAGTTGATGTTGAACACGAAGGTGTCGCTGCCGGAACCGCCGGAGAGGGTGTCGTCACCGAGACCGCCTTCGAGGGTATCGTTACCTGCATTGGCGTAAAGGCCGTTGTCAGCATCGTTACCGATCAGCTCATCATTACCTGAACCAGAATAAGCATTCTCGATCACGGTATCACGCATGATGGTCATGTTGCCGGTCAGACCGTTCACATCAGAGTAAGTCTCTGCGACCAAAGAGATCTTCTGGTCAGCGCGAACGGAGCTGAAGTTGATGCTGTCGTTGCCGCCATTGTCCATGATGGTGAACGTTGCCGGATTCAGATCAGCGATGTCATCGTAGTAACCGCCTGCGGTGGAATTTTCACCGTAAACGGTGGAACCGGTGCGCAGATCGGTTGCTGTGCCGTACAGATCCTGCATGGCAAGAATGTCCGCGATCATCGGAGTCACCACATAGGCGCGGCTTGCGTCCACAT
The DNA here is from genome assembly GCF_000156235.1 of Pseudovibrio sp. JE062. NCBI lineage: Bacteria > Pseudomonadati > Pseudomonadota > Alphaproteobacteria > Hyphomicrobiales > Stappiaceae > Pseudovibrio > Pseudovibrio sp. JE062. Next base: position 418,919 of record NZ_DS996808.1, read on the forward strand.
TGGTGTTCTCCACCTGATCGAAGTAGGACATGATTGTCGCTTGCCAGGAGTCGTTGGAGTAGTGGTTGTCTACGCCATATGTCGCTGCACCATTGTAGTTGCCAGCGTGACCAAGGCCGAGTGCATGGCCGATTTCGTGCACGTAGGTCTGGAATGCATAACCATCCAGATCAGTGCCGTAACGGGCAACCCAATCGGTGCTGACGTTCACGGTTGACGAAAGGATGGTGCTGCCGCGAGTGGTCGAGTTTGCGTAAGCGCCGCTGTCGTTGTCGTCAAATGTGATCTGAGCGTTGGAGCTAACAGTGCGGAACTCGATGCCGGTGACCATTGTCCAGGCTTCCAGAGCTTTGGTTGCAAGCTCACGACCGGAAGAGTTCAAGCCGTTGAGGTTCACGGTGAGGGACTCGCCTGGGCTCACGTCAAATGCGCGACGACCACGGCCAGTGCTGTTCCAGTATCCATCTGTCAGCTGAGCCGCAATCTGATCGTTGGTGAAGGCGTTCGGATCGGTTGGTGGATCGGTTGGGCCGCCATCTGCATCAACAGAGATTCTGTAGTCGCCGCTGTAACGGTCATTATAGGAAGCTGCGCCGATGTAGTAGGTGCCGGTGGTTGTTGCGGTGAAAGTGATTTCGGAGTTACGTCCGCTGCCACCGTCATCGTCTTTTGCAATTTCGTTGGCGTTGGAATCGTAAAGGTACAGATATGTGTCGGAAACGCCCCCACTTCCGATGCCATCCATAGAAATGGTGTAGGTTACCCCTGCCTGCACCTCGAGTTTGATTGCGTCTTTATCGCCGGAGAAACTCAAAGTTCCTTCAAAGGTATCTCCCGATGAAATGGAGTAAGGTGTTGATGTGCTGTAAGGCGCATCGCCACCTTCAATAACTCTGGCTTCCTCACCATGGTAATCTCTAAACATATTAGCTCCCCTAGAGTAATATCAGTAGTAAACCATTTAAACGTATGAGACGTGCACTCGAAGGCAATATAGATTTTTGTCGGATTCACAGATGAAAGTAATATCAACACAATCAATAGTTGAAACCTTGACGAGTTTCAGGTGTGCAAATAGAATACGTGATATATTATTTCATGCTTAAAACATTTGATTTTTTCCGTAATTTCAATTCAATATCCTAATATAATTAGATAAAAACACTTTGCCGCCTGATAAAAAATTCTAAAAACTGACCAGTTGATCAAATAATTGTAGTATGTTTTTCTTTCGGTCTATTCTAATAAATAGATATTTAATACTTAATTTTATTTAGTGATTCTGCAACTTTAGATTTTCCGGAACTACGTAAAATCGATAGAATTTCACAGGCCCACCGGTGGATCTGAGTGGGGTTGACGGGGTAAGTCGGCACATTAACGGAGCTAATCCGGCAAAATGACCTTAAGGTAACTTGCGTTGCTGAAGCCAGCTAACAAAACACCCCAGTCAATGGGGCTTGACCAGGGTGAGTTGTGGGCAGGGTAATTTGCTACCCAGGGGAAATTTCTTTCCTGAATGGCTCAGAAAGGATTCTCCGCCCCTAAGGGCACTTTGTGAGTACGCGAACCCGAAAAAGTGCAGATGGAGGCGGGGCGGAGAGGGGTTTGCCTGTTTGCTGTGCGAATCTCCGACCCGTCTAGGGGTGCGAGCCGGGGAAATGCATCAGAGGCTCGCCAAGAACTCCTGGTTCAGATCAATGCCGAGACCCGGAGCAGTTGGTTTGGCAAAACCGCCGTCCACCAGTTCGGCTTCCGGAGTGACAAGATACTTACGCAGCTCACCATCGCAGAACTCAGGATGTACGTACTCAAAGTATGGCGCATTGCCGACAGCGAACTGGTAATGGATCGCGGCAGCAGATGTGATGCCGGTCTTCCAGTTATGCGGCATCACCTGCACATTATTGGCGGTTGCCATCTCGGTAATTCGGCGCAGCTCTGTCAGGCCGCCGCAGCGGTTATAGTCTGACTGCAGCAGGTGTACCTTGCCTTTGGTGATCCACTCTTCGGCTTCAAAGCGGGTGGTGCTCATCTCTGCGCCGCAAATGCGGGAGCGGGTGTTTTCAACCAGCTTGGCGTGACCGCTGAGATCGTCGTGCTGCAGCGTCGCCTCTGCGAAGTACAGCTCCAGATCCTCAATGGAGTTGAGCAGACGCGCCACTTCGTACCAGTCGGTAAAGCGGTAGAGGTAGTCCACCATCATATCGGTGTCATGGCCCAAGATGCCACGTAGCTCACGCAGATAGTAGGCGACCTCTTTAGTGCTCCAGTCAGCTTTGATCGGCACGCAGACTTTCACCGCGCGGATGTTGTGTGCCTTCGCTTTCTCAAGCAGCGGCGCGTAGCCCTTGATGGCCACGTCCAGAGACGCATCCACCGGAATGGCTGGATAGAGTGTCAGATATGGATGGACCTTGTCTTTGTTGGTGCCGCCGAGCAGCTGGTAAGCCGGGACGCCGAGCTGTTTGCCCGCAAGGTCGTAAAGGGCCATGTCGATGCCGGAAAGGGCGAACATGCCCAGGCCGCGCATGCCCTGCCACTGCGTGGCGTCATACATGGCATCCCAGATGGCGTTGATTTCGATAGGCAGGCGACCAATCGCTTTTTCAGTGATGTTGGTCAGCCATTTGTGTTCTGTTTCAATGTTGGCGTAGGCGAGGATCGCATCAGGGGATCCGTCAGCTTCGCCGAGGCCGTAGACACCGTTTTCGTCGGTTACTTTGACGACAACCGTGTTCTGGCTCCAGTTGCTGGCCTGGTAATTGACCGGAATGAACTCGATGGATTTGATGGGCGCAACAGCAGGATTGAGTGCCAGTGACATTTTTGTAGCTCCTGTAAGAAAGGCGCCAGTTTTGTAACTGGCGCCCTCGTATGCTTTTTATTTTTTGCGCATTGGAAGTTCGACGCCGTTGGCAATGTCGCTCTTCAGTTCCTTGATGAAGGAAAGAGCCACGATGCCAAGGATGACGACCATCAACAATCCACCAACCACAGTAGAGATCTGGATGGTACCAAGGTCACCACCAATCAGGTTGATCACGATTGGGATAATGCCGAGGAACAGTGCCCACACAAGGCGGTTCCAAAGGGCTGGATCTGCACCATCTGGCAGTTCTTTGGTGGTCATCGCTGCAAGAGAGAAGGATGCCGCATCAAAGGTGGTTGCCATGAAGACGACTGCGGAAACGCAGAGGCCGATGATAAACAGGGTGCCCAATGGCAGGTTCGCAAACATGTCGATGATTACGGTGAAGGAAGTCTGGCCGGAAGCCAGTGCTGCTGGTGCATCAAAGATGCCTGCGTCCAGAAGACCAATGCCGTAGTTGCCGAAGATTGCGAAGAACACTGCGGTGCCGAGGGAACCGAACAGCAGGGTGCCCAGAACCATTTCGCGGATAGTACGGCCACGGGAGATCTTCGCGAAGAAGAGACCCTGGAACGGACCGTAGGAAACCCACCATGCCCAGTAGAAGATTGTCCAGTCAGAAACAAAGGTGGAGTTCTCTGCGTATGGCTCCATGTAGGTGCTCAGACGAACAAAGTTAGTGACCAATGAACCAACTGAAGTGGTGAAGGACTTGATGGTGGTCAGGAAGTAGCCGCCGAAGAACAGCACGAACACCAGAAGGCCAATCGCCAGGAAGATGTTGAAGTTGGAGAGCTTCGCCATGCCTTTTTTCAGGCCCAGTGCGGAGCTGATGGTGAACAGGCCAACAACGATTGCCAGTGCAGCAAGGTTCATTGCGGTGCCGTGTTCCAGACCCAGTACTTTGGAGATGCCGGCAGCAACAACAGGTGTACCCAGACCAAGGCTGGTCGCACTTGCAGTCACCAGACCGATCATGATGAAGATGTCGACCACGTTGCCCAGTGGGCCTTTAGCGCGTGTACCCAGAACACCCTTACAGGATTCTGAAACCTTCAGAACAGGGTCTTTGCGAACGTAGTAGTAGTAACCGATGGTGATAGAGCAGACGGAGTACAGCGCCCAGGCACTTGGACCCCAGTGGAACATGCCGGTTGTGATGGCCCATTCCTTTGCCAGCTCGGTGCCTGGCTCAAGGCCAAGCGGCGGTGTGGACATGTAATAGATCCACTCACTGGCACCACCCCAGAGGATGCCGGCGCCAATGCCTGCACTGAAGATCATGGCGACCCATGATATCGTGCTGTATTCCGGCTTTTCATCCGCCTCACCAAGGACGATGTTGCCGTATTTGCTGAATGAGACGGCCAGACAGAAGATCAGCGACAGGATCGCTGCCCACATGTAGAACGCGCCAAATTCATTGGTCAGATAGCTCTTCAGGGAAGAGATGAACGCTTTACCCGAACCCGGTGCAGCAATATCTGCTGCCAGAATGCCCATTGTCGGCAGAAGAACCGCAATGCCGCCGACGAAGAAGTTCGTCTTATCCAGTTGTAGTTTAGCCATGGATGCCCCCATTTATTATTCGAAGACGTAAGAAGCAAAGCTTGCTTCTTTCACTGCGTCCCAATCCATTTCCACGCCGAGCCCGTTGCCCGCCGGCGCGTGCACATATCCCTCTTTGTCTGTGCGGATTTGGGTCTTGCTCGCCAGTTCAAACGCCTCGTAAGGGTAGAACTGCTCGAAGAAGTTGCAGTTGTCGTGAGCCAGAGCGACGTGCAGGTTGGCAGCCTGCGTAAGGGTGTACCCCATGCTCTGGATTTCCAGATTCTTGCTGTGGCCGGCCGCGATCGCGAAGCATTTGTTCAGTTGAGTAATGCCGCCGCAAACAGTTGCGTCCTGACGCACGTCTGACCACATCCCAGTGCTCAGTGCATGCGTAACTTCCTGCAGTGTCAGCAGGCAGTTGCCATGGCTGGAAATTTCAAGATCCGTATTGGCGACAAGGCGCTGATAGGTCTTGAAGTCGTAATCGGAAACTGGCGCTTCTAGCCATTCCCAGTTATGGCGTTCCATCCACTTGGCCATTTTCATGGCTTGCTCAGGTGTATAGAAGCCCGCGGTATCCAGCATGAAACGGATGCCGGATGTGCCGTATTTGGCCTCAACAGCTTCCACCAGTGCCACGTCTTTGTCGTAAACGCAGTAGCAGTGCAGTTTGATTGCTGTGAAGCCGTGTTCAATGCAGTCGTCAATGTAAGGGAAGTATTCCTCTACAGTGTCGAACATTGGTGTGGAGGCGTAGGACTTGATTTTAGTCCGTGCGCCGCCAAGCAGCATGTAAAGCGGCATTCCGGCTTTCTTGCCTTTAATGTCCCATGCTGCAATGTCGATTGGAGATTTCGCTGGCAGTCCACCCCAGGTGCAGCGCGCTCCAAGCCAGTTGTTGAGCTCCTGAGTCATCAGCGGATTTTTGCCGATGAGACCCGGAACGATTGTCCGCAGAGATTCAATGATGCACCGATCAAAGAAGTTCTCTGTGTAGCTCATAGTTGCGCCCAGACCCTCGGTTCCATCCTCGGTGAACAGGCGTACAATGTTGTTGGTGTACAGCAGAGGTTCCTGATTATCCGCCCAGGGAATAGGGGGCGCATTCTCATCAGCCAAAGCATAAAGCTCGACACGGCTAATTCTGCAGTCTTCCATTTTTAACTCCCAGAGTGCCTTGAGGCACCTTCCTTATTGCCCGACTTGTTACAGAGCACTGCCAGCCGCACGCATCGCCTCGCGCAACTCTTTTGTATCTACGTCTCTGTAATTGATCGCTTTTTCGATTTTCTGTTTTGTCGCCACAGCCGCCGCATGGCCCAGCTCAAAGCACTGGGCAGTAACGCGGGCAGAAGCGAGGGCTTCATGTTCAGCACTCAGGCACCGTCCCGCGACAATCACGTTGTCCAGCTCCTTCGGCACCAGCGTGCCGTATGGAACCTCGTAGTAATCTTCCATCAGCCAGTGCAGTTTGCTCTTTTCACCGGCGTGCATTTCAATCGGCCAGGAGGAGCGGACCACGCCATCCTCTGGCTTGTCACAGTTCGCAACATGGTCGTTTGTCAGGGTGGTTTCGCCGCTGATGGTCCGTGTCTGGCGAATACCCACTTCTGGTGGCATGTCAATCAGCTGAGACTCTTCAAAGCCCTTGATCTTGTCTTTGAAGAAGCGGTGATACTCGCGGGCCTGACGACGGCCATAGACTTCTGCGTATGTGAAGTCAGCAGGGTCCACTACGTTCAGCATGCGGTTGTCCTGACCTGCCAGACGGGTGCAGTTCATCAGGAACACGCCCTTCTGCGGGGTCGGGAACACCCATACCTTGTTGCGGGGTGTGTCGTACTCTCTGCTCTCGAAGGCTGTTTTCAGCTTTTCGATCATGTCAGGCGGGCAGATGGTGTTCTTGCCGAAGTAATCGTAGAAGTCGCTTTCCACCACGTCTGACAGACGGAAGATCATGGTTGGGTTCTGGATGGCACCATTATCGCCGAAGCTGTAGTCACACCCCGCTTTCGTCACGAGAGCCGCATCTCCTGACGTATCAATGAAGGCTTTTGCTTTGAGGAAAGTGCTGCCTGCTTTGGATTCCACACGGATCGCGGTGATCTCGTCCCCTTCACGAACCACTTCGGTCATGTAGGTGTGGTAGAGGCACTGAACGCCGGACTCTTCAAGAAGGTCATCGGCAGCTTCCCGCCAGATCAGCGGATCAAAGGTCACCACGTGGGTGTTGCCGTAGATTTGTGGAGGCGTTGCACCGCCTTTTGCCTGCAGGCGAGCACGAAACTCTTCTGCGAAACCGAAAACGATTTGCTTGGCGTCTTTGTTTTCGATGTCGTCCTGGGTGAGGAACAGACCGCAGATGGTGCCTGAGAGGCCAGCGACCGCTCCGCCTCCACAAAACCCGTTTTTCTCGATGAGGATAGTTTTCAAGCCGTTGCGTGCACTCATAACAGCCGCTGCAACACCAGATGGTCCGCCGCCACAAACAACAACATCTGCTTCAGCAAGAACAGGAGATGCGGTTTCTGCTAGGGCAGTCTCTTTCCAGTTTTTCATGGGCGCTTACCTTGTATGCCACGGTTTATGGCTGTTTGCTTTAGTTCTGAGTCCATGAGGACCGTTTGGGTAAACATATCCTCAAATCTGACATATTAGCAACCTTAAAAGCAAAATGAGGAGGCTGTGGCAATGGTAATAACCCTTAGAAATCGACGATTTTTGCCAAATATATGGCGCTGATATGGCAATTGAATCTGCCTGACATGCCAGTGAAATCATGCCAGTATCAGACTATCAAAATGCGATAAAGCGCTCATTACTTTGGCTTTTTCAGTTTGTCTCAAATCTGCAAAGCGCAGCAACTGCCGGAGTTCTATGTAGTTTTTGCGTGACAGAATGACACAATGCTAGCAGCTGATGGATTACGGTATGTAAGAGACGTCCAGGGCTGACATGTCAGGAGATTGCCAAAGGGCCGATAAAGGCCTGTTTCACTGACATAGCAGGAAAAGAAAATAAGAGATTGCTGGCAAATCGGGAATGCACTGTGCTACACTGTGATACAACTGACGCAGAAATAACGCTTTTAAAACAGGGGGTAACCGTGCCTCACGAGAAAACGCAGGCAGAGCTTGCTCGCACGGAAATTGAGCGGAACTGTTTTTCAACGAGCTTGATGTTTCAGCTCTGTACTCTGAAAACAAACTCGCCTCCCTGTTGGATCTGGGCAGAACGCCCGTCCGTGAAGCGCTTCAGGCGCTGGAGCAGGATGAGATGCTGGCCATCCATCCACGCAAAGGCGTGCAGTTCCTCTCCATCACCGCAGAGCAGCAATTGCAGCTGCTGGAAGTACGCAAGCAGATTGAGCCGATCTGTCTGAGATTCGCGGCCATGCGCGCCTCAACCGACCAGCGCCGCGAAATGCTGGCGCTAGGATCGCTGATTGTGCAGAGCGCGAAGGATGAGGATGAAGTGGCGCTGCTGTCCAACCTGCAGGACATCCACCGCATCGTGACGGAAGCCACCAACAACCCGTACTTCCACCATTCCCTTGCCCGCGTGCAAAGTCAGTCACGCCGGTTCTGGTTTGCCAACAAAGACAAATCCGACAACCTGCTGTGCTCCCGCTTCCACGAGGCCATCATGCGCTCCGTCGCCATGGGCAATGAGGAGGAAGCCGTCAAGCAATCCGGCCTGCTGCTTGAGCACCTCACCGAATCCGCTTTCAAGGCTCCAAAGTTCGGTTAGTTTAGGCCGTCAGCGAGCAGCGAAACACGAGCGGGCGAGTCGCAAGACAGCCCGTTTTTTGTGTCTGAGCTCAGCAGCAAATTAATCCAGCCCCTCCACAATCACCGTCTCCACATCGGCAATCCCGCGCCGGAAATCTCGGGCGACTCTGTATTCGGGAGAGTTGTAGCAGGTCATGGCGGCGTCCATGCTTTCGAACTCGGCAATCACGTGGCGGTGGTGTTTTTCGCCTTCCATTTGCTCGGCTTTTTCACCGCGAGCCAGAATGGTGCCGCCATACTTGCGCAGTATGCTTGGCGCAGCCTCGGTGTAGAACCGGTAGGTCTCTGGATCCTTGATGTTGATGCGGGAAACCCAATACGCTTTTGCCATCTGTTTTTCGTTTTCGAAGCTCGGTGTTGCTTCCGGTTTCAGGCTGTTAAAGCCGCCGGAATGCTCATAAATCTGCATGTCTTTGCACAGAATAGAGCGTGCTTCTGAAACCAATCTTACTGGTTTTAGACCAATTAAAAATTCGGGTAAATCTGACGTTAGGGCGCTTTTCGAAAATGCGCTCAAATTCCGCAAAATGAAAAAATGCTCTTGATTAAACGGAAAGCTTTGCTAACCTGCTAACACGAATTAGCAATGGTTCGGCGCTGTATTTTCCGAGAGTTTCAGGGAGCTGTCTCCCAGAGGGATTACCGGAACACTACAGCATCAGCCAAACACCGGAATCAGGGTGCGGGAGTTCTCTCTGGTTCTTCATAGTACATTTATTTGCGGCGGACCTCTGAGCTTTCTTCAACCCTGCTGGAGGTCAGGACGTTTGTTTTACCTGCCCGGTGGTACCGGGCATTTGGTGTGAGTGGGGGCTTAAGTGCTTAAAGGGATCAACCCGATCATTTTTCCGGAACTTTTAAAGATCCTGCACGAGATGGGGCATGGGGATGAGTTGGTACTCAGCGATGCACATTTCCCGGCCTATTCTGTTAGCGACACGGTGCTGCGCGCTGATGGGTGTGAGGCAACCGATCTTCTTGAGGCCATCATGCCTCTCTGGGAGCTGGACCAGTACGACCCGGAGAACGTCATGATGATGGCTGCTGTGGAAGGCGACCAGCTGCCGGATGGGTTGGTTGATGACTATCAGAGTGCTTTGCCAGCGGGTGCGCAAATCACCTTTGTCGAGCGTTTTGCTTTCTATGAGAAGGCGAAGAAGGCGTACTGCGTGGTGGTAACAGGCACCACGCGAAAATATGGAAACGTCATCATCAAGAAGGGCGTGATCCAGGGCTAATGCGCAGTTCTGCAAGTGGATCCGGTTTCGGATGGAACTGCGCGTGACATGAGACAGCGGTGATTGAGGCAAGGCTCGGGGAGGGGCCGTGTCATCAATTAGGTAACAACCGGATGTCTCGGCCATATCATTTTGCTGATCTGCATACCGCAGCATCAGTTGGGATCTGTGCGTTTCCACTGAGGTGTGCATGCCAGCTCTGGGGGGAGAAAATAAATGAATACCATCGTCAGAATGACGGGTATTGAGAAGACGTTTCCGGGTGTGCACGCCCTTAAAAATGTGCAGTTTGATCTGCGTGCCGGTGAAGTTCACGCCCTGATGGGAGAGAACGGAGCAGGCAAATCCACCTTGATGAAAGTGCTTTCCGGCGTTTACACCCGTGACGGCGGAACCATTGAAATCAACGGAAAAGCGGCTGACCCAAAAGGGCCGCGTGAAGCGCAGGAACTCGGAATAGGCATCATCCATCAGGAACTGAGCCTGATGAATGATCTGACGGCGGCACAGAACATCTTCATTGGTCGTGAGCCGCGCCTGCGACTTGGACGTCTTGATGAGGTCGCCCTCAACCAGAAGACCGCTGAGATCTTCAAGAGCATGGCGCTGGACCTGCGTCCGGATGTGCTTGTCGGCAATCTGACCATCGCCAAGCAGCAGATGGTGGAGATCGCCAAGGCACTCTCCTACCGCTCGCAAGTGCTGATCATGGATGAGCCGACAGCCGCGCTCAACGACAAGGAAATCGCCGAGCTGTTCACCATCATCCGCCGCCTGAAAGCGGAAGGTGTTGGCATCATCTACATCAGCCACAAAATGGACGAGCTCCAGCAGATCTCCGACCGCGTCACCGTGATGCGCGATGGCGAGTATGTGGGCACCGTTCCTGCGGCTGACACCCCGGTCAATGAGATCATCTCCATGATGGTTGGCCGCGAGGTGAAAGAAGAAGCCGTCGACGTGCCAGACCTTTCTGCCGCAGACGTAGCGCTGGAAGTGAAGGGGCTCAACCGCGGCACAGAAATCCGCGATGTCAGCTTCTCGCTGAAAAAGGGCGAAATCCTAGGCTTTGCAGGCTTGATGGGTGCTGGGCGAACGGAAGTCGCCCGCGCAATCTTCGGCGCTGATCCGTTGGATTCCGGTGAGATCCGGGTGGATGGTCATACCTGCAAGATCAACAGCCCGTCTGATGCAGTACAGGTTGGTATTGGCTATCTGTCAGAGGATCGCAAACACTTTGGTCTCGCCACCGGCATGGATGTTCGCGCCAACGTGGCTATGGCCAGCATGGACCAGTTCTGCAATCGCTTTGGTGTGCTGAATGAGGCTGGCATGGCAGAGGCCGCCGCCAAGTACATCAAGCAGCTGGAAATCAGAACGCCCTCCGACAAGCAGGAGCTCCAGTTCTTGTCCGGTGGCAACCAGCAAAAGGTGGTCATCGCCAAATGGTTGTTGCGTGATTGCGACATTCTCATCTTTGACGAACCCACACGCGGCATCGACGTGGGAGCGAAATCCGAAATCTACAAGTTGTTGAACTCACTGGCAGAACAGGGCTGCGCGATCATCGTCATCTCCTCTGAACTGCCAGAAGTGATGCGCCTCAGCCATCGCATCGCGGTGATGTGCGAAGGCCGCTTGACCGGCATTTTGCCCGGCGGCAGTTCAACAACCCAGGAAGACATTATGCGCCTCGCAACACAACGCGACCCGGCAGCGCAAATTGTGAGTGAAGTACAATGACAGACACCACCTTAACTCCGCAAAAGAACCTGATCGGTCGTTTTGTGAGCTCGGGCGCACACCAGAAGCTGCTCGCCTTCGCCAGCCTGATCGTCCTGCTCATCGGCTTTGGTCTGGCCTCGCCAAACTTCATGCAGATGTCCAACATGATCGCCATTTTGCAGGCGACCTCGGTCAACGGTGTTCTGGCCATTGCCGCAACGCTTATCATCATCACCGGTGGCATCGATCTGTCCATCGGCACCATGATGACTTTCTGCGCCGTGATCGCCGGTGTGGTGCTCACCTACTGGGGTATGCCGCTGCCGCTGGGTGTGGCCGCTGCCATTGCCACGGGTGCTTTCTGCGGCCTGTGTTCCGGCACATTTGTCGCCAAGATGAAGGTGCCGCCGTTCATTGCAACGCTTGGCATGATGCTGATCCTGAAGGGCCTGTCGCTCGTCATTTCCGGCACACGCCCAATCTACTTCAATGACACTCCGGGGTTTGACCTCATTTCTCGCGGGTCTGTCATTGGCGCCATCATTCCGGGTCTTCAGATCCCCAATGGTGTGCTGATCCTGTTCCTTGTTGCGATTGCAGCCTCTTACATTCTGGGACGAACTGTGCTGGGCCGCTACACCTTCGCACTTGGATCCAACGAGGAATCCGTGCGCCTGTCTGGCGTCAACACGGATGCCTGGAAGATGGGAATCTACGCGCTCGCAGGTGGGATCTGCGGCATCGCTGGCATTCTCATCGCATCCCGCCTCAACTCCGCACAGCCTGCCCTTGGCCTCGGTTACGAGCTGGAAGCCATCGCAGCTGTGGTGATTGGCGGAACGTCTCTTGCCGGAGGACGCGGCACCATCATGGGCACATTGATCGGAGCTCTGATCATGGCCGTGCTGACCAACGGTTTGCGCGTGCTCTCTGTTGCTCAGGAATGGCAGACGGTTGTGACGGGCGGCATCATTATTCTGGCCGTCTATGCGGACATGGCCCGCAAGAAAAAAGCTCATGCATAAGATTGGTTGGGGCGCCTTTGCCCCAGCTGAATATTTTTATCGGGAGGAAATACTCATGTTTACAAGACGTACATTGATTGGCGCATTAGCCTCAGCAACATTGCTTGCAACCAGCTCGCTTTCACTGGCAGCGGATAAGGTCTACATCCCGCTGATCTCCAAGGGCTTCCAGCACCAGTTCTGGCAGGCTGTGAAAGCCGGCGCTGACAACGCAGCTGCTGAGCTGAACGTTGAAATCACCTTTGAAGGCCCGGACAGCGAAGCCATGGTTGATCGCCAGATCGACATGCTGGCTGCAGCTCTGGCGAAGAACCCGGCAGCCATCGGCTTTGCCGCGCTGGACAGTCAGGCCGCGATTCCGCTGCTGCGTCAGGCACAGTCCTCCGGCATTCCGATCATCGCGTTTGACAGCGGCGTCGACAGCGAAATCCCGCTGGCACTGGCAGCAACTGACAACGTGGCAGCCGCAAGCCTGGCCGCAGACAAAATGGCAGAGCTGATTGGCAAGAGCGGTAAAGTGGCCGTGGTCGCACACGACCAGACCAGTCGCACCGGCATCGACCGCCGTGATGGCTTCCTCAACCAGATGAAGAACTATCCGGAGATTGAAGTTGTGACCGTTCAGTACGGTGGTGGTGACCAGCTGAAGTCCACCGAGCTGACCAAAGCGATCCTGACCGCGAACCCGGACATCAAAGGCATCTTCGGCACCAACGAAGGTTCCGCGATCGGTGTGGCCAACGGCGTGCGTGAAATGGGCAGCAAAGACGTTGTGATCATCGGTTACGATTCTGGCCGCGCCCAGAAAGACGCCGTCCGCAGCGGCCTGATGGCAGGCGCCATCACCCAGAACCCGGTCGGCATCGGCTATGAAACCGTCAAGGCAGCCTACATGGCCTCCAAGGGCGAAAAAGTCCCAGCCAACATTGACACCGGCTTCTACTACTACGACGCCTCCAACATGGACTCCCCAGAAATCGCAGCCGTCCTCTACGACTAATCCCCGCTGCATTTCCCTGGCGAACAAAGAAAGGCCTCTCACCACGAGAGGCCTTTTTGCTGACCCGGGCAGTTGCCTGCCCGGGGTGAGGTTTGATTATGCAGTTAGGTCGAAGCGGTCGGCGTTCATGACCTTGGTCCATGTTGCCACGAAGTCTCGGACGAACTTTTCGTGGTTGTCATCCTGGGCGTACACTTCAGCGTAAGCACGCAGGATAGAGTTGGAACCGAACACAAGGTCAGCACTGGTTGCTGTCCACTTGGTCTTGCCGGTGTGACGATCACGGATCTCGTAGGTGCCATCCTTAAGCGGATGCCAGCTGTTGCCCATGTCCGTCAGGTTGACGAAGAAGTCGGTGGTCAGCTGACCTTCACGATCCGTGAAGACACCGTGCTTTGATCCACCGTAGTTGGCACCAAGAACGCGCAGGCCACCAACGAGCACAGTCATTTCCCATCCGGTGAGACGGAGGAGCTGTGCGCGATCCAACATCATTTCTTCTGGGCTAACAGCGTACTCTTGCTTTTGCCAGTTACGGAAGCCATCAGAAATAGGCTCCAATACAGAGAAGGATGCTGCGTCTGTCATCTCATCGGTGGCATCGCCGCGACCAGATGCAAATGGAACTTCCACGCTGAAACCAGCTGCCTTGATGGCATTCTCAACACCAACGTTACCACCAAGTACGATTACATCCGCCACGGATGCACCGGCTTCAGCTGCAATTGACTCAAGCACAGCCAGTACCTTGGCAAGGCGGTCAGGCTCGTTGCCGACCCAGTCCTTTTGCGGAGCAAGGCGGATACGGGCACCGTTGGCGCCGCCGCGCATATCAGACCCACGATAGGTCCGGGCGCTGTCCCATGCGGTTGTGATCAGGTCTTCGTTGCTCAGGCCACTCGCTGCGATTTTGGCTTTCACAGCAGCCACATCGTAGTTGGTGTTGCCTGCCGGAACCGGATCCTGCCAGATGAGGTCTTCTTTCGGTACATCTGGACCAAGATAGTTTGCTCTCGGACCCATATCGCGGTGGGTCAGCTTGAACCATGCGCGCGCAAAAGTATCTCTGAAGTACTCAGGATCTGCCATGAACTTCTGGCAGTATTCGTTGTAGATCGGGTCAACCTTCATCGCCATATCCGCATCAGTCATGATTGGATTGTGGCGAACGGACGGGTCAGTTGGATCGACAGGTTTGTCTTCTTCTTTGATCTCAACTGGTTCCCACTGCCAGGCACCTGCAGGTGATTTGACCTGATGCCATTCATGACCAAACAGCATATCGAAGAAACCCATATCGAATGTGGTTGGGTGTGTGGTCCACGCCCCTTCGATGCCAGAAGTAAAGGCATTTGTTGCCTTGCCGTCTTGTCCAGGGTTGGACCAGCCAAGTCCCTGTTCTTCCAGTCCGGCAGCTTCCGGTGCAACACCGATGTTGTCAACGGCACCACGTCCGTGGGTCTTACCAACGGTGTGACCACCACAGGTCAGCGCAGCTGTTTCCTCATCATTCATCGCCATACGCGCGAAGGTTTCGCGGATCTGGTCGGCTGTTTTTTGTGGGCCAGGAACGCCATTCACGCCTTCCGGGTTCACGTAAATCAGCCCCATATGGGTCGCTGCAAGTGGGTTTTCGAGTGTTGAAGGATCATCCAGATCGTCATAACGCTCTTCACTGCGGGCCAGCCATTCTTTTTCAGATCCCCAATAGGTGTCGATCTCTGGACCCCAGATATCCTCACGGCCAAATCCGAAACCAAAGGTTTTCAGACCCATAGAGTCATAGGCGACTGTACCGGCGAGAATAATCAAATCAGCCCAGGAAAGAGCGTTGCCGTATTTTTTCTTGATAGGCCAAAGCAAGCGGCGTGCTTTATCGAGGCTTGCGTTATCAGGCCAGGAGTTGAGCGGCGCAAAGCGAATGTTGCCAGAACCGCCGCCGCCGCGACCATCTGCCAAACGATAAGAACCAGCTGTGTGCCATGAAAGGCGGATCATCAGACCGCCGTAATGACCCCAGTCGGCCGGCCACCAGTCTTGGCTATCGGTCATGAGTGCGTGGACGTCTGCCTTCACTGCCTCAAAGTCGAGTGATTTGACAGCGTCATGATAATTGAATCCTGGGTCCATCGGGTTGGTACGCGCACCATGTTGATGGAGGATGTCGAGGTTCAAAGCGTCAGGCCACCATCGGGTGACTGGCTTATCCATCGATGTATTCGCGCCATGTACCACCGGACAAACGCCGGATGTCTTGACATCGTTGCCGTGCATAACTGTCTCCGTTACCTATGTTTGGCGATCACTGGGTCTTGACGTAGCGTTTACCTTAAGCGGTGAGACGAAACGATGCATCCAGCAAATCCTAGAATGAATGTAGGTACTGAAGTGTATTAAGTGAAATTGCATCTTTTGCATGCGATGATAAGAATTTCTTATCAGTTAGATTTTGGGTAATGTCTGGGTCGAAACACGGCTGGTTTATGCATCCTCAACACTAAAGAAGCTGCTTCAAACTGATTGTCATTTGTGTAAAATATCACAGTGTTTTCTGGGGAGTTTGCATGAGCACGATCAGTCTTCTTAACTCAATCATTGGCCCTGTTATGAGAGGGCCTTCCAGCTCACATTCAGCTGCTCCCTATTTTCTTGGTAAAACCATTCAACAGCTTGCCGTTTGTGAAGGCGATAAGATTGTTGGTGTTGAAATAGCTTTTGATCCGGGTGGATCATTTGCGCAGGTGTACACCAACCAGGGCAGTGATGAGGGCTTTGCAGCCGGCCTTGTTGGCGAAGAGATCAACTCCCCGACATATAGACAAGCTCTGCCCAATCTTCTGAAGGGGCAACCATTTCCTTTGAAGATAAATATCCGGAAGCTTGAGGTTGCTGATCATCCTAATCGGGTTGAGATTGCTGTTGCGGTGGAAGATCGCGAAGGAACACGTCGGCAAGATTGCTTCAAGGGCCTCTCGATCGGCGGAGGCATGTTCAGGGTCGATGGCCTGAATGGCTACGAAATTGACGTCTCCGGGAGTGACTATGTACTCTTAGCCGAGTGCGGGAACAACGCGGTTCCAGAACAGTTTCTGTCTGGCAAAAAAGTACAGGCTCATATTCGTCAATCGCCTGACAGAAACGCTCAACTTATTGAAATAAAATCCCCTTACCCATTCTCTCATGATGCCCCTTTCATTCAAGAGATACTGGATCAAAGCACCAGGGTAAGATCCTGTGCACCTGTTCAGTTTCCGGTCAGAGATGAGGCATCTCTCTTCGCAAACTCAGCAGATTTGATTGAGCAGGCAAGCATCAACGGCAGTCTTGCTGATCTTGCCCTGTCGTTGGAAGCCAAGCGATTGGGTTTGAGCCAAAGTGAGGCCCGGCAGGCTTTTGCGGATCGGCTTGATATCATGACGGAGGCAGTTCACTCCGGGCTTGCGCTGACAAAAGACAGCTCAAGCATGAAGTTTCTGGAACCAGGTGCAAAACGAGTGGCTGCTGCTGATCCCGTGGAGGTGATAGGCTCACCTTTCCTACAAGGTGCGATCTCCGCCTCTCTTGCTGTTATGGATGCCAACGCCAACATAGGGGTTGTTGTAGCAGCGCCGACGGCCGGGAGCTCGGGGATCGTCCCGGGAACGCTGTACTCCCTTCAGCAGCAAGGTATTGATCGTGAACGGATTATCGATGCACTCCAGGTCACAGCGCTGATTGGGGCTGTCTTTGCCGAGCATGGGAGTTTTGCCGCTGAAACCGGAGGGTGTTCCGTCGAAACCGGCGCATCTGCTGCCATGATGTCGGCGGGGCTTGTTCACCTGTTTGGTGGCTCCGCGCAACAAGCCTTCAATGCTGCCTCTCTCTGTCTCATGAACACACTTGGATTGGTGTGCGACCCTGTTGGCGGAGAAGTTGAAATCCCATGTCACGCGCGAAACATCGCGGGGATTTCTCATGCCCAGTCAGCAGCCGTAGCGAGCCTTTCCGGTTTTGATGCCGTGTTGCCATTTGATGAGATGGTCGTGAGCACACAAAAAGTAGGAGAGCAAATGCACTCCGACCTGCGTTGCACCGCAAAAGGTGGATGTGCCGCGACTCCAACAGCCTGCAGTCTGTGCAGATAACGATAAATGCAACAGGTGCTTACCGGCGATGTTCTGATTTTTCCAGCTTTGACAGGTTGAAAACCTCGGCTTTAGTATGCGTGGTGAGAGTTGATGGAGGGGTGTTGGTATGGTGGTGGATGATGTTGAAGGGCTTTGGGAGAGGCTTGAGGGGGAGGAACTTCGCGGGGTTTTTATTGGGCTGAACCGGGAGCTGGTTGAGGAACTGGTTGTGGCGGCGCAGGTGCGCCGGGCTTCTGGTGAGAAGCTGAGCGCAATTGATGGAGAACTGGTTGCAATCAAAGGGAATATTGCGCTGAAGGGGCACGAGACGACTGCCGGATCGGTGGCGTATTCCACTGAGATTGAGGATGAGCATGCGCTGGTGGTGCAGCGGGTGATTGAGGCGGGCGGCATTCCGATTGGCCCTGCGAATTTGGCTGAGTTTGCCTATACCGGCATCGGCCTCAATCCGCATTACGGCAATGCACCCAACGGGTTGGACCGCGCGCGGGTGCCGGGTGGGTCGTCCTCTGGCAGCGCGGCGGCGATTTCCAATGGTGTCTGTGACTTAGCGATTGGCAGTGATACCTCCGGCTCAACACGTGTGCCCGCTGCCTTTCAGGGCATATGCGGGTATCGAGCGACCATGGGGCGCTATCCCATGGAAGGTGTTGTGCCGCTTGGGGCGAGCCTTGATGTGCTTGGCCCCATGGCGCGAACCGTTGAGGGTATCTGTGCGTTGGATGCGGTGATGTGCGGCAAGCACTCCTCTCATGATACGACGGCAGAAGAACGCGCGTTTCGTCTTGTTGTGCCGGATCTGGATGGGCTGGGCATTTCTGCTGAGATCATGGAGATGTTTGAGCATAGCATTGATACGCTTTCGGCGGCTGGCATCCAGATTGTGCGGAGAGATTTGCGGCCAATTCTGAAAGCACATTTGCTGTTTGCGGAGCATGGAACGCTGGTGAGCGTGGAAGCGCGCGAGCAGATTGCTCAGTATGTAGATGTCAGCAAGGATAAGATTGATCCGCAGATCAAAGCACGACTGGAGCGAGCCCTGCCCATGACGCCGAAGAAGCTGGCGTATTTGAGACGGCAGCGGGCGGTGCTTCAGTCCGAGATTGAGGTGCAGTTGAAAGGTGACCTGCTGCTGATGCCGACTGTGCCGGATGTGCCGCCTCTGATCTCCGAAGTAGAGGAAAGCGTTGAGGCGTTTCAGGAAGCAAACGCACTGGCCTTGCGGCTGACCATGATCACCGCGTTCCTCAACATGCCTTCGCTGGCCTTGCCGGTTGATTTAGAAAAGCCATCTCACAGCATTTCCATCTGCGGGGCTGCTGCGCAAGATGAGCTGGTGCTGGCGGCAGGGTGTGCCGTGGAGCGCGTGCTGCGATAGCGTTGAAGCCATGCGCCTCCATGATCGGGCAGGATGCCTTCACATGGAGGCGGTAGTTTGGTTACACCGTCGCTGTCTGGTCAGATGAGGCCCAAACTTCGACAGGATGCTCAGAGCCATCGGAGACTTCGTAGAAAGTCTCTGTGATCTGTCCATCAAGGTCACCTTGATGAGGGCGAAGCCGTTGGGGATGGCGTCATTTTCGCAGGTAAGCTGTTGAATTTACTCGCTTAGGAGAGCTGAATTCAGCTAAAGGCTTCCGTGAAGAAGATGAGTTTGTTTTTGTCCAGATCTCTCACATAAGCGGAGAAGTAGGGCCCGCGCTGGTTTGGTTCGCCTTCGTCATTTCCGCCCAGCTCAATAGCCAGTTTGTGGAGCCGTTTGACTTCATCAGCTGAGCTCACTCCAAAGCCAACCATGGTGCCGTTTCCGTTTGTAGCGGGCTTGCCATCAATGGGCAGAGCGGTCGCAAAGGCGAACTCCTCGTTCTGCCAGTATGTCAGCCTGTCTGTTTCGGCAATGCGTTTTGGTCCAGCTTGCTCAAAGAGGGAGTCATAGAACTTTGTTGAGGCGTCACGGTCGTTGGTGCCTACTGTGAAATAACCAATTTTCATCGTGTGTTTCCTATGTGTTGTACTCAGATCACCTCGACTTTATTGACAAATAGGACATTTAATGTCCTATTTTTTCGATGACGCGCACAAATTCAAATGGCAGATTAAGACGGATGGAATTGCTGGCTGTTCAGCTGAAGCAAGAGGAGCTTTGCACGGTCAAAGATCTGGCGCTTCAGCATGGGGTCAGCGAACGCACGATCACCCGAGACCTTCAGCTGATGCGGGAGCAAGGCCTGCCCATTGATGCGGATCGCGGTCGTGGGGGCGGCGTTCGTCTGGATCGCAACTGGGGCGTTGGCCGGATGAATCTGGCTTACCCGGAAGCGGTGGATCTGCTGATCAGCATCGCAGTGGCAGAGCAGATGGACTCGCCCATGTTTCTGGCGAGCCTGGGTTCTGTCCGGCGCCAGCTGGTGGCGTCATTCTCACCGGAAAAGCGGCATAAGGTGAACCGGCTGAAGGCGCGTATCCTGATTGGGTCTACTGCCTCCACCTATGTGCAGCGGACGATCAACCCGCCGCCCAAGCATGTCGTGCAAGCGCTTCATCAGGCGTTCATTGATCAGGGTAGTTTGGTCATCAAATACCAACGTGAAGATCTGGCAGAATCCAAACGTACCATCGAACCGCACTACCTGATGCTCAACTATCCTGTTTGGTATGTGATCGCCTTTGACCATCTGAGGAACGGGCCACGCACATTTCGGGCAGACCGGATTTTATCCGCTGACATGACTGGCGAACATTTTCGTCTGTTACCGAAGGATGCGTTTCAGGAGACTTTGGACCGAAACGGTCTCCTGATATGATTGCCTGTCATTTAACGTAGGAACGCAGATTTCGCGTAAAAAACGCAAAACTGCGCAAAATCGCGCAAGCTGTTCGTTCTGTCATGCATTCATGAGAAAATTTCCGTCTCAGAGTGATGGTAAGCTGATCCCCCTACTTGAAAGACCTCATATACTCGATAAAATCTCTCAGCAATTTTAAGCATTTGTCGTTCCAGAGGATGATCCATGAAACTATTACATTCCTGCGTGGCTGCTGCAGCACTTGTCGCGTTTTCATTCAGTGCTCAGGCGGAAACCCGTGTTACTTATAAGTCAGCAAAAACCTCATCCTCTTATTACCAGATGGCGGTTCAGATTGCCGAAGCGATGAAGGAAGCCTCTAACGGGGATATCATCGTCACCGTTGAAGAAAGTCAGGGTTCTGTACAGAACGTGATGGAAGCCGCTGTTCGTCCGGGCAACTACGTTTTCACCACACCGCCAGTGCTTGTTAAGCTCGCTAAGGGCGGCAAGGCGATGTTTGAAAAACGCGCCAATCCAAAGTTTGGTGAAATCCGTGCGCTTTTCCCAATTCCGTCTCTGACCATGCACTTTGTGGTTGGCGAAGACAGCGGCATTGAGAGCTTTGCTGATATGAAGGGCAAGAAAATCCTCATCGGCAAAGGCTCCTTCGGTGCGAAAGAAGGCGCTAAATACCTGAAACTATTCGGTCTTGAAGGTCAGGTAGAACTGGCAGACGTGGAACTTTCCAACGCTGTGCCTGCGTTAAAAAATGGCCAGATAGATGGCTTCGTGACAGCAGGGTCTTATCCGGCACCAAACGTGATTGAAGCGGCTGCGGGCACTGGCGTGAATGTTCTGTCGCTTTCTGATGATCAGATCGCCCAGACCAAGCGCACCAAACTGGTGATCCCGGCTGGCACTTATGCTGGTCAGGAGGCTGACATCACAACAACCTCTCTGCCAGTGGTGGCTTACACAACAACGCAAATGGATGATGATACTGCATACGCGCTGACCAAGAGCTTCTGGGATCAGAAAGCAAAAATGGGCAAGGGCGCAGCATGGTGGAACGGCGTGGACAAGGATCTGCTGAGCAATATCAGCGGCAAGATCCATCCGGGCGCGCTGAAGTTCTACGATGAAGTTGGTTACACCATCACCGACGCACAGCGTTAAGCGCATTCATTTCATCAAACATTCAGGCCCGGAGTACACTTCGGGCCTTTCTCTTTCTAGGTTATTTCGTTGAATAGAATTCACCGTTCCATCTGGCTGGTGCTCGGTCTGGCCACTGTGCTGTTTCATCTGGGTCTGATCTTCTCCGGTCTGGTTCCCAATCTGGTCAGCCGTCCTTTGCATATGGCCTTGGCTTTGCCATGGGCGCTGATCCTGATGGCACGTAATCCCCTTGAAAAGGTGACGGGTTATGTGCTCACAACCTTCGGTGTATTCGCCGCTGGCTGGATTGCGTGGAACCACTCTGCCCTTGGTGATCAGTACGGCTATCTTATTGATAATTTTCAGGTTTATCTGGCTCTTGGCCTGCTGATTACGGTGCTGGAAATGGCGCGACGTGCCATCGGTTGGCCGCTGCCGCTGGTGGCTTTGATTGCGCTGGCCTATGGCATGTTTGGGCAACATATCCCCGGTGAGTTCGGCTATGCTGGCGTTCCGCTGGAAAGTTTCCTCGGTACCATGACCATTGCCGAAGGGGGATTATGGGGCAAGCTGACGGGAGTATCTGTTGGTGTTGTCGCCATCTTTGTGATCTTCGGCGCGTTCCTGAATGCCGGTGAAGCAGGCGCTGGATTCATGAATGTGGCCGCCGCCGCCGCTGGTAAACTGAAAGGCGGAACGGCAAAAGTTTCAGTGATTTCATCGGCTTTGTTCGGATCTATCTCCGGGTCGGCGTCTGCCAACGTGGCCTCTACCGGTGCAATCACACTGCCTGCCATGACCAAGCTGGGCTACCCGCGCGCACTTGCTGCTGCCGTGGAAGCTGTGGCTTCCTCAGGGGGACAAATCATGCCGCCGCTGATGGGAGCAGGGGCATTTGTCATGGTGGAGCTGACCGGCGTGCCGTACACCGGCATCATGGCCGCTGCGATTTTGCCCGCATTCCTGTACTTCTTCGCGGTCTGGATGGGGATTAATGCCTTCGCACGGCGCTATGACCTGAAGGGACTGGCGCCAGAAGATCAGCCGGATACGCGCTCGGTTATCATCACGTCGCTGTTCTTCCTCGTGCCGTTTACGGTGCTGCTCTGGGCCATGTTCGTGCTGGGTTATACCCCTCAATATGCGGCATGCCTGTCCATTATGGTGGCTGTGGCGCTGCTGCTGATCGACAAAAACTTCAAGCTGGACCTGCGGAAAATCGGTGCGCGCTATGAGCAGGCGCTGATGAACTCCGGCAAGCAGGTGGCGATGATCGCCTCGATTATCCTCTGTGCGTCCATCATCATCGGTACCCTTGGGGTGACAGGTCTTGGGGTGAAAATCACCTCACTTATCCTCTCCGGCTCCGGTGGCATGTTGTGGCCCGCGCTGCTGCTGACAGCACTGGCCTGCATGGTATTAGGCATGGAAGTGCCAACAACCGCGGCCTATGTGATCTGCGTTTCCGTTGCTGGTCCGGCGCTGATTGACATCGGATTGGAGCCGCTGCAGGCGCACCTGTTTGTGTTCTGGTTCGCGCTCTTATCCACCATCACCCCTCCAGTCTGCGGGGCAGTGTTTATCGCCGCTGGCATGGTCAACGAGAACTGGCTGAAGGTGGCGTTGTTCGCCATGGCGCTGGGTATCGGCCTCTATCTTATCCCATTGGGAATGATAGCAAATCCGACGCTGATCACTCTGGTGAGTTCACCGGCCTGGTCACTGTTGGCGACGGTGAAAGTGGGGCTTGCGCTCTCTGCAATTTCCTATGGTGTCATCGCACCGTTCTCACCACTTATCCGCGGTGGGCTGATTGGTGGCGGCGGGGTGCTGCTGTTCATCTGAGCACAATAAAAAACAGGCGCTGCTCTGGGTGAACAGCGCCTGCAAGTTTTGCTAACTCATTGACTACTCGGGAGATTAGGCGAACTGAGTTAGATTGGTGAGGTCCAGAACCTCATCAAAAACCTGTGGGGCAGCGCCCAAAACAGGATACGGGGCGCTTGGGTTCTCAGCGACCGGAAATGGGAGAATTTTTCCGCCAGCTTCAGTGATAAGGCAGTATGCAGCCATGCAGTCCCAGGCAGACATGCGCGGCTCAACGTAGCCAACCAAGCGCCCCGCAGCGACCCATGCCAACATTAATGCACCGGAGCCATAACGAGTGTAGCTCACGCCTGCGGACATAAGGTCTTCGAACATTTTACCGACCTGCGCAGGTGCCACGCGATCATTCGCGCCCACGCCCAGCATGCCGGTCTGCAGGTTAAATCGATCGGTCACCCGCACAGGGGAACCGTTAAGAGTGGTGCCTTTGCCGCGCATGGCCGCAAAGCGCTCCTTGAGGACCGGAACATCGATGATGCCGATGGCGGCACCGTCTTTGTCCATGAGGGCGATGCACACGCACCACCCCGGTAAGCCATTGAGAAAAGGAGCAGTTCCGTCAATTGGATCGATGACCCAGGTGTAGCCGGTTGTCCCTTCCACGAAGCCGAACTCCTCACCGAGCAATGCATCCTCAGGGAAGTGCTCTGCGATCAGACCGCGGATTTTCTGCTCCACAGCCTTGTCAGCTTCTGAAACGACATCCTGAGGATGCCGCTTCGTGTCGATGTTCAGATCGCCACGATTGGCGAAGTGCTCAAGCGCGAGCACAGACGCTTCATCAGCCATTTTCTGGGCTGCGTTGAAGCGTTTTTCCAGCTCTGCAGCTTGGTCTAGAACGGCATCTGTCAACATTACTTACCGCCAATCAGTGCAAGACCACGTGCATCAAAGTCGATGCCAACAGAGGTTCCGTTGCCGAGCAGTTCATCGGTGTTGTTGTCAATCACGAACAGCTGACCAAGATCGCTGAGCACTTCGTACTGGAAGTGATCCCCCAGATAAGCCGCGCTCTTGATCTTGCCGGTCAGACCACCGTTCACTTCTTTGCTCAGCTTGATGGAGTTCGCCCGCGCTGCCAGTTTACCCTTACCAACGCTATGGTTCCGGCTGCGCAGGTCAAAGCCTTTGCCACCAACAACAACATTCGCGGTGTCTGCATTCACGCTGCTGATGTCACAATCGAGAATGTTCGCTTCACCAATAAAGTCTGCGATGAACTCGGAAGCTGGGCTCTCATAGAGCTCGTAAGGCGTACCGTCCTGCTCGATGATACCGTCGCGCATCACAACAATACGGTCGGAAACAGCAAGTGCTTCTTCCTGGTCGTGGGTTACGTAAACAGCTGTGAAATCAAGGCGTTGCTGGATCTCGCGGATCTCGGTACGCACCAGACGGCGCAGGCGGGCGTCCAGGTTGGAGAGCGGCTCATCGAGCAGCAGAACCTGCGGCTCCAGAACGAGCGCGCGCGCCACAGCCACACGCTGCTGCTGACCACCGGAAAGCTCGGAAGGAAGACGCGGTGCCTTTTCCCGGAGGCCAACAAGGTCCAGCCCTTTCAGAGCCATCTCTTCTGCATCTTTGAAGCCGCTGGATTCCAGACCGTACTTTACGTTCTCCAGCACGGTCATGTGCGGGAACAGAGCGTAGGACTGAAACACCATGGAAACGTCACGCTGGTTTGGTGGAAGACGGGTAACGTCATCTCCCCCAATCATGATGCGACCAGAGGTCGGGGTCTCCAACCCTGCAATCATGCGCAGGGTTGTTGTCTTGCCACATCCGGATGGCCCCAGAAGGGTTACCAGCTGGCCCGGTTCAATAACCAGATTGAGATCCGGGATTGCAGTAAAGTCGCCGTAGTTTTTGCCGACATTTTCGAAGCGGACCTGACCAAATTTTGCATGTGTCATGCTGCGGCTTCCTTCAGTTTTCCCTGAGCAGGAGATTTTTGAGTAGTTTCTGGACGACGGAGTTTTCTTTCACCAACCAGCAGCTGGAAGATGAGAATGACGGTGACCATCACGAAGATGAGGACGGAGCTGTAGGCAATCGCCACGCCGTATTCGCCGTTTTCAACCAGACCGACCACATAGGCCGTCGCCATGTTGTATTTTGCGCTCACAAGGAAAATGACCGCAGAGATGGATGTGATTGCACGCACGAAGCTGTACACCAGTGCCGCCTGAATGGCTGGACGCAGCAGTGGCAGGATCACTTTCTTCAGCGTGCGTGCACTGTTCGCACCCAGTGTCAGGGATGCTTCATCCAGGTTCCTATCCAGCTGGGACATTGCTGCCACGCCGCCGCGCACACCCACTGGCATGTTACGGAACACGAAGCAGAAGATCAGGATCAGAGCTGTACCGGTCATCTGCAGCGGTGGCAGGTTGAACGCGAGGATGTAGCTGATACCAATCACGGTGCCCGGAATTGCGAAACTCATCATCAGGCCGAATTCAAAGGCAGATTTGCCCGGGAAGTCCTGGCGAACGATGAGCCATGCGGACAGGATGCCAACTGCAGCGGTCAGTGGAGCTGCTGCAAGAGCGATCCACATTGTGGTCCAGAAGCTGTTCCACGCAACACCGGTGAAGGCAAAGCCGTTTTCGAACGAGATGGAGAATGCGGTGATGTAGTGCGCCAGCGTGACGCTGTGGTCCAGACCCCAGACTTTCACGAAGCCGCCGAACAGGATCAAGCCGTAAACTGCAACGGTGAACAGGCTCCACAGAGCAACGATTGTGCCGACTGGGATAGAGATACGCTTTGGCAGTTTCGCATAGCGGCCACCATCGCCCTTACCGGTCACAGTTGCGAAGTTACGCTTACCAAGCCACATACGCTGCGCAAAGAACGCGGAGAGCGTGAAGCCAAGAAGGATGATCGCGAGAACAGCTGCGCGGGATGGATCGCTCTGCGCACCAACAACCGCGAAGAAGATTTCAGTTGAGAGCACACCGCCGTTGCCGCCCAGAACCATCGGGTTACCGAAGTCAGCCATGGACTCGATGAAGCCGATCAGGAAGGCGTTTGCCAGACCCGGTGCCATCAGCGGCAAGGACACTTTACGGAAGGTTCTCCAGCGGCCAGAACGCATGGTCTGACTTGCTTCTTCCAGCGACGGGCTAATGCCTTCAACTACGCCAACCAGAACGAGGAAGGAGATTGGTGTGAAGCTGAGCATCTGCGCAATCCAGATGCCTGGCAGACCGTAAATCCAGCGGCCCAGCTCAAGTCCGGTTGCAGCTTCAATAGCTTCAGTAACAAAACCTGTACGGCCCAGCATCAGCGTCAGGGACAGACCAATCACGAATGGAGGGGTGATGATTGGCAGGATGCTGAGGATGCGCAGACCTTTGCGGAATGGCATCTGCGTACGTGTCACGATCAGCGCGAAGGCAAGGCCCAGCAGTGTAGAACCAGCAGCTGTCGCAAGAGCAAGGAACAGTGTGCGCCACGCGATACCGCAGGACTTGCCAGCCAGACAGCCGAGCGACCAGATCTGCGGATCAACGATGTTACGGGCCACACCATCTGTCGAGAAGTTGCCGCGGAAATCCTGAAAGGCACCGGCGAACATGGACAGAATTGGATAGAAAACAAAGGTCGCTACAAGCAGGATCAAAAGGGAGACGGCAGTCAGAACGATCGCGTCGCCTTTGAGAGCGCCCTTTTCAGCAAGACCAAATGAAATGAAAGTGGTGAATGTGAGAGCAAGAAGAACCGCACCGGCACCGAACGCAGGCTGACCATCTACCTGGCCAAACATTGCCTCCAGCACGCTCCAGTTCCAGCCGCGCAGGCCGATGGAGAGACCTTCCAGCACCATCCAGAACAAGCCCAGAGCACCGATCATGGCAATGGTTTTGCCACGGCGACCCGGCTTAGCCTTCAAGCGCAGATAACCTGCAGCACCAACAAGAACAAACACTGGGAGCAATTGCAGCTTTCCAAGGAAAAGCTGGAAAAAGCCCGGCCAATAGCGCTCTTTGCTCAGGAAATCCAGAACCCATTCGCCGCCAAAAAAGCCGCTGCGAATGTGGAACCAAGGCAATATAAACAACCCAAGGACGCCGCATATGAGTGCGAGGTCCAGCCGACGATTTTCATTTGTCATTTGGAAAGAACCAGATTTTTTGGGGAAACGGGGCAGGCTTCAGCCCGCCCCGATCTCAATCAGTTTGCAGCAGCGCCAACTTCCATGTCCCAGCGTGCCAGCAGGTTTCTGCGGCGGTCGCTGCTTCCGTATTCAGCAAAATCGTAGTCGATCAGACGTACATTTTCGAGCTTCGGAGCTGCTTCTGGCTGAGTAGAACCCTTGTTGGATGGGATCTGGTAGGAACCAGTTTCAGCCATCAGGTTCTGTGCTTCTGGAGTGAGCACCCAATCGTAGAATACTTTTGCAGCATCTGGGTTTGGCGAACCATCGATGAGAGACATGGAGCCGATTTCGTAACCGGTGCCTTCACATGGCGCGACAACCTCGATTGGGAAACCTGCTTCTGCCTGCTTTACAGCGTCGTGCATGAACACGATGCCGAGGCCTGCTTCACCGCGGGCTGCAGCCTTAACAGGTGCGGAGCCAGACTTGGTGTACTGTGAAACGTTCTTGCCCAGAGCCAACAGGTATTCGAAGGCTTCTTCTTCACCCATCAGCTGAACGAGAGTAGCAAGCGCGGTGTAAGCAGTGCCGGAAGAGTTAGGATCTGCAATAGAGATCTCACCCTTCAGAGCAGGGTTGAGCAGGTCAGACCAGCACTTAGGACCTTCAATGCCCTTTTTCGCGAGGATCTCTTTGTTGTAGCCCCAGCCAAGTGCGCCGGAGTACACGCCTACAGTGCGGTAGCCAGAAGTTTCTGCCTGAGCAACAGCCCATGGAAGAAGTTCTTCAAGCATTGGCGACTTGTAAGCCACTGAGAGCTGATCGTTTGCTGCCTGCAGATGCGGATCACCGGTACCACCCCACCATACGTCCGTCTGCGGATTGCGAGCTTCTGCACGGATCTTTGCATAAGCTTCACCTGAAGAAAGACGGATCATGCTGACGTCAGTGCCTGTCTTTTCTTCAAACTTTGCTGCGAGCTTTTCACAAAGTGCGTTGTCAGCAGAACAGATCATGCTCAGTTCATCTGCTGAAGCCGCGCTTGCACCTGCACCCACAATAAGGGTTGCACCCAACAAAGCTGTCTTAATGGATTTCATAATAACTCCTCCCAAACACGTTGTGTACACGTGTACATAATATAGTCGGCTAAATTTTTGCAATGTCAACTTTATTCCAAGAAAGACTAATTTATTTTATGGATATTTCCTGATATGGAGATGCAACCGTGTACAAAAATCAGCGAAATTTGATGTCGGAAAAAGTGTCTTCAAGAAAGCAGCAGGTCAGGGCTGAGGACGTGGCGCGCCACGCAGGTGTCTCCCGTGTTTCAGTGTCCAGAACCTTCACTCCGGGGGCCAGTGTTTCCGCCGCTACACGCGCTAAGGTATTGAAATCCGCAGAAATACTAGGGTACCGCGTAAACCGCCTTGCAAGCAGCCTCAACCGCTCTGAGAGTGGCATCGTGGCGCTCATCGCAGCCGAGATTGATACGCCGCACCGTTCTGCGATGATCGCTGAACTCTCTGACAAGCTACAGGCCGCTGGCAAGGTAACAATGCTTATCAACACCAGTGGATATGAGGAGCGTGTGAAGGATGCTTTGCTGCAAGCAATCAGTTTTCGCACAGAAGCAGCGATCATTTTGTCTGGTGCACCGGACCCCTCCTTAGCCGACACATGTTTTAGCAATGGCATGAAGCTGGTGTTGATCAACCGTGAGGAAGACTTCCCCGGTTCTCTGCAGATTGGGCCAGATAACAGAGCTGCTGGTAAGACCGCGCTGAAGGCTCTTTTGCGTGCAGGATGCAAGCGAATCGCCCTTGCAAACTCCGCAAACGCGACCTGGAGCATTCTTGAACGCCAGAAAGGCTTTGTGGATGCAGCTGAAGAAGCTGGGGTTGAGGTTCTGAGCGAAGTGGGCGGCCTCACGTCCTATCAGGCCGGTCTGGAACTGGGCACTGCACTGCTGGATAGGGAAGACCGTCCTGATGGCATTTTCTGTACAACTGACCTGATTGCCTGCGGTGTGATTGATGCTGCTCGCCAACGGTTTGGCCTGCGCACACCGGATGATCTTTCTGTCATCGGCTTTGATGATATCGCGCAGGCAGAGTGGGAAGGCTATGACCTGACCACCTTCGCACAGCCAACGGATCAGATCATCGAGAAGTGTCTGGAATGGTGCACCACAGAGCGACCAGACACCGAAACGGTGAAACTGCCTGCCAAGTTTGTTTGGCGCAACAGCGTGCAGAAAGCACGCATCCCGTTGAAGTAGGAAAGATCAGGCTTGCGGTGCGAGCCTGACGTGTTCATAGGCCTCATAAAACTCAGCGAACATCTGCTGAATGCCCCGCATCGGAACCCCAAGGCTGTCGCGTTTGCTGAAATCAAAGCGCGTCGGTGGTTCTGGATCTTTGCCAAGTGGAGCAGGGAGTGCCT
Organism: Pseudovibrio sp. JE062; assembly: GCF_000156235.1. Taxonomy (NCBI): domain Bacteria; kingdom Pseudomonadati; phylum Pseudomonadota; class Alphaproteobacteria; order Hyphomicrobiales; family Stappiaceae; genus Pseudovibrio; species Pseudovibrio sp. JE062. Next base: position 448,632 of record NZ_DS996808.1, read on the forward strand.
CCAGCGGCACGTACTCCGCGATCTCCTGATAAATCCGCGCCCAACTCCAGCTTCCGCTGAGCGCAAAGTAACGGCCTGCAGTCTTTGGGTTCTCCAGTGCAGCCAAGGACATCTTCGCCAGATCATCTGGTGAGGTCAGCGACATAGAGCCTGCTGGAACTGTGCTGTGCCAACCGGTTTTGCCGTTACGCAATTTTGCGAGAAAGCTGAGAACATGGCCTTTCAGGTGGGATGGCAGGAGCGGAGCACCGACCATCATGCTTGGCAAAAACGTACAGAATCGCATGCCATGCTCTTCAGTGAAGGCTTCAGCGGTTGCCTCCATCACGGTTTTTTGGGCCTGAGCATACTTCTGTTGCTGGATCTGCATCTCAGCGTCAGAAATGTCTCTGTCCTCGTGCTTTTCAAAGGACGGTGTGGCAGGTTCTGCAGAAGCGGTGCTGGAGCAAAGAACAGCAGTCTTTGTACCTTGTCTCTGTGCGGCTTTCAGAATGTTCAGGCAGGCTTGCTCAGCGGGGCGGATGATCTCGCTGATGCCACGATCGCGATCCAGCTCGGCGGCAGGCGTTCCATCTGCTCCATGCTTGAGTGTTGGAATGCAAGCAATGAACACGGCTTCAGCTTGCGTTAAAGGCGCATCGAAACTCTCAGGCTCTGAGGTGTCTGCCGAAAACAGGTGAAGCCGCTCTGCTGCGCCGGGCAAATGCATCAAGCCGCTGACTTTATCGAGCTGGGAAATGTCGCGCAGGGTGCCGTTGACGCGGTAGCCGCGAGCAAGGGCTTCTTTGACCATATAGGCCCCGGCCAACCCGCTGGCGCCTGCTATGCAAATGGTTTTGACTTCCGCTTTCGACATCAAACCCTCCAGATCCAGCAGCCTCGCGGTTCTTGCTGAGCGGAACTGTGCCAGCACTACATTCTCATTGCACATAGGAAGTTCTGAGGCTGGGTATCAGAGGAGCTGAGGGCACGTCCTCAAGAAACCTGAGGAGAGCAATTCAAAGAAACAATTGGAATATCCGGCCTGATTTGAGGTCATCTGACCCCAGAAAAAGACACCGCGCGATGAGCTGGCTGAGCTGTACAACAACCTCCCCTAGGGTTCAGCAGACTCCGCAATGACGCCAATCGCGCGGAACCTCCATCATTTTGAAATGAATTTCTACAGAGAGGATATTTCCATGGTCACCAATGAGACACCCGATAAGGCCCGCATTTTGATTGGCGCCAGCGCATCTCTGGATGCAACACTGCTGCCCAACTATCTGCGTGAAATCAAGAATTCGATTGATTGCACACTCACCGCCATGTTCACCCCTAACGCCATCAACTTTGTGAACATGGATAGCATCGCACTGTTTGTGGACCGGGTGATTTGCGGCGATGATCCAAAGGACTGGGCGACAGACAAGCCGGGACGCATTGCAGCGGAGCACGACATTCTCGCCGTCATGCCAGCCACTGCCAACACGCTCTCTGCCGTAGCGCATGGGTCTTCCCTGAACCGCCTGACCACAGTCATTCTGGCAGCCGAGTTCCCTGTGCTGTTCTTCCCCGTGATGGGCGGTCCAATGTGGAAGAAGGCCTCTGTAAAACGCAATGTGGCGCAGATCCGTGAGGATGGCTATGAGGTGTGTGATCCGGTATGGCGCGAGAATTTTGACCCGCATATGGGCAAGATCCACGGCCACCAGTCACTGCCTGATCCTGAGGTGGTGGTGGAGCAGATCAAAAAGCATCTGCCGCAGTATCAGGTGCGCAGAGAGCTTGAGCTCAGTTAAGCGCTGCATGTAACCAGCAAAAAGCCCGCCGCTCCGAAGAATGGCGGGCTTTCTCGTGATCCTAAAACTATCAGGATGTGGAGGAAACAGGGGTCTCAACTGGCTTGAAAACCTTGGTTTGAACCCAAAACGCCACGTACATTCCCAATCCGAAAGAGAAATGCGTCATCAGGCTCTTCAGACGGGCGAAGTCCGGGTTTGGCCGGTTGGACGCCATGATGCCTGCACCCAACGCTGGCTGCATGATGAAGAACGGAAACACGATCATGGCAACGCCAAACAGAATGGTCAGGATCAAAGATGGTTTCTGTAACTGACGTGTGCCGAAGATCATCACAAACGCGGCCACGAAGATGACGCCAATGATGTAGTGCGCTGTCCAGCCAATGGCGCTTTCTCCTGCAATGGGAGCGGCCCGGCGGATGCTTTCATGGTTGAACTGCCCATCCAGCATATGTCCTAGCCAGCGGCCCACGACCGAGAAATTGCTCTGCGGAATGCCAAAAAGGCTATCTGCTGCTACGGCCCAGATATCCATGAAGAGCGTGGCGCCAATGCCAACAAAGAGAATGCGGAGTGCTAAACCTGTTCGATTTTCCATAGTACCTGTTCCTTTAGATCTGCGGGTGCTTTGCCGGAAGTGGCGCTTGCATGTGCTCCCTTTTCTGGGGTGATAAAAAAAGCAGGCCGCGAGGGGATTGGAGTGCGGCCTGCGAGTGCAAGCTAAGTCAGGAGGAGCTGACTTAGCGGCTGCTTGCACATTTGTTTGTTGCGTTGATTGGTTTCAGCGGTTGCAGAGCCGTTTCAGCTACATAGGAGCCGATCTGGTAACCCAGCATGTCGCCTACAGCGTTGGAGCGACGGTAATGAACGCCACCCAGTACGCGGGACTCTGACTCTTCCTCAGCAAACTGCTGGAAGCTGACATAATCCTTGGAAAGGCCACCCTTGCCGTTAAAGGTGAAGGCCATTTCGCCATCGCCAAAGACGGATTCCAGAACCTCCTGAGCCGCGCTGCCACTGGTGCAGTGCTGGCATGGATACTCTGGATGCATCGGTGCGGGCACCAGCGAGCTCCACTCCATGTTGGTCTTCAGAGTTGGGTGCTTGTAGGTCTTGCCCAGAGCTTCCATCGCTGTCTGCGGGCGCCACAGCGCGTACTCATATTTTGCGTTGAAACCAGCCACCAGAGCGTCGGTCAAAGCCAGATTGAGAAGTGCAAGGGTGCGAGCTTCTTCCAGCATGGACAGATCACAGGACGCACTGCTTTTGCGCGCAATTTGGTTCCACGCACCAGAGCCGGACCCCGCATGAAGTTTGGCGATGAAGACGTTCTCTTCGTTGGTCTGTGTTTCCTTGCCACCCAGCTCAACCACTTCGCTCAAACCGCGCTGATACTGCATGCTGTCCAGCGCTGGTGGCGGAGGAACGCGGAAGTGGGTTGCGGAAGCCAGGACAAATGGTGTCATCTCACGGATCTTCGGAGCCACCATCTCGCGTGTGGAAGTGCGCTGATAAACGCCCGCTTCTGCCGGGTCCGGAGTGTACTCGGTCGAGAAGTCGGCGTTATCTGAAGCGCGTGCTGCCAGAATTTGCTCAGCAACCGCTTGCCCCAATGCCATGCCGGACTGTGGGTTCTTCAGGTTTGCGAGGCGTTGTTTAGCAGCGGCCAACAACTCGTCTTTACGCTCTGGCATCAGGGTGGAGAGCACATGCACAGCAGCTTGGGTCACAGCTGCTTCAGCGGACGCATCCGGATTGTTTGGGCCGGTGTAAGCATAAGGGGTGTAGATGCCTTCGACAGCGTTTGCTGCGTCGAACATGGCGGTGTGCAAAATAGCCAATGTGCGCTGACGTTTGGCGCCCGGCCATTTTTCAGCATTGAACAGTTCAATGGCGGTGCCTTGCCAGTCGGCAGCCAATTCTGCCTTGGCGGCTCCGCCGGTAATCACAAGCGCCAGAGCGCCGCTGTAAGCAATTGTCTTCAACCATGTAAATCGGGTGGTCATACTAAAACCTCGCAATTTGAAAACGGCTATAGCTAGGGATGGAAATTCACTTTGCACAAATCGAAAGAATGGAAGGCGGGCCTCAGAATTTGTGTGGGCCCGCCTGTCTAGACCTAAAGAAATCCGAGCAGGTACCACCATATCAGATCGATGGGGACGAGCAGGAACAGGCTGATGACAAACAGCGTCAGACACAGCTTAATCACGGCCTTGGGTGGCAGGTTGCCAACCTGAATGGCGGCTACCAGTGGAGGGGCCTGAAACGGCAGGAACACGTTGGAAAATGCCATCACCTGCGTCATCAAAACGGTCTGCAAGGGAAGGCCGGTTGCTTCTGCCAGATCACCCGCAACTGGTGTCATCACAGCAGGCACTCCGGGCAAGTTTGTTGCCATGGCAACCAGCGTAGATAGGCCGGTGAGGACGGAGAGGTTCCAGATAGGACTTTCCTCCGAAAACCCTGCTTGTCCGCCAATGGTCTGAACGATTGCTTCTCCCAGACCTGCCACAGAGATCACTGCACCCAGACCCATAATACCTGCCACGAACATCAAAGAGCCGTAGCTGAGATCCTGATTGATGCAGGTTTTGGAGGTCAGCTTCGCATTTGGCCAGAAGCAGGCCAGCGCTGCAGCAAGACCAACCCAGGCCGGCCCAATCGGGTGCAGGCTATCTGTCAGCCAGAACAGCAGGCACAGCGCCAGAATGATCATCAAGCGTCGCTCCTGCACACTCACCGGCGTTACCTCCTCCGGATCCTCATGGGCGTCTTCAGGCAGTTTGTCCGGGAAGAGGACCAGCGTCAGCCCGATCAGAATGAGGGACTTGAGAACACCCAGAACAGGGAAGTTCAGGCGCAGGTAGTCCCAATAAGAAATGCTGAGGTCATAAAGGCTCTCACTCATCCCCGCGAGGATCATGTTGGGGGCGTTGGCTGGCAGGATTGTGAAGGCCGGTGCAAAGGTCGCGAATGCAGCTGCGCAGAGCATGCCAGTGCGTCCATTGGAGCCGGGCTTGAACCCGATCTGTGCGGCAAGGGCCGAGATCACCGGAAGCAAAATCATGATGCGGCCAATGGAAGAGGGCACCACAAATGCCAGCGCCACACTGAAGGCCACGATGCTGGAGATCAGCCCCGCATAACTGTTGAGCGGCAAGCGCATCAGCAAAACAGCGGCGCGCTTATCAAGCTTGGTGTGCTTGATGGATGCACCGAGCACGAGGCCAGCAAACAAGAGCCAGAAGGTGGAGGTTTGAAAACCGGAGAACACCACATCCGGCGGTGCGATGCCTATGACGATTGCGACGAAGAAGAAGGCAAGCGCCGTCCAGTATTCCGGCACCACGCCCGTGGCCCAAAGGCCAAGACAGCCAACGGATAAGACTGCAGCAACGGTCATACCCGCGGGCAAATAGGCAGAGGCGAGAAAGCCAGCAAGTGTTGCGGCAACGGCAACGCCGATGAACTGCCAGGTCTGCTTGTTGTTAAAGGGGGATTTGACGGTCTCCGGTGCGGGTTGAAGGCCGGAAGCCGGCGGCGGGTTGTGCTGGGTGTGATCTGTCATAGCGACCTGTGTTTCTGAGTTAATCCTAATGAGGTGCCAGAACTATGTTTTTTGCCGCTGCCAATAATCCAATCGATTTATCAGAGGCATAGCCTCAGCATTTTCGAATATGCTGATCAAGGACGCCTCAGAAATTCTGAGGTAGGCTATCGGATAAATCGAATTTACTCGGATATCGTCACCAAGTATCGATCTGGTGTTGAGGCGGGCTTTGGCTTTGGGGGCGTTAAGTGTTTAATTTTGCAACCTATTACGGCTTCAAAAAATGAGTAATCAGCAAGAGATCTCTATGTCTTCCAGCATTTCCCTAAACCCGGTTGGTTTCATCCGAACCGGATTTTCAGAGGTGCGCCAATGTCCAAAATCCAGCAGACGTAATCCTGACCAATGTCAGCTGGAAATATCCTCACCTTATGCGGATGCGCTTTTGAACATCACCATGGCCTCCCACCTGTGGGTACTTTACTGGCTGCATCATTCTGATGGGACTGCTCTGATCCGGCGGCCCCGTGGAGATGAAGCGGCCCGTGGTGTTTTTGCCAGCCGTTCACCCAACCGCCCTAACCCGATTGGGCTCAGTGCGGTTGAATTGATTAGACGGGACGGCAACGTTTTGACGGTGAGTGGAATGGATTGTGTTGATGGCACACCCATTCTGGACCTGAAACCTTATGTCCCCATAGAAGACCACCAGCCAACCGCGCAGATTGCGTGGCAGCCATGATCAGGAACCTGAGGATGCGCATGTTGCCGTGCGTCCCGCTCAGAAAGTCTGAGACATGCACCTTATCCATCAACCTCTTGTGCGCGTTGCTGCCGCGACCCTCGCAGCTTTATTGCTGACCCTTGCGGCGGCCATCGCCGGACCCGTTGGCCAGCTCGTGATCACCGATGCCCGTGGCGACCGTGGTATGTTGGCGCCCTACATTCATGGCAAAAACGGCATCGGGTATCTCTACACCACCTACGTTTTTGACAGTCTGCTGAGCCAGAAGAAGGACGGTGACGTGAGTCCGGCGCTGGCCAAACGCTGGACTATTTCTCGTAACGGTCTCATCTGCGATATTTATATCGACCTGCGTGCTCATTGGCATGATGGTGAGCCGGTAACGGCAGAAGATGCTGCTTTCACCTTCAGCTATATGCAGGAACATCCTTATGTTTTTGCAGATGTGAGGAATGTGAAGGAGGCGAAAGTACTCTCTCATGATCACCTGCGTCTGCAACTTAAAAAACCGGATGCCGGATTGCTGACCGGTATGCTGCTTTCCATGCCTGTTCTACCCAAACATGTGTATGCAGATATTGCAGAACCGCAGCGCTTTGCGGAGCCAGAGGCTGTGATCGGGAGCGGTCCCTATAAGCTGGCGGACTACAACAAGGCACAGGGGCGCTATGTGTTGGAAGCGAATGCTGATTACTACCTCGGCACGCCAAAGTTCAAGCGCATCGCAATTGTGAAGATGGCAACGGACGCCGCGCTTCGGGCAGCCAAGGCGGATGAAATTGATATTATCTCCTACCTGCCTCCAGAGCGGTTGGAACAAGCCAAAGAGAACGGCCTCAATGTCGTAAAGGCGTTTAGCAATCACTCTGTTCGATTAGGCTTTAATCATGCAGGCCGGTTTGGAAACAAAGACCTGCGTCACGCAATAGCCTATGCCATCAATCGACCTGCGCTGATCTCGACGGCTTATCAGGACACAGCAGACGTGGCTGACACGGGCTTCTTCCAAGAAGCATCGCCTTGGCACTCTGATGATGTTCATCCGCCGTATGCCTTTAGTCCGCACAAAGCAGCGGATTTGCTGAGAGCACAGGGATGGGCCCGGGCTGAAGATCAGCTTTGGTACATGGATGGCGAGCAGGTTGTTTTGCGCGTGCTGGCCAGCAAGCGAGAGACCAAGGCGGCGAAGGTTCTGGCAGAGCAGCTGGAGACGTTCGGAATCAAACTGGATGTGCGCATCATGGAACGTGCAGCTTTGCAGGACAGTCTGAGTGAGGGCAACTATGATCTGGCTCTTTATGCGTCCAGTACTCTTGGTGATCCAAACGGCATTCTGCGGCGTGTTTTCGGGAAGAAGTGGGCCAGTGACAGGTACTCCGGCAAAAAGCTGAGAGCGCTTGCGGATGCCCAGTCCGTGGCGACCTCTCGCCAGCAGCGACAGGACATTCTGAATGAGTTTCAGGAGGTCTACTCGCAGGAGCTGCCAGCCTATGCCATCGCCAATCCGTACATGGTGACAGCGTACAACGACAAGCTTTCCTCTCTTGAGTTCATGCCCGGCGGCGTTGCGATTGGCGTGCCTTCGGCTTTGCATAAATCCTATCTGGTTGACTGACCAGCTTGGTTCACCCAACGCCAGCTGTCTTTGTGCAGCTGGCAAAAGGCAAACATAAAACAGGTAGGCCGTTCTTGTGGTTCCCCCGATACTTATAAATCTTCTGTCCGGTCTTAGCGTCCGTTTGCTGGTGTTCTTCCTGTTGGTTCTGCTTGTGTTTTTTCTGCCGCGCCTGTTGCCGGGCGATCCTGTTGCAATCTTCCTGTCCTCCGACCTTTCGCGGGATCTGAGCGGAAGTGAAGCTAAAGAACTGCGTTCTCAGTTCGGCTTGGCTGGTGGCTGGCTTCAGCAGCTGGGGGAGTACCTGTCCAATCTGGTTGTCGGTGATTTGGGGTATTCCGTCCCCCATGCAGCTCCTGTCTCTCAACTGCTCAAAGCAGCGATCCCCTGGACACTGCTTTTGATCGCCTGCGCAGCGCCGCTGTTTTTGATTGCAGGAGCTGCCGGAGGTATTGAAGCGGGCAAAGCGCCGGGGGCTTTGTTTGATCGTGTGGCTACGAGTACTGTCACCGTGATTGCCAGTATTCCGCCTTTTACCGCAGCCGTTCTGTTGCTGTTGGCCTTTGGCATCTTGTGGCCGGTGTTGCCTGCTGGTGGGGCGGAGCCTCTATTCCCCAGTGATAACTCTTTGCAGCGTGACTTCGACGTTGCCCGCCACGCCGTACTGCCCGTGCTGGCGCTGTCGCTGCATGAGGTGTCCCGCTTTTACTTTCTGGCACGCGGTGAAGCGATCACGCTGTCTCAGCGGCCTTTCATCATCAATGCCTGTGGCCGCGGCATCAAAGGTTGGCGGCTGCGGACAGCCTACTACGGAAGAAGCCTGTTTCCGGTCTTTCTCGCACGTATGAGTGACTCGCTGACGGGGTTGTTTGGGGCAGTGTTGTTTGTTGAGATCGTCTTCTCTTATCCGGGCACAGGGCACTTGATCTACAACGCCATTTTGGACCGTGATTATGTGCTGTTGCAGGGGGCGGTGATTGTGATGGCGGGGCTTGTACTGCTGCTCAACTGGATCATCGATGCAGTGGCAACAAGTCTAGCGCGGAGAGGATGAGCTGATGCTTGGTTATTGGTCTCCCGTCACCCAAAGTGCAGGCTTCGTCTCCAAGGGCGCATTAGCCGCCTCGGTCATCCTGATGATGGCTGGTTTCACACTGTCGGAAAGCCTGCCCGCTTACAAAACCAGCCCGGATGTGCTGCATCCTCCCAGTGCAGAGTACTGGCTTGGAACCAACGGAATTGGGCAGGATGTGTTCATCGGTCTGGTGCGTGCCGCGCCTGTCACAATCTTCCTTGCCTTGGTGACAGCGACTGCTGCTCTGGCGCTGGCTTTGGCCGCCTCAAGTCTGGCGGCCTTTGGTGGTCCGGCGCTGCGGGGGGCAGTTCTGCGGGTGGTGGATGTGCTGCAAGTGATCCCGTCCATTCTGTTGCTGCTGCTTTTGGCGGCCTGGATACAGCCAGGGTTCCTTGGCCTTGTGCTGCTGCTCGCACTGACGGGATGGCATGAGGATGTGCGTGTGGCCCTTCCGATCCTGCTGCGCGAACTGACACGCGAGAACGTACACTTCGCGCGACGTATGGGCGCCAGTCGCACCTACTGTCTACGTCATCACATCTTGCCTGCCATCTGGCCTGCGATTGTGGGGCTGTTTCTGCAGAACGTGCGGCAGGCTGCTTTGAAAAGCGCAGGGTTTGGCTTCCTCGGCCTGACTGATCCGCGTCTGCTCACATGGGGCAGCATGATGCAGGATGCGATGGAGCATCTTTATACGGATGCTTGGGCATGGCTGCTTCTGCCCCCTGCCGGCGCGCTTTCTCTCTTTCTCATCGGGATCCTCATAATTGGTGAAGGGTACTCGCAAAGTGGCGGGCTCACCGGAAAGGAACAATATGATCCGGGTTGAGCAGCTGAATCTGTTTTTTGGAGAGCGTCCTTTATTGCAGGATGTGTCTTTCGAGATTGGCCGTGGCCAGACGCTTGCAATCATTGGCGAGCCGGGCGGTGGCAAAACCAGTCTTGCCCGATCGCTGATGGGATTGATACAGGGGCGCAGACTGGCAGCCCAAGAAAAGCCGTTGCCCTCCAACCATTTCAGCTGGAGTGGGGATGCGTGGCTTGGGGAGATGAATGTGCTGCGTTCTTCCCGCGCTCAGCTGCAAGCGATGCGTGGGCGGACGGCAGGCCTGATTGTGCAGGCGCTTTCTGATGCCCTCAATCCGCACCTGACGGTACTGCAGCATGTACAAGAGATGTTAAGGGCGCACGGCTTGAGTGAGAGGGACGCCCGTGAAGAATGCGTCATTGGAAACATTCCTGACAGGCTCTTGCCGCGCTACCCCACTGCCTTGAGTGGAGGCGAAATACAGCGGGTGCTGACCGTGCTTGCCTTAGCGAACTCTCCTGAATTTCTGATTATGGATGAACCAACAGCAGCGCTGGACAGCTTTAACCGGGAGATAGCGATCCGCTCCTTCCAAAATGGATCTGAGCAGCGCTGTCAGATGTTGATCACTCATGACATCGAGCTGGCGCGCCGTCTGGCAACCCATGTTGGTGTGCTGCGCAAAGGCAGGCTGACGGAGATTGGCCCCTCTGAAGAGGTACTGGACAGGCCGCGCAGCATTTATACGCAGCAGCTCCTCAAACTCCGCCGTAATGCGGGCAATCCAGTGCCATTGCCGGTTTCTTCCAGCGGTGACAATCCCGCGTTGGAAGTGCGTTCTGGCAATGGGTTGGTCATGGATAGGCTCAGCCATTCCATTGAGAATAGAGGGTTACTCTCCAAGATTTCAGCGTTTGTACCTGCAGGGAGTTGCCTTGCTATTCTGGGAGGCAGCGGAAGCGGAAAGACCACACTGGCGCGGTTGCTGAGTGGCTATGAGAAAGTGCAGGAAGGCTACGTTTACTGGCAGAACGGAACAGAGCGCGAAAAATCAGTGATCGCCTTGATCCCGCAACACCCTCACCGGGCTATGGCAAGCCACTTCTCGGTGTCTGATGTGCTGAAAGAAGCGCTGATGTTGTCTCGCGGAGATCAGGCTGAGGCAAATCGGCTGTTGGATCGGGTGGGGTTGCCGACAGATACCGATTTCCTCAGCCGCAAGACGAGAGAGCTTTCTGGCGGCGAAGCGCAGCGGTTGGTAATTGCCCGTGCCCTTGCCACGCGCCCGCAGTGTTTGGTGGCGGATGAACCCACTTCCGCGTTGGATATGCAAGCGCGCAGTCATGTGCTGGAGATCCTGCGGGGCGTGATGCGCAATCGCAAAACGGCGCTGGTCCTCTTCACGCATGATCAGGCTGCTGCGCGATCCCTTGCCGACAAGGTCTGTCATCTAGAGCAGGGCTCTCTCATTTGCAGTGAAGCACCTGCAACGAATGTGGCGAGTTGAAAAGTGCCGGCACGCCGCTGAAACTGGCGTACCGGGTTTATCAGGCTGTGATGACTTCCGAAGACTGTATTGTGCGTACGCGATCGGACAGCCAGTCGAGATCTGGATCAGCAATGCCAAGCTCCCGCAGATGGTTAGCGGTGTTCCAGAGGTAATCGCAGTTCGGGCCTTTTTCGCCTGCTGCTGTGGCGATGATCTGCGCCTGCTCCTCAGCGTTGAAAGAGCCGTATTGCTCATGCTCGCGGTTCACAACATAAGTCAGCGCTTCCACTTGCCGGCCATCTTGCAGCTGAAGTGTTGTGATGATCTCCCGGTAAGCCGGATTAAACAGTTCCCGTGCCCGCAAACCTTCCAGCACTTCTTCCTGCTTGTCCTGCGGGATGCCCAGGGCAACGCCACTGCAATAGGATTCTGGTGCCGCATCAAGGGCAAGGACGAGGCCGTGCTGGTCGAAGGTTCCACGATAGCGCAGAGAGCAAAGGCAGAACCTTCGCTTCCAGCCATCCAGACGGGCTGGCACCTGCTCAACGGGATCAAAACCCGGATGCCAGATGAGGGAGCCATAGCCAAAGACCCAGAGAATGTCAGTCATTTCATTTCCCTTTCAGGGTTCAACGGAAAAGCAAAAAGGGCACCTTGTGAGGCGCCCTTTGGTACTCGTGGTCTGCCGGATCAATCCATGATCAACTGATAAGAGGCGACCAGACTGGTGTAAGGCGGCAGGAACACGGCCTTTGGCTCACCATTCAGCATGATCGTATCTTTGGCATCGAAGTGCAGGTGGATCGGAAGCGGCCCTAGCCAGTTGTTGGAGATCTTGCCAATGCGGCTGCCCTTGGCGATCTTGTCCATCGGCTTCACCTGAAGCGTCTTCATATCCAGATGCACGTAACGATATAGCGTGCCAGTTGGGCTCTGGATGGTCACACCAAAGCGGCCCACATGAGCCACGATGCCATCTTCTGCTGCCACTGCCCAATGCTTGCTGGCTTCACAGGTTGCCGGGCGAATGTCCTGCCCCTGGTGACCACCTGAGGCACACAGTGGCAGATCAGCCTTGCGGAACTCGCAGAAGTTATCGCGCCAAGGGTAGGAGTAGTTGGCTGGATCACACTCAGACCCGCCATTGCCTTTGAACCCACCAGGCGCATAAGCGTGGGAGTTGGCGTAGGCCGGACCGGATTCCACCGGAAAGCGCATCTGCGGGAAATAGATAGCGTGGCTGGCAACACCCTGACCGGTGTTCTCAATCAGATCCCCCGGCATCATGAAGCGGGATGTGTCGTCGGCCTGAGCGGAGACGCTGAAGGCCAGTGCTAAGCAAAGAGAGATAAAACGCATCATTGGGCCGCTCCATTCACGACAAGAAGGGTCTGAACGACACTGTTGAGGAACTCTGGCTTACGACACCGCACATCCTTGATCGGGTTGTCGCAGGTCAGACGGATGGTGTAATGCGCGCCGTAGCGGTTGAGGTTGTAATCCGCACCGCTGCCAATGCTCTCATAGGCAACGGCCTGGTGATGACCTGTCAGATCCTCAGTTCCTGTCAGCACGGTGTGCGAGCCCAGAATGCTGACCTGTGCGCCCTCTAGTGTGTAGAAGGCGACATAGGCTGAGTTCTGGTTGGCGAACTGTGGTGTTTCCATCTTGGCATCGCTGCCGAAAATCAGGACAGGCAGTTCAACGGTTCGCAGCGCGCCGTTGGAGGCGGCGACGAACTTTTCGACTGCTTCCGGGTCACGCGCCAGCGACCGTTTTGCAGCAATCTTGGCGGCGGACCAGTCAATAGCAGTTGGCACCCGCTCTACGCCGTTTTTGGCGAGTGCTGGTGCTGCGGTTGTTGCTGCCAGAAGAGTGGCCGTAAGTGCGACTTTGGCAAATTCCATAAGTAACTCCTGTGAGCTCAAAGAAAGAGCAAAACCCCGGCAATAACGGGGCCTGCCTGGGATCATGCTGTTTCCAGAATGCGCTCCTGCGGTGGCTCTGCTGCTTTTTTTGCAGCCTTGGCTTCCAGTCGTTTCATCTGGCTGATGATGTTGCGGCGATGCATCTCTTCGGTGCCGCCCACAGCGCAGAAGGCAAGTGCATCACGGAGGAAGGTGGAAACCTCGCCCTGATGGTAGCCCTTGGTGCCGTAAAGCTTGAGAAGATCAATCGCGCCGCTGGTGATCGCCTCTGCGCCAACCAGTTTGGCGATAGAGCAGGTCATGCCTGCTTCCGGTGCGCCAGCCAGCAACTGCTGAAGAGCGCCATAGGCGGTCCACTTTGCAGCTTCTGCGGAGATGCGCATGTCGGTCAGCTTTTTCTGCACATACTGGAACTCAAGCACCGGCACCTCAAAGGTCTGGCGCTGCTGCGCATAGCTCATGGCTGCTTTCAGCATTGGTTCCACCAGCCATGCAGACACAAGGCCGTAATACAGTCTGCCCAGAGACACGAAGGTGATGAGATTGCGCAGGCCCTTGCCCGGAACGCCAAGCAGATCACCATAATGAAGCGGGATATTGTTGAACTTCATAGGCCCTGTTGGCAGATCCAGATTGCCGAGCTTCTGGTCATACTCACCAACTTCAAGACCCTGCGTGCCAGCATCCAGCAGGATCAGCGAAATGCCATCGCGGGCGTGCCCATCCAGCTTGCACACGACAAGCGTAAAGTCCGCCACGGGCGCATGAGCAATGTTGTACTTGGCGCCGTTGAGCACGAAAGTCTCGTTCGGTCCCGGTGTCAGGACGGAGGACGTGGAGCGCACATCTGTACCCGTGTCCGGGTCGGCAATCGCTGTTGCACTCAGTTTGCCCTTCAGGATACGGCCAAGATAATCCCTCTTCTGTGCTTCCGTTCCAAACAGGTTGAGCGCATGCACCATGCCCGCCTGCGCTATGACGGAAAGCAGAATGCCGGGTGTGCGCACGGAGGAGGCTAGTCCCTCTAGCGCTGCTGTAAAGTCCCACCAATCGGTGCCTTCTCCGCCATACTCGGAAGGCACAATGATCTTCCAGAGACCGGCTTCTAAAAGCCGGTCCCAAGTGTCCTGATCAAAAGCCTGTCTGCCAGCATGCAGTGCGGAGTGGTCAACCTGACTGCCGATTTGAGCATACTTTGCCCGCAGAGCCTGTTGACGTTCATTCCATTGTAGATCCATCAGAGATCTCCAGATTTCGAGAAAAGTGACAGATCTTATGCTGGCTGATGCATAGCGACAGGTTCTTGGAGTTGAGCCACTGCAGCCTTGAAGTCATCCGGCACCGGATAGGTTGACTGCTTTTCGTAGTCGAACATCACGTGTGTGGAGGAGGCATTGGCTACAACACGGCCATCCGCATCATCCAGACGCATTTCGTGCTGCATTTCAAAGCTCTTGCCACCAAACTTGGTCACGCGGCTCAGCACCACCAGACGATCGCCATAGAGCGCCTGAGAAACGTAGTCACAGGAGGTCTTCACCATGATGTGTGGCAGCTTCTCAGACTTTGGCAGTTTGAGCAGATCATGCATGTATTCCAAGTAAGCGGACTGCATGTAATCGTAGTAGATCGGGCTGCTCACATGGCCCATGGAGTCAGTATCGCGGTAGCGGATTTCGATTGGTGTTTCATAAGCTTTCTGTGTCATGAAGTTCCCTCCTGTTGGGGTTTTGAAATTCACTCGTAAACGATGGGTGGGAGGCCGGGGTGGCTTGTAACGGGCCGTGAATAGTGAAGCCCATGGGCACAGGACCGTGCTTTCTTAGGATTGTCAGAGAAAACTCGTTGGCGGCGCACAACGTGGTGATGCAGCCATCCGCTTCGCCCTTGGCACAGACAGCAGCAGCTTGCGCATTGCTGGTGACGAACTTGCGCTCAATAGAGGCCGGGATCAGCTTTTCAGGTGCCGGGTGCGTGGCGCAGAGCTTGGGTGTTTCGCCGGTAGAAGACGCCAGAACCATGTTGTCGGTGTTCATGATGAACACGTCCATCAGCTTCAGCTCTCCAATGTGCTCGTAAATGATGGAATGTAGATGCGGGTAGGCCACCACGCTCAGCAGAACGGATTTTCTGCATTTGGCGACGGCTTCTGCTGCCAGTTCCATCGTGGCATGAAGAAAGACCTCAGCATTCTTGCAATGGCGTGCAGCCCACCTCAGAGCAGCTCTCTCGCAGTTCGTGCCGGTGGGTCCAAGTGTGTGCACTTGTCGGACCCAATCAAAGGACAGTGGGGCTGTTCCTTTTGCCAAATATTCCGGTGTTTCAAGATGTGCATCCATAAATCCTCTGATCCTTCACCTGGAAAGAAAATCTGAAAAATGCCGGTTCAGGAGATGCGCATAGCGCGGCCCCTGACAAACTGCGTTGGCTTGTCATTTTTGTTATGCGTGGGCAGAGAAAGAGCGTTCACAGACCCGGTCGAATCTGCGCTGTGTCACTGCCGGTTGTGAGGTAAGTTTCGTCCCTCGCGTCCAATAATATTTTTTCGTGTGGCCCTATGGAGCCGGAAAGGATTGCTAAGAACAAGATGAAAATACTGATGGCTTCCCTCAGGATAGATGAGGCACCCTTCAGTAAACTTTATCGCAGGTAAATTATTGATAATACAATGACTTGCACAAAAAGAAGGCATCGCAGAAAATGCGATACCTTCTGAACATCCTATGGATTTTGCGTCGCCTGATGAGTGTGCAGCGTTAGGCTGCGACTGCTTCGCTGACCGCTTTGCGGCCCACACCATCATGAAGATCGAGCATGCGTTCGAACCACATCTGGACAGGGTCCGTTGCTGCAAAAAATGGATCTGCGCAACAGACGTTGCACCACTGCAGCGTGCCGAACAAAACATAGTCAGCATGCATGGCTTTCTCGCCGCCAAGCCAGTCTTGCGTCGCCAGCAGATCGCGCACCGGATTGAGCTTCTCCGGCAAGGTTGCCAGCTCTGCATTACGGTTAGCGTAGACGTCTTCCAGCGGCATTCCGAACCGCTTTTCACGTGCAGCACGGAAGTAAATGCGGTCTGCATCACTCATGATGTTGTACATGTCCATCACGGCAATTACAGCCAATGTCGGGTGCAGAACTGTTTTGCAATAGCTCTCCACGAAACGTGAGAGATGCAGGCCGCCGGCCCCATCAAATAAGCTTGGTGTGTCGTTATAGGTGGCTTCCAAATATTGCGCGATCTCGAAGCTGTCGCCCAGCAAGGTGCCCTGATCGTTGAGCACAGGCACGCTGCTATAGGAACCGTCTTCGATACTGGCAATGTCGCCGAAGGAAACGGGCTTCAGGTCAAACGCGAGTCCCTTGTGCTTCAGGGACATGATGATCTTCCAGACATGCGGGGAATAGTGCTGCCCGGAGGCACCGCTGAGGCTGTATAGAATTCTTTGCATGTGGCTTCTCCCGATGAGAATTAAAAATGAAAAATTCCTCAGTATTCCGGATTGTTGTTGTCTTTGACGTCAACTGGGGAGAGCAGCCATCCACCCAATTGGAAAGCAATGTGCAGCGAACTTCAGCCCAGAAACTGGGCTGAAGTCGTGCGCGTTTGTTTTCTTGAAAAGATCAGGAGGCGATCAGCGCCACCTCTATGTTTTGGTCACCCTGAAACGGAATGCTGGTGCAGTTGTCTGTTGCCAGAATGGAACGCACCGCCGCGATGACAGGATCGTCGATCCGACAAGACAAATGCGCAAACAGCACGCGGGCTGATTTTTGCACCTGTGTCAGCAGAACGATATCGCCTTCCTGCTCCCGCGGGTTGGTTGAGTTGGCATGCACAAGGCCAATGCCAACACCGCTGGCGATCAATGCACGGGTGACCCCCTCGTCATCCACGTTGATCACGCGTTTTGGCCGGATGCCGTGCGTTTCCAACAGATCACGCGCTAACCGTCCGCAACAGGAGTTGCAGCTGGGGTAGATCCACGGCACGTCTTCCAACGCTTTCCAGTTGAACTCAGAGGCAACCGGCACAAGATTGGCAGGTGCGGCGAGGTAGACGCAGAAATTGGAGATCTCCAGCGTGGAGAGATCGGAATCGTCCTCGCCGGTTTCCGTATAGAACCCTGCATCCAGACTTCCATTACGAATACCTTCCAGCACTTTGACAGAAGCCCGATGCTGGAGCTCCACCTCCACCTCGGGGAACTCCTGGGACATAGCCGCCAGAAGGTTGCTGACCACGCCGGTGCTGGAGTTGCGACCTGCGCCGAGTGAGAGTTGACCTGCAAGGCTGCCGCGCAGCCGGGAGGCTTCCTCCAGAAACTTCTGGTGCCTGTCGAGTAGCTGGTGGGCTTCGTTCAGCAAACGCTGCCC
Source organism: Pseudovibrio sp. JE062 (assembly GCF_000156235.1). Taxonomy (NCBI): domain Bacteria; kingdom Pseudomonadati; phylum Pseudomonadota; class Alphaproteobacteria; order Hyphomicrobiales; family Stappiaceae; genus Pseudovibrio; species Pseudovibrio sp. JE062. The sequence continues at coordinate 466,009 of NZ_DS996808.1, forward strand.
ATCTGGCGTCACCGCCATGCCTCTTGGGGTGCGCTGGAACAGGGTGAGTCCCAGCGTTTCTTCCATGTTTTTTATGTGCGCACTAACAGCCGGTTGGCTTCGAAAAAGCAGTTCAGAAGCTTTGGTGATGCTGCCCTCACGAGCAACTGTCACAAAGGTTTTGAGTTGATGAATGTCCATCCTTTTCCTTCCAATAAGAAAAGAGTCTCTTGAACGTATTCGGCTCTGAAAAGGACAATAACTGTGCTCAGCCGTTGGCTTTGGGCTAGTATGCTGGCTCCCGCTAAAAGGGTATGCCCTGTCATCAGCCTACGATAACTCTGCAGCTACACCAAGCCTACTTTCGGGGACGTGCTCCGAAACGGGTGAGGTTCCAGCTTCGCTGTGAGGAACCTGCAGGCAGATTGGGTGCCGGTTATTGTGAACGCGGATTGATTCCATCGCGATAAGTAAAATAAATTGTGGTGTTGATGAATATTTTGAGTGATTACCATCATCTACGCAGTTTTGTTTCCGTAATTTCGATTAGTGATTTTAATTTTATTATGTTCATCCATGTAAAAATCTATTTTTATGACTACATGAGATTTATCTATTTAATATGACAATACATGACTTCAGAATATTGTATAGATTTAAAGTGGAAAATTGATAATCACTTAGAGGAATTCTAATTTATTCTTGAGTTTGTTAGGGCGATTTGCTCAAAAAAGTATCATGTATCTGACGAAATGACGGCTTTCGCAGCACTTAACTGGCAATGTGTTTGCGGGCCTGTGTGATCTACTCAGAGATTATCCAAGGGCTTTGATAAGCCCGGTACATCTGTTCTTAGCGGATATGCATCGCCTGCATTTCAGCACTGAGCCAGTTGATGAAATCCCACACCTGAGCTGAGGGAATGGTTGTCTCCGGCAGCACGAACTGGAAGGCTCGCTGGCAAGGGAGTGTTTCCCGGAAGGGTTCGATGAGCGTGCCTGCATTCAGCGCATCTATGACGTAAAGATCCCTGAGGATGGCAAAGCCGCGTCCGGCAATGGCGCTTTGCAGGATCAGGTCGGTGTTGTTGAAGGTGAGCTGCGGGACCATCTGGCCCGAGAAGTCTGGCCAATAGGCTTCCAGATACTTCTGCCAGTGAAACGCTTCGTCTTCATGGATAAAGTCCGCCCTGGCAAACAGCTCAACGGGGGCAGAATGCGGGGCTACTGGCTCCCCTGCCAGTGCTTCCAGATAACTGGGCGCGCAAACCACCCGCATCCGTTCCTGTGGCAGCGGGATGAGGGGAGAGGCTCCAAGATCCCCTTCTGGTTTTGGCAACAGGCGCAGGGCCACATCCAGCTTCTCCTCCGCGAAATCGACGAAGCGGTTTGCCGCGCTGATGCGGATGGCCACGTTGGGATGCAGAGCGGAGAACTCGGCCAGACGTGGGACGAGCATAATGGAGGCCAAAGAGGGCGCGATGCCGATTGTCAGCTGTTTTCGCGCTGTCTGGCTGGCGAGCAGGTATGAGAGATTCTCTATACCATTGTTGATTGCAGAGACTTCCGAAAGAATATCCTGCACCAGTTCCGTCTGCTCCAGATTGCGTCCGTTCATGCGGAACAGTTTGACATCCCAACGCTCTTCTAACTGCTTGATATGATAAGATATAGTTGGTTGAGAGACGTTCAGTTCCCGCGCGGCAGCAGAGATGGATTTGTGCCGAGCAACAGCATCCAGTGCGCGTAATTCCTGAAGGGTGGGGACGAAACGTCGGGAGATAGCCATGGGCTATATATAGAGTTTTTGTATACATGGATCAATCAGACTGATTTGTCTTGCTTTGAACCGTACCTATAAACTGCCCAAAATTTTGAAAATTGTCCGTCAGAATGACGAAATTGGGGGTTGGGATGTTTAAAAATACCGGAAAAGCCATCATTGGGGCTGCATTGTTTGTCTCTGCAAGCGTTGTTGGCCTGAGCGCTCAGGCTGGTGAGGCTCTGGATGCGATCATGAAGAACAAGACGCTGGTTGTGGGGTCAAATTCTGACTATCGCCCGAACGCGTTCATGGGAGATGATAACCAGCTGCAGGGTTTCGACATCGACGTCTCCAAAGAGATCGCAAAGCGCCTTGGAGTGGATGTGCAGTTCGTCACCCCAGGCTGGGAAGTGATGACCGCAGGGCGGTGGCACGGCAGATGGCACATGGTGGTTGGCTCCATGACCCCAACAAAGGCCCGTGCGCAGGTGCTGGATTTCCCGGCTGTCTACTACTACACCCCGGCAGCGTTTGCGGTTCATAAGAACTCCAAAGCCACTTCATTGGCGGATCTGAACGGCAAGGTTATCGGCGTTGTGGGCTCGTCCACCTACCACAAATATCTGGAGCACAGGCTTGAGATTGATGCGGTTGGCGCGCCATCCTTTGAGTATGCCGTGACACCGGGTGAGATCAAACTTTACAGTGACATCAACGAGTTCGACGAGCTGTCCCTTGGTGACGGTGTGCGTCTGGACGCGCTGGCGCAGTCCGTTCCTGTCATTCAGCAGGCAATGAAGAAGGGCCTGCCGATCAAGCAGCTGGGTGACCCGATCTTCTACGAGCCGCTGGCGATTGCGATCGATAAAGGCGACAAAGAGCTCAACGACAAGTTGGCTGCTATCGTGGATGAGATGAAGAACGACGGCACGCTCGCAGAGCTCTCCAAGAAATGGCACGGTGCGGATCTGGTAAGCGTTAAGTAAGACCATGATCACACTCACCAATGGTGCTTTCAGGCAGGGGCCAGCCCGCCTGAAAGCTGCAGCAACGCTCGGACTGCTGGCCTTCGTGCTGGCGTTTGCTCTGGCTTTCAATCAAGGCCTGATCGGCTCGTTCCTTCGCCCTGCAATGAGCGAGGAAACACTCTCCGGCTGGTGGGGGCGCTTTTCTGTATCCATGGTGATTTTCCTGGCAGTCTCAGGCCTCGGCTATCTGGTCCTGAGCCTGTCCCGCCGGGCACAGCTGATAACAGTCTGGCTGCTGCTGGCGGCTGGGGCGTTTGGCTTCTTTCTCAGTTTTGAGCTGAGCTTTGAGTTCATCGGCAGAAAACTGCCCTTCCTTCTGGGCACCGGAGCCTTCACCACACTCTATGTCTCTGCCATTTCCATTTCGCTGGCCTTTGCGTTTGCGCTCATGGGCGCCACGGCGAAACTCTCAGGCATTGGCGTTGTTGAAGGTGTGGGGGCGTTTTACACTTCCTACTTCCGCGGAGTGCCACTGCTTGTGCAGCTCTTCCTGATCTACCTCGGCCTGCCACAGATTGGATACGTGATTTCGCCGGTGCCAGCCGCCATCATTGCGTTGTCGCTGGTGTACGGGGCTTACATGACCGAGATTTTCCGCTCTGGCATTCAGTCCATTTCAGTCGGCCAGTGGGAAGCTGCAGATGCGCTTGGATTGCAACGCTTGCTGACCTTCAGAAAAGTCATTCTGCCTCAAGCAATGCGAGTTATTGTGCCGCCAACGGGCAACCAGTTTATCGCCATGCTTAAGGATTCCTCGCTGGTTTCCGTGGTTGGGGTCTGGGACATCATGTTCATTGCCAGAACGCAGGGACGATCTGACTTCAAAATTTTGGAGATGCTGATCACTGCCTCCATCATCTACTGGGTGATGTCCGTTATGCTGGAGTTTGTGCAACAGCGGATTGAAAACCACTACGCCAAGTCGCTGAAGCGATAACGTTACTTTCAATAATTTCAGAGCGCGGCTGCGCAGATATTTAGTGCCCTGAAGGGATACGCTCATGACAAATAACAGTGGCATCACCACTCTGCCGAGTGCGGTTGCTGAAAAAAGACCTATTGTCGGCATCCTGGCGAATTCCTCAGAAGAGGCCGGTCTGACAACGCAGACCATCGACGACAAGTACCTGACTGCCGCCATGCAGGCTGTTGGAGCTGTCCCAGTCATCCTGCCAACTCTGCTGAATGATGCGGAACTGGCGCATGTCCTTTCACTGGTGGACGGTGTTATTCTGACAGGTGATGCTTCCAACATTCAGCCGTCTTACTACCGTTGCGGTGGCACGGTTGAGAGCCATGGCCCGTTTGATGACAAACGAGATCGAGCAGCCTTTGCGCTGATCCGTGCCACGTTTGCAAAGAACATCCCGCTGCTCGGCATTTGCCGTGGCATGCAGGAGATAAATGTGGCCTTTGGCGGCACCATCCGTAACGATCTTTATGAAAACGAAGCCTTCGTGTTGCACCGCCCCATCGACTACAAACTGCCACCAAATCAGCGGTATTGTGCAGCCCATCAGCTTTGCCTTGAAGAGAACGGGCTCCTTCGTGACATCCTGGGCGATGGCACTCACCACGTGAACTCACTGCATGAGCAGGCCGTGGACATGTTGGGTGAAGGCCTCATGTTGGATGCGACTTCTGAGGATGGGGTGATTGAAGCCTTCCACCATCCGGAGAAGGAGTTCTTCCTTGGCATTCAATGGCATGCGGAGTTTGAGGCAGTGAGCAATCCGGTTTCAACGCGCATTTTCGCAGCCTTTGCTGAGGCCATGCAATGCACGGAGCGGGTGAAGGCCTTTCTGTAATTCCTGCGAATTCAAAGAGGATTGCATCAAAATACCTAGGAGAATTCGAACCAATCTCCACTAAGTCTCATCGGATCACCCAATTGTTTTGCTGAGTGGTTGAGACAGGGTTGTATCACTGTGAAAAGGTTCATTGACGAGTGGAAAGGCTATTTTGGGGACTTACCTCCCTACAGCCATTATCTCCGCAATGTGATGCCTGAAAGGTGGGTCAGGTTCCACGCCTTACCAGATGCCAAGCGTTATGCCGAGACACCGGAAGAAGAAGCAATTGTCTTCGACCGGGGCCGCATTCTGGGCAACCGGATCTTGAAGGAGGGGCAAAAATGCCTCTTCGTTGAGTACTTTCCCAACTTTGAAGAATACCCTTTGCCCTACAGCCATAAACTGCTTGATCAGTTTCGGCTGAAATACTGGTTCAAGTGGAAGTATGAGGAAGACCCGTTCGGTGAGCAAGAGACAATTGGATTCTATGGAAATGAAGTCCGGTGGTTTCCTGAAGTTTACCGGGGCGCCTTTAAAGATGCAGCCCATGATGACGAGCGCTTTTTGCTGATGAACCGTGAGAGCTCCCGGATTCTCGCGCCTTATGATGGAGGTTTCGACTGCTTTCTGCTGAATGAGGAAGAGGTGACACGCCTTAAGTCTGAGTTTGAAGAATGGCTTTCTCCCTGTAGCTCTGGTCTATAGTATTTCAAAGAGCTGCTGCACCATATGAGGGATGGGACTGATGAAATTTATTGAAGCCGGGGTGCTGAACGTTGCCTATATGGATGTGGGACCGAAATCAGGTGTTCCAGCCATCCTGCTCCACGGCTTTCCCTATGACGTGCACAGCTATGATGAAGTCTCCGTCATCCTCGCCAATCGTGGTTTCCGCTGCATTGTGCCGTACCTGCGCGGCTATGGTCCAACGCAATATCTTTCCCCTCAGACCCCACGTTCAGGCCAGCAAGGAGCACTTGCGTTTGACCTGCGCTCGCTGATGGTGGCGCTTGAAATTCCGCAGGCGATCCTTGCTGGATATGACTGGGGTGGCCGTGCCGCCTGCATTGCAGCTGCGCTGTGGCCCGAAAAGGTGAGGGGGCTGGTCAGCGGCGGTGTGGCTTACAACATCCAGAACATCCCAGCAGCCTATCGCCCGGCTTCGCCGGAAGATGAGCATCTGTGGTGGTATCAATACTACTTCCACACCGAGCGTGGGCGAAATGGTTTGGCTGAGAATAGGGAAGACCTGACACGGCTGCTCTGGCAGCAGTGGTCCCCGACCTGGGAGTTCTCCCGCCGCACGTTCCGCGAAACCTCCGAGAGCTTCGATAACCCGGATTTCGTGGACACGGTGATCCATTCTTATCGGCATCGCTTTGGTCTCGTAGAGGGCGATCCGGCCTATGAGAAGATTGAGGTTCTGTTGACCGGACAGCCTAAGATCAACGTTCCAGCCATTGCATTGCTTGGCGCAGATGATGGCGTAAGCCCACCGCGCCAAAGCCGGGGGCATGAAACCAACTTCAATGGATACTATGATGCCCGGGTGATTGATGGCGTGGGTCACAACCTGCCTCAGGAAAGCCCGGAGGCGTTCGCGGCAGCGATCATTGAGATTGCGGACCGGACAGAGCCCTAAGCCTCACCGAGAAGGTGGGGAGAGAGGGATGGGCCTCTCTCTAATAGCTGGATCAGGCAGCTGACAGGGTCAACGCGTCCAGCTCTTCAAACGGCAATCCAACATATTCTTCCGCCAGAGCTCGCTGTTGGGTCTCGTTTTGCAGCAGCAACTCATAGCTGTTCTGTTGGATTTTGGCATCAAACCCGTTCATCTCCGGGAACACATGCATCAGCTGTGTCATCCGCCAGGAGAAGTTCTCGGAGCTCCAGACCCGGCGCAGGGCCAACTCTGAATAACGTTCCAGATGGGTCGAGCGATTGCTCTTGATCTGCTCAATCAACCCGCGTGAGAGATAGAACACATCAGAAGCCGCAAGATTGAGTCCCTTCGCGCCCGTAGGCGGCACGATATGCGCTGCATCACCCGCAAGGAACATACGCCCGTATTGCATAGGCTCTGCCACGAAGCTGCGAAGCGGAGCGATGGACTTTTCGATGGATGGGCCGGTGACAATCTCTGAAGCGACTTCCTCCGGGAAACGGGCCAGAAGCTCTTCCCAGAATCGCTCATCAGACCAGTCCATAACGCTGTCAGTCAGCGGACACTGAATGTAATAGCGGCTCAGCAGCCGGTTGCGCTGTGAGGCAAGGGCAAAGCCGCGCTCATGATAGGCATAAACCAGATCCGGCAGCGGTGGCACTTCTGCCATGATGCCTAGCCAACCAAACGGATAGGCGCGCTCATAAGTGCGCAAGATGTCAGCTGGGATCGTCTTGCGGCTCACACCATGGAAGCCATCGCAACCTGCAATGTAATCACAGTCCAGACGATGCGTTTGCCCGTCTTTCACGTAGGTCACATAAGGCGCGTCTGCTGTGACATCATGCAAGGCCACATCTGCAGCTTCGTTGATAACATTGCCGCCCGCTCGCTCGCGTGCGTCATACAAATCTTCGGTGATGTCGGTCTGACCGTAGACCATCATCTCCTTGCCGGTCCATTTGTGCGTATCAATGAAATGGCTCGGGAACCCCTGCCGCGTAATCCATGAGCCCTTTTTGCTCTTGCCGTTTTTGTCCATGCGCTCTGCCAGGTCGTAATCGCGCAGCAACTGAACGGTTCCGGTTTCCAGCAGGCCAGCACGAATGCGCGAGAGAACATAATCCTTGGTGCGCTGTTCCAGAACAACGCTGTCGATGCCGTTTTCGCTTAGGATGTGAGAAAGTAATAAACCAGCCGGACCGCCGCCGATAATCGCAACCTGAGTACGATCTCTATGGTGGGTCATGAAAAATTCCTTAGGTTCAAAACATCTGTCAGATCGCGGCAATTGGGATATGCGCTAAGTCAGAAGTAAAATGGATTGCGAATACACGTTTGAATAGCGCTCAGTGTTGCCGTTTATGATTGCTATGTAAAATTGATTTATCAGCAAAAATCATAGCAAAATTGCTATGTGAGCCTTTGGGGAATGTTCGGTGCCTTAGTCATATCGTGAACCAAGGCACCGATTGATTTGATCAGGAAAGCAGCTTTGGTAGCCAGAGGGTTAGGGCTGGGAAGCTGACCAGAATGGCGACGCGTACCAGTTCGGCTCCGAAGAAAGGTGCTACGCCTTTGAAGGTCTGGCTCATTGGCGTGTCTTTGGCCAGAGCTGAGATGACGAAGACGTTCATGCCCACTGGTGGCGTGATCAACCCGAGTTCGACGACGATTAGCGCCAGAATGCCGAACCAGATTTTCAGGTCTTCCGTGCTCATGCCATATCCGGCACCATCTGCTCCCTGATACATGCCGCCGTTCAGTTCCATCAGAACAGGCCAGAAGAACGGGATGACCAGCAGCATCATGGACATACTATCCATCAGGCATCCAAGCGCGATCAGGGCCAGCAGGATCAGGATCATCACCGTCATCGGCTCAAGACCAGAGCCTGCAATCCATGCAGCGGTCTCTTGCGGAAGGCCAATGCGAGACATGAAGATCTTGAGCAGCTCAGCACCCAGCAGGATCAGATAGATCATACCTGAAGTGGCTGCTGTCTCCTTCAGCGCTTCGATCATGTCTCCAAATGCCAGATTGCGCTGGAGCAGGCCGAACATCATCACGAGGAACACGCCCACTGCAGCAGCTGGTGTCGGATTATAGAAGCCGAAATATATGCCACCGATGACAAGTCCGAAAACGGTCAGCACAGGCAGTACGCCGAGGGAGGCTGCGAGGAACTCTTCGCGCGTTCCGGCTCCGCCAGCAGGGCCGGAGGAGGGACTGACAAAAACGTAGAGTGAGATGACCGCCAAGAACAAAAGAACGGCCAAAATACCCGGAATAAACGCAGCAACGAACATAGTAACGATGTTCGCTTCCACGATCACCGCATAGATGATCAAAACAACGCTTGGCGGGATGAGAATGCCCAGAACTCCGCCAGCGGCGAGCGTTCCTGTCGCCAAAGCGCCTGAATAATTGTAACGCTTCAGCTCTGGCAGAGCCACTTTGCCCATGGTTGAGGCGGTTGCGAGCGAGGATCCGCAAACTGCACCAAACCCAGCGCAGGACGCGATGGCGGCCATCGCGGTGCCGCCCTTCATCCAACCAAGCCACGCATTGGCCGCTCTGAACAAGGACTGGCTCAAGCCGGTTTTTGAGGCGAGCGCTCCCATCAGAATAAACAGCGGAATGACTGAAAGATCGTAAATGGCGAACTGCCCATAAGCCAATGTTTTCAATTGGCTAAGCAGCAGCATCGGGCCGTTGATCAGCGCAATCCCGACCCCGCCGACAAGGATCATCGCGTAAGCAATTGGGATACGGATGACAATCAGGAACACCAAAATGGCGAGGGCACCAAAGCCCATAAAAAGACTGGCCGCCATCAGGTTCTCCGGATCAGATCTCTGGAGTTTTCACTCAAGGTGATGATCGCGCCAACGCTCAGCAGGAAAAGCGAAATCAAAACAGGTACATACGCATACCAAACAGGGATCTGCAAAATTGCGGTGGTGTATTCGTAATCTCGTTGATCAGACATACCGTAGTACATGCGCCACAACAGCAGCAGCCCAAACCCAAACGCAATCACAGAGGCGATCAGTGCGAGAAGCGCTTTCAAACGCGGTCCGGCTTTGCTGGTAAAAATATCTGCTGTGACATTGGCATCAGTGATCTGGCAGAACGGCAGGAAGGAGAAAACTGCGATAGCAACGCCGATCTCGGTGAGCTCAAAATCTCCGGGAAATGGAGCCGCCCACATATTGCCAAGGGTGGAGTAGATGTTGACTGCGACAACTGCCAGCAGAACCAAACCACCGGCAAGTGCCCATGCTACAATAAGTTTTTCGAAAGCACCGGCAATGCCGGTGCGTCCGAGTTTTTGAAAGGCGCCCATAGCTACTCGCTGTGCTTGGAAATCAATGCCTGTGCTTTTGCAACCATCGCGTTGCCATCAATGCCTTTTTTGGAAACTTCCGAGGTCCACTTTTCAACCACTGGAGCCAGAGCTTCTCTAAAGACAGCTGTTTCTTCGTCAGAAAGAGTGATGTGTTTGTTGCCAGACTTTACTGCGAGGCCGATGCCAAAGTCATCTGTCGCGCGCCAAACTTCACCAACCTTTGCCCACCAATCAGGACCAGACGCATCGCGGAATGCTTTCTGAATATCAGCAGGCAGACCTTCCCAGCGGCCTTTGTTCATGGAAACCTGGAAGACAGAAGTACCAAAGCGTGCTTTGCCTGCACCTTCGATCTGGTATTCTGTCTGCTCCTGAATTTTCAGCGGTGGGATGATTTCCCAAGGAATGAACGCTGCATCAATCACGCCTTTCTGAAGAGCTGTTGGCAGTTCCGGAACTGGCATTGCAGCTGGGGATGCGCCAAGCGCTTCAATCACCCATGCACCAGTGCGTGATGGTGTGCGTATGCGCATGCCTGCCATATCAGCTGGACTGCGCACTTCTTTATCACGTGTTTGCAAGCCGTTACCCGCATGCACGTGCAGGAACATCACTTCAAGGCCTTTGTAGTCAGCCTTAAGATCGCTCCCGAACATGTCGTAGAGCGCAAGGTTTGCAGCGCGAGGGTCATCAAGGAAAACAAACGGGAGTTCCATCACTTCAGTGCGTGGGAACAGGCCAGGTGTGTAACCATTCAGGGTCCAGACCAGATCAACCACGCCGTCACGTGCTTGGTTCACCAGCTCAGGCGGGCGACCACCCAGTGACATGGATGGGTAGATCTCGATTTTGACCTGACCACCGGAATTCTCTTCAACGGCCTTTGCCCATGGTTCCAGCATCTTGGTCTGTGCCGGTGCCTTCGGGCTTAGAAAATGGTGAAGCTTAAAAGTGTATTCTGCCGCGCCTGCCATGGAAACACTGGCAAGCAGAAGCGCTGTTGAAGCGCAAAGGCCTTTGAAATTACCAAACATAAGTAAGTGACCCTCCTGAAGAATGGTCGAAACCAGACACGCCTTCCTGATCCTGCACTTGGGACAGTCTCAGCTCCCGAAGGCTGTCGAATTCTTAATCACGATCCGGATGATCCGCCAAGGGAATTCTTAGGAATCACCACTGTGAATTCGGAGAATTACATACACTTTTCAAAATGAATAATGAAAAATACCGTGCTTTTCATGCCGCAATGGGTATCAATATGTCCTCCGAAATGGCTTTCCTTCAGTAGGCTGGAGCGTGGGTTTCTTCCCGCTCGCTCAGGTCCATCAGAATCTCCGCAAAGCATTGAGCTGCACTGTCCAATGTCTCGCCTGCACGCATATTGAGGCCAACTGATCCTACTGTTGCGCGGGTATCGATGGGCAGTTCCACAAACTGGCCGCACTCGATCTCACGGGCGATCACGCCGCGAGAAATGATCCAGATTGCATTGTATTCCTGCGTGAATGCCCGGCCGAATGAGTCAGATACCGTCTCGATCGCTTGCTCTGGTTCCGGGATGCCATGTTCAATGAAGAGACGGTCCACGAAAGGGCGGATAATCGAGGCTGCGGAAGGCATTAGGACCGGAAAAGCGTCTAGTTCACTCACGCTGATTTGCGGTTTGCCTGCCAAAGGATGGTTCTTGTCGACAGCAAACACAACACGTTCGCGATAGTGCGGCTCAAACACTAATCCCTGCATATTTTCAGGTGCGGGAAGGCGGCCCATAACCAGATCCAGCTCACCGTTTCGTAGTTGATCGAGCAGCACGTGGTTCTCACCGGTCACGATATGCAGTCGATTGCGCAACCCTGTATCAAGGAAAGCTTTGACGGCTTGTGGAATGAGCGAAGCAGCGACAGTTGGTAGCGCGCCGATGCGGACCATTGGCCCGTCGCTATAGCTGAGCTGAGATAATGCATTGATGCCGTTACGGGCAGCCGCTAGACTGGTGCCTGCATGGCGCAGGAACACCTCACCATAGTGGGTGATGCGAATGCCGCGCCCGTCTTTTTCAATCAACGGTTGGCCGCAGATTTCTTCCAGTTCACGGATAGTCCGCGTGACAGCGGGTTGGGTCAGATGAAGGACCTCCGCAGCGCGGCTTACGCTGTTCTGGCGAGATACCTCAACAAAAGCTTCCAAATGCCTGAGCTTTAATCTGCGCAAGTTATTCATAACAATCTCAATATGATTAATCTGGATAATATCATTATTCATTTTGAAAAGGGTATGCAATTTATCCGTTTAGGGGGATGTGCATGCACTTCATAGACTTAAACGCGACCGCGCTTCACTTCAAAAAGACCAGCTCGGACACAGCTGCTCCAGCGCTTGTTCTGATCAACTCATTGGGAACGGACTTTCGCATTTGGGATGAGTTTCTGCTTCATCTCGGGCATCAAGGCGAAGTTCTGACCTATGATAAACGCGGGCATGGTCTTTCTGGTGTTGGGGACGCGCGTTACTCCATTGATTTGCATATGCGAGACCTTGCTGCACTCATGGACAGTCAGGGCATCAAGAATGCGGTGATTTGCGGTGTATCTGTAGGGGGAATGATCGCAATGGCGCTGCAGGCAGCCCGACCAGATTTGGTCAGAGGGCTCATCCTGTGTGACACCGCACCGCGCATTGGTGACCCTCAGGGGTGGCAAGACCGCATCGACGCGATTGAGGCCAACGGGATGGAGGGGATCGCCGATGCGGTGATGTCCCGTTGGTTCTCATCAGGCTTTCAGGATTGTTCGCCTGCTTCTGTCGCAGGTTATCGCAACCTGTTGTGCCGGACACCGGCGGAGGGGTACCTTGGCACTTGCGCTGCCATTCGTGATGCGGATCTGACATGCTCAGCAGCCCAGATCGACGTGCCCGTTCTGTGCATAGCAGGGGAGGATGATCAGTCCACGCCACCAGAGCTGGTGGAAGAGATGACAAACCTCATCCCGAACGCCAAGTTTGAGCGGGTTCGTAACTGCGGACATTTGCCGAGCATTGAGCAACCTGAGTATCTGGCGCATCTGGTTCGGCAGGCAATCTCGCGTTGGCCGGGTAACGTTGATCAGCGCGAGCAGCGTCAAACTGAAATCTACAAACAGGGAATGCAAACACGTCGCCGGGTGTTGGGGGACACCCACGTGAATGCAGCTGAAGTACAAAAGAACAGTTTTGATGCGCCATTTCAGGAACTTATTACTGAAGCCGCATGGGGTCATGTATGGTCAAGGCACAACTGGACATTGCGAGAGAGGTCCATTGTAACTATTGCGCTTCTCGCTGCGTTAGGGCACCTGGATGAAGTAGCCATGCATGTGAGGGCTGCAAGAAACACCGGGGCAACACGGGAAGATATAAGCGAAGCTCTGCTGCACACCGCAATTTATGCTGGTGTGCCAGCCGCAAACAGCGCCATCAAAGTCGTAAAAAATGTGTTCGCGCAGCTTGATGCGTCAGGGGAGTGAGATGAGCAAGCCAACGACCAATGCTGGTCCGTTCTTTCCGCGAGATCGAAACTGGCACCCGCAGGCATTGTCGCCCAATTACAAAACGAGTGTGTTGCGGTCACCGCAAAAAGCACTTCTGTCATTCGGAAATACAATCAGCGAAACCACTGGGCCGGTGTTCGGCCACAATATGCTTGGCGAGCTGGATCATGATCTGGTGTTGAACTACGCCAAGCCCGGTGAAAGTGCGTTGGGAGAACGCATCATCGTGCATGGCCACGTTCTGGATGAAGAAGCCAGGCCTGTGCCAAACGCGCTGGTGGAGGTGTGGCAGGCCAATGCAGGTGGTCGTTACCGTCACAAGAAAGACGGCTATCTGGCTCCGCTTGACCCGAACTTCGGTGGATGTGGCCGCGTCATCACGGATGAGAACGGCTACTTTGCCTTCCGCACCATTCGTCCCGGACCGTATCCATGGCCAAACGGGGTCAATGACTGGCGTCCTTCACATATCCATTTCTCTCTCTTCGGTTCTGGTTTCGCGCAGCGTCTGATCACACAGATGTACTTTGAGGGCGATCCGCATATTCCGATGTGTCCGATTGTTCGAACCATCAATGAACCTGCAGCCATTGAGATGCTTGTTGCCAAGCTGGATATGAACCACACCGTGCCAATGGATGCACGCGCCTATCGATTTGATATTGTTCTGCGCGGACGTCGCTCGACCATGTTTGAGAACCGTATGGAGGGCAACTGATATGACTAAACTGGAGTATCTGAAAGAAAGCCCAAGCCAGACCGCTGGCCCTTACGTTCACATTGGTTGTACCCCAAACTTCATCGGTAATACGGGGATCTTTAAAGAAGACCTTGGTGCCCGCATGGTGAATGAGCAGAGTAAAGGCCAGCGCATCACCATCAAAGGCCGTGTGTTTGATGGAACCGGCACACCACTAAAAGACGCCATGCTAGAGATCTGGCAGGCAGACAGTGAGGGCCTGTTCAACAGCCCTTCGGAAACACGTGGAGATGCAGATCCAAACTTTACAGGGTGGGGACGTCAGCCGGTAAATCTGGAAACTGGTGAGTTCTGTTTTGAGACTGTGAAACCGGGTTCTGTGCCGTTTCCTGATGGCAGAGCGCAAGCGCCGCATATCAACTTTTGGATCGTCGCGCGCGGAATCAACATCGGCCTCAACACGCGCATGTACTTCCCGGAAGAAGAAGAGGCCAATGCCGCGGATCCGGTGTTGGGCCGTATTGAACATCGCGTGCGAATCCCAACGCTGATCGCCAAGCAATCCGGCGACACCTACACCTTTGATATTTACATTCAGGGTGAAAACGAAACCGTCTTCTTTGATATCTGATTGATAAATATGGCTGAATTCTTGTCTCTAAAAGATGCGGTCAAGAAATACCTCAAAAGCGGCGATATGGCCGCTTTTGAAGGTTTTACGCACCTCATCCCCCACGCTGCTGCCCATGAAGTCATCCGGCAAGGCATTGATGAACTCACCATCGTCCGCATGACGCCGGATCTTATCTATGATCAGCTCATCGGTATGGGCTTGGTCAAAAAGATGATCTTCTCCTATGCGGGTAATCCGGGAGTTGGTTTGCTGCGCCGGGTGCGTGATTCAATCGAAAACGGTTGGCCGCGGTCTATTGAGGTTGAAGAGCACTCCCATGCAGCTCTTGCCAATGCCTATGAAGCAGGTGCCGCAGGACTACCATGCGCTGTCTTTCGTGGGTATCTGGGAACAGAGCTTCAGCGCGTGAATCCGAATATCAGAAGTGTGACCTGTCCCTTTACAGGTGAAGAACTGGCAGCTGTGCCATCCATTCGGCCAGATGTCGCCTTCATCCATGCCCTTAAAGCGGATCGCAAAGGCAATGTGCTGATTGAGGGGATTGTTGGCGTACAAAAAGAAGCTGTTCTGGCGGCCACATATTCCATCGTGACAGTTGAAGAAGTGGTCGACGAGCTGGACACGCACATGAACGCTTGCATTCTGCCACACTGGACGGTCTCAGCCATATGCGAAGTGCCAGGTGGGGCACATCCATCTTATGCGCAAGGATACTACGGCAGAGACAACAAGACTTACATCGACTGGGATCCTATCGCTGCAGATCGCGAAAAGTTTCAGACGTGGATGGAAGAGCATGTGCTGAAGCAGGGGCCAGACGTGTTTGCTGACCGCATCAAAGGGCTGGAGGTGACGTCATGACTGAGCAAGACTTTACTCCAGACGAGATGATGGCCATCGCCGCTTCCCGTGCCTTGAGCAATACAGATGTCTGCTTTGTCGGTATCGGCCCACCATCAGCTGCCTGCAACATCGCGCGTCTTACTCATGCGCCTGATATCACGTTGATCTATGAGAGCGGGACGATTGGCACTGCGCCAGATGTTCTTCCTCTTTCTATAGGTGATGGTGAACTCTGCGATACGGCGCTGACAACCGTCTCCGTCACTGAGATGTTCCGCTACTGGCTGCAAGGTGGAAAGATCACTGTCGGTTTTCTGGGGGCAGCGCAGATTGATCGTTTCGCCAATATCAACACAACAGTGGTGGGTGACTACGAGGATCCAACAGTGAGATTGCCGGGCGGTGGCGGTGCGCCAGAGATTGCGTCGTCCTCTCAGGAAATCTACATCACCATGAAGCAAAGCAAGCGTGGTTTTGTTGAGAAACTGGACTTTTTTACCTCCTTTGGACACGGGGAGGGCGGTGACCACCGCGCACGTATGGGCATCACGACAAAAGGCCCATCACTGTTGATTACAGATCTTGCCATCTGGAAACCTGATCCTGTCACCAAAGAGCTGACGGTGGTTTCCCTTCATCCGGGTACGACCAAAGAACGGGTGCAACAAACCGTGTCTTGGGCTGTACGTTTCAGTGATGATTTGCAGGAAACCCCTGCGCCGACTGAGGAGGAACTGTCTGTTCTGCGCGCATTGAAGGCGCGAACAGCGGCGGCGCATGCGGGTAACAGAGTGGAGACGGCCTGATGTCAGAGGCATATATTTGCGATTATATTAGAACACCAATTGGTCGTTATGGGGGCGCACTGTCTTCAGTTCGGGCGGATGATCTGGGTGCTCTGCCAATCAAGGCACTGATGGAACGTAACCCTTCCGTTGATTGGGAAGCGGTTGATGAAGTGTATTACGGCTGTGCCAACCAGGCGGGCGAAGACAACCGCAACGTTGCGCGCATGGTCGCTCTATTGGCGGGCTTGCCAGAAGCTGTTCCGGGGACAACACTGAACCGCCTGTGTGGCTCTGGCATGGATGCCGTGATTGCAGCGGCCCGTGCGATCAAAACAGGCGAGTGTGATCTGGTGATTGCAGGTGGCGTGGAATCCATGTCTCGTGCACCTTTCGTCATGCCAAAGGCTACTACACCGTTTTCTCGTGCAAACGAAGTGTTCGACACCACCATCGGCTGGCGCTTCGTGAATCCAAAGATGAAGAAGCAGTTTGGCATCGACAGTATGCCTGAGACTGGTGAGAACGTGGCCGAAGATTTTGGCATCTCCCGTGCGGATCAGGATGCATTCGCTGCCCGCTCTCAGGCGAAAGCTGCAGCGGCGCAGGAAAATGGCCGCCTTGCCAAAGAGATCATTGATATAACGATCCCACAGCGCAAAGGCGATCCGATTATCGTATCAGTTGACGAACACCCACGTGCGGGAACGACTGCTGAGAAACTTGCAAAGCTACCGACACCATTCCGCGAAAACGGCAGCGTCACCGCGGGCAATGCATCCGGCGTGAATGATGGTGCAGCAGCATTGATTGTTGCATCTGCTGAAGCGGTTAAAAAATATGGCCTCACGCCAATCGCACGCGTGCTGGGTGGAGCAACCGCTGGCGTGTCTCCACGCATCATGGGTATCGGACCTGCACCTGCTGCAAAGAAGCTCTGCGCACGTTTGGACCTGCAGCCATCCGATTTCGACATCATTGAGCTGAACGAAGCCTTTGCAAGTCAGGGTATCGCTGTCCTTCGCGAGTTGGGCCTTGATGAAAGCGCCGCGCACATAAACCCGAATGGCGGTGCAATTGCATTGGGTCACCCACTCGGCATGTCTGGTGCGCGCATCACTGGTACCGCTGCTCTGGAGCTGAGCCTGCAAGGCAAAAAGCGCGCACTGGCGACCATGTGTATTGGCGTTGGTCAGGGCATCGCAATCGCGCTCGAAAGGGACTGATGTGGTTGTGAGCCTCTTCACAGATCCGGTGTGGAGTGGATTGTTTGGAGATGAGGAGGTGCAAAGTGCCTTCTCACTCGAAGCAACGCTGCAGCACTATCTGGCTTACGAAGTGGCTCTCACCAACGCCTTGAGCGAACATGCGCTTATTTTACCAGAAGCAAAAGAAGCTATACTCAAAGGCTGTGAAGGTTTTGAGCCAGACCTTGCTGCACTGAAAGCGGGCGTTGCCAAAGATGGTCTGCTAATTCCGGCTTTCATCGCGCAGTTGCGTGCCCGCATTGGTGAACCGCACGCTGCTGCATGCCACAAAACATCCACCAGTCAGGATGTCATGGACACGACATTGGCTTTGACCCTGAAGCAAGTCTCTCAGATCTTGGCCTCTCGTCTGGCAGCAGTGATTGGTGCACTTGAGACGTTAAAGTCAGCAAACGCCGAGCATACGCTTATGGGCCGAACCCGCATGCAAGTCGCCCTGCCAATCACTGCGGGGGATCGCATTGCCACATGGATCGCACCGCTGAAGCGTTATCAGCAGAAACTGGAGGATATAGCAAAGCAGGTATCAGTTCTTCAGTACGGTGGCCCTGTTGGAACGTCATCAACACAAGGCGAGCATGCCGAGGCCATTGCCTCGCAAATGGCGGCAGAGCTGGATCTGGGAGTGCCCAACCAGTCATGGCACACACAACGGGATAATCTGGTCGATTATGCGAATGTGCTTTCCATGATCTCCGGTAGTCTTGGCAAACTGGGGGCGGATGTCACACTGATGGCTCAACAAGGTGTTGGTGAAATCAGGCTTACTGGAGGCGGCAACTCGTCCGCCATGGCTCACAAACACAACCCAATCAATGCAGAGCTGCTGGTTACGCTGGCGCGCTACAACAGCACACAAGTATCCGCCATGCATAGCGCGCTGGTGCATGAGCAGGAGCGTTCAGGCGCTGCGTGGGCTTTGGAATGGATGACCTTACCCGGCATCTGCATGGCGACGGGAGCCGGTCTTCAGAGTGCATTAAAGCTGCTGCAACAAACAGAGTGGATTGGAGCTCCCTTAAGTGATTAACTGCGCCAACTGAGTTTAGAGGGAGAATGAGAATGTCCAGTCGCAATGAAGCCATCCAACGGGCGGAAACCTACTTCGACAGCGGCGCATTCCTCAAAGACTTGGCACGATTAATCGCAATCCCTACTGAAAGCCAGGAACCTCACTCCAAGCCTCAACTGATGCGCTACCTGAAAGAAGAGATGCGTCCTCTACTCGAACGTCTCGGTTTCAAAACGCATATCTTCGACAACCCCAACCCAGCTGGTGGGCCTTTCCTCTATGGCGAGCGGATTGAAGACCCAAACCTCCCAACGATCCTCACTTACGGCCATGGTGATGTGGTGCGTGGACAAGCAGGCAACTGGATGGGTGGCAGAGACCCCTTCGTTTTGGAAGAAGATGGTGATCGCATCTACGGTCGCGGCACGGCTGACAACAAATGCCAGCACCTCATCAATCTGCAAGCTTTGGGCTGTTTGCTTCAGGAAAAGAAGCAACTGGGCTTCAATTGCAAAGTGATCATTGAAACATCTGAGGAGACAGGCTCTGCTGGTCTTCAGGAGTTTTTCGAAGAACACAAGAGAATGCTAGCTGCTGATGTGCTCATCGCTTCCGACGGTCCGCGTTTGCAAGCGGATACGCCAACTGTTTTCACAGGTGCCCGAGGCGCTCAGACTTTCACCCTGCAAGTTAATCTGCGTGATGGCGCAAACCACTCCGGCAACTGGGGTGGGCTGCTCGCCGATCCTGCTATCATCCTTGCCAACGCAATCTCCTGCATTGCTGATGCTCGGGGTCAGATCCAGATTCCGGGCTGGCGTCCAACCAGCCTGACGCCGGACATTCGTGAAGCGCTCAGTGAGCTGCCTGTTGGTGATCCTCAGGGACCAACAATCAGTGAAAACTGGGGTGAGGAAGGGCTGACACCTGCTGAGCGGGTGTTCGGTTGGAACTCCTTTGCCGTTTTGGCCATGAAAAGTGGTGTTCCAGAAGCACCTGTCAACGCCATCGATGGCTATGCTTTCGCTGTCTGCCAACTGCGCTATGTGGTGGGTACGGATGTTCAAGGCCTTATCCCGGCACTGCGCGCTCATTTGGATGCGAATGGCTTCAAGGATGTTGAGATCAGACAAGAAGACCGTGGCTTCTTCCATGCGACCCGTCTTTCTCCGAACAATCCGTGGGTAAAAATGGTCTCTGCTTCCCTAGAAGAAACAAGCGGTAAGAAACCACATGTGCTGCCAAACCTCGCAGGCTCATTGCCCAACGAGTGTTTTGCTGAAACTCTCGGAATGCCAACAGTTTGGGTGCCACACTCCTATGCTGGATGCTCTCAGCATGCCCCTAACGAGCACATCCTCAAGCCCGTTGCGCGAGATGCATTGAGAAACATGGTGGCTTTGTTCTGGGATATTTCAGAAAATGGAGCACCCAACGAGTAGGTAAGGGGCAACTAAAAGCCTTAGATGGCGATCAAAGCTGCTAAAAGCGCTATGATTTAAGGAGCTTATGAAATTCTGTTGAGTGGGCAGTGGAGAAATCAGATTTCTTTGAAAAAAATGCATTTGCCCGCTGGACAGGAGAAATCTGGCACCCTATAAGACGCTCACCTTCGCGGGACGGAAAACAAACCGCCCCAGCAGAATGTGCCCGGATAGCTCAGTTGGTAGAGCAGCGGATTGAAAATCCGCGTGTCGGTGGTTCGAATCCGCCTCCGGGCACCACTTATCTCTTTGAAATTGTTTGATAATAAACTGAGCATTCGCTCAGCTTTCTCAAGGTTTGACACTTTTTTCGGCATGGTTTGACACTTTTGCTCTAACTGCTTGCTGAACTCTTCCCCGCGCAGAGTGATTTCCTTCTCAAATCGGACAGCAATGTCCGACATGCTTTTGCGCAAATCAGCTCCCTTGGCATAAAGCCGTGCCATCGCTTCTGTCTCATGTCCCAGCGCAGCGGCAAGGTCTCTGTCGTTCAGCCCAATCTCCCGCAAAATAGTCGCCACTGTATGGCGCAGGCCATAAAGGGTAAGGCCCGGCTTAATCAGGTTTTTATCCTCTAATTGGATGCGCAACTTTCTCCACGATGCTCTGAACCCCGAAACAGTCCATGGTTGCCCTCTGGAGTTTGTGCAAAGCGTTGGCGCTCCGTGATCTGGCGCATCATCAAGAGCTGCTTTCAAAGGTGCAATAACAGGCCAAAAGACCGGAGCCCCTGTTTTGGCTCGCCGTGTTGAGATGAAACCATTTTGGTATTGTTGCTTGGAAAGCGTTAGGGCGTCTTGCGGACCAAGTCCCGTATACATCATCAAGGTAAGGGCAGGGACCATTTGAGGAGGAGCGTGTTTTAACACGATCCCGCGCTCATCATCTGTCCAGGGCCTGTTGGCGATTGGAGCGTTCTTAGGTTTGCGAATGGATTTAACCCCAAGAGCAGGGTTTTCTTTGACGAACCCACGTTCTTTGCCCCAAGAAAACAGAACGGAAAGCACTTGTTTTACATAATTTGCAAAACGCCGCTTACGCTGCTCCTCTGCCTTGTCTCTGAGCTTGACAATGAAGGGCGAGGTAAAGCGGGTGAGGGGTGTGTTGTGGATTGGTGCCAGATAATCAAAGACCTTCTGGTAGTCCGACTTGGTGCGATCAGCTAGTTCAAGAAAGGCAGAGCTGGCACGATACTTGTCAATCAGATTGCCGAGCGTGCCCGGCCTGCTGGTATCAGCCACTGACATCAAGTTTGTCAGCCGCTCACATTCCGCCAGAAAGGCAGCACTGCCAATTGGCGCTTTTTCCAGATTGATTGGTTCACCAGTCTTGCGATGATAACACCGCAGCTTGCCATGCTGGTCATTGAAGATCTTGAAGCCTTTGACCCGGATTATCGTCATTTCAAGCCCCCAGCTGATTGAGGAGATCATCATCCGATGGACGGCTATCTTCCTTTAAGCCTTCAATCCAGCGATCCAGATCCTTGACGTCCCAGACCTTACGCCCTCCGGGAAGAAGAACAGCGGGAACCGGACAGTTGGCCAGGAAGCTGGTTGCACTTAGACCGCAATAGGAAGCCGCATCAGCTCTCTTCAGCATGCGATACGGCTGGAATACTCAAGTTCAACTGCGCTCTCGCCATATCGATCCCCTCTCGATCTTCAGGCTATAGATGTTTTGATGCCGATAGCATGGGCCTGTGATTTAATGAGCCAAAGCGATTATTCGCTCTCCTCACGCACCTTTGTGCAAGACACCAGCACTTTCAAAAACAAAGCACCACAATCGACAATATGATAAGCAGGCTGACGTTTTGAACTTCGCATAATTTGAGTGATCGCCTCCAGAAGCTCTTCCAGTCCGAGATGCATCTCTATCTGAATATTTTCCTCATCCATTGCATTGTTGCAAAGGCAGAAAACACTACTTTCTGTGCCAAGAATACCAGACCGTTTGTTGGCGAGCTGCTGTGAGACAGTCCCGGCAATCAGCTCTGCAATCGTATTTGTGCAGTGAGAGCGTACCATGTTGTGGTAGGTGGCAACGGCCATCAGATCATTAAAGGTATATCGGGTCCAGCCTTGGCGCTCGCCCTCAAGCACCAATTGCTTCCGCCGCCTCCAGACCCGCAACGTCTCAATACTCATCCCAACGATCTTGGCAACTTCGGACGCCGTGTAAGTCCGGCTATAAGTGTCACTCTTCCCAGCCATGCTCGACTCACTTTTTGAATTGGGTCGAGAGTACCATTTTATCTGAATGGGTTAAGTGAAACGAAAATGAATCTTCTAACTGATTGGTTTAGTTGGAGTGTTGTGCGTTATGAAGAAGGATCATCAGTCCACGATATAGCAACAGAGAGGGCCAAGAGCTGCCATTCGAACAGACCAACCAAGGGTTTAGACAGCGTAGGCACTTCGCTATCGACGCAAACGCCCACCACACCCTGATAAAGCTCAACCAGCCGTTCTCTGTTGCCTGTAAGCGTATCGCTAGATAGAAGCAAAAGCTCTGCATAAGCTGATGCACCCAGGCTTCTCCCACAAACTAAGGTAATTCCAGATTAGCTAAGGCAATCTACGCAATGAGAAGCTGGCTTCTGAAAAGGGCTGGCTTTTTGTTGGGTGAAGTCTTGAGGATTGTTGTCACTGTAATGCATGCGTAGGCTTTCTGGTAAAATGTGGAGGCGTGCGTGGCTGAAGATCGGTTAGAGACAAACGAGTTTGCCAGATGGTTAGAACGAGAACCGAGCACAACCACTCACATTATAATTGTAAGAGCGCTTTTACGGCAGCTTGTGCTTGTTGATGTGAATGCTCTATCGGATTCGCATTGGCGACACGATATTTTGACTCTGTTCAGCGTTACCCTCCGCCTCTGGGCAAACTTGATTAGCGCCCCAGATGAAGCGTTCGACGTGTTCGTGTATCAAAGGTTGCATAAAGTTCTATCCAGCGCAAAAGGAGCCTCAGGAAACAGGATTGTTGAAGGAGAGGTGAATAGAGAAGCTGCATATCTCGCAGATGCGATCTTGAGTAATGCAATTGGAGTTCTAGAACTCCAGAAAATTCTCAACCAGAACTCATTTGCAGAAGCAGTTGCACTTCTAAACTATATGATTTCCAATGGAGAGTTTGCAAGAGAAAACGAGGGAGTCGATTGGGGTGGGTTGTTTTTGGAAGAGATCAAGAATGATCGCTTCAGTGTGACCAATAGCTTAACTGCAACCAAATTCATCTCCTTCCCACTCTGGCAGCATAAACATCATGATGTTGTATTCTCGCATTTTTTCAGGAACCTTCCCAAGGAAGACAACTGGTCAGTGTGGTGCGAGTGGTATGAAACAGTACTACTTGGCGGGAGTGTCACGGAGGGTTTTGTAGAGCGAATTTTGCCTGTTGGAGATGACTTCTGGGAACGAAAAGCTGCTCTCGTGAATGCGGAGATCAGAAGCATTTTGCGAAATAAGGTTCGTCTAGATGTAGAGTTGCATCTAGACGAAGTAACCGAGGATGATTCACTTGGTCGGGAAGCATTTGCTCGTGTGCTCGCGATCAGAATGGATAAGTTATTCCGCTCTGGAAAAGGACGAGACGGATGACAGAGCAGAAGGATGGAACAACAGCTCCACGGAGCACGGGTGTAGCTATTCTACTGCATGCTCCCTGGGGTAAAGGAAAGACGAGTTTGTGGAAGCTACTTCAAAAACGACTGGAGGATGGACCGCTAAAATACATGTTTAATGGTGAAGAAGTAGAAGGTGAAAAGTGGATCACTATTGAGTTTAATGCGTGGGAGCATGAGCATCGTGAAAAACCTTGGTGGCCATTCCTCTAAAGGGTGAAAACAAGTTGCCAACTTGCTTTGCACAAGCAGCATGCTTACCCAAATTGCGAGCACATTGGTGATGAATGGTGGTCTTGGCATATTCGCAAGGCAACGAACTCGTTCATTGGTGGCTTGTGGCCGCTGCTCGCTGCTGCCTTATTGCTCTATCTATTGGCGTGGAACTGGACGACAGTAAGTAGTCATTTAGGATTTGATCAGGAAACAAAGGAAACCCTCGGGCAATTCCTTAACGCATTTGCGGTGTTGTCGGTTGGTTCTATAGCTGCGTATGAGGTATTTCGTCGATTGGGCGCGGCTTCTTTTTTCAAAGGAAAGCGATCTGCTGACTATTTTGAAGACCTCACATCTGATCCTCTCTATCGAATACGGCAACTCTTTCACAAGGTTACTTATAAAGCAAACAGACCTATCTGCATCTTTATTGATGATCTTGATCGTTGTAACGCGACATATGTCGTCGAGTTCCTGGAGGGCATTCAAACCCACTTTCGAGCACCAAACGTGTTCTATGTAGTAGCAGCAGATCAGAAATGGTTGCGGTCTGCATTTGAACAACGCTATGCGGGATTTAATCCAACTTCATGTCTGCAGGCAAAACAGCCTCTTGGACTTATGTTTTTGGAAAAGATATTTCAACTATCAATAGGTGTACCTGATGCTTCAAATGAGAGGCTGGCTGCTTTTTGGAAAAATTTGCTTAATGATAGATCTGATGAAGTCTCTATTGAGGTAGTAAATCGAGTACTTGCAGAGGACCTCGATTCACAAAACCATCAGATAGAGGCAGCTATTCAAGCGATTTCAACGGAGCAAGCAGAGGGATCATTTGTACACCACCTAAGTCAGTTGAGTGACATCCTCCCAAACAACCCGCGCAGTTTGAAGCGAATGGTTAACTTCTACTCCATCTATCTTGTTAGTCGCAGCATTGTTGGTGCTACAGACAAGACCTTGCCAACTCTATCAATGGCCCGATGGATCATCTTTGGACAGCGCTTCTTAGAATTATCTGAGGCTTTATTGGAAGAGCCAGAACGTTTGAACGAATTAAAGCGCGGGAGCGCTAATAAGGTAACGGATATTATTTCCAGGCATGCTGGCGATGATAATATTCGGAGTATTTTGGGATATGCTGGAACCAATCGGAATAATCCAATCGATCCTGAGCATATTAAAATTATGAAGACGTTTGGATAATTTAAGTAGGGTTGTGCCGCAAAATTTGGCCGTTTTGCAGATTCCTCGGTAATCCACCATTTGCCCAAATGGCGGGAGTATGTAGCAGTTGGTAGGATATTCTATTCACTGTTTTATAGCACATCTGTAAGTCTCTAATAGGAGGCAGTTTCTGATCCGTTCTAAGATGTGCGCGGGAGCCATTTAGAAGTATCAACGATTTCAACCGCCTCATTGTGCGCCGAATAGTACTCTCCCACGGTTGTGTATCGACTGCCGAACCTAGCCTGGAACTCAGCTTCTAGCTTTTTGTTGCGACTAAGAATACTCGCCAATGATCGCCTGCCCGTTAGAAACTTTATCGCGTATTTTGTTCCAGTAAGGTAGAGAAACCGCCGTTTTTCAGTTGCTTCGTGAGCTAATAGATAAAAATCCTTAAATACTCCATTTTGCCGAATGCTCTCTGCCCCACCTTTCCAATTGATGAACTTGAACTCCGCAATGCGATGATCTGTTTCGAGATCAAATTTTCGCCCAGTGTTACCTGCTCCGAGTGAAAGATATTGAACTTGTTCTCCTGGTTGTAAGATGTTGGGTAAGCACATAAGAATGCCGAGTGCATGAACTAATACATTAATTTGCCCAGTTGCTTCTTTCACAAGACCGGCTGCTTCCCAAGTCTGCTGACTTATCATCTTCTCTCGTAGTAACTCTGCAGTCTCTTCGGCTCTTATACCCTTTGCTGTGTTCTCGAGCGACTTGATAGTTTGAGTAAGATTGGGACCACTAAAATGCTCTAGATCCAGAAGCGCAGAGGCTAAATCGAGTTTCATAAATTTTCCTAGGCTAGATTGATTGGGTTTGGCTTATTGGACGCGGTTTAGCATTCGCCACTACGAAGTCGTTTCAGAATCGGTTGCTTCTCACCTTAAATGCAAGCATAAGTTGATAAATACTTTGGTCGGAACAGCCTGTTGTCAGGACGAATTCCGGTATTGGTCAGCTGCTACGTGCTAGGAATATCTAGAATTTGGGCCACAAGCGGTCATTCTAGCAGTTCTAGCAAGAGTTGAGACGCACTTACCAAAGAGTTCTCAATCGTTCTGATAGTTGATTTGAAGCTACTCAACTAGAGTTGATTGCAAATGAGGGTCGGATGCTACACTAGGGCTTGAGTTGATATTTATGCAAAGCGCAGCTAAGGGCCTGAAAGAGTCCAAAATGATTTATGCTATAAGATGCCCAGAGGACTGCTTCAGCACTAATCTATCTCGATCTTGCAATCGTCAGAGCTTCTTGCCGCGCCAGCACGAATGTTTCGAAAAGACCTTCTGCCGGGAGTTGATCCCAACCTTCAGAAATTACCTCGCCGCTATCCTCAAAGATGTAGTAATATTCTTCAGCGATGCTAAAAATACCGTCAGGCCGCTCAACTATTACCAAACGTCGCGACTGCTCCTTCATTGGCACTATGGCTTCATCATCGTCTGGGTTTTGGCTCGGCCTAGATACGAGACGATAAAGCTCGGTCGCAAGTTGCGAAAACTGAACAGTACTCTCGTAGTCAGGATCACCGTTGGGAAGCTGCAAATAGATATCGTTTATCGATCCCATGCCGCCGTACATCTGTTTGATCTGCGCCCGCAAGTCATCGATATGAAGGGTGGTTTTTGCCGTTAGCGAACGCAGTTTCTTTTCCCAGATTTTGGTATGTTTGCTCTTGGCTAGAAGATCGACCATTTGGTTCAGGGTAACAACAAATTCGTCTGATTCTTCAGTTGGCTTCATTCATATTTCTTTCCTGTATAGAGAAGGTCCACCCTTCTTCAAGAAGAGTTACCAGCCTCAACCGGGGACTATTTGTCCTCGCTGTGGCTGTAGGAGAGTAAGAAAGTATCATACTGACCAAGGCTTCTGATCTGCGCTGTAATGCGAAAACTCCGACAAGTGAGAGGCCGCGACTAGCGTCGAGGGCCAAGAGCTGTCATTCAGACGTTTCCATCACTGGTTGAGACAGCTTGTCTGAACGTTTTCGGTCACTTAAAAGCCGCGGCTTCCAAAGACCGCATTAAGTTTCACTTACGGCGTTTTG
The DNA here is from genome assembly GCF_000156235.1 of Pseudovibrio sp. JE062. Taxonomy (NCBI): domain Bacteria; kingdom Pseudomonadati; phylum Pseudomonadota; class Alphaproteobacteria; order Hyphomicrobiales; family Stappiaceae; genus Pseudovibrio; species Pseudovibrio sp. JE062. Next base: position 492,961 of record NZ_DS996808.1, read on the forward strand.
TAGACTTTCACGAGATAACATCGTTGCCGACATTGCCAAGAACGCTTTTTGCAGGAGAGACGTCGTCCTCAAGCATCGCAAGAAGTGCTTCAAATGTTGGCGCAAGCAATACGACGCTTTCTTTCAAATCAATGTTAGTCGTATCGAAAGCAATGACAGTCGTTTTCCGCTCAGCATCGGAGGTCAATGCGATTGCAACTCCACCACCATTGCTACCAATCACAACATGGCCTGGAAAAAACTCATGGTAGGTGGCGCTCTCTTCAATATCCGCAACCTCCTCGGCAGGAAACAGGATTAACCAACATGGTTGAACAGCAAGCGGCCCCTCTCCACCATCACTTTTGGATAAGAAGTCTAAATAGCTTGCAGGCAATGGAAATGGAGATACTGAAACTAACTTTATTAACTTCGCAGTAGATGCAGCATGGTTTTTATTCCATTTTTTATTTTCGAGCACTGCTTCCCCTATCTCTGGTATTGAATGGATTGAACTGTTCTTTGCCGACGGTGATTTTAACTTTAGCGAGTAGCCATCAGTGTGTTATGCAACGAGGTGTTGGGCCATAACCGGACCTTCAAGCGAAACCAGTGCACGTCCGGCCAATGCATGACTTCAATCATAGATTGATTTTGCGCAGCTTATTGCTGATTGACCGAAGTGGGCATCGCTTTTATGCAAGCCCAAGTGCCTTCGGAATAGATTCATTTACATTTGCATACTTGTCTATTGAAATGGGAAATGTATCAATCTCTAATATACTGCTATTTAGGTTAATTCGGAGCTGATCATCCTTGATCTCGATCGTAAATAATTCCGCCTTTTCACCTAGAATATTGCGCAATATGGACTTTATTTGCTCCTCGCTCTTCCCAGCTTTTAGATGTTCAAGAGCAACTGTTGTAAGTGATAATAAATGATCTCGTACTAGTTCCGCTTCATTAATATTTGGTGCTAGCGATGCAGCCTTAATGCAGCGAACTACATCTGAATAAACGCCCTCTAAGTGACTGTTTTCCTCAAAAGAGGCAACTTCATTTGCAGCAGCTTGAGGCTTACCAATGTTATCGAAAGCAGCTTGATTTTGATAATACTCTTCAATGGTCCCAAGCCGAAGTATGAAGCAACCACAACTCTCAAGAAGCTCAAGTAATGGCTCTAACTGCACTCGCATGTCTTTCCATGCATCAGATGGTAACTCATCAACCTGGTTTTGGAAAATAGCAGAAAAGGCTGCTCGTTTCTTTCTCAGGACTTCGTCAGCACAAGCCCCAGAATGGCGCCAATATCCTGTTTCCGTAGCTAATGGTCTAATTGCTTCCCACTCTTTGTCTACCAAGTCAACGAAGCGTTGCCGAACATTTCGCTCATAAGCCATGGCACAAGCGTGTCCCAAAGAAATCGCTTTGCTCTTCGCTAAATCGCAATTCAAAAAAGTGTTGCTAAGCGCATTGTCATCAGTAAACGCATCCGCGTCAGCTAATACGATCGGGTCTTTTCCCAGTAAACGCATTAGCTTCACGACTGTGGGAAACTCCCCTTTGCCAATTACAGGCAGCAACTGCGCTCCGCTAGCTTCGATATGCAGATCTAGCTTGTTTGCAAGTCCACCACATATAATACTGTCAGATGGCCCTTCTACTAATAATGGAACTTTCGCGAACAACGCCAACTTGTGTTCTTGTCCTATTCTTGTGACTAGCTCGCTCATTTTTCTATTCGCCAAAATATTTTCGGCTGGAGATATCTGCCTTGGTTCTTCACCAAGTTCTTGGCAAAAAACAAAATTTGGCAAATCTGAAATTGAAGTTAAGTCAATAAATTCGGTTGAATGTGTGCTAATGACAATCAGTTTCTTATAGGTATCCTGCGTGGGTACCCCACTACATTTCTTTATTTCCTTTAATAGAAAAGCTTGAAGCTGGGGGTGCAACGACACCTCTGGCTCATCAATAAGTAAAGCTCCCACTGAATCATCATACAATGCAGCAAGCAAACCGACTAAGTGTATTAAACCTGAAGCTTCACGCGCAGATGAATACTTTTGGTTGTTCCCCTCATGGCGGAATTCAACTTTCAAACTCCCAGAATCCCAAATAATCGAAATATCCCGCCTAAAGAGCTTGCGAAGCCGTTCACTCACTTTGATCAAAATGTCCTGTCGTGCAGCCAGAGTATGGAAATCACCAGTCAAAGTCTCAAAATTAGTGCGCCTTTGGGTGTTTCCTTTGCCGCCAAATGCAGCGCTTTCATAGTTCGGCGAGCCGCCACGCTGACCATCATAATCTGATCGATATTGCTCCATTATCCCCATCCGTCCAGCAGAGAGGAAACGAATTGTCTTTCCTTTAATATGCCCAGGCAATTGCCTCTTCATTTCTCGCATTATATGCGTTTTGCCAGAGCCATTTGGTCCAACCAACACAGTCAAGGCACTATGAAGTTTTATATTGCGCTGTACTTGCCCATTTTCTGAAGGGACATTTAGATGAAGATCTATAGGAAATAACATTACTGGGCTCTCATAATAAATTTGCAAATATTAAACATAAACACAGTTCATGCTCAAGCGCCTGCATGGCTGTTCATAGACTTGATTTTACAGCCGTTCCTAATACGAGGCGGAGTAACTGTACCTGCTAATTATCTTGATGTAAGACAACATTAGCAGGCGCGAAATTTCAATTGAAGATTGACTTCTATACGCTTGCTATCTTTAAGAAAAAAGATACTCAAATGTTCCCTGAGCGTACCAAAAGTCGCACTAATACAATATGTGGCTTGTCAAATGGATAATTCATTCAGTCTGATTTTGACGCCCAATATCTTCGAGATCCAGAGTATTAAGTGCATCGATAGAAATCCTTGATCGACGCGGAAATAGCGCTTTTAACTCACTTGTATCAAGAACTCGTTTGCGAAGTTGAAATGTACCACGTTGTTCTCGCATTTCATAAAACCGAACTGGCTGTGATCGGTTCTCTAGAGCCTTTACAATAGTATATTTTAGGGATAAATCGCAGCGAATTCCGAAAATTACTTCTTCCAACTCTAGCGGAGAGTCCTGAACGCCGCGCTTGCCTATCAACCGCCATTCACGCTCGTAACTCCAAGAGCGAGCTTTTCGAAAAAGCACGGCTTCATCAACCCTAATTCTCGCTCTGCTATCTTGCTCCATAATGGCGATATCGCTGGCTTTTACGTTCCTGCTGCCACCATATGTGATCTTGAATAAGTCAGCACTGGTGTCATCGGGAACAGAATATCCGGCACAAATGCCTCTATGCTGATCACCATAATGACTCCACATCAGTGGGCAAGTGGCACGGGAAGCAAGAGAGACAACTCCCTTATCGTAACGTCGAAGGAGTTCTTCTTCGATACATTGCGTGAGTAAGGAGTGCAGAGGGGCTTCTAACTCGCAATTTGGATTACTGGCCTGATAGCGGACTTCATCAATTAAACTAAGAGCGCGCTTTCTACTATGATGCGTTATATGCGCAATGGTCTTAGAACCACGGTATCTCAGGGATTTTGCTGCGGTTGTCAACTCAGCCTTAGTACGCTTCTCTATTAAATGATTCAATATGTCTTCGAGCTGTCTAGAAGACAAATCACCTTCGACATTTGGTCTGCTATCAAGAGGGTCGTTGAAATCAGCAGGATCAGCGAAGAAGAGCTCGTCAGCTACCAGCATGTCAAGTAGCAAGCTGCTAAATATGCGATACTTATAGACTCGTCGAGGCGCCTGCTTTTTGCTCAAGTTAATACCCTCAATGTGAACTTATCTAGGCACCACAGATGTACCTACGGAATGCGCTAATGAGAGAATCTAGCATTTCTCAAATCATTCGCATAACCTTCATCGGCAATTGTTGATTAAGTTGAAATGAGAATAAGCGATGAAGATCCCCTCGACATTGAACGAGTTAGAAAAGCAGTTTATCAAACATGATATACCGACATCCAAGATAGCGTTTTATAATCACGACAACTTTTTAAGAGCTGAATCTAAAAACCAATCGTTCCTCGAACTTTACGGCGCGTTTGTTCGAATGCGTAAAAGAGATGCTGATTATGATAAGTATGTTAGGCGAGTTGTACCAATTGTAGCACAGCAATTAGCACGTGAGACATTATCGGACGGTCAGAAAGGAGCCTGTGTAGACGTAGCTCTGATGTTTACTAAGATACTAGAAGAGCTGGGGGTCTGGAGCTACTCTATTCAAGGGGCTCTCAAAATTACGAATCCAGAGCTACCCACTCCAACCCATTTTTGGATGTTCGATGAAGACCCAATACCAGGACATGTGTGGGTTGTAGCTCCTCCTTATGAGATTATCGATATAACTCTTCAAGCCCAGCCGTATCAACGCCAAGAGGCCAACCTAGTGCCTAGAATACTTCTATCTGAAGGTGGAAAGCGGATTACTCCAAAATCAACGGATTTCTTCGAACCATCTTTACTAGATCGCCATCATCAAATGATAGGTGGCAAGATTGCAAGCATTCACGAACAAACGCATCCGAGCATCATGAGTGCAGTGAAGTTCTTCCCATCCTGGCTCATCAAAGAGGGAAAAACACAACTACGATATGCAACAGCAGGAATCTCTTTATCAGACGCTCCCAACCTAAATGCACTTAAAAGCAGAACCTGGAACGGACGCTACGCCTCCGCAATTCTAGAAGATCTTGTGCGGCCAGCGTTGAAACCTTCTTCACAAGAAGGAAGCTGACCTTTAGGGACAGGGATTGCCTTGTCGATCACTAGTATTGACGTTTCAACGAGCAAGGGCACTCTCTCATTAATGAAGGAGTTTTGGCGTAGAGTTATATAGCCATTTTCAGTTTGCGTGCGTGATTTCGATGATGGCCACGCGGAATAGTGTCTGGTTTGAAGACCTCATTCGATGTGCAGACTATTAGTGGTGTAAGAAAAAATTGCCCTCACACTATGCCAAGATATTATCGCTGCGATGTTAGCTCAACCCTTGATGGAAATTCATGAATGTCCGGTGTTGGTCACATCTCCACTACATGCAGTCATCACAACGAGTTGTTTCAGCTAAGATAGTTTCAGCTTCGGCATGAATTAAACGAGTTTGTGGGCGGTAGCCTGCGTCTCTAGCCTCATGAGCATAAACGAGCAACAACATGAGGTAACGCTCCATGAGAAACAGTGTTCGTACTTTATGGAGAGCATCAGCTCTATCTTTCTTAATGTTTTCGGCAGCATCAGCCCAGCAGACGACTTTGGAGTTTAATGCAAAAGAGAGTGATGGGTTCTCCGTAGAAAGCAAAGCTCTTTACCCTGAAGGGCTGGAGTACGATGCAAAGCGTGAACGATTTTTACTTGGCTCAATAAGAAAAGGTGAAGTTATTGCCCTTAACAAGGATGGGACAGCAACTCGTCTGGTTGATGATGAGCGCCTTCGTTCTGTTGTTGGAATTCGCGTTGATGCAGAAAGAGGGCGACTGCTGGTCAACAGTTCTGATTATGGTGTAGCAACACGCAGCGCTCCCTCAGATAAGTTCGCATCAGTGTCCTTGGGGATCTACGATTTAGCAACAGGCGCCCCTCTAAAGTTCATTGATTTGTCAGATCTCAAGCCTGCTGAGAAAAAGTTTGCAAATGACCTAACAGTCGATGCGGATGGCAATGCCTACATCACGGATAGCCTGGCTGCATCCATTTACAAAGTTACGCCATCCGGCAAAGCCAGTGTGTTTCTTTCCCATGAAAGGTTTCGTGGTGACGGGTTTAATTTGAACGGGATACAATATCATAAGAACGGATATCTTCTTGTGGCCAAGAAAAGTGATGGTTCACTTTTCAAAGTTCCTTTAAATGATCCATCAGCCTTTACTGAAGTAGCAATGCCTCAGCCACTTGTTGGTACCGATGGCCTCGTTTTGGCTGGCCCTGATGAGCTTATCGCAATCACCAATCGTGCTTCTGGAGTTGTCTCCAACACGGTGTTCCAGCTCCTTTCTGATGATGACTGGAGCTCTGCAACAATAGGGCAGACATTCAAAACGGGTGATGTTTACCCAACCACCGGGGTTGTCGCGAAAGGCAAGCTTTACGTGAATTATGGTCACCTGCATACGCTTAGTAGCGCCTTGACAGAAGGTGATGAGCTCAAAGACACTTTTCACATTCAGCAAGTTGGGTCTGAATGAAGAGCAAACACGATCTTTTCTGGAACTGACAGCTCTAAACCCACCAAATGGTGGGTTTAGTTTTGGGCTGTTGCTTAGACTGAACCTCTAGTTCAGTAAAGCAAGCTTTGCGGCCAACTCTCTCGCTTTTGCATGCGCATCTTGCACGGAGGTCTTATGTCGTTCGTCATTAAATTCTTGATACTCAGCTGCGACTTCAAATAATTCATCAACCCCAAGATACCCTTTCAGGGTTTTGATATGCGGTATGAGATGGTTCCTGCCTTCGCGAACTCCACCGGGCCCAAATCCGAACTCTCCTGAAGACGTGATCGCAACTAACTTCTTGCCAGATAAAATCGGTTCTACCGGATAATCACCACGAGCCAGGTCAAAGCTGAAAGTTTTATTGATGCGCATTACCTGATCAAACCAGGCCTTTAGAACAGCTGGCATGCCGTAATTGTACATCGGAGTTGACAAGATAATGATGTCGGCTTGCTCTAATTCAGCAATTAGACTGTCTGACTGAGCAAGCAGTGCGTTTTGTGTGTCACTCCGGCTTTCTGGGGCAGTGAAAACCGCTGCGATCCAATCCTGAGTTATATGGTCTGGAGGATGCATACCAACATCACGACAAATCACTGTGTCATTTGGTTTGTGCTGTTGCCATTCCTTCATGAAGGTTGCTGAGATGCTGCGGGAGATGGAGTTGTACTCCGGAACATTACTCTCGCTGCCCCGAATACTGGCATCAATTTGTAAAAGCGTTGTCATCAGAGACGTCTCCTTGTGTTTGCTTTTCTGGATTGTGAGGGCACCGGAAGTTATGCTAGTTCCTGCGAGAACAAGTGTGAAAGGTCTCCGATGAATGCGCGCTTAAGCTCACATTTCGTAAAACGCCAGACACCATCCACTTTAGAAAAAGTATCGAAGTAATCCGCCGAGAAGATTGGCTTTAAGGGAAGAGCAGCTGTCTGCTGTATAACGAGGCCATAGCGTTTGCAGGTCGCAACTCCGGCCTCCTTGTTAATCTCAAGCTGGATGTTGGTAGAGATGTGACGGGTCTTAGGTGTCCCATCCGGCTGGAGTAAAACAGTAGATAGAACACCTGCTAACAAGGCCTCTTTTCCTTGATGCATGTTGCCTTCCATGCCCCATTCACCGTAAGCGAAGAGTTCGGCAAATCCTTTCAGGTCTCCACTATCCAAAGTGAAGCTATAGCGATTGAGAAGCTCGAGGATCTCATCGTGATCGCTGCACTGCATAGCTATCATCCTCCTAACTCAACCGAGACAGAAGATGGCGGCTTAAATCGCCAAAGAATGGTTTGCTGATTGTGAGCTTAGAGTATCGCCAATCTCCGTTTTGCTGGCGGATAAACTCATCAAAATACTCACCTGAGTAGATAACCTGCAATGGAAAGTCATCGGCTTGCTGAACAACGACGACATATCGTTGGCACTCAGCTCTGCCAGCTTCTTCATCAACTCGTATGTCCAAGTTGGTGGTCATATGACGGGTGCGGGGTGTTCCGTCTTCGTACAAGATGACTCGCGTTAGAACCTGATCATACAGATCCTTGCTACCATGAACTGGCTCCGAGCCGTCAAAGTGCCAGCTTGCCTCTTTAAACAAGGCAGCGAACCCTTTCAGGTCCCCAGAATCCAGAGTGAAACTATATTGATTGATTAGCTTATGAACTTGATCTTGCGACCGCATGGGACTGCCTCTGCCATTGGCTCTTAATCTCTCTCACAGAGATCAGAAGGTCAGGCACAGTCCTACCTTGAGTACAAAACAGAGAACAACTTCAGAGATTTCAGCTGACGGCTGAATGAGATTCAGGGCATCGTTTACTTTTCAAAGAAACGCTGACCAATCACGCTATCGCGAAACAAATCTGCTTCATCCAGCAGCCAATCCTGAAACACCTGGACTTTTGCCCTGTTGGCTGAAGACTTGGGGCAAACCAGATAATAGCTTTTGTTTTTGACAGAGTAATCGAATGGTGCAACCAAGCGTTCTTCCTCCAGGTCGCGTGCAGCTGCGATCAGACTAACCAAAGCAACCCCGTGTCCATCTCTGGCCGCCGAGATGCACATATGCTCCTCTGAGAACGTATTGACTGGTTTTTGCGGAGCAAATCCGAAACCTTGATTTTGGAACCACCCTTCCCAGCTCGGGTCCTTGTCGGAAAATCCTGTCCATTCATACTGTATCAACTGGCCTTTCTGCAGCATTGATGGCTCTGGCGAAGTGGGCAGATAATCTGGAGCACACACAGCTGATACAAAATCATCCAGTATCCAGGCAGCGTGTAAATCAACATGGTCGGACTCGCCGTATCGGATCGCCAAATCGATGTTGTCTTTTGGAAAGGTGAGTAACTCATCGGAGCCCAGAACTTTCACGGCAATTAAAGGATTCTGCTCTGAAAATCGCTTGAGCCGCGGTACCAGCCAGTTTGAAGCAAATGAGTTGGTGGTGGTAATTGTCAGTGTGCCATCAAGGTCATCATTCAAAAGAGCCGCAGACCCAGCATTCAACTTCTCAAAAGCTTCCCGGATAAAAGGAGCGTAAATTTCACCTTCTTTCGTTAGACGAAGAGACCGTGGTAAACGATGGAACAACGCCATCCCAAAATGCTCTTCAAGGTTCTTGATCTGATGACTGATTGCCGTCGGCGTTACATGCAACTCCTCCGCCGCATCCTTAAAACTCAAACGCCGCACAACCACCTCAAACGCCTGTATGCTTTTTAGGGAAGGGATTTGAGGCATTGTGCGTTTTCACTCTGTTTGTGAGGCTTTGTTAGGGAGGCGTATAATGTAGGTTGGCGCAGATACCAGTCAACACAATCGGAATTTGAGTTTGTTTTTCTCCAGAACCTGAACTCTAGCACTATGCAAATAGCTAGTAGCGGTCGTAAACGAGATAGCGTTCAGGTAACTCGCATTCGTACCCATCATGGCAAAACCTCGACCGCCAAACAGTTCAAACATCTTATCACCAATCAACCCGCTAAATAGAAAGGTAATGCCATCCATTGAGAAACTGAATGAGAATTGCACCAAGAATTACCTGAGTTTGATGCTTTTGGGTTCGTGGAAATGATTTACCCAATACCAAGAAAGTTAAGCATAGGCAGTATGTTCAAATTCCTAATTTCCTCATGATGTTATTGCGCAAAAAGGCTAGCGTTAGTGGTTAATCCAGTACTTGCAGGCCAGTTCAGCTACTTTCATCTCAATGTCGTAGGGTACTGGTTGTGGGGTGTTGCTCAGCGTTGATGCGGCTGTTGCAATACGCTCAATGCTTAAGGTTTGCAACGCCAGCCCCAGATCCATAATCTCGATTGGATTGCCATCACCTGCTGATAGATTAACCAGATTGGCGTCCGACAAAAGAAACAGCTCCTTGCCACCCTCTGGGATCTGATAGGCGGTGATGTGTGGCCGGATCTGCTGATGAGATGAGCTAAGCTCAGCCAGAGCTCGTACATCAATCTCACGCTGGAAATGTCCTGCATTCGCAATAATGGTTTTATCGCGCATCAGCTGGAAATGTTCTTTGTGAAGCACGCTATCACGGCCTGTTACGGTCACAACCATATCAGCATCAGGCAGAGCTGCTTCCAATTTGGAGGTGTAGAAGCCCTCCATATGGGCTTCGAGACGAACAAGAGAGTTGCTCTCAACAACCGTGACATGGGCACCCATGCCTCGAAGTCGCTGTGCTGTACCTGCTCCACAGTATCCATAGCCGACAACGACAATTTTCTTACCGTGCAGCATCACATTGGTGGCCCGCATAAGGCCATCAACGACAGAGGAACCCACGCCAAAACGGTTTTCGATGATCCGCTTAGATTGGGTGTCGTTGATAATGAGCGTGCTCCACTTGTCGGAGTTGAAGTCCTCGCGAAGACGGTTTGCACCTGTCGTGGTTTCCTCTGTTGCCCCTAGAAGAGTCGATTGCAGCTCTGTAAACTCGTTATCGGTGAAAATCAGCTCATGCAAATCCGCCCGTTGTCTGCAATGATGTCTGGTTTAAAGCGCAGGATTTGCTTGCAGTACTCCATGTGGTCTTCGAAGGTTTCATTTCTGTGCGAGAACACATGAACACCGTAATCTTTCACCAGGGCTGCTGCGGTCTCATCCTGAGTTGAACCGGGAGAGCCTGTGAGGGCAACTGTTGCACCACCTTTGGTAAGAGCTTCCATCCAGACACCGGTTTTCGCCTCAACATGAAGGCACACACCAATCGTTAGGTCTTTGAAAGGTTTCTGCTGCTCCATGCGTTCAATGATACTGCTCATAATAGGCATATGAGCCTTCGCCCATTGGATGCGTTTGGTGCCTTCTGGTGCCAGGCTTACATCCGCTATGTCGTATGAACGTTCTGCAAGTACTGTGCTTGTATTATATGGCAATGATGCCTCCCATTATTCCGACAACAATGCTCGTGTCGGTTTTCATAGTGAGAAGGCTAAACTGTTTGGGAAACGACGAATAATATGAGTAAGTTATTGCTCATAGAATTTTTCTATGAGCTACTGCGCTGATAGATCTTAATAGACTGAGTGCATCATGCAGGACTCTCGGCCCTTGAACCAGATACAGCCAAAATGGACAGCGATGCTGAGGCGCCTCAGTTTTCGCCAGCTTCTCTATTTCTGCGAGCTTTGCCATTTTATGAACTTTCGCAAGGCAGCAGAGAGTTTGGGTGTGAGTCAGCCAACCCTTAGCCAGCAGATCTCTCAGTTGGAGGAAAACCTCGAACTGTCCCTGCTTTCCAGATCATCGACAGGCTTTCAAATTACTGCTGAGGGTCAGCAATGCCTGCGACTGTTTCAATCTTTGCTCAACGATTGTAGCGAAGAGCTGGAGAATATACATAGCAAGGCACAACAGCAGGAGTTGCGAGTTGGTATTCCAAGCTACCAGAATTTCGGACAGATTGATGAGTTGCTTAGAGGTTTTAGGGTGGCTTAGCCGAGTATCTTCACCCATCTGATTGAGCTGACAGCAGTCGAGATGTGTGAAGCATTAGCATCGAACAGGATTGACATCGCATTCATGTCACAGCCGACCCCTCTGGAGCTTCCCAAGAATCTGGAACAGTTGGTTTTTTGGTCTGGCCACTATGAGTTATGCCTGGCAAAATCTCACAAAATGGCCAACAAGTCGGTGCTTACCGCTCAGGATGTCTCTGAACTTCCATTAATTCTGCTGCCTGTAAGTGCACACCCGCGCCAATATTCCTTTCAGATTGATGCTTTAAAGGAAATCGGAGCTGTCCCGCAAATCTATCCCTCAGCAGTGACAAACGTTGGCGGCCAAATCGGCCTAGCTGCGTCTGGTGCAGGTGCTTGCATGATTGTTCCAGGTACTATGGAGCTTACACCGGATGTTTGCTCAATTCCAACAACGCCCCCATTGCCAGAGATGAAAATGACCATCTTCTGGCGAAAGAAGAGCCTCAATCCTTTGGTTGAACGCTTTATGCTGCTGGTTAAGAACTACCAAATCTAGATCCGGCATATGATTACAGTCATAGCAACATACCTCAAACACGGCACTAAGCAGAAACTCTCTTGTGACACCAGATAAAAGGTTTGCTTGCAACGGCCTAAGCAATGCCATTGGGAGCATTCTAAGTTGCTCAGCGGTCCTATGCGAAACGGCTTCTTTACGCAGGTTATTGGGTAATTCTCATAAACAGCATCGGCTTTACTATGCGCGTCAATGTTGTCCCTGAGCTGCGATGTCAGATCTATAATCAACTCTCGGGCGTACAATTAGCCTCTTTGCTCGAAGGACGTTATGCGGTTCGAAGGATATGTTGAGTGCAAGTTTTCAACTAAAATATGATGATATAAAAAACTAAACTTAATTAGATTTTGACGCTAATCAAAGCTGAGGATTCTTGTATTTTTGTTCTTCTTTATTTTTCATCTAATAGATGTGTTGCTGAGTGAAATTAACGTATGAGAAGATCGAGAAATCTAAAATAGGTTGCATATATATAATTGATTAAACTTTAAATTGTTTTGCATGATTAATGCACTCATAGTTTGGCCTGATTATTTGTCGTCATTTTGAGGCCGCTATGTCTGACCAAGCTCCAACAAACACTTCCAATACTGCCCCTGTTATTGTTTCCTCCGAGGTTGTTTCCTCTGTCACTCATGTTGTTGATGCACAGGGTGCTTCAGTGGATGGTTATGGCTCCAGTGTTGCGGTGAACGGAGCTGGGACGGTTGTTGTTGGTGTGCCTGGAGACAGTGAAGGCATTGTGTACGCTGGTGGTTCTGTTGTGGTGCGCCAGCCAGATGGGTCCGGCGGTGTTACTGAACTCAAGCTAACGGCTCCAGACGGTGTCAATGCAGGTCAGTTCGGTAAGTCTGTCGGTATCAATGAAGCTGGTGTGATTGTAGTTGGCGCTGCTGCCGATGACGATAACGGACCGCATTCAGGTTCCATCTATGTTTATCGTCCCGATGGGTCTGGGGGGTACTCTGAGCCCGTTAAGTTGACTGCATCGGAAGGAGCAGCAGGGCAACTGTTGGGAAGTTCTGTTGCCATCAGCGAGAGCGGAGTGATCGTCAGTGGTGCCCCTCAGAGCACCGCAAATGGAGTGCCGGTTACAGGCGCTGTACAGGTGTTTATTCCCAATGAAGCTGGTGGCTATGACAATGTGGCCTTGAGTGCCCCTGATGGTGTCCCAGGTGCAATGTTTGGAGCTTATGTCTCGGTAAACGATGCGGGACTGGTTGTGGTTGGAACGCCTGGTGATGATGATCTTGGTTCCCAGAGTGGATCTGTCTATGTCTACCAACCAAATGGTTCAGGAGACTATGGTGCGCCGATCAAACTGACATTGCCGCAAGGGGTGACTTACGATCAGTTCGGCAGCTCTATTACTGTAAATGCAACAGGTTTCATCGTTGTTGGTGCAAAGGGGGCTGATAGCGCCGGTGGTGATGCCGGAGCGGTTTATATCTATGCACCAACTCCAGAAGGAACATATGCAGCTCCGATCACTCTGACGGCCTCAGATGCGTCCGCTCAAGATGGTTTCGGCAATGCTGTCGCCATGAATGAAGCTGGTGTGATCGTTGTCGGCGCCAGCAATGATGATGCGGTCGCCTATGGTGCCGGCTCTGTCTATGTTTATGTACCAGATGGGCAAGGTGGTTATACCCAAACCAAGCTTGTTGCGCCTGATGGTGTTGCAACAGATGCCTTTGGCAGTCACGTTGCCATCAATCCGGATGGCACGGTGCTGGTTGGTGCCCCGGGAGATGATGACCAGGGTTATAACTCCGGGTCCGTCTATGTGTTCAAGCCCGATGCATTGGGCAACTACACCCATCCTGCAAATGAACTAGCGTTGTGGGAGACCACCAATACTTCCCCGATCACTCAGAGCCTTCAGCTGGCCTTTACAGATGTGGACGTGTCAGATGATGCTCACACCGCCAGCATCACAGAAGTCAGCGCAACCGGTGTCACCTCTGGCCTGTCATCCTTGAGTGATGATGACCTCAAAGCTCTGCTGAGCGTTACAGGAGTTACGTCTTCGGCTTCAAGCGTTGAAGGTACCATCGAACTGACTTTCTCTGCTGCTTCCACCGTGTTCGATTATCTGGCAGCAGGTGAACAGGTTGAACTTGTGTTCACTGTGACCTTGGATGACGGCAATGGTGGGATTGCGAGTCAGCCGGTTACAGTGACCATCGTCGGCACCAACGATGCTCCGGTTGTCTCAGATATTGCTGCTTCCACCTCGGAAGATGACAGTGTTCTGATCGAGCCCGCTTATAACGACCCGGATGCATCCGACACAGCCACTATCACGTTTGATGCCAGCGGCACGACAGGTGAAGTGTCTCTTATTGACGGCAAGTTTCAGTATGATCCGAACGGTCAGTTCGAGCATCTGGCGGCTGGCGAGACAGCAACTGACACCTTTACTTACACCGTGAGTGATGGCACTGCAGAGCCAATTACCAAGACAGTCACCGTTACCATCAATGGTGCTAATGATGCTCCAGTTGTCTCAGACATTGCGACATCGACTTCTGAAGACAACAGCGTTCTCATTGAGCCTGTGTTCTCAGATGTAGACGGTTCCGACACCCACACCATCACATTTGATGCCAGTGGCACGACAGGTGAAGTATCTCTTGTTAACGGTAAGTTTCAATATGACCCGAACGGCCAGTTCGAGCATTTGGCTATCGGAGAAACAGTAACAGATACCTTTACCTACACCATCGATGACGGCAATGGCGGGGCAATCACCAAGACAGCAACGATCACCATCAATGGTACAAATGATGCGCCAATTGTCTCAGACATCACGACATCAACTTCGGAAGATGACAGTGTTCTGATCGAGCCCGCTTATATCGACCCGGATGCAGCCGACACCCACACCATTACATTCGATGCCAGCGGTACGATAGGTGAAGTGTCTCTTATTGATGGCAAATTCCAATATGACCCGAACGGTCAGTTTGAGCACCTGGCTGTTGGTGAAACAGCAACAGATACATTCACTTACACCGTGAGTGATGGCACCGCAGAGCCAATTACCAAGACAGTCACCGTCACCATCAATGGTGCTAATGATGCTCCAGTTGTCTCAGACATTGCGACATCGACTTCTGAAGACAACAGTGTTCTCATTGAACCAGAGTTCTCGGATGTAGACAGCTCCGACACCCACACCATCATCTTTGATGCCAGTGGTACGACAGGCGAAGTGTCTCTTGCTGATGGCAAGTTCCGGTATGATCCAAATGGTCAGTTTGAGCAACTGGCAGTTGGCGAGACAGCTACTGACACCTTCACCTATACCGTCGATGATGGCAATGGCGGAATAGTCACCAAGACTGCAACGGTTACAATCAATGGCGCTAATGATGCTCCAATTGTCTCAGACATCGTGACATCAACTTCAGAGGACAACAGTGTTCTGATTGAGCCTGCGTTCTCAGATGCAGACAGCTCCGACACCCACACCATCACATTCGATGCCAGCGGCACGACAGGTGAAGTGTCTCTTGTTGATGGCAAATTCCAATATGATCCGAACGATCAGTTCGAGCATCTGGCTGTTGGTGAGACAGCAACCGACACCTTCACCTATACTGTCGATGACGGCAACGGCGGAGTAGTCACCAAGACTGCAACGATCACCATCAATGGCGCTAATGATACTCCAATTGTCTCAGACATCGTGACATCGACTTCTGAAGACAACAGCGTTCTCATTGAACCAGAGTTCTCTGATGCAGACAGCTCCGACACTCATTCCATCACGTTTGATGCCAGCGGCACGACAGGTGAAGTGTCTCTTGTTGATGGCAAATTCCAATATGACCCCAAAGGTCAGTTCGAGTATCTGGCTGTTGGTGAGACTGCAACTGACACCTTCACCTACACTGTTGATGATGGCAATGGCGGAGTAGTTACCAAGACTGCAACGATCACCATCAATGGTGCCAACGATGCGCCGGTGTTTGCAGCTAAAACGCAAAATGCCCCCGAACCAGTGAAGTTTGCGGCCTCCGATGGGGAGAAAAATGATGACCTTGGTCTATCAGTATCAGTAAATTCCTCTGGCACTGTAGTCGCAGGTGCGCGGCATGGAGATGGCAATGAAAAAAATAGCGGAGCTGTTTATGTTTACAGGCCAGATGGGCATGGAGGGGTTCAGGAAGTTAAGCTGATTGCCTCTGATGGTACTGAGTATGAGAATTTTGGTTATGCAACTGCTATAAATGATAGTGGTTTGGTTGTAGTCGGAGCTAAAAGTTCTGTTTATGTCTACCAACCAGACGGTTCTGGTAATTATAGTGAAGTGAAGATTCCTGGGAACTCGTATAGTTTTGGCTACGCAGTTGCGGTAAGTAACTCAGGCCTAATTATTGTTGGTGAGCAATATAACAAACCAGGCGGAGATTTGCAGGTAGCAGGTGCTGCATTTGCTTATGTGCCTAATGGTTTTGGTGGGTACTCGGAAATTGAGTTGACGTCTGCGACTCTTAGCGCCAATGACAATTTTGGCCGATCTGTGGAAGTAAATGATGCAGGAATAATTGTTGTTGGTGCATCTACCTCTATAGCAAGTTATCCTACAGGTCAGGGCGGAGAGTTTAACTCCGCTGGCTACGTTTCTGTTTTTGTTCCGGATTCTTCCGGTGGATACTCAGAGGTCAAGTTGACGGCTTCTGATCGAGCGGATGATGATCACTTTGGTGATGCGATTGCAATCAATGAGAATGGTTTGATTGTCGTTGGTGCTCGCAACAATGATGACCTCGGAAATAACTCTGGATCAGCCTATATTTATACTCCTGATGGAGAAGGTGGATATTCTGAGACTAAACTAACGGCATCAGATGGTACTCAGAATGATTATTTTGGCACTGGCGTTGCAGTAAATGATGCCGGAGTAATTGTTATTGGTGCTTACAATGATGATAATGGGGATAAATCGGGCTCAGTCTATGCATATGTTCCAGATGGTTTCGGTGGGTATGCTGAATACAAATTAACTGCTCCCGATGGGGCGGTAGATTCGTATTTTGGCTTTTCAGTTGCGATCAACGATGTAGGCGAAATCACTGTCGGTGCATGGTATGAAAACAACCGAGCGGGATCGGTTTATGTGTTTAAGCCCGATACCTCTGGTGGTTACAGTTACAATGAACCTGTTCAGATCTCTGACGCGCTTAGCCTTGTAGAAAGCACCGGCACCTCGCCAATTACCCAGAGCCTTCAGCTGGCCTTTACGGATGTGGATGTATCTGATGATGCTCACACCGCCAGCATCACAGAAGTCAGCGCAACCGGTGTCACCTCTGGCCTGTCATCCTTGAGTGATGATGACCTCAAAGCTCTGCTGAGCGTTACAGGAGTTACGTCTTCGGCTTCAAGCGTTGAAGGTACCATCGATCTGACTTTCTCTGCTGCTTCCACCGTGTTCGATTATCTGGCAGCAGGCGAACAGGTTGAGCTTGTGTTCACTGTGACACTAGATGATGGCAATGGGGGAGTTGCGACCCAGCCAGTGACTGTCACCATCGTTGGCACCAACGATGCTCCGGTTGTCTCTGATATTGCTGCTTCCACTTCGGAAGATGACAGTGTTCTGATCGAGCCCGCTTATATCGACCCGGATGCAGCCGACACCCACACCATTACATTCGATGCCAGCGGTACGATAGGTGAAGTGTCTCTTATTGATGGCAAATTCCAATATGACCCGAACGGTCAGTTTGAGCACCTGGCTGTTGGTGAAACAGCAACAGATACATTCACTTACACCGTGAGTGATGGCACCGCAGAGCCAATTACCAAGACAGTCACCGTCACCATCAATGGTGCTAATGATGCTCCAGTTGTCTCAGACATTGCGACATCGACTTCTGAAGACAACAGTGTTCTCATTGAACCAGAGTTCTCGGATGTAGACAGCTCCGACACCCACACCATCATCTTTGATGCCAGTGGTACGACAGGCGAAGTGTCTCTTGCTGATGGCAAGTTCCGGTATGATCCAAATGGTCAGTTTGAGCAACTGGCAGTTGGCGAGACAGCTACTGACACCTTCACCTATACCGTCGATGATGGCAATGGCGGAATAGTCACCAAGACTGCAACGGTTACAATCAATGGCGCTAATGATGCTCCAATTGTCTCAGACATCGTGACATCAACTTCAGAGGACAACAGTGTTCTGATTGAGCCTGCGTTCTCAGATGCAGACAGCTCCGACACCCACACCATCACATTTGATGCCAGCGGTGCGACAGGTGAAGTGTCTCTTGTTGATGGCAAGTTTCAGTATGATCCGAAAGGCCAGTTCGAGTATCTGGCTGTTGGTGAAACTGCAACAGATACCTTCACTTATACAGTAAGCGATGGCACAGCAGAGCCCGTTACCAAGACAGTTACGGTTACAATTAATGGTGCAGCTGATGCCCCAATTTTTGTTTCCTCCGAGGTTGTTTCCTCTGTCACTCATGTTGTTGATGCACAGGGTGCTTCAGTGGATGGTTATGGCTCCAGTGTTGCGGTGAACGGAGCTGGGACGGTTGTTGTTGGTGTGCCTGGAGACAGTGAAGGCATTGTGTACGCTGGTGGTTCTGTTGTGGTGCGCCAGCCAGATGGGTCCGGCGGTGTTACTGAACTCAAGCTAACGGCTCCAGACGGTGTCAATGCAGGTCAGTTCGGTAAGTCTGTCGGTATCAATGAAGCTGGTGTGATTGTAGTTGGCGCTGCTGCCGATGACGATAACGGACCGCATTCAGGTTCCATCTATGTTTATCGTCCCGATGGGTCTGGGGGGTACTCTGAGCCCGTTAAGTTGACTGCATCGGAAGGAGCAGCAGGGCAACTGTTGGGAAGTTCTGTTGCCATCAGCGAGAGCGGAGTGATCGTCAGTGGTGCCCCTCAGAGCACCGCAAATGGAGTGCCGGTTACAGGCGCTGTACAGGTGTTTATTCCCAATGAAGCTGGTGGCTATGACAATGTGGCCTTGAGTGCCCCTGATGGTGTCCCAGGTGCAATGTTTGGAGCTTATGTCTCGGTAAACGATGCGGGACTGGTTGTGGTTGGAACGCCTGGTGATGATGATCTTGGTTCCCAGAGTGGATCTGTCTATGTCTACCAACCAAATGGTTCAGGAGACTATGGTGCGCCGATCAAACTGACATTGCCGCAAGGGGTGACTTACGATCAGTTCGGCAGCTCTATTACTGTAAATGCAACAGGTTTCATCGTTGTTGGTGCAAAGGGGGCTGATAGCGCCGGTGGTGATGCCGGAGCGGTTTATATCTATGCACCAACTCCAGAAGGAACATATGCAGCTCCGATCACTCTGACGGCCTCAGATGCGTCCGCTCAAGATGGTTTCGGCAATGCTGTCGCCATGAATGAAGCTGGTGTGATCGTTGTCGGCGCCAGCAATGATGATGCGGTCGCCTATGGTGCCGGCTCTGTCTATGTTTATGTACCAGATGGGCAAGGTGGTTATACCCAAACCAAGCTTGTTGCGCCTGATGGTGTTGCAACAGATGCCTTTGGCAGTCACGTTGCCATCAATCCGGATGGCACGGTGCTGGTTGGTGCCCCGGGAGATGATGACCAGGGTTATAACTCCGGGTCCGTCTATGTGTTCAAGCCCGATGCATTGGGCAACTACACCCATCCTGCAAATGAACTAGCGTTGTGGGAGACCACCAATACTTCCCCGATCACTCAGAGCCTTCAGCTGGCCTTTACAGATGTGGACGTGTCAGATGATGCTCACACCGCCAGCATCACAGAAGTCAGCGCAACCGGTGTCACCTCTGGCCTGTCATCCTTGAGTGATGATGACCTCAAAGCTCTGCTGAGCGTTACAGGAGTTACGTCTTCGGCTTCAAGCGTTGAAGGTACCATCGAACTGACTTTCTCTGCTGCTTCCACCGTGTTCGATTATCTGGCAGCAGGTGAACAGGTTGAACTTGTGTTCACTGTGACCTTGGATGACGGCAATGGTGGGATTGCGAGTCAGCCGGTTACAGTGACCATCGTCGGCACCAACGATGCTCCGGTTGTCTCAGATATTGCTGCTTCCACCTCGGAAGATGACAGTGTTCTGATCGAGCCCGCTTATAACGACCCGGATGCATCCGACACAGCCACTATCACGTTTGATGCCAGCGGCACGACAGGTGAAGTGTCTCTTATTGACGGCAAGTTTCAGTATGATCCGAACGGTCAGTTCGAGCATCTGGCGGCTGGCGAGACAGCAACTGACACCTTCACTTACACCGTGAGTGATGGCACTGCAGAGCCAATTACCAAGACAGTCACCGTTACCATCAATGGTGCTAATGATGCTGTTGATCTACCTCCCATTGGTGAAACGTATGTCCATCCGTCTGTTTCCAAGCTTGTTGCATCTGATGGAGCAAGTGGAGATAGCTTTGGAGCTTCAGTGTCGGTGAACTCGGCTGGCAGTGTTGTTGTCGGTGCTCGCTATGATGATCAAAACAAAGATATGTCCAATTCTGGCTCAGTCTATGTTTATGCTTCCGATGGACAAGGCGGTGTTCAGCAGGTCCAGTTGACCGCTTCTGACGGTATTAAGAACGGTTATTTTGGTCATTCTGCGGCGATCAATGATGCCGGTATTGTTGCCGTTAGTGCTTATGGTGACGACGACAAGGGCAATCAGTCTGGTTCCGTTTATGTTTACCGTCCAGATGGGTCCGGTGGATATAGTGAGTTCAAGATTACGGCTTCAGATGGTGCTGAGGGAGATCGTTTTGGATATCAGCTGGCCCTTAACGACAGCGGTGTTGTTGTTGTTGGCGCCCGCTATGATGATCATAGTACTT